>JAIOPV010000213.1 GCA_021413735.1 Planctomycetota bacterium
CGACTTCATCTGCCAACCGCCGACGACGACCAACTTGCTACCGACCGCAACGACATCGTGCGAAGACCGGCCCGCTGGAAGCGGCACATACGGCGACCACTTGCCCGACTTCGGGTCGAATACCGCCACGTCAGCAACCGAACTGAGGTCGGCTTTCTCGCTGGCCTTGTTCTTCGCTTCCATCCCGCCGACACGATAAACCTTGCCGCCAGTTGCCGCGAGGTTCAGGCCGATCAACCCCGGACCGCCAGCGAGTTCTTCCCACTTGGTGCCACCGCCTGTGGGCAACCGCATGAATGTGCCGAGGCTCGTTTCGTTGGAGTAGCCGTGCGCTTTGCCCGCGTGACCACCATAGACGTAGATGAAGCCGTCGGACTCGACCGCACCGAAGCTGGTGATCGCTTTCGGCAACGGCGGGTAGAACGGGCCTGGTTTCTCGGCAGTGGCAACCGTGGCTGTGAGCAGAATTAACGCAAGGGATGTGCGGAGCATTTCGATCACTCCCGGCAGGTGGGTCGGGCTGGGCCGTTGGGCGAACCAGCAAGCATCATGATACCCGAATAGCGAAGACGAGCCACGGATGAACACAGATGAAACACGGATGAAGACAAAAGCAATGAGCGAACCACAGAGGCACTGTGCCTCTGTGGTTCAATCTCTTCAGTCTTATCCGTGTTTCATCTGTGTTCATCCGTGGCTAATTCTTCTCCGTTCGATGGAACCAAGTTGGGGGTTCGTGCGTCGGAAAGCGTGGGACCGGTCGCCGGCGATTGCTCGCGGTCGCGGACCTTGCACCAATCATTCCCCCATTCGGGGAGTTGGATTCTTTCCAGGAGTCGATTTCATGTCACGCACGTTTGCGTGCGGCCTCATCACGGCCGCTCTGCTCGGCATTCTCGTTGGTTGTGCCCCAAAACCCGCGCCACCAGATGCACAGGGCGAAGTTGCGGTCGCTACCAAAACACCGACCGAAGACCAAGACTTGGACTGTCGCGAACTCGAAATTGAGTTGGAGCCTGCCCTGCCAGAAATCGAGAGGATCGAGAAGCAAAAAGTGGACGCGGCTGTCACCGTGGACAATCTCGGACAACCGAACGCCCCAAGCACCGACACGACCTCGCTGGCACCTCCGGGAGTGAACAACAACCCTGTCAGCAACGGACCCACCACGGGGGAAGCCATTGGCGGCACAGGTGGCAGCAATGGGCAGCGGTTCGCATCGTTCCCCGGTCGCTCGGGTGTGACAAAATCGCAACTGCTTCGCCAGGGTGGTGGAAACGACGGCCCGCGAGTGAAGCCCGGTGGCGCAGGTGCGAAGTTCGTTCCACAAGACGGACACGACGGGGCCAACGCCGAGAAGTACGGCATGTATCGCGAGAACGAGTTCAGTTCGCCACTCGTTGCGGCGCTATCGACGTTCTCCGCGGACGTGAACACGGCTTCGTACTCGAACGTGCGACGCATGCTGAATCAAGGAACGCTGCCGCCGAAAGATGCGGTGTTTCTCGCGGAGTTCGTGAACTACTTCCCCTACAAGTACGCCACGCCGAAGGGCGACGATCCCATCGAGTTCAACCTCGAAATGGGGCCGTGCCCGTGGAATCGCAAGCACCATCTCGTCCGCGTTGGAGTGCAAGCGTCGCAGATCGAAGCAGCGAAGATGCCGCCGCGAAACCTCGTGTTCCTCATCGACACATCAGGCTCCATGTCCTCCCCGAACCGGTTGCCACTCGTGAAGCAGGCGCTTGCGTTGCTCGTCGATCAACTCGGCGAGAAGGATCGCGTCAGCATCGTAACCTACGCGGGCGATAGCCGTGTCGCACTCGGGCCAACAAAGGGTTCGCAGAAGGATGTCATCAAGGAAGTGGCGACGGGCTTGCGAGCCGAGGGCGGCACGAACGGCGAAGGTGGTATCACGAAGGCGTATCAGTTGGCCCGCGATACGTTCATCGAAGGCGGCGTGAACCGCGTGATTCTCTGCACCGATGGCGACTTCAACGTTGGCGTCACGAATCGCGGGGATCTCGTTCGCATGATCGAGGAACAACGCCGCAGCAAGGTTTTCCTGACGATCCTCGGCTTCGGCATGGGTAACTACAAGGACGACGTGCTGAAAGATCTCGCGAACCACGGCAACGGTCACCACGCATACATCGACACGCTCGACGAAGCAAAGAAGGTGTTCGTTGAGCAAGGCGGGGCGTTAGCGTGCGTGGCGAAGGATGTGAAGTTCCAGGTCGATTTCAACCCCGCTCGCGTGGCTGCATATCGGCTGGTCGGTTACGAAAACCGCTTGCTCAAGGCCGAGGACTTCAAGAACGACGCGAAGGATGCTGGCGACATGGGCAGCGGGCATCAGGTCACGGTCTTTTACGAGATCGTTCCGGTTGGCGTGGCGATTGACCTGCCGGGTGTGGACAAGTCGAAGTACACGATTCCCACGAAGCTCGACCCGAACGCTGCCGACGAATGGCTCACCGTGAAGATGCGTTACAAGCAACCCGACGCCGACGTGAGCAAGGAACTGGCGAAGGTGCTGCCAGGCAAGGCACTCGGTCTCGATCTGAGTGAAGACTTCCGTTTCGCAGCGGCGGCTGCGTCGTTCGGGATGATCCTGCGAGACTCGCAGTTCCGCGGTGCGATGACCTACGCAGGCGTCTTGGAAGAAGCGCAGGGTTGCGTCGGCGCTGACCCAAACGGCCATCGTAAGGAGTTCCTGAAACTCGTGGCCAAGGCGAAGGAGTTGACCACGAAGCCGGCCGCACCAGCGGTCGTGCCCGACGTGCAGAACTGAGATTGTTTGGAGAATGTGTAGCGGCGGAGCCTGGGCGGGGACTGCGCAGGCTCCGTTAGTCGCCCCAACTGATGAGAACGCGGCTTGCCGAGTTCTTATTCAGTTGGGCGACCGTTACACACCTGCGTTATGCAACCGACACTCGCGGTTTGCGCTCTTCTGCCACATTCGCGCGGCGAATCAGCGTGTACACCATCCACGGCACATTCCCGCTTCCAAACATCACGAAGTGCAAGTTCGCCGTCACCGGATTCTCGGCCGACCATCCAAAGTGAACCTCCGGCACCGCACCCGCCGAACCGATCTCCAGAGCGGCAGCGGCCAGGGCGTGCGGCACCGAGCAGCACCGCGTAATGTGAATCACCACTCGGCCATTCTCGCGTGCGATCCGCACCAACGGCTTCTGGTGAAACTCGCTCGGGTCCGCGATCTCGGCCTGAATCAGCATGATCGGCGTTGTGCCTGGAATGCGGTGGCGTGTTCGGGCTTCGATCTCCTTCTGCTTCAGATCGGTCTGCCCAGGCCGAATGGGAATCAGCATCGGATAGTCGGATGCCTTCAGCCGTGCCCACTCGTGTTCGGTCACCTTGTCGGCAAACACGAACCCGTCGAATCGCAGCTCCGTCGAACGCCACGTTCGGCTCATGATCGACACAACCACCGTGACGAGGATAAAGCCGCCCGCGAATGCTGCCCCGATGGGCCGTTGATAGATGACCCAAGTCAAACTCAACGCGAACACCACCAGCGCCAGGATGAACAACGGCGGCACACGGAACGCTTTCCGCCAGCCAAATCGGGCACGCTTCTGCCACACGTCCACCGCAGCGGCGAACGCACCGAAGCCGAACACCGCCAACATGCCGGTAAGATACGCCGCACGGTGAGCGTCCACATCGGCCCCGTAATAGGCGGTCACGGCGAACTTCAACGCGGTGAACAGATACACGAGGAAGCCGAACCTCACCGACCAGTGGAACTCCATTCCGAGCCGTGCGAGATACGGCGGAATCCACAGTGAAAGCGTCATGGCGAAGCTCAACCCAGCGAGGGCGAGAATCGCCACAGTGCTGACGTCGTAGATTGCTCCGAACGTGATTCCGAATGTGTCGCCAAGGACGGTGCCGGGTTCGCCGTGAGAGAGCTTGCCGCCGTGCGCGAGATACGCGAGAGCC
The DNA here is from genome assembly GCA_021413735.1 of Planctomycetota bacterium. Taxonomy (GTDB): domain Bacteria; phylum Planctomycetota; class Planctomycetia; order Gemmatales; family Gemmataceae; genus Gemmata. The sequence continues at coordinate 3,970 of JAIOPV010000213.1, forward strand.
CGATATTTCGCCTGTCCACCCGTGGAAAGGGCACTCGGCGGAATTAGCACCGTCGTCACGAGCGTTGAACCGAGCAGATACGCCGACATCGTGAGCGCCGCCATCGTCAGCACGATGCGTGTGTTACGGATCTGGCCTCGCGGTTTCTCGGGGTCATCCTCTGGCTTGCCACGAACTAACGGCATCGCCATCAGTGCGAGCTCGAAGCCGCTCAACCCGAGGGCCAGCGCCGGGAACAGCGGCAGGCAATGCCCCAGCATCGCACCCCAACCCGCGACGGGCTTCGCTTCCATTCCAGGCTTCCAGTTGCCGGCCCACACGTCAGCCCACCACGCATCGACGAGTTGCGGATGCTCGATGAGATACACGGCCCCGCTGCCGATGATGAACAGCGTCATGCCGAGGTACACGAACACCGTCAGCACAGCGAGCCTGACGAAGTTTCGTGTGTAGCCCTTGAAGAACACGACACCGACAACTGTGCCGATAATCAGTACGATCAGCGTCACGACGGTTTGCCGATTCCAGGCTCCGTCGCTCAGATTCCGCATCCACTGCGGGAGTTGCTGACGCAACCCTTCGCCACTGCGGTGGGCGGAATCGAGAGCCCGTTGCCAGCCGGGATCGGGGCTGTGCGTGATGTGTTCGGCAGCGGTCGCCGCCGAGAACGTGCGGGTGAACACGAGGTCAACCGCACCGAAGGACAGCAAGACGAGCAAGAGCAGTTTGCCGAACCAGCCCGGAACGACTCGTTCGAGCAGAGCGGTTGAACCGCCGCCCTTTGGCGAACGGCCCGCGATGTACCAGTAGATCGGCAACGCGAGGAAGACTGTGACCGCTGCGACGAGAATGGTCACGAGGGGGGCGAGCTTGCCGGCGGCGCTGAACGCGATCGACGGCTGATACGCCAGCGTGCTGAGGTAGTCCAACCCGACGACGCAAAGCACCCATGGCCACGCGGCGCGGAAGGGCGTCGGAGGCGTGTCGGGCGTCGGGTTGGGCCGACTACTTGGAGGTTCGGAGCTACTACTGGGAGGCTCCGAACTACTACTTGGGGGTTCCGTCGATTCGCGAGAAGGGGTCGTGGGCGCAGGCATGTGTGATTCTCCAGCCGAGCAACGGACGTCGCCGGCTGAGAACTATTTTATCTCACGTCTGCGCAGCTCATTTTTGGACTCGTTCGGGAATTTGCACAACCGATTGTCGCCAATCGGGTTCCGGTGAGCGGATTTTTCGCCAAAATCGAGCTGTTTCACAGCCGCACTCAACGTTCTTTCGGCCCCTCCGCAAGCCCTTTGAAGAACGAAACAAGCCCAATGATGAACAGAACCGGTGGGTAAAAGAAGATGACGTCGGCCATCAACCCGACGACAAACCACACGACGGCGATCAGCATGGCGATGGCTCCTCCAGCCACGCCGCCGTTCAGAAGCCCGCCTTCCAAACTTTGAGACTTCTCGGTGGGATGCTCGCGTTCCTGAGCTTTTCGATTCCGTTCGCGAGCCACTTCGCCCGGATCGCTAAACCCGAACGGTGAGTTCGGGTCATGCATCGGGGCTGGTTCCGGCTCCTCGGCAGCGGCTCCCTTCTTCCAGGGCTTCGCGGTAGGGATCGGCGCTGGGGCTGAACTTGGTGGCAGAAGATACGGAGCGGTTGGTGTCTTCCCGCAGGTCGGGCACTCGACGGCCATTCCCGCGTACTTATCAGCAACAAAGAGGGGTTGTCCGCAACCGCATGCGAAAGTGATTGGCATCGAGCGAGCCTCGAAGAAGGTTCCCAGCAACCGCGCTGGGAACCCCGTCGATACTACTTCTTCTTTCCGGTCAGTTCATCTGCCAAATCGTTCGCGTCGTAAACCTTCCGCAGCGACTCGATAATCGCACGGCTATCAACCGACACCGCACGGGCCGTTTCCGAGTCGTAGATGAAGTCGAGCACCAGCGACTGAATGTTCCCGTCGAAGATCAGACCGACCACCTGACCCTCGCGGTTCACAACCGGGCTGCCGGAGTTGCCGCCGATGATGTCGGCCGTGCAGACGAAGTTGAAAGGCGTCGCGAGGTCGAGTTTGCTCTTTCGCTCCACCCATCGCTTCGGCAACTCGAACGCACCCTTGTTGCCCTGCTCGGCGCTGCGCTTGTAAAGCCCGTCGAAGGTTGTGTACGGCGGCACTTCCTTGCCGTCTTCCTTGTAGCCCTTTACGGTGCCGAACGCGAGCCGCAGCGTAAACGTCGCATCCGGGTAAACCTTGTCGCCATCCATTGCGAACTTCGCCTTCGCCAGCGCCGAGTGCGCCTGACGCTTCGGCTCATCGACCTCGTTCTCGAAGCGCTTCCGCAGAGCCCGCGAAGCGGGATCGACGAGTTGTGCGAGTTCAATCATGGGGTCTTTCAGAACGGCCGGATCGACTGGTTTTCCGTCTTTCGCTGCGGCTGTGATCGCATCGAACAGCTTTTCACGGAACTTCGGGTCGCGGACCTTCGTGCCGCTGATGAGTTCGTAGGCCCGTTCCCGTGGCGACTTGCCAGCAAGCACTTTCTTCACGAGGTCGCTGTCCGGTCCGAGCGTGATGGCAAGGAACTGAAGCCCATCAGCGAGCTTCAGGATTTCGAGATCCTCGAAGATCGGCTCATCGGAGAGCAGTTGCTGCTTCAACGAAGGAATGCGAGCTTCGCCGAATTCGCGGAGTCGTTCGCCGTTTGGCTTCGGCAGCTCTTCGGCAGCGCGAGCCAATGTGCGGGCGATGCCGAAGGAGTGCGAGTTGAACCCGCTACCGTTCTCAAGAACGGTCATCTCCTTGATGAGTTCGGCACGAACTTTCTCGGCCTTGCCGATCGTCTCGATGGCTCCGGCCGCCGCCTTGGTTTCCGGCGTCTCGGCCTTTGCGATGTACGCTTCGAGACGCTTCTGGTCGGCGATCTTGCGCCCCAGAAGTGCAGGGTCCATCAACCCCGCGAGACCGCCGATGCGAGCCTTTCGGCTGTTCTGGATGCTGAACAGCTCCTCTTCCGCTCGCTGCATATTCTGCTCGCTGCGAACGCCCCACGAGTTCAGCAGCACTTCGAGACGGTTCAGTCGGTTCAGCAGATACGGGTAGCCCGTGTCACGAAGATACTTGAGTTCATCGACCGTATTCGCGCGAGTCGTGCGGCCGGGGTGTCCGGAGACGAACACGAGATCGCCGGCCTTCGAGCCGTTGGGGCTCCACGTCAGGTAGTGTTCGCACTTGATCGGCTCGCCTTTCTCGTAGACGCGGAAGAAGCACATATCGAGGTCGTAACGCGGATACTCGAAGTTGTCGGCATCGCCACCGAAGAAGGCGATTTGCTTTTCGGGAGCGAACACGATGCGGATATCGGTGTACTTCTTGAATGTGTACAGGTGGTACTGGCCACCAGCGAACAGCGTGACCACATCGGCTCGGATGTTCTTTTCGGGGTCGGCCGCCGCCTTCTCGATTTCGGCGATCTTCTTCTGGCGGGCTTTCACGGCGTCGGCTGCGGGCGTGCCTGCAGGCACAGCCTTTTCGATCTCGTCAGTCACCACCTTGATCCCGATGAGGACGTTCAATTCCAGTCCCTTGCAGGGAATCTCTTCCTTGCGGTTCTTCGCCATGAAGCCGTCGCGCAGATAGTTCTTCTCGGGCGTTGAAACTTTCTCAAGGTCGCCAGCGCCGACGTGGTGGTTGGTCATCACGAGACCGTCGGGCGAGACGAAACTGCCGGAACCGCCAGAGTTGAATCGGACGCTCGATAGCCTGACGTGATCGAGCCATTTAACGTCCGGCTCAAAGTTGTGTTTCTTGAGCTGTGCGTGGGGGAGGTTGTTGAACAACCACATACCCTCGTCAGCGGGGGCGGAGTCGGTGAACATGAACAGGCCCAGCAGGGCGGCCCCAGCCGTGAAGGCGGGAAGTCGCGTGGTCATGGGATTCCTCCGAGGTGAGGCGGCTGGGAAGGCCGCCGACGGCGCTTCGTTATAGCCCGACGAGTGTGGTGGGAGTAGGGATGCGAAGCCGCAAGCGGCCGGCCGCTTGCGGCTTCGCACGGTTCCCGTGGCGTCTCTCATCAATTTCTCCTTGGCAGTTCCGTCGCGGCACACGATGATGCACCTTCCGGGTGACTCGCTCCAATCCCGGAAAGCTGTCTCGAAATTCGCTTCACTGAGGAACACTCAATGCGTACCAAACTGCTGGCTATTGCCGCGGTGCTGGTTGCCACATCCGTCGGCCGAGCCGAGGGTGGGCTGACCAAAGGAACTCCGGAACTGAAGTCCGCAACGGCCCTCGCCTTCGGACCCAAGGGCATTCTCTTTGTCGGCGACCCCGCTGGCGCGACCGTCTTCGCGATCGACACAGGCGATGCCAAAGCTGGTGGCGACAAGCCCGTGAACGTCGAGAAGATTGACGGCAAAGTCGCGGCCGCTCTTGGCGTGACCGAAAAGGAAGTGAAGATCACCGACGTGAAGGTGAACCCAGCTTCTGGAAATGTGTACCTCGCCGTTACACGCGGCACGGGTGCAGGCACGCCGGCAATCGTCAAGGTCACACGTGAAGGCACCGCCGAACCGCTGGCGTTGAAAGACGTGATGTTTTCGAAGGTGACGCTGCCGAACCCGTTCGATCCGAAGGACCCCAAGGGCCGCACCACGCGAGCCGACACCATCACAAGCATGGCGTTCCTCGATGGCAAGTTGTACATCGCGGGGCTGTCGAGCGAAGAATTCGCAAGCACCCTGCGAGCAGTTGCGTATCCGTTCAAGGAAGCCGATAAGGGCACCTCAATCGAGATTTACCACGGCGCTCACGGTGCTGTCGAAACCCGCTCGCCGATCCGCACGTTCATCCCGTACAAGATCGGCAAGGAAGACAACATCATGGCGTCGTACACCTGCACCCCGCTGGTGAAGATTCCTGTGAGTGAGTTGAAGTCCGGCGCCAAGGTGAAGGGCACGACGATTGCCGAACTCGGCAACATGAACCAACCGCTCGACATGATCGCGTACACGAAGGACGGCAAGGATTACCTGCTGTCGGCGAACAGCAAGCACGGCGTCATCAAGATTCCGACGGCTGATTTCGCGACGGCTGCTGCGATCTCTGCGAAAGTCTCTGGCCTTGCTGGTCCGAAGTACGAATCGATCACCGAGTTGAAGGACGTGCTGCAACTCGACAAGTTCGATGACACGCGGGCGATTCTGCTCGTGAAGACCGCGTCGGGCTTCGATCTGAAGACCGTTCCGCTGCCGTGATTTTCAAAGGCTGGAATCCGAGCCCGAGCGCCAGCGAGGGAGACCTCGCCGGCGCTCGGGCTCGGTCGTTTCTCGCTCGCCATTTCGGAGAACGCCATGCGCCACACGCTTTGTCTTTTTCTGCTCGCAGCGCTGTGCCCCGCAGGACGCGCCGACGAACGCCCCTCGGTTGGTCTCACCACCGCGAAGCCTGGCGAATCGCCGAACGTCGAAGTGCGAGACTTGCCGAAAGAACTGCTCGCTCGCCTGAAACTTGCCAAACTCACTGCGAAGGAATGGGCACCGATCTTTCGTGTGGTCGTCGCAGGCGGGACGAACGAGGAACTACTCGCTCGTCCTCCGATGGCTGGTACATACACGCTCACCGACACCGGCATTCTGTTTGAGCCACAGTTTCCGCTCGTCGCCGGTCGCGAATACGTCGCGGTGCTGCACGATCTACCTAAAGGACCGCCGATGCTCGCGAAGGTGAGCGTGGCGAAGCCGCCTGCTGGTCCGCGTGTGGCGATCAGTGCCGTGTATCCGTCCGCGAATCGGCTGCCCGTGAACACGCTGCGGTTCTATATCCATTTCTCGGGTCCGGTGGAACGCGGGGACGTCTACAAACACCTGAAGCTAATCCGCGATGATGGCGTCGAAGTGAAGGAACCGTTCCTCGAACTGCCTGAGGAGTTGTGGTCGAACGACGGCGACCGGCTCACGATCTTGTTTCATCCTGGGCGAGTGAAACGCGGGTTGACGCCGCGCGAAGAAGATGGCCCTGTGCTGGAGCAAGGCCGCACGTACACGCTGTCGATCTCCGACAAGTGGGAAGACGCCGAGGGCCGGCCGCTGCTTGCCAGCGTGAAGAAGACGTTCAGTGTGGGACCGCCTGACGTTCAACCGGTCGATCTCGCTGCGTGGTCGCTGGCAGCACCGCGATCGGGTTCGGATTCGCCGTTGATTGTGAAGTTACCGAAGCCACTCGATCACGCGATGCTCGGTCGTGTGGTTTGGGTCGCCGACGCGGATGGCAAACGCATTCCAGGGGAGCTTACCGTCGGTGGCGGAGAGCGAGTGCTGACGTTCGCGCCTGCGAAACCTTGGACGAAGGGCGAATACCGACTCGTCGCTGACACGCGATTAGAGGACTCGTGCGGGAACCGTGTGGGCGAGGCGTTCGAGGTTGATGAGTCGAAGCCGCCCTTGTTGAAAGAGGAGCGGCAGACCGCGGAACGCAAGTTCACGGTGCGTTGAGGCAAGCGTCACTCTTCCTCAGGGCGTGGTCGGTTCGACCACCGAGCAGGCTTTTCGCCAGCCACGATCACGCCCTTGTCTTCCCAGCCCATATAAGCAGTCACGTCGCCCGGTGTGAATCGCAGCGTCAGCCCGCAGCGACGCCGTGAACTCGTGTTCGCATCAGAACCGTGTAGCAGCAAATCCGAGTGAATCGACGCTTCGCCAGCCTTCAGTTCGACATACACCGGTTCGCCGTACTTCTCTACTTCGGGCACCGTCTGATTGAGCACGTTGCTTGCGTCCGTCTCGCTGAGTTTGTACGTCAGGTGGCCTAACACCTGCGTGCCGGGAATGTATTTCATGCACGCATTACCCTTGTCCGCGTCGTCGATGGCGAGCCACAGCGTGACGGCTTTCGATGGCGTCAGCGGCCAGTAGCTCGCGTCCTGGTGCCAGCTCACGGTTTTGCCGTCGCCCGGCATCTTGCAGAAGAAATGCGAACCCCACGCGACCACGCTCGGCCCCAGCAAATCGCTGATGATCGCAACGACACGCGGATTCGTCAGCACGTCCCACACGCGACCGTGCCGCAAGTGGGCCGAACTGATCGCGTAGCTGTCTTTTCCCTCCGCGACGTATTGCGCGAGCAACTTATCGAAGTACGACCGCAGTTCGGAGATTTCCGCTTCGGAGAAGATGCGGAACGGCATCAGGTAGCCGTCGCGATTGAACTTCGCGATCTGCTCGCGTGTCAGCACCTTCGGATCGGTCGTCGTGCTCGGGTGGAAATCGAGCGAGCGATTCACCGCGGCGAGATCGTCCTGGCCGGGGATGGCGTTAAATGTTGTGGGCGCGTTCACGAATGGACTCCGGAGAGGGTGACCGACATTTTACACCCGCCAGCAGATTGCGTCAGCAAGCGATCCCGCACATTGAACCGCCGCCGCGACAAGTCTACGATGGCGCAACCCCCGAGGAGCCAGCATGAGCGCCGATCCCGATTTGATATCCCTCGACGAACTCCCAGACGACGCCCGTGAACTGATCGCCAACGTCGAGCGTTCCATCGCCGAGATTCGCGAACGTGCCGACCGCCAAGTCAGCGGAATCCGCGACGAAGCTGAACGCGAGTGTGCTGCGATTCGTGAGCGTGCCGATGCCGAGGTCGCCGAGATCGAGCAGGGCAGCACCCGTGAGTTGGCACCGCTCGTGCGTGAACTGGTCGATTCGCTGCGGGCGATGCAGGAACGCCACACCCGCGAGGGGAAGCTCGACGAGGCGCTCGCGATACGTGCCCGCGTTCGGCAGCTTCGTGGCGATCTGCTCGGCGTGCGTTCCGATCCCGGCAACCTGACGGAGTTCACCGTTGCGGATATCGGGAGAGTGCTGCTGTACGAAGTGGTTGGCCGCACCGACGGCAGCTTGTGGGGCACCGACATTTACACCGGCGACTCACGCCTCACGACGGTGGTGGTTCACGCCGGGATTCTTCGCGAAGGCGAGCGTGGTCTGGTTCGCGTCACCATCCTCGACGGCGACGGCCAGACCTTTGAAGGCACCACCCGCCACGGCATCCTGTCCTACGATTACGGCACTTACCCCTTCGCGTACCGCGTGGAGCGCGTCTGATGTCGCCGACCAAACTTCCAGAGTGGGCCGCGTTCCAGGCAGCGATCGTCGCCAATCCGGACGACGACACGGTGCGGCTGGTCGCGGCCGACTTCCTCGAAGAGAACGGCGACGCCGACCGTGCGGCGTTCATCCGCATTCAGGTGCAACTCGCACAACTCGAAGCCGACGGGCATGGGAAGAGTCTGGAAGTGGATCAGTTGCGAGCGAAGGAGCGAGCATTCCTGGGGCCACTTTCGATGTTCCGGATGCTGTGGGCAGCAGAAGCATGTCCGGAGTTGGTGAAGATGTCGGCCCGTGGCGGCGGACGCGATCCACTCGAAGCAACGACTGTTGATGGGGTGGATCGACTTGGCTGGCGTCGAGGATTTGTGTATCGGGTGTACTGCTCGGCAAGCGAATGGCAGAAGCACGGACCCACTCTCAGGAACCGGCTACCAATCACGGTTGTAGGGCTCAGCAACCACAGCAATTTGGATCGGGGATTGTGGTGGTCGCTCTTACCATCGCTTCGTGGCTTGCGTCTATTGATGTTGAATGTGGCAGGAATTCCAGACGAATTCATCGGCTGGCTCCGACAGCAACTCCCTGATGTGCGGGTTGGTGCTGCCGATACGCATTCCGGGGGAATCGATTTTCCCCCGCGACCACAAACATAAGCGTAACGATTCATCACGGTGTCGGGGGCAGCGTGATCTGCCGAATCACGGCTTGGTTGCGGCCAAGATCCTTCGCTTCCTTCACCGCCTCGGCAGCGACATCTCGCAGCACATCGTAACCCGCGTTTACGCCTGCCTCGCAGACCGCCAAGCCCAAACTGATCGTAATGCGAATCTCGTGACCGTTGTAAACGGTCTTCGACGATTCAACAGCCGTGCGAAGTCGTTCGGCCAGCTTCTCTGCACCGGTCATGTCAGTCGCCGGCGCAACCACCAAGAACTCTTCGCCCCCAATCCGGCCGAGCGAGTCTGCCGTGCGGATCGCGCCCTGAAGAACGCTTGCCAGCCAAATTAGAACATGGTCGCCGCCGGGAAGCAGATATTGCGTGTTGATGTTCTTGAAGTGGTCGGCGTCGATAATCGCCACCGCGAGCGGGGTCGGCGTTCGGGCACGGCGAAGCAGTTCCTTCCTCGCGATCAGATCAATCGCTCGTCGATTCGGCAGACCGGTCAACGGGTCGGTGAGCGCCATCTTCTCAAGAATGGTGTTCTTCTGCTGAATCTGTGCGAGCGCGGCTTCCAGTTCGCGAGTTCGATCGTTCACTCGCTGTTCGAGTTCCTGGTTCAGCTTCCGAAGGTCGTCGTTGAGTTGTTCGCTACTGCGTTCAGAGAGCAATGTACCCCTCGCTGCTCGGAGACTCTGGAGCAGATCCTCACCACGCCACGGCTTCAACACCATGCGGTGAATCTGCGTCTGGTTGATAGCGTCAGCCGCGTCTTCCAGGCGAGCCGTGCCAGTAAGCAGGATGCGGAACGTGCGTGGGGCAGTGCGACGAACCCAATCCAACAACGCGGTCCCCGATTCGTCGGGTAACGAAAGATCGGACAAAACCATGTCCACCGATCTCTTTGCAAGCACACCGCGTGCCTCCGATGCCGTGCTTGCGGTCAACACGTCGAAATCGGTGGCGAGTTGTGCCGAGAGAACGGAAAGCACACCCGGGTCGTCATCAACAAGGAGAATCGAGCACTTATAGCGAGTGACGTTCATAACCACGTCTTCGCCCCGAACATCCCCGAATTATCGCTGGGGAGAGATGCCACTTCACCGTGAAGTGGCACCAGCAGCATCTGTGCCTGGGCGAGTCGGCACAGGAATGAATTCGGAAGTGTAGTTCACGATAGACAAATACGGAAAGTTTCCTGCATCGTGCCGAATATGACGAATCCGCGTGAACTGCTGAATGTGCTGAGACAAGAATCTGACACGGTTCACCTGAACTGTGCGATTTCCGTTGGCGTATGGACAAGAACGAGAACTGTCCGGAAAAAAGTGGAATTTGCCGGTCTTGTTGCTTGATCCCCGAGGGAACTTCGCCTACAATCGGGACTCCTAATGGGGGCTGCCCCTCGGGTTCAATGCTGTGGCAAAATGGATGTCCACACAAGCAAGGAATGCGGCAGAACGGATTATATCAGCACGGAAGCACAGACAAAAGCGACACCAACCCGCCCAAACGGGGTTTCACAGCAAGAACTCCATCGCGGACAGCGGACTCGCCGATCGGCAATCAGATTAATGAGAGCCGACGACCGTTGATGACCGAAGACAGAGCGACCCAAGCCGACCGCCGGCTCAACTGAACCGTCTCGCTCGACCGATCGCCCGAATGTTGCTGCGGTTGTCCCGCACAAGCACGTTCCAACGATCGCTATCGAGCGATGTGACCATCAGTTGAGTCGGGATTTTTTTCCCACTGGGAGCTGCGCGCTCCTCCGGTGGCCGGCGATTCGGAGCCTCTGCGTTAAAAGACCGCGATTGGGTGTAAGAACCCACCGGGTGCCCGGTAACATCCCAAGATTCCAAACTCGTTGCGACCCGAGAAAGGCCGCTATGAAAACCGCCAGGCGTAAGCGTTCCGGACAGTCAGCCAAAGTGGAAGACTCGTCGATGACCACTTTTTCGTCCGACCTGCTCACGCCAGAAGAAGAGAGGGAGTTGCTGACCAGCTTTTGGGACTGCAAAAGCGAGCTGGTCCGAGTGTTGGTCCGAACCTTCAACCGCGAACTCCAGGCCAGCCGCCCGCCTCTCGAACCCTGGCCGATGGCTCAGTTCATCCGCGAACACTGCACCGAAGAGCGCTGCGAAGTGATGGCCGTGCGCCGCCTTCGTGATCGCTACGTTCACTACAAGCACCGGCTCGCCAGCGCGAACATCCGTCTTGCGGCACACGTTGCCAAGCGGTTCCGCCACCACAGCCTTGCTTATAGCGACCTTCTTCAGGAAGCCGTTTGCGGTCTGATGCAGGCGATCGACCGATTTGACGTTTCGCACGGCACCCGTCTCGCGACCTACGCGACGTGGTGGATTCGGCAAACGCTTCAGATCGCTGTTGCACGCCAGAGCCATCTCGTGAGCCTGAGCCCGCACCACCTTCAGGAACTCGGTCTGCTTCAGCAGGAATCCGAAGCCCTGGCGCATGGTGGCAAGCATCTGCCAAGCCCACAAGAACTCGCGAGCCGAACCGGCAGCAGTCTCGAACACCTGACGCACCTCCAGACCGCCACCCGCACGCCCGTAAGTCTCAACGCTGTTCTCGACGACGACAGCGATTTCAAGCTGACCGAAGCGATGCCAGATACCGGCACGTTGGTCATGCAAGAGAACAACGAGCGTCAAGAAGCGTTGAGCTTCCTGATGGAAAACCTTCGCCCACGCGAGCGGAAGGTACTCGACCTGCGATTCGGTCTGACCGGGCACGGCACGCACAGCCTGCGTCAAATCGGTCATCTGCTCCGGATCAGCAAGGAGCGAGTGCGGCAGATTCAAAACCGCGCTCTGGAGAAGCTCAAGGCAAACGCCGAGCGCGTTGGCTGGGAGCCGACCCTGCTGCTTGAGTGACTTCCAGATTTCTGAGAGGTATGATGAAGCCCACGGACTCGTTCCGTGGGTTTTTTTCATTCGAGGTTGCCATGCGAGTACCTCTCTTGATACTGGCCGGGTTACTGTTCATTACTGCGGGCTGCAGTCGCTTCCGAGAGAAGGCGCCGACACCTGCCGGTGGCGAGAGCTTCGCCCAGCTCGGGCCGGTTGGGTTATCAGTGGAGTCGGTCCGACACGACGCGATTCGCATGCGCGGCATGATGGGACAGATGGGCGAGTCTCACGAGAAAGTGCTGACGATCAAGACGCGGTTCAAGCTCATCGACACGAGTACGCCCGTGAAACAGTCCGCTCTGCAACGCGACGGCACAATGCTCGGAGGCGGCTTGCTCAAAGTTCGTGACGAAACGGGTCGCGAGTTCAAGCCCGTCGGCGGATTTGGCTTCAATGCGGTCAGTGCTCGCCGAACCGATGACGCGATTCTCACAGCCGAGAACCCGGAAGCAACCGATGTCCTCACTTTCGAGACGGTTGCTGGTGCGCAGGGTGATCTGATTCTCGAAGTGCCCGCGAACTACCAGGTGAAGCAATCCGACGGCACTTTTCTCCAGCCGAAAGATCCGGGCACGTTCAAGTTTCGCATCCCGCACGCGATGTGGGCCGAACCGCCGCCCGCGACCGAAGCCGGCCCCGGAAACTGGGCCACGGTGGGGCCGGTGTCGGTCGCCATCGAGAGCGTGAAAGTCGGCAAGGCGAAGGTGAACCCGTTCCAACCAACGCGACCGAACGCAATTGCCGAAACCAAGGATGACGTGTTCTCGATCGTGGTAAAGTCGAAACTCGCGAACCCTGCTGCGAAGGTGAAGAAACCGCCGTTCATCTCGGATGGGGGCTTCGCCCGGGTTTCCGTGACCTTGAAAAACAAGGCAGGCGAGAGCTATCCCGTCCTCACATCGTTCGGCTTCGATAAGCTCATTGGCCGTCAAGTACGAGACCAAGAGCTGACGCCAACTCAACCTGAGGTCACGGATCTGCTGACATTCGACGCCAAGGCCGCGTCAGCAGACGAGGTATTCCTGACGCTGTGGCCTGTGTGGGAAGAGCAGACGCCCAATAACACCTGGGCCGATCCGAAGTACGACGACGAGTTCCGGTTCCGCATCCCAAAATCGATGTGGGCGAAGTGAGGGATGGTCTTGGTCTTCGCCGCAAGCGGCGAAAATCGGTTTCTTCGACAGAATCGGCAGTCTTCGCACGCTTGCCGTAGAATCCGCAGGTTCGCTTACCTTCCGGACTCGACGAGAACTCCCTGAAATGGTGAGGTGAAGAGATCACCGTTGCTCCGTCTCCGGGAGTTCGCCATGTCTCGACTCTTGCTCGCCATGTTCGCCACGGTTGCGTTTGCTGGGATAACCCAGGCACAACAATCCCCGCTGGCGGGCCGCTGGGACGGCTACTGGATCAGCGACAAGAATGGACACACTGGCCCGCTTCACGGCCGGTTCCGACAGATCGACAGCAATACCTACCGCGTCGCGTTCCACGGGCGGTTCGCCAAGATCATTCCGTTCTGGTACACCACGAAACTCCACGTCGAAGGTGCTGGCGATGGTGTCGTGCTGCTCGGCGCCAGTCAGAACCTGCCGCTGCTCGGCGAGTACCGCACCACAGCCACCGCAACGGACACTTCCTTCAACGCGACATTCACCTCTCGAAAAGACTCGGGACGCTTCGTGCTGAATCGACGGTAAGCGGTGAAGACCGGGAACCACAGCCGCGTTCTCCTGTACAATTTGATGGGCGAATCAGATCGAGCTTCGCCGGGATCACGTTGATCGTCGAGAATGCGCTGATGAACTCTCAGTGTCCACCTCCTGAATCTCTGCGGATGCTCTTCGAAGGAGCACGACCACCACAGAATGCTGCGGGGTTGTTGAAGCATCTCGAAGATTGCCACGAATGTCGCGAAAAGCTCGCAACTCTTTTGCCAGGCGTGGAAGTGCCTGGGGTGTACCTGCCCGAGAACTTCTGGAGCGCCGCGAGCACGGCGGAACACCCCGTCGCGGATACGGCTGGCCACACGGTTGTTCAACCACTCGAGAGCGGCTCCGGGGTGTTTTCGCCCGCTAAACCTCGGCAGGTGTTTGAAGTTCCGCGACGTCTGGGAGGCTACGAAATTCTCCGAGTCCTGGGTCGGGGCGGCATGGGGTTAGTCTTGAAAGGGTTCGACGCACCGTTGAACCGCTTTGTCGCGGTGAAGTTGTTGTTCCCTCATCTCGCGACGAATGATGTTTATCGGCGTCGATTTGCTCGTGAAGCACGGTCGGCGGCGACGATTGGCAGCGATCACGCGACTGCGGTGTATTCCGTCGGTGAAGAAGGCGATGCTCCGTACATCGTGATGGAGTACATCGCGGGAGAGGATCTTGAGACTCGCCTCAACCGTGACGGTCGGCTTCCGATCCCGCTCGCGATTTGCATTGCGAGACAGGTCGCGGCGGGGTTGGCAGCGGCGCACTCGCAGGGTATCGTACATCGCGACATCAAGCCCGCGAACGTTCTGTTGGAGAATAGTTCCGGGACCGAACATCAATTGCACCGCGACTGCGCCATTCGCGTGAAGATCACGGATTTCGGCATCGCGAAATCGTCGAGTATGCCTGGCATCACGGGTGTGCAGGAGACAGTCGGCACGCCAGAGTACATGGCTCCCGAGCAAATCTCGGGCGAACCGCTCGATCCTCGGAGTGATCTGTATTCTCTTGGCGTGACGCTTTACCGAATGGTCTCGGACCAGCTCCCGTTCACAGGGAAAACAGCGATTGCGTGCTTCACGCAACATTTCAGCAAAGAACCACCTTCGCTGACGGCTCACGTTGCCGATCTTCCCGCGTGGTTCGAATCGCTCATTCTTCGCTTACTTCGCAAAGACCCTGCCGAGCGCGTGCAGACAGCAGCGGAAGTCGTGCGATTGCTCGACGACGGTTACGCTCACCTTCAGGGTCCGCCAACCGATCCCGAGGATAAGCGGCTCGCGGTGTTGCGAAGTTATCGCGTACTCGACACCGCTTCGGAACAGGCATTCGACGACCTCACATTCCTTGCGGCGCACATCTGCGGCACTCCGATCGCGATGGTCTCGCTCATCGACGAAGACCGCCAGTGGTTCAAGTCGAAGGTGGGTTTGTCGATAACCCAGACAGCGAGGAATATCTCGTTTTGCCAGCACACCATCCGCGGGACGACCCCCCTGATTGTCAGCAACGCTGCGACCGATCCGCTATTCGCAGACAATCCCACAGTCCGACAAGAACCGAACATTCGTTTCTATGCGGGTGTGCCGCTGATTGACCCGGAGGGTTGTGCGTTGGGTTCTCTGTGCGTGCTCGACCGAGTGGCACGCGGGTTGACTTCGGATCAGGTTTCCGCGCTGAGCGCGTTGGGTCGTCTTGTGATGACTCAACTTACGATGCGCCGCGAGTTGATGGAACGCCGGGAAGCAGGCAAATCGACAACGTGAATCCTGCCTTCGTCAATCGCGGTTGTGGCCATCGAACGCTTGTGTGTAGAGTGTGCAGCCCTTGTACATCCTCTACCCGTCGGATCGAGCGATCATGGCCGAACCCGAAAAGCACGAAGGATCGTCGAAGACCCAATCCTTACCCTGGCTCGTCCTCTCCGGCATCGTCGGTCTGTACGCTGTCAATGCGCCGGCTCCACACAGCGGGCCAAGCACCACGGGCGGAACAAAAGACGCCAAACTCGTCACGAAACAGGATCAACCCGACCGTGGTGGGCGCGTTCCAAACAACGATCCACTGCTGAAGCCGATTGAGGACTTCCACTCGAATCGCGAAGGCGACTGGGTTCCCGCCGATCTGCCCAAAGAGATTCACGGCTACAAAACTGAGTTCGTCATCGCCACGGTGCCCGATCCGATTGATTCGCCGTTCGGGTATGCGTTCGATCAGGTCGTGGACGCCATCCAACGCGGCGTTCAGGAGAAAGACGGCTACGTCCTTGATCGTGCGTGGTTGCCGTGGGATGCAGATCGAAAAGCGAAGCCGCCCGAGGTGGGTAAGGAGCCGATTCAGCTTCGCGACACGACGCCGGGCGTGCTGCTGTTCAGACACGGCAAGGACAACGCTCGTGGCGTGAAGAGCAATTCGTTGTGCGTGGTGTTTCTCGTCGGTGAAACGCCGGTCGGCGGCATTCACAAGCTCGCGTTCACTCGTTGTTTGAAGCTCATCGCGCAGTCGGGAGCGGCTGCCGAGGAACCGGTGCGGATCGTCGGACCGTATTTCACGGGTTCGCAAACTTCGCTGCAATTCGCGATCGAGGATTGGCTTCGCGGGTCGGATTCGGGGTCGTGGTGGTGTCCGCATCGGCACGCACGGTTCCGCGTCATTGTCGGCAACGCTTCGGGTATGCGCGTGAAGGATTTCTTCCGTGAGAAATGGAGCGCCGATCGGGTTGAGATGGCTGCAACCATGATTCCGTCGCGAGTTCAACTCAACGCCGTGCTGCACTTCCTCGCGAAGCGCGACGGTGCCCGTTCAACCGACGTTATCAGCAGCAAGGTTGCCGACAGAGTGCCGGGTCGAGTGGCGATTCTCACGGAGTCGAACACGGGCTTCGGCAAGTCGGTCGCGAGTGTTGGGAACAACGACGATATCGCGGTTTTGCGGTTTCCGCTGCACGTCTCGCGGTTGAAGACGGAGTACGCACAACTCTTCCGCAAGCAGGATCAGCAGGCGGGTTTGCCAGCGACCGCAACCATCGCGGCAAGCGGCTTTGAAGATGCGGGCGGCGTCGCTGAGGGCGTGCCCGCTCAGGGCGGTGCTGCGACCGTTGCTGCAAACAATGCGGTGCTTGCGAACATCCTCTCGACGATCTCACGCGAACGCTTCCGTTATGTCGGCGTCATGGCAACCGACACGCGAGACAAGCTATTCCTCATTCGGCTCATTCGCGAATTCTGCCCGGACGTGCATATTTTCGTGACGCAGTCCGATCTGTTGCTGGCGCATCCGGATTACCTCTACCACATGAAGGGCGTGATCGTCGGCTCGACGTATCCGCTGTTCCCGACAGGGCAGAAGTGGTCGAACCCGAATTCCTCGGAACGGTTGCTCGTTTCCAGCGCCGCGGCCCAAGGTTACTACAACGCGACGCTCGCCACGTTCGGGCTCCACGATCAGATGCTCGAGTACGGCCCTCCGGGATTCGCGACCGGTCCGGATGTGCCGAATGATCGGCCGCCGGTGTGGGTGAGCATGATCGCACCCAACGGCGAGTTCGTGCCGTTACAGTTGTTCACCGGGTACGAAGACCCGAACGGATACATATTGCGGAAGCCAAGCGGCGGCACGGCTCCGGCCCCGAACGGCCTCGAATATCCTGGCTCGCTGTATCTCGTCGGGCTGGGTTTAGCGGGCTTCTGGCTGTTCCTCGCGTTCAAGTGCTGGCGTGCTCAGGGCGTGTGGGGGGTTGGCTCCTCGTTGAGCGGTCATGCGTCGGCGGTGGGCGTGTTCCGCACCGTGCTGCTCGGGGCACAGCTTCTCTTCGCGGTGGCGCTGCTCACGCTCGTGTCGGCCAGGGTCGAACACACGGGTTACGGTTCACTGCAGGATATCGCAGTGCTGTCGACCGCCGGGTTGATGTGGGCGCTGTTCGTGGTGACGGCTCTACGGGGCGTTTCCTTCAAGCGGCCGATTCAGGGGCCAGGTTCGCGAAGCTGGCGCTGGGATGCTGCGAATCTCGTCATCATCGTGGGATTGCTGACCGTGACCGCGTTGTTCCTCGCACGTTTCTGGAACGTCAGCGACCGATCGCACCGTGCGTTATTCTTCGTGCGGGCGGTCGATCTCGCGTCGGGCTTGTCGCCGCTGACGCCGTTGTTCCTGATGTGTGCTGCGGTCACGGCGGGGGCGTACTTCCAACTCGAACGGCAAGACCTCGCACGCCGATCGCGGGTGCCGTCGCCGTTCCCGTCGGATGCGGAACGGGTGTTCGATCCGCTCACGGATCAGGATCGCCGCCTGAAGGTGGAGATGACGCCTGGGCGGTTCTGGAAACGCCACAGACTTCCGTTGATCGGGCTATTCGCGGGGTTGGCGGTCGCTGGCTCGACGCTCTGGCGGCACTCGCTTCCGACCGTCGAGGGCAACGCGTGGGATATGCTGTTCGCCGTCGGCTTCATGGGAATTTACGCATTCGTCGCGCTGACCATCTTCCAGATGATTATGCTGTGGCGGCAGACGAAGGGCTTGCTCTCGACGCTCGCCCAGATGCCGTTGATGCGTGTCTTCTCGCGGCTGCCTGCTCGCGTGTCGGGCGTCATCACGAAGCACCTTTACAGCCGATCTGCGCAGCCATTGATGTTGCAGGTCACGGTTCACCAACTTCGGCAACTCGCTGACGCTGCGAAGGCCGATCCGACTGCTCCCGAAACGATGCGTGAGCTCGTGTCGGTAGCCGATCATGCCGAGGCGAAGTTGCAGGAGTTCACGAATCCTGCGCATGGCAAGGCCGGCGATCCGGCCGACGAAATTGCGCTGCGAGAGATGCTTTCGACCGCCACGGCGAAGGGGCTTGCGGCACTTTCGCCACGGTGGAAGTCGTTGCCGACCGATGAGGCGTTCGGAGCCGCTCCTGCTGCGGTTGGCACTGCGAACGCGGATCCTGCGTGGGTGACGCGAGCCGAGGAGTTGGTTGCGACGCAGTTGGTGAACTACATGGGTCAGTTCTTCATTCAGTTGCGCAGCTTGATGCTCGCGGTACTGGTGTGTTCGTCGCTGCTGTTGATCTCGGCAACATCGTATCCGTTCCACCCGGAGCGGTTGCTGCTTGTGCTCCTGCTCGGGCTTGTCGGCGTGGGGATGGGCTGTGTGGTGTATGTGTTCCTCGACATGAGCCGCGATGAGGCGATTGGGCGAATTGCGAAATCGAGTGGTCGCTTCTCGTTCGACGCGGGCTTCCTGGGTTCGTTCTTCACATATGTGGTGCCGACGCTCGGTATCCTCGTGGCCCAGCTCTCGGGAACCTTCCGCTGGGCACTGGAACCGATCCTGCGAGTGGTGAAGTAAGTTCGGAACGTTTAGCGGTCGCCGCACCGCGGCGACGTGCCTGATCGCCGCGTTGCGGCGACCGCTAAACGTGTTCCTTGGCCCTTCCCGTGTGACCACACGCGCCCTATCTTGATAGGTCTCAGGAAATTCGAGCGTCTTCGGAGTTGATTCATGGCCACGAGAATGTCCACCCGCGTCCGTTACGACCAGATTCGTGACGACCACGCAGCGAGCCGCACCGTCAACGGGCACCTCAAGCGGAAAGAACGCGCCAACCGCGACCTCCGCATGCTGCACCTCATCAAGACGGGCAAATACCCGTACATCCCAGCCGTGCAGACGTGGCTCAGCGATAAGTTCAACGTTCGCTTCAGCGAAGTGACCGAAGAACAGGCCAAGTCGCTGCTGAAGTGATCCTTCCGCGAGCCGCTAGTCCTCACTCGCGGCTCGCGCTGTCTCTTCGCTCGATCCAATGATTGCATACAATTCCGCAGGCGCAAATCCTGGCGGAACGGCGTCCCCACAGTGATGAGCCTCCGCTTTCTGGTGGCAGGCCGCACACAACGAAATCCCATTCTCCGCGACGTACCCGCCGTTTGGCATCTCGTGCCGATCAGTGATGTGGTGCGCGTCGAGTTCTTCCTCGACCCGTTCTGGCGTCGAGGCATAACCGCAACCTCGGCAAGTCAACTCATCTCTGGCGAACACTGCCGCACGGAATTTCCGACGGACTTCCTGTTTACTTCGGGACACGGCGCACCTCAAACTTGAAGACGGAGACCATCTTCAAGACCCAGCATCGGCGGGCGGGTTCGCGTCGTCCTTTGTCTTTTTGGGGCCGTGGGTTGCGCAGTAGGCGAACACCCGCGGGAATATCGGCACGAGTCCGAATACTCGGTGCCAGCGACGCTGTCGCATGACGGCGGGGCGGTTGCAGTAATTGCAGCGCTGAGCGGTTCCGTCCGGGAGCCGAATCGCAGACTCCCAGCGAGCTTCACCATGCTCGGCGATTTCTTCCCGCGAGATGCCCCGCCGATCGAGTTCGCCTTCCATCAGATCGAGAGCGGCCGGTTCCATCCCATCTCGGTAAATCGTAACACGATCGAGCAATTCCTCGGTGTCCGCTCGGCGGATGAATTCCGCGACTTTGCGAAGGTCGAAACCCCTCATCCGCACTCCTTCCAGCGAAACCAGCCACGATTCACGGGGTTGATGGGATGAACTGCGCGAGTTTGGGAACGCGCGAACCAGTCGGCACGTCTCACAGGTTGGGATAGTGTCACCACCCAAACCGGAAAATTAGTGGACCGCGCTGTCGGTGGTGGTCTAAACTACACAAATACCCCCAAACCAAACAGTCACGCCGTCCCGGCCCCGACGCTCCGGGGCTCACTTGCAACGGGAGAAGACCGGATGATTCGTCTACCCCTCACAGCCGCGCTCGCGGCCGGTCTCTTGTGGGGCGCTTCCAGCCCCGCTCGAGCACAAGACACCAAAGATCCCCCAATGGGAACGGGGTCGCCCCAAACGCAGAAGATCAACGAATTGATCCTCAAGGGGTATGAAACGATCGGTGTGAAGAAGGCGGCCGACAGGGCCACTGACCTCGAATTCATGCGTCGACTCTTCATCGACATTCTCGGTCGCATCCCAACCCCAGAAGAGATCTACGATTTCGAAATGGACAAGGCCGGTAACAAGCGCGCGAAGCTCGTTCACCGCGTCCTGAACGACACCCACTACCTCCCGAAAGACAAAACCGGCAAGCCGTTGACCGCGATTTCGGGCTTGAAGATGGCGAAGGAGGGTCTCGACTACCGCGATGCCTACGCCGCCAACTTCGCCGAACTGTGGACGAACTGGATGCTCAGCCGGAGCAACACTCACCCACAATACCGCGATCAATTCCGCGTGTGGCTGACCGACCAGTTCGGCGGCAACAAGAAGTACCCAGAGGGGACCCCGTGGAACATTCTGGTTCAAGAAGTGATCGGGGCCAACGGCCGCACTGCGACGAATAACGCCGTCGTGTTTGTGCTGCGTCACCTCGGTGATCCGCTTGTGGATGCCGAGGCCCGCAAGAAGGGCGAACGCGAAGAAGTTGGCAAGGACGGCAAGTTCGACGCCGTGCCGATCACTTCGCGAGTGACTCGCCTGTTCCTCGGCATCAAGACGCAGTGCGTGCAGTGTCACAACCACCCATTCAACAAGGAATACATCCAGTCGGACTTCTGGGGGATCAACGGCTTCTTCCGCCAGACCGACCGCAGCGGAAACACGAACGTCGCGGTGATGCGGAACAACATGACGGGCGAAATCGCACCGGTCGCACAGCTCGAACTCCGCGATGAGCCAAGCTGGAACATGGCTGGCATCAACGATAGCGGTCTCGGCAAGGGCATGGTGCGCTACGAACGTCGTGACGGTCAGAAGTCTGCGACCGCTCCTGCGATGCTTCGCGACATTGCTCAGTTCCTCGACGGGGCCAAGTTCTCGGGCAAGCAACTCGCGGCAGGCGAAATCCCGTCGAAGTTCACGGGCAAGACCCGTCGCCAGGTGCTCGGGCAGTGGGTCAGCGAGCACGACAACTTCGCCAAGGCATTCGTGAACCGGATGTGGGGCCACCTGTTCGGCCGTGGGCTCAACAAAGAACCGTCGGTTGACGACTTCAGCAGCAACAATGAACTCGTTCACCCGGAACTGCTCGACTACTTGGCCGCCGAGTTCGTGAAGTACAACTACGACCCGAAGCGACTGCTCGAGTGGATCTGCACGAGCGATGCGTACAACCTCAGCCACGTTGCCAGCAAGGGCACCGCGGACCAGAAGTTCGACCCATACTTCGCTCGGATGCCACTGAAAGCACTGTCGCCTGAAGTACTCTTCGACGCCCTTGCCGTTGCGACTCGGGCCGAGACCCGCAAGGACGACAAGACCTACGCGACGCTGAAGGCCAACTGGACGCAAAAGTTGACCGCGAACTTCGGCGACGACGAAGGCAACGAAGTTAGCTTCAACGGCACCGTCGTTCAGGCTCTGCTCATGATGAACGGCCGCGAAATCAACAACGAAGTTGGTGCAGGCAAGAAGGGCAGTGGCGGCGTGGTCGAAGATGTGATGAAGAAGAAGGGCACGAACCCAGCCGCGATCTACGACGAACTCTTCCTGATGACGATTAGCCGCCACCCATCGAAAGAAGAGGTCGCAAAGCTCGAGTACGTCCGCATGGGTAAAGATTCGGTTGACCTTGGCGGTGGCGCACCGCCGACACCAAAGGGGCCAACAAAGGGGCCAAAGGCTCCGCCGAAATCGCTCATTCCGGGTGCAGATATCGGCGACGTGACCTTCTACCAGGACGTGTTCTGGGCGCTTCTGAACAGCAGCGAGTTCATGCTCAATCACTAAGAGATTGAAGCCGGTTCCGCATGAAGCCCACCCGTTGTAACGGGTGGGCTTTTCTCTTGGTCGGTGCCGCGAGCCGAGTGGCACAACGACGGAGATGACAACGCTCTTGGTTCTCCCCGGAAGCAATCGGGAACTCCATCGCTCGTCCGGCTCGGCTCGCGGCACCTTCGGAAGATTCACGGTGCAAGCTCTGCTGCCGTCGCGGTGACGAACGGCTTCGACAAATCACGCCTCGTGGCGCTCGCCCCGTAGATCTCCACTTTCTTGTTCACGAACCGTTCGAGATCGACATTCGGTGCGGGCACAACGTACATCGTCACGACCCCAGGACTCGTTTCCAGAGCGTAGGTTCGGCGTCCATCCAAAGCGAGCGCCGACCGCACGAGGCGACCCGGACCGTTCCACTTCCCACGTTCGTCTTTCGGATCAGCCGGCGGCAATCCGGGCGCTGGTTTCTCGTTCGTTCCCACCACTGGCCGCACGACCGGAACGGCTGGCGGTAGGTTCCCGCCTGATGTCGCTGCCGGTGCTGGGTTGCTGGAAGTGTTGCCGGTGCGTTTCTTCTCTCGGATCGCGTGAATGCGGGTGTAGCACAGGTTCGCGATGTCGTGGTCGCCCCCCGGTTCGTTCATCTGGCGAGCAAGCTGAAAGTACAGTTTCTCGGCGTCGTCGTAACGACCATCGCGTTCGGCGGCTTCAGCTTGTGCCCACAGCGGATTTTGCACAGCGGGCTTGCTCACGGTGGTCCCAACGCCACTGCTCGAGGGCGGCAACAATGCTGCGCCCGGTCCGGGGATCGACGCTGTCGGAGCCAATGCGCCAGAGCTGCCGATCGCGGGAGGCAGACTCTTTTCAGGGATCGAATCGCGGACGGTGAAGGCCGTGTTCGCGGGTTTCTGGAACGTCACGGATTGCTTCGGCACATACCGGAAGTCGCCAGCGGGCGGCACGACGGGGTACCAGGTCTTCCCCTCGAACTCGACGCCCTTGCCGATCACGGTCAGGAGCGTGGCACCGGGAATCTTGACTTTCTGAACGGACAGCGGTTGCGCGAGCCCGATCTGGCCCGCACGCAGTGTCGTGCCGTCCTCTTCCACACTCACGATCTGCGGAATCGGTTTGTCTTTGTTGAAGTCCACGAACTGGTTCTGCACCCAACTCACCGAATGCAGTTGGCCGGGCACATCGTAGACCGCGAGCCAGCCGTTCTCGACTTCGTGATCGACGATAAGTTGGAAGCCCTTGGGGGGCGAGGAAGTCTCGGGGAATTTGTCGCTTGGCCCGGCGCGGAGTTTGGCCCCGCCATCAGCGACAATGGCGAGATACGGTCCAGTTTGCGCGAATGCCGAAGCTGGAATGACGAGCGAAACCAGCCCGGCGAAAAGGGCGGGGCGCATGACGTTCTCCGTGAGTGCGTAGCGCACCGGGCTAGATTTGGAACGTCAATACCATGCCGCGAAATTGGGTCAAGATCGGCTCAAGCCGCCGCGACAGGCTCGGCGCTGGGCTTCAATTCCAGTTCCAGTTGGGCGGGCACGATGATTGCCTTCGCCGGTCGCAATCGTCCTGCCAGGATCAGCGAGCAAAGCGTGAGGATCACTGCGACGTACCCCACGATTGGAAAGCCGAGCATTTTGCCGTCGTCGGTGATCGTGATGAGTGATCCCGCGAGCATGGGAGCAATTCCCGTCGCGAGATGCTGCACGGAGGTGTTCAAGCTCATGAACGCACCGCGATTTCGGGGCTGCGCAGTTCCGAGGAGCATTGCCTGTGCCGGAACCATTCGCCCAGCCGCGAACACCATGAACAGGCTCATCACCGCAGCAGCCACCCACAGCGGACCCGGCGGTAAGTTCGTCACGACCAGCGTCGCCACGATCGTCATGCCCGCGAGGAAGCGGAACAACTTCAGGCGCTCGAATCGGTCGGCCATTCGACCGACGATGTTCATCCCGATGAGCGTGCAGACACCGGCCGCGAAATACAGCCGAGCGAGATCAGCTTCGGACCAGCCGTTTGTGGCGGTCAGATAAGGAGCGATGAACGAAGCCACGGTGAAGGTGCCCAGCACCATGAAGAACGAGAACCCGAACGCCCACTGGTGATTCGGTTCCGCGATCACAGCGACAAACTCCGATGTCGCGCTGCGCCGTGCGTGTTCGAGGTGCCCGCGAACCTGTGGCAACCGAAACGCCGCGATTACCCACACGACTGCGCTCAACCCCGCGAGAACCACGAACGGCGCTCCGCGTCCGTATTCGTTCGCGAGAACGAGACCAATCGGAAGGCCCACGATGCTGGCGACCGCGAAGGCCGACGTGATTGCGCCGGTCGCACGTCCACGTTTCTCAGGCGCAAACACATCGCCGATGACAGCCATGATCGCGACGGCCGCCAATCCACCGAAGATGCCCGCAAGGGTTCGCGCGACCATGAGCCATTCGTAAGTCGGAGCGAGTCCGCAGAGCAGGGTACTCACAGCGAAGCCGCCGTACATCGCGAGCAGCACGGATCGACGGTCGAAGCGATCCATGAACAGGCTTCCGATAAGGCTCGCGACACCAGCCGCAACCGCGTACACGGAGACGATGGAAGCGAACTCGACGGGCGAGATGCTGAGTTCGCTCATGAGCCGCTGTCCAAGCGGCATGATGATGACGAAATCAACCATGTGCGTGAAGTGAATCGCGACGAGAACCAGAATGAGAGCCCATTCGCTGCTGGTGATTTTGGGCGGTGGCGTACGAGGCGATTCAGCGGAATTCACGGACATTTCGACCTCTCTTCAGGACAGGCGACAGAAGGAATACCACAAAAGTCGTGCCAGATTACAGCTTGATTCAAGCAAGAAGTGTGAAGAGAGGTTCACGAGCCCAAATAGGTTCGTGCAATTCCCGCATTTGGTGGCACAGCCTCTGGCCTGTGGGAAATCAACATAGGCCGAGGCCTGTGCCACCAAAACCAGGTCAGTCGTCGCGGATGGTGATGGGCAACACTTCAAACAACGGGTGATCCTCAAACAGCTTCCACGCGGCGATTCGCTGTTCGGGGGTTACGTCATCCTGACAGAGATCCCACCACTCACGCCACGAAGTGGGTCGAAAGTTTGTCGGCCACGGCAACGGCGGGCGAAGCCACTCGGCCCACGCTGCGAACTGAACTTCCCCAAGACCAGCCATCACCGGCGTGAACACCTGAAACGGATTCATCACGGCATGGGCCGCTTCGATCAGTTCATCTCGTTGGCTTTCTGCCGCAGATCGGTCGGCGAAGACTCGTACTGGAACGCGCGACTGCGTATCGCGTCCCTGCTGGTCGTGACACACGAAGCCGCTGGGATCGAAGGCACGACGCTGCACGAGGAAGCCGGTGTCGGTGAAGTGCGGCAACTCGCCGGGCACATCGACCACCTCGAAGAACACCGTTTCCGATTCTGCTCGGTCGCGTTCGTCGTAGCCAAGACGTTGGAGATAGCGATATCGCCACCAGTCAAACGTGGCTTCGCGACGAGCCACATTCAGTCGATCACACACGGCATTCGCACCGCGAACGCTGCGGAACACGCCCTCAGGTCGGCCGCCTTCGCGTTCCGCATTCTGGCTTCCGTTGCGAGTTTCCACGAACCCGATTTCCATGACCACATGCGGCGCCACTTCCGTGGTTTCCTCAACCACATCGAAGAACCGCACCTTGTCGAGTCCTTGCCAGGCGTGGTGAAGTTGCTCCTCGTTCCAGGTGTGAGCGAAGGCGTCCCACCACCGGTGCCAATCGAGGTGCCGCAACTGCTCGACCGGTGGGTCGATGCCGATGTCGAGCAACCAATCGTGGAGTCGTGGAATGTCGAGCGAGGACTGAAAGTACAGAGCTGCGCCACCGAACCGGAACGGGTTCTCACGCAAACGCAACTCGTGTTCGAGTGCGCGCCTGTGGTATTCCGCCTCGTCGAAGTTGTCGAACTGCGTGACTGTTGTGGTCGTGGGAAGTCGCCGTGTGTAGGGGTCCCCGTGCGGGGCTTGATGCCAGCCGAGACGACGAACTGCGAAATGTGTTTCACTCATGGCTTCAATCGGAAATCGCGTTAGCGTCGCCCGTTCCATTCCGGGTTCGCGTACTTCTCTCGCTTGATCTCAGGCACTCGTGCGAGTTCGTGGTCGGTCCAGTCGCCGGGGTCCACCGACACGCCGCACTCAACCGCGAACCGTGCAGTCAACTCGTCGGCCAACTCCTGCGGTGTGAACAGATCAACTCCCGCGAAGTCCGCGATGCCGGGCAACTCTGGGGCGAACTCGCTGCGTCGCAACAGCAAGCTGCCATGCTGAAGCAACGCGCCGCGAAGTTTCCGCTGTGCACTGCCCGCAACCTTGGCACCGTCGATGGCGAGATCGCCTGGCGTGTGGTGGAGGAAACACACCACGTCACCGAGCTTCTGTTCCTCGCCGCAGATGACCAACCGCGATTGCACGCCGCGTTCAGCCAAGACTGCTCGCACGAGTCGGTGGAAGCGGCAAATCCACGGCTCCGGCGACTTCCACTCAACGCCCGACGGCAACGCGAGGCTGTATGTCAGTTCGTGGTGATGCACGATGGCGGCACCGCCGGTGGAACGACGGACCCACGGCAACCCCGCGAGGTTCGGTCGTTCGCGACCTTCGCTGGGTTGGAAGTACCCGAGCGTGACGGTTGGTTCGCTCCAGGTGTAAAAACGCATCGACGCGATTCCGTGATCGCAGGCGGTTTCGAGCATGGCTTCGTCGAGGGCCATGTTCGTGGCGCCATCGGCATCGGCGAACGGAAGCAAGCGAATGTGTGGCATATGTGAATTGTAAGCGTCCGCTGACGTGAATCGACGCTGACTGCCAAATCGCAGTCGATTAGAATCGACCATCGACAGAGGAGCCGCCATGAGTTTGCCGACGTTTGCTCCGGAAGTGCTTCCCACGCAATGTTGGGTCGTCGTCGGACCCTCCAGTCGAGTTCTCGGACCACCCGCATCGTGGCCTGCCACAGCGCCAACGGCGTAACTCCAATCGAAGTTGCGAATTCGGTGGAATCGCAGGACAAGCCAGGAGAAAATGCCGTCTGGAGTGCCGCGTCCCCGCTTGCGTGTTCAAGTTTTCGGTTGGCGGATCATTTCTTGGCACGAACGCCATTGAATCTGCGAGGCCGCTGACGACACACAGAATGATTTGCGAATTCTTCCCCAGACTGGGGTAAGGAATCTGCACAACAGGACCACGAGCTTCCAGAGTGAGCAATGTCCGAACATGACCAGAACCGAACGGGTGTAACCGGTCGCCCGCTATGAGCAAAGTTGAGTCAATGCCGGTACTTATGGCCAGTGGGAGTGACAAAGCGACCTTCCTGGCGGACAACGTGGGTAATCACACTCACACTTTCCCCAACCAGGAAGGCCGGGACTCATGATCGCACACCACGACGAACTCGCCAATGCCCCGGCACTGCTTTGCCTTGCCGACAAACTTCTCGACTTCATTCGACACGCCGCACAACAGGGACGAACTGCACACGAGGTCGAGCGGGACATCTGGCACCAACTTCTGGCTCTCGGACGCCAAGTCTTCACCTTGTTCCTCCAACTCCAAGGCTCGGGAGACTTGGGACCACAGATCACGCTCTCCGACGGTTCTCTCGCACAACGACTCGAACAGATCCACACACGCGACTACCGAACCGTTTTCGGATCCTTCACCATCGAACGCACCTGCTACGGTTCTCGCGAAGGTCAGGCTATCACCTTTGTTCCGCTGGACCATCGCCTCCAACTGCCCGCAAGCGACTACTCCTACCTTCTCCAACAGTGGGGTCAAATGCTCGGAGCCGAATCCGCATTTGGACGGGTCGCTGACACGCTCGAAGCGATCCTCAAGATCAAGCAACCTGTCGATTCCTTGGAGCGAATCAACCGTTCCATGGCCACTGCCGTCGAGCCGTTCCGCGAACAACGCCCACTGCCAAAACCCAAGGATGAGGGTGAAGTGTTCGTCGCATCCGCCGATGGCAAGGGGATTGTCATGCGTCGAAATCCCGACGATCCCAAACCCAAGGCTCATCGAAACAAGGGGGACAAGGCGAACAAGAAGCGGATGGCAATCGTCGGAGCGATCTACTCGGTGGATCGTCATGTGCGAACCGCTGAAGAGGTGACGGCCATGTTGTTTCGCGACACGCAGTCGAGCCAAGACAAGAAAGGCAGGCGTCCGGAACCCGTGGGCAAGCATGTGTGGGGTCGATTGAGTCGGGCCAAGGACGGCTCGTTGGGTGAACCGATTGATGCGGTATTCGGCTGGCAAGCCAAGGAATTGGACCGTCGGAACAAATCCGAGACGAAGGAAGTGGTGTGCGTGATGGATGGTCAGGAATGTTTGTGGGAGGGTTGCCAGCGTCATATGCCAGCGGGCGTGGTGGAGGTGCTGGACATCCTGCATGTGACGCCGCGATTGTGGCAGGCGAGTCATCTGTTCCACAAGGAAGGGAGCAAGGAGGCGGCGAGTTTTGTGCGTGATCGAGTGTTGCGAATCTTGGGTGGCGAGTGCAAGGGCGTGGCGATGGGTCTGCGTCGTCAGGCAACGCTGCAGAAGTTACCGGCGTCGAAGCACAAGAAGTTAGAGACGATCTGCCAGTACCTGTCGAGGAACGCGAGTCGGATGCGTTACGACGAGTATTTGAGGAAGGGTTATCCGATAGCCAGTGGCGTGATCGAAGGTGCGTGTCGTTCGTATGTGAAAGACCGAATGGAACGGTCCGGGATGCGTTGGACGAAGGCAGGTGCCCAGGCCATGCTGGATGTCCGCAGCGAATACCTCAACGGCGACTGGGACAGCTTCCAACAATTCCGCATCCAACACGAAACCAAACAAATCTACCCGAACATTCAGATATTGGAGCGACAAAACTGGACACTCGCCGTCTGAGCGGACGACCGGTTACACCCGAACCGAACAGTCGACCAACCTCCACCAATCCCACCGGAATCCAAGGCACAACAAGAGGTTCTCCGTTCGCCAGCACTTGGCGTGTCACTGTTAACGTCCTCGTCCGACATCCAAGGGCCCCAGGTCGAAATTGATGGCCGTGCGGTCACTGGCCATAGCGAAACTGTTACGCAGACTCAACCCGAGCCAAAGCCATCGCTCACACACCCGTTTCTCGCCATCCCAGGATACGAAATTCTCGGGGAACTCGGTCGCGGTGGAATGGGTGTCGTGTACAAAGCTCGGCACGTCAGGCTGAACCGACCAACAGCGATCAAGATGCTCCTCGGCGGGCAGTACGCCAATCCGATCGCGCAGGTGCGATTTCTGGTTGAAGCGGAGGTCGTGGCTCAAATCCAGCATGTCCATGTCGTGCGAGTCTTCGAGTTCGGACAGCACGACGGTCAACCTTTTTTTGCCCTGGAGTTCGTGGAAGGCGGGACTCTTGCGGGGAAGCTGAAATCCGTTACTCGGTTCGCGCCTCGTGATGCAGCGAGAATGGTAGCCAAACTCGCGGATGCGATCGCGGCCGCGCATGCCAAGGGAATCGTTCACCGCGATCTCAAGCCCGCGAACGTACTGCTCGACGAAAACGGGCAACCGAAAGTTACTGACTTTGGCCTGGCGAAAGTTGGCACGTCGGAGATGACTCTGAGTGGTGCAATTGTGGGAACGCCAAGCTACATGAGTCCGGAGCAAGCGTCTGGCCGAACCAAGGAAGTCGGCACGCCCACCGATGTGTACGCCCTTGGGTGCATCCTCTACGAACTGCTGACTGGTCGCCCACCGTTTAAGGGCGAATCTCCGATGGAGACGATTCAACAGGTGCGGACCAGCGAGCCGATGCGTCCGCGATCTGTTGTGTCAGCCATTCCCCGCGACCTGGAGACAATCTGTTTGAAGTGCCTGGAGAAGGACGTGAAGAAGCGGTACTCGACCGCAGCCGAGTTGGAAGCTGATCTCTGGCGATATCTCGATGGGCGACCAATCACGGCTCGGCCGGTGAGTAGTCTGGAGCGAGTGGGGAAGTGGGCGAGTCGCAATCCTGCGAGGGCCATTGCAACTGGGGTGTCCATTCTTGTCTTGATCGCGACGCTCATTGCAGCGAATGAGGTTCAGAAGCAACAGGAAGCGGATCGGTTCGCTGTCGAGAAACAACGAGCCGATGACCGTATTCAAAGCGAGCAGCAGCGGACGGCTGATCTTCGGACAACACGTGCCGAATCGCTGGTTCGGGCCTTATCGACCGCGAGTACCTCGGAGGTTCCGCGACTCATCGAAGATTTGGCCGAGATGCAGGAGTTGGCCCGACCAAAATTGGTCGAACTCGCAAGGCAGCCGATTCTCACAAAGCCCGGCTTGCACGGTCGCCTCGCATTGTTGTCGAACCACCCGGCGATGTCTGCGGAGTTGGTCGCCTATTTGCCAATTTGCCAACCCGATGAACTGCTCACGATACGCCAATTGCTCAAACCACACGCCTCGCTTGTAACTCCAGAGTTATGGGTGGTTCTGCTGGACGCAAAGTCCAGTTCTGGGAAGCGCGTGAGGGCAGCATCTGCGCTCGCTGATTTGACGCCAACGGATTCGCGATGGGAATCGGTATCTTCGTTAGTTGTCGAGTTGCTGGTGAAAGAGAATTCACTCCAAGCGGTTGTCTGGTCCCAAGCTCTGGAACCTGTTCGAGGGCATCTTCTGCCATCCTTAATCCATCGTTACCGTGCGGGTCAGAGTCATTTCGATCACGACGGGGTCGAGACCACAACCGACGACTTGATGCATGGGCGATTGACTCCGGATGAACTTGTTCGGAGAGCTGCCGACTTCGATTTTACGTCGGGCCTCTTGCCCCGTTATGCAACGGATCGTCCAGGAGATTTAGCCGAACTCGCGATGACTGTGGAGGCTCGTCACTACCCCCTATTTGTGGACGCCATACGGAACAACCGCGATGCGGTGGTCGCATTGCTCAAAGCCGAACTCGGAAAGTCAGTCTCGCCCGACCGGGCGAAAAACCGAGACATTACTCCGGCGTTGGCGGTCGTCGTCGGTGCGTCGGGTGTGGCGGATGTTGAGAATCTCGACTCAGTATTCGACATCCTGGCAAGACGGCAAGCAAATGCTGCAGCTGTTCTGATGACGTTGGGTGAAGCGGAATCGGTGTGGCAACTCTTGGCGTTCCCAAAGAATGGCGACCCAACCACACGAGGCTATCTCATTGAGCGATTAGCGGGAATCGGTGCCGATCCGAAAACTTTGATGGACCGGTTCGATGCCGAGGTGGACGTCTCAGCCAGGCGTGCGTTGTTGATAGCGTTGGGCGAATTTCCGCTGGAATTGATGCCAGTCAAGGAACGCGAACGATTCCTGGTGAACTTATTGGACCTCTATCGGAACGACCCGGACTCGGGGGTACACGCGGCAATTGACTGGTTGTTGCGACAAAAGTGGGGAAAGGCGAACGAGATTGCCTCTCTTGACGCGGAACTGGCAACGTCGGCGCGGAGTTATGTGTCGGCTCGTGCGGTATTCGGAGTGGTTCCGGTGGTGGCATTGGGGCAGTTGTTCCCAGCACCACGAGCGCGACAAGACAAGGACTGGTATGTGAACGGCGAGGGTCAGACCTACGCGGTGGTACGCGGTCCGGTGGAGTTCATGATTGGGGAGTCCAGGTCCGCATCACCGAAGCGAATCAACCGCACCTACTCGATAGCCTCGAAGGAGGTGACTGTCGAACAGTTTCTTCGGTTCCGGAAGCATCATCAGTGGTCAAAGCAGAACAGTCCGGGTCCGGATACGCCGGTGGTGAATGTGAATTGGTACGACTGCGCGGCGTATTGCAACTGGCTGAGCGAACGGGAGGGGATTCCCAGCGACCAGTGGTGCTATCAGCCAAATCGCGATGGGAAGTATGCGGAGGGAACCGCGATGAAGTTGGGGCACCTATCCCTGACAGGTTATCGTTTGCCAACGGATGCGGAATGGGAGTATTCGTGTCGTGCGGGAAGTGTGACTGAATGGCACTCGGGACGCGGGCAAGGGTTATCACTGCGTTACGGTTGGTCGTCGCGGAACTCGAAAAGCCGGGCTTGGCCAGTGAGTCAATTACGCCCCAACGAGCGGGGACTGTTCGATATGTCAGGGAACGCCTGGGAGTGGTGCGAGGATTCCTGGGATGGCGATGCGATAAAACATCCAGAAGACATCGAAGCAACCAACAATTTACGGGTGGAGGATAACACAGGTCGCCAACTTCGAGGCGGCTCGTTCTTTAGTATGCCAGCGAATCTTCAATCGACAGCACGTTCCGCAAATCGACCGGTGGATCGCCTGGGCAACTTCGGATTTCGTCCGGTCCGGACTCTGCCCGAATAGGATTCCACCCACACGATTTTGGGAGGCTCCGGTTGCTTGTTGCGACCGAGTCGGCTCGTGCGGGGTTGAAATGATTGTGAGCGTCGAAGCGTAAGCTCGACGGTGTGCGTAAAACACCCGTCACCCTCGCGAAATCCACCGTCGGCCTGACGGCTCGATGCTCACAAACACCTATCAATTCAACAAAGCGATCGGCTCGCAGTTGGCTGACCATGTCCGCGGCGTTCGTTAGAATCCAATCACATTTGGACTGTCCATTCGGCTGCCTGTTCTCGTTCTGTTGGGCTTCGTCAAACCTGACTGGTCTACTGTCCGCTGTCACAAGCCCACACTCTCATGTCCGGCTGGTCACGACCCAGACCCTGCTGCGCCTCGGTGGTGAGAAGGAACGCGAAACTGCGGGCGACGCACTTGTCGCGCCGGTGCGAAGTCGCCGGAACCCATACCACTTCATCGCTGCCGCACTCCTTCAGGGAATGGATGATCCCTGCACGGGCGCTCGTCGCTGCGGGCAGGGAAGACCGAAAAGCGGGCGTTGGCGCGTGGCTCTACCTGTCGCCGACCCAATAATCGTAACGATTTGAACATTCATGGTAACCTGTATGAAGCCGCCCGGTACACCGGAGATACGTCGCGATGCCAACAACCGCGAATCCATCCGACGCAGAACCCCCGCGCACGGTGCCGTCAACCAAGAAGAGCCCGGACATTGCGAGCGTGTCGGTTTCCGACACGCTCGCGGCGCTTCGAGTGAACCCCGAAGCCGGGCTGACACGCACGGAGGTGGACACCCGCCGGAAGGAGCACGGTTACAACGAGGTGGCCGAGGAGAAAGAACACCCGGTCCTCAAGTTCCTCAAGAAATTCTGGGGTCTGTCGGCTTGGATGCTCGAGTTGATCATGCTGCTGTCTCTCGTGCTGGGCCATTACTCCGATCTCGTCATCGTGAGTGGACTACTGGTCGTCAATGCAGTGCTCGGCTTCGCGCAGGAGCAGCGTGCGGCGGGCGTGATGGTGACGTTGCGCCGTCGGCTCCAGGTCAGTGCGCGTGTGCGGCGAGACGCGAACTGGCAGGTCATACCCGCTCGGGAACTGGTCCCCGGCGATATCGTCCGAGTACGTCCCGGTGATATCGTTCCGGCGGACGTGAAGGTTCTGACCGGGAACTTGGGTGTCGATCAATCGGCCCTCACGGGTGAGTCAACCGACGCAGACAAGGCAGGCGGCGATGTGCTCTCGTCGGGGTCCGTCGTCCGCCGGGGCGAAGGCAATGGCGTGGTGCTGCTGACTGGGGCGAAAACTTACTTTGGCCGCACCACCGAACTCGTTCAGCTCGCACGCCCCAAGCTCCACATCGAAGCGGTTGTATCCAAACTCGTCCGCTGGCTCTTCGTCATCGTCGGTACGTTGCTGGCAGTGGTCACGGTGCTGGCACTCATCCGTGGCACGTCGCTTGTTGAGATGATCCCACTCCTGCTCGTCCTGCTGATGAGCGCGGTGCCCGTGGCCCTCCCGGTGATGTTCACCGTCAGCATGGCTGTCGGGTCGGCGGAACTGGCGAAGCGAGGCGTGCTGGTCACGCGCCTCAGCGCCTCGGAGGATGCCGCCACGATGGACGTCCTCTGCGTGGACAAGACGGGCACCATCACGATGAACCAACTGGCCGTCACGGGCGTGATCCCTCTGGAGCATGCGACGGAATCCGACGTGCTGCTCGCCGGTGCCCTGGCCTCGCAGGAGGCCAACCAGGATCCGATCGACCTGGCATTCCTTGCGGCGGCGAAGGGGCATCACGTCCTTGACAGTGTTCCAGCGGTCACTCTGGTTTCATTCGTGCCGTTCGATGCGACCAACCGGCGGACGGAAGCCGTGGTCGAACAGAACGGACAGCGAATCCGCGTGATGAAGGGGGCCGTGCGAACGGTTGCCGGGGCGTGTGGGCTTCAGCCGGTCGCGATCGAGGCGCTGGAGGCCCGCGTCAGCGAGTCCGCACGCAAAGGATATCGGACACTCGCGGTGGCACGCGGTCCCGAACCAGGTACGCCCACCCTCCTCGGGCTGGTAACGCTGTACGATCCGCCCCGACCCGATGCAAAGCAACTCATTAGCGCTCTCCAAGATCTCGGCATCCCCGTGAAGATGCTGACCGGGGATGCGCTGGCGGTCGCGCAGGAAATCGGTCAGGGGGTCGGGTTGGCGACAATCCGTCGCGCCGCGGACTTGAACGCGGCGGCCGCTCAGGCCGGTGGCAGGGCGATCGATCTCCTCGCGGGTGCCGATGGGTTGGCCGAAGTGTACCCGGAGGACAAGTACCTCGTGGTGCAGCACCTGCAGGCTGCGGGGCACGTGGTCGGGATGACGGGCGATGGCGTCAACGACGCGCCGGCTCTGCGCCAGGCCGAGGTGGGCATCGCGGTGAACGCCGCGACCGACGTCGCCAAGGGGGCCGCGAGCGTCGTCCTGACCGAACCGGGGCTCACCGACATTGTGGCGCTGGTCGAACAGGGACGGACCATCTACCAACGGCTGCTGACGTGGATCATCAACAAGATCAGCCGGACAATCCTGAAGTCAGCCTTCGTGGCCGTCGCGTTCGTGGCGACCGGTCACTTCGTCGTCTCCGCCTTCGCGATGCTCCTGCTCACCTTCATGACGGACTTCGCGAAGATCACCCTCGCGACCGATCGCGTTCGGCCGTCCCGAAAGCCGGAGACCTGGAACATCGGTGGCTTCATGGCCGTATCCGTCGTGCTGGGCGTGGGGATGGTTGTGGAAGCACTGCTCTTCTTGTATCTCTGCTGGTCGTGGTTCGACCTGGTGCCAATCGATGGCGTCAAGGATAAGCCCCTCCACACGTTCAGCTTCCTGATCTTGCTTTACTTCGCGGTGTTCTCCGTCGTGTCCGCGCGTGAACGGCGCTGGTTCTGGACAACGAGGCCCAGCAAGAGTTTGATGGCGGCTCTCGCGGTGGAGGTGGTTGTGGGCACCATCGTGGCGCTCGTAGGCCTGCCGGGTCTTGCCCCGCTGCCCTGGGAGCAGATGCTCGCCATCTTCGGTTATGCGATGGTGTCGTGCCTTGTCGTGAACGACGTCGTGAAGGTCGCACTCATCAAGCGTCTCGTCCCGACGGCTGTGGCCTGATGTGTCGGGAGGAGGAGCGTTGTCGATCGGTTCCGGGTGGCCACGGCAGCGACGTCAAACTCAAGGAAATCGATCCGGGGTTCAAGGGGTTCAAGGACCGCCCCAAAAGTCACAAGTGATGCATTGCCGAATTGACCGACGTGTCGCGGTCCACGGTGCAGCGGACTTTGCGGATCTCCGTTGCCAAGAGATTCGACGCCATCCGGTCGTTCGGCTGTCAGGGCTAACCCAGCGCACTGACCCCGCATCGAGCGACGATCGAAGAGGCCTTCTGCCAACACCTGTGGAAGTTCGTGATGCGTACCCGTGAACGTTATCGCTCAGGCTTTGCCACCCTCGGCGGTGGGGCCACGGCCAGCGGGAAGAGTTTGCGATAGAGCGGTTCGTACTTTTCCGGGTCCAGTCGCGCGGCTTCTGCGAACGCGACTCCTCCCCCTCCAACGTCTCCCGAGTGGCACAGCGCGATTCCGAGCGCCGCGTGGGCGTTCGGGTGACGTGGGCTGAGCCTGATCGCCTCGCGAGCCGATTCGATGGCCTTGTCGGGGGTTCTCCGCATGGTGTACAGCACGGCGAGGTTAGTGTGCATGATCGCGTTCCCAGCGTCGAGGGAGCGGGCTTTCTGAAGCGCCGTAAGCGCCCCGTCCAGATCGTGTAGGTCTTCAAGGGTAAGCCCCAGGTTGGCATGGGCGACGGCGAGCGTAGCGTCAAGTCGGACGGCGTTTCGGTAGGCCGCGACCGCGCCGTGCAGGTCGTGACTTTCCTTGAGGGCGTTTCCCAAATTGTAATACGCTTTGGCCGACTTTGGATCGAGACGAGTGGCCTCTCGGCAAGCCGCGATGGCCTCGACCAGATCGCCGCGTTCCTGCAGGACGCAGCCCAGGTTCGTATGAGCGGGCGCGTACCGCGGATCCAGGCGGATGGCTTCCCGACACGCCGCGATGTTGCCTGGCAGGTCACCGGCTGCTCTCAGGGTCACTCCCAGGTTGTTCCACGCAACCACACTCCGCGGGTGTACTGCCAGGGCCGCGCGATACCACCCGGCACGCCGAACTGTAGATTCCCGATCACCCGTTCCAGCCAGCCCCCCGAGAGCCATCAGCAGGGGGAAACTGTTGGGCCGGACCCCAAGCGCGGTTAACAGCAGTTGCTCTTGAGAACGCTGGTCGACCTGGAAGTCCTGCCCATGGGCCACGGCAAACCAGACGGGCTGGCTGACGAGGGGCCGGCGATGGAACGCCCAAGACAACGCCGCCTGCTGGTAGTTCGTCGCACGAGACGCCTCGCGAAAACTATCTGGATCCGCGACAGACAAGATCGAACCCAGGTTACGGTCACGCCCGCTGAAGACGAACCACACCTCCAAAGTTGTGAGTAACCGCTCGCTGATGAATGATCCGTTGATTCGTCGACTGGCCTCGTCTGGTGGCGTCACTCCTGGTGTAATCCCGTACCCGGCGAAGGCGGTCGCCCACTGTGGGGCGATTGCTTCCCACTCGGGTATCTTTCCCTCGACCAAACCCCATCCGACGTTGTCGATGCGATCCAGTTCCTTCAGCATTTCGAGTTCCGTCTGGCATCGCTTGCGTCGAGCCGTGAGCCCATCGGCTCCGCCCTCGCCGATCCGCTGGTCGGCTTGAGCCAACGCTTCCGACGCCCGATCAGCGTCGCCCGCCCGCAACAATCCTTCACACTGCGTCACCAAGCTCTCAGTTGCAGCGGCATTACGCCCCAATCGCTCCCGCTCGGCCTGCTGCCTCACCTCGTCGTCGAATCGTTTGGTTGCGGCCTGTCGGTCCAAGTACCACGCACCGGCACCGACCAGCAGCAGGATTGCCGCCACCGCCCCGACCAGGGCCAGTTGCACCCGTCGCCGTTTCCGCTGCTCGACAAGTCGTGCCCCGATTGCAGCGCTTTCCGCCTCCGCTTTCCGCAACCGCTCTTCGACCCCAGCCCGGTACTTGGCGACTTCATCCGATACGGCCATCCCGTTGGCCGGGCGATCCTGCGCCTTTGGACTGAGGCATCGTTTGCAGAGCGAGACCAACTCCGGATCCGCACCGCAGTCGTCGAGTCGGGTGAACGCGATTGAGACGTTACCGTTGGCTGCGAGTTGCAACGTGTCACGCACCGTCGTGCCAGCGAATGGCGGTCGACCGGTAAGGACGTCGCAAAGTATTCCGCCAAGAGCGAAGACGTCAGCCGGTGGGCCGACCGACTCGCCGCGAGCCTGCTCGGGTGCCATGTATGCGGGAGTGCCCAT
Source organism: Planctomycetota bacterium (assembly GCA_021413735.1). GTDB lineage: Bacteria > Planctomycetota > Planctomycetia > Gemmatales > Gemmataceae > Gemmata. The sequence goes on from JAIOPV010000213.1 coordinate 41,853, forward strand.
CACGGAACCCGTCCGCGTCATGCCCGAGAGCTGATCGTCGATCGGGTCACTGATACCGCCGCCCTGATCGCCGTCGGGCGCGGCCATCACTTTTGCGAGTCCCCAGTCCATCACCTGAACTTCGCCAAACGCCCCAACCATTACGTTGGCGGGTTTCAGGTCGCGGTGAATAATATCTTGTGAGTGGGCGAAGCCGACCGCCTGCGAGATCTGCTCAAACACCTGCACGAGTCGCGGCAACTCGGAGACACGCTGGGCCGACTTCAGTTCATCAGCGAGAGTGCGACCGCGGATCAGTTTCATGGCCAGGAATGGAGAGCCGTCCGCGAGGGTGCCGAGTTGGTAGACGGGTGGAATGGTCGGGTGGGGCAACCGGGCCGTGATCTTTGACTCGTTGATAAACCGCCGAGCGGCGTCGGCCGACGAGTGTCCGGGGATCAGCACCTTGATCGCAACATCCCGCCCCAGTGTCAGGTCGCGGGCAGCAAGAATCATACCCATGCCACCGCGGGCAATCTCCCCTCGAACCTCGTAGCCCGGTATGTCCAGCAATCCCGATCCGCAAAGGATGTTCGGCATGCCGACCTGTGCGATCGTCACGGTGTCCGGAACATCACCAGCGGGCTGTTTTGTGACCGGTGTTTGGTGGTCGGTTGGAGAGGGTCCGAGCGTTGTCGCGGCTTGGCCCGCGTTCGGGGCTGGGATGGTGACCGGATCGTCGGCGGACATCGTGCGTTCCTTGGGGTGTAGGATCTGAATATCATCCCCACCAACTTCAACAGGTGCAACCAAAACTACACTCAGCTTTCGGCCTTTTCGACGAGTGAAACATGATTATCTTCCCACGGCGTCGAGAGTCCACTTCGGGCCGTTGGAAAACTCGGGTTCTCCGCGATTCATGGGGAAAGTTGAAGGTTGGGAGGGCGAGGTTTCTGTCGAGCCACACGCAAGAGGCGCGGCAGGAGCCTCGCCCTCTCAACACAAAAGCAAGTGCATCCCCAAGACTCGATTTGCACGTTATCGGCAGCCGTTCCCATGTCCAGTATCCATGCGGAATTACTCTCAGTCCGGGCGTTTCAAATCAGTGGCCGCAGGTTGCACCGGTTTCCCCCGCTCAGGTATGATGACCGCACCCACCAAACCTCACAGCATCGCTGCGTTCCCACCCCGCGACGAAGATCATCCGAGGAGTATCATGCCGGCCATGTCTCCAACCCGCCCAACCCGCATTCTGGTTGCCGAGTGCATCCACGAGGTGTGCTCGTTCAACCCGGTGCCAACCCGCTACGACGACTTCCTTGTCCATCGCGGCGACCAGCTGCTCGCCTACCATCGCGGCATCGGCAGCGAAGTGGCCGGGGCACTCGGAGTGTTCGCCGAGCGACCGAGCATCGAAGCTGTCCCAACATTCGGTGCTCGCGGCATCACGTCCGGTGGAACGATCCCAGCAGCCGACTTCACGCGGCTCGCCGATGAATTCCTGGGAGACCTCCGCACCGCGGGACCGGCTGACGCGGTGTACTTCGCTCTGCACGGAGCAATGGCCGCCGAGGGTGAGGACGACCCCGAAGGCTATCTGCTCGCCGAGGCACGGAAGATTCTGGGGGACACGGTCCCGATTGTTGCCTCGTTCGACCTGCACGGTGTGCTAACCGACCGGATGCTCCGCCACGCCGACGCCATCGTCCTCTACCACACCTACCCGCACATCGACTTCCTCGAAACCGGACAGCGCGCCGCTCGTTTGCTGCTGCGTCTCCTCGACCGAGAAATCCGACCGGTCACGGCGCGAGTCCGCATCCCGGCGCTGGTTCGCGGCGACGAACTGATCACTGCCACCGGCGTGTACGGCGAGTTAATTCGGGAAGCGCAGGCGATTGAGCGAGGGCCGGGCGGGCTGTCGGCTGGCGTCTTCATCGGCAATCCGTTCACCGATGTTCCCGACCTTGCTTGCTACAGTGTGGTTTGCACCGACGGCGACCCAGACCTCGCCCGACGCGAAGCTGTTCGCCTCGCGGAACGGTTCTGGGAGTTGCGGGAGAAGATGCAAGCTCGACTGACTCCGCTGGCCCAGGCTGTGCGTCAGGCATCCTCCGTCACCCGTGGCACAGTCGCGATGGTGGACGCGGCCGATGCGACGAGTTCAGGCGCACCCGGCGACAGTAACGCGGTCCTTCGTGAGTTACTGGCCTCGGGCTATGCTGGCCGGGCGTTGATTCCGCTCGTTGATCCCGCAGCGGTTGCGGCGGCCTTCTCCGCGGGCGTCGAGGGAACAGTGCGGGTATCGGTCGGCGGAGCGTTCGACCGACGGCACCGACCAGTGGAAGTGGTGGCTCGTGTGCGGTTGGTCTCCGATGGGCGATTCCGCAGTGAGTCGTTCGGGCAGGAGTGGTATGCGGGGCGAACTGCTGTCCTGCAAGTCGAAACGATGACGCTTGTCGTCACGGCTCGGCCCGTCCACCTCTATGACCGATCGCTGTTCTTCGCTCACGGTCAAGACCCACGAACGTTTGACTTGGTGGTCGTGAAGTCGCCGCATTGCCAGCGGCACATGTACGCCGACTGGTGTGCGAAGCTCATCAATGTGGACGCACCCGGAGCGACCAGCGCGAACCTTCCGACCCTGGGGCACACACGCTGCCGCCGACCGGTCTTCCCACTTGACGTGAACGTGGCGTTCACACCGCAGGCGGAGTTATTCTCACGCAACACTGACTTCCATCAATGAGGGCGGCGCTGGACTTTCCCGTGCCGCTCTGGTTACGTCTGTGACCTCCCCCGGTTCCCTCTTGGGAGTCACCGTGACAGGACAGCCGTCGCAGTTCATGCCATGGGCGGAGCTAGCGAGCCGAGCGTTATCGCGTGCCTTTTCATCACGTTCCGAACCGGCGGAGAAGTTCGGAGATCGGTTCGCACTCCGGCAGGATCGGAATCGGTCGCCCAGAGCGATCGCGGTAGACGCGGTCGCGGTCGATCCCGAACCGGTGGTAGATCGTGGCGAGGAGAGCGTTGCTGTCCATCGCGCGGTCGGCCGGTTCCTCCCCTCGGGCGTTGGTTCTCCCGATCACCTGACCCATCTGCAATCCACCTCCGGCCAAGAGCACGCTCATCGCCCTGGGCCAGTGATCCCGGCCCGGGCGACGACTCGCATCCTGGCTCTCGATGCGTGGCGTTCGGCCGAACTCGCCGCAGAAGATGAACAACACGTGGCGGTCGAGTCCGCGGTCGAACAGATCATCGATCAGGGCTGACACCGCACGGTCGAGTATCGGCATCCGCTCTTCGTAGGCCCGGAAGATATCGACGTTCACCGAGTGATCGTCCCAGGTGGTGATCTGGCCGGTCGCGGGACGCAACCGCAAATTCGCCTGGCACTGCACGAACCGGGCACCAGCCTCGATCAACCGGCGAGCCGTCAGCAGGTCGCGCCCCCAAACGGAATCGCCGTACTTCGCCAACAGTCGCGGATCCTCCCGGTTGAGGTCAAACGCTGTTCTCGTGCGAGGTCCCGCCAGAAGCTCGACCGCCCGACGCTGGTGTTCGCCGAAAGCCGCCGTTGGCCCGGAGCGATCATCGAGAGCACGCGGGAGAGTGTCGAGGGCACGACGCAGATCGTCCCGGCGACGAAGCGTAACCGTGCCGTCCGGGTCGAGGTTCAGCCCCGCTCGATTCTCTCCGATCTGATGGAGTCGTACCGGATCGTAACTGTTCGCCCCTGTGGAGGTGAGCGGATTCGCGACCGGCATGAACGGGGCACAACGCGGACCCAGGTAGCCCGGCCCACTGCCGTAGAATTTGGTGTTCGAGACGTAGATCGGGACTTCGCCGGCTCGATGATTCAATTCGTTCGACACGATTGACCCGATGTCCGGATACTCGGCATCGTTGAGGTTCGCCGCAAGCGATGGGTAGCCAGTCAGGAATCGATGCGTGCCGCCAGAGTGCTCGGCACGGTTGTGATGGAGACTGCGGACGATCGCGAACTTGTCGGCCAGCTTCGCCAGTCGGGGCAAGTGTTCGGTGATGTGGATGCCGGTGACGTTCGTCTTGATCGGTCGGAAAGGACCGCGGATTTCGGCTGGGGCGTCCGGCTTGAGGTCGAAGGTGTCGAGATGGCTCGGGCCACCGTTTGCCCAGAACAGGATGACGGAGAAATCGCGATCTGGAGCCGATCCGCCGCGTGATTCCTGGGCAGCGAGCAATCGGGCGAGATTTGGTTCGGCTCCACTGACCAGCGCCCCGAGGCTGAGACCTCCGAGTTTCAGCCAGTCGCGGCGGTTGAGTGTGTGGGAATGAGGCATGTCACGCACCATGGATCGCAGCATCTGACCACCGCTCTCGATCAGTGTGTACCCAGGGTGGGTTTCGGTCAATCGAATTTCGACGATGCACGGAGCAGATGACCGGCCCGCGAGAAGTCGTGGTTCGCCCAACCGGACCGTTCGCCCCGGAACTCCCGGGTGACGAAATACCGCCAATCCGCCAATGGTGATTTCCGCGGAAGCTGAACGCACGAGGTCGGAAGCGTGGGAATGATGATGTTCTGATAGACTTGCTTCCGGACAAGTTAAATGGTTCCAGACGTGGGTGTGCATGTCGCCCGGAACCATTTTCAGACGCTTGACATTCCCGAATCATTGTGGCGATAGCGCATCATCCTGTTATTCTGTGAGACTCTGCCCGCCTGCGTTTGCTCTTCCTCGCTTATCAAATTCGCGGAGGCTTCCACATGATCCGCTCCCTGATCGTCGCCTTTGCTTTGGTGACCGTTTGCGGCGTGGCCCAAGGCGACGTGACGCTCGTCGAAAACGGCACGAGTAAGTGTGTCATCGTTGCGGACGCTGCGGTGATGGCTGCGGATAAGCCTACTGCCGCGAAGTTCATGGACGCCGAACCTGAGCGGCAACGGCAGCGATTGCGTGAGTCTGTGAAGGACTTGGCGCGCTACCTCGGCAAGATGTCCGGGGCGAAGGTGGAAGTGGTGACGACTGCCCCGAAGGACGACGACAAGCGAGTTCGCGTTCTCGTTGGTGCGCCTGCTGTGGCTGCATTCGGGGCGAGTGCGAAAACTGCACCGTACAAGCAGGGCTTCAGGTATGTCGTGTCGCCGAAGGGTGTCGGGTTGCTGGGCGAATCGGACCTGGCCGCAAGCTACGCCGTCTACGAGTTGTTGGATCGCCTCGGTTGCCGCTGGTTCATGCCCAGTGAACTCGGCGAAGTCATTCCGGAATCGAAGACGATCACGCTCAAAGACATCGACCTGTCAACGGCTCCGGGCACCATCTATCGCGGCATCTGGTACGCGGACGACGACTATCGTCGCCGCAATCGTCATGGCGGTTTGTTGCTCTCAGCCGGGCACGCGCTGGAGATGTACGTCACAAAGGAAGAACGCGAAAAGCACCCCGACTGGAAGGCGACAATCGGCGGCAAGCCGCACCCGCACCGTTTGCGGTGGAGCAGCGCAACGCTGGCGAACGGCCTCGCCGACAAGCTGATTGACATGCGTTCGAAGGATCCGCAGCCGTCGTATTCGCTGTCGCCCGACGATGGCAGCGACTGGGACGAATCGCCACAAGACAAGGCGATCGACGCGGACGATTTCGACAACACGCACCAGCAAACGGCGATCACCGATCGGCTCATGGTGCTGTGCAATCGCGTCGCCACGAAGGTTTCGGCGAAGCACCCGGATGTGCTCTTCGGGATGTTGGCATATGCACAGTACACGCGGCCACCGGTGCGAGAGAAATTGCATCCGAGCATCGTTCCACAGATCGCGCCGATTACTTACAGCCGCGCGCACCCGATGACCGACGACCGTGTGCCCGGCAACAAAGACCTGCGATATCTCATCGAGGGCTGGGGCAAGAAGGCGAAGATGACGTCGATGTACTACTACGGCTGGTTCCTCGCGGAGCCTGCCGCGCCGCACCCAATGCTCGCGAAGTGGGGCGTCGATGTGCCGATCGCGTTCAAGAACAACTGTCAGTTCTGGCAGCCTGAAACGCTCTCAACATTTGAGACGAACATGCACGCCTTGTACATGGGCTGCCGGCTCGCGTTCGATCCGTCGCTGAAACCCGAGGATGTGTACGCCGACATCAATGCGAAGTTCTACGGTGCCGCCGGGAAGTCGATGGCCGCGTACTGGCAGTTCATCGACGACGTGTGGGTGAACACGCCCGAATACTCCGGCTGTGGTTTTGGTTACTTGCGTCGCTGGACGCCGGCCCGCATGGCAGAAGCTCGCAGGCTGATGGCTGCTGGAATCGCCGCTTGCAAGACGGACACCGAACGCCATCGTGTGCAACTCGCCGACGAGTCGCTTCAGTTGTTCGAGCAGTTCATGAAGATGCGCGAGGATCAGGCCGCGGGGCGATTCACGAATCTCGCGGAGAACGCCGCGGCGTGGCGAAAGCGGGTCGTGGAACTCGGCGAGAAGTACAAGGATCAGTTTTGTTTCACGCGAGTCGGCTGGACGCCGCATACCGTCAACGGAGCGTACTTCGGGCAGTTCTATCAACAGACCTACGACGACGCGAGCCGCATCGCGCAGCACTTCGACATGCCGGCGCCGGTCCTCCGCACGTTCCGCTATCACACCGACCCCGACAAGAAGGGTGAATCGCTCGGCTGGACGAAGCCGGACTTCCACGACAAAGCGTGGGAGACTACCGACGTTTGCAGCGACACCTGGAGCACGATCGGGCTGCACGATTACTTCAAGTCGATGTGGTATCGCAGTGAGGTAACGCTGCCGGCCGTGCCGAAGGGCCAGCGAGTGTTCCTGTGGCTCGGCAGCTTCGACGGCAGCGCGAAGGTGTTCGTCAACGGCCAACTCGTTCAGCACAAGGGCACCAATGGCAAACTGGTTGACGAAGTCACGGGGTATTGCCAGCCGTTCTCGTTCGACATCACGAGCATCGCGAAGACCGGCGTGAACAGCATCGCGTTATTCTGCACTCGGAAAGACTTCAACGAACTCGGCACAGGTGGCTTGCTCGGTCCGGTCGCAGTGTATGCGGAGCGTGCTCCGAAGTGGGTGCCCGCGACGGTACACGTCATCCCCAAGGAAACGGCCCCGGAAGGTGAGGGGTACTTCTCCATCATCGAGGGGAAGAACGGCAAGCTCTATGTCGGCACGCACGCGAACGGCGTGAACTCGTGGCTTGTGGAGTTCGACCCGAAAACCAAGCAAATGAAGGTAGTCGTTGATTGCCACAAGGCGATCGGCACCGACCTGAAGGGCTTCGGTTCGCAGGCCAAGATTCACACGCGGAACAACGTCGGTGCCAGCGGAAAGATCTACTTCGGCACGAAGCAAGGCTACCCCACGGACAAGGAAAAACGCGAGGACTACCCCGGCGGCTATCCGATGGTCTACGATCCCGCGACGGGCGAAACGAAAGTCTACCCGATTCCGGTGAAGCACCACGGCATCAACAGCATCATGCCCGACGAGAGCCGCGGTGTCGCGTACATCTCGACGTGTTCGGATGGTCGCCCCGGACCCGGCGAAAGCTCAATCTTCCTGATCCTCGACCTGAAGACGGGCAAGTCTCGCGAGTTGATTGACACAAAGCACATCTACGGCTTCATCGTGTTAGATCATCTCGGGCGTGCGTATCACCCGCTGCTCGGCGGCGAGATCGCGCGATACGACCCGAAGACCGACAAGCTCGAAAAGCTGAAGCAGACCATCGACGGCAACCCGCCGCCGGCCGACTCGCACCTCGCGGAGCAACCGAGCGGACACCCGATCAACTGGGACGTGTCGCCCGACGGCAAGACGCTCTACAGTGTCGCGATGAGCAGCAACCACCTGTACGCCTACGATCTCACGGCAACTGGCGGTACGATACCGGGCCGCGACCTGGGCGTGCTCGTGCCAACGGCCACAGAGACGGATTGCCGTGCGATGTGCGTTGGGCCGGATGGCCGAGTGTGGGCTTCGGTCACACGCCCGAGTGCGTTCGGCATCAGCGAGCATCACATTGTGAGTTACAAGCCCGGGGAGAAGGCTCCGAAAGATCACGGCCCCGTGTCGATCAAGAACCCGAACTACACGGAGTTCACGGGCAAAGATGGCAAGCCACTGCCTTACCATGCCGGCACCTTCAAGACACCCGACGGCGTCACGACCTCGCGATATGTCACGCTGGGCGTCTGCCAGACGAAAGCTGGCGGCGTGTATGTGCTGATGCTAAGTCCGTATACGGTACTGGAAATTGCACCCGAAGACCTGAAGTGATGTCACGGCTTCTTGAGGTGCTTATCAAGGAAGTCGTAAGCCACCTTGCGAGCATCTGTCGGGAACGAGTGGACGGCCTTGGGGTAGTGCCCTGCGAGCCGTTCGCTCACGCCGTGTAGCTTGTAGATCGTACCAGCGGCCGTGAGGACATCTTGCACCCCGGTCACGTCGAAATCGTTGTCCTTGTCGGCCGCGATCGCCAGGAACGCTCGCGGAGCGAACGCTGCCACCACTTCGTGAAAGTCGAACGGCAACTTGGTGACATCGTTCGCGAACTCCGACTTGATCCGAGGCATGTACGTCTTGCCGGTCCAACTCGGCAAGTCGTCTTTCCTCATGCTGCTGAAGCCGCAGTTCGACACGATCGCCTTCAATCGCGTGTCGAAGAGAGCGGTGAACATGGCGTTGTGCCCACCGAGTGAGTGGCCGATCACGCCGATTCGTTCGGTGTCAACCTCCGGCAGCGTCTCCAGCAGATCGAGCGCCCGCACGTTATCCCACACAGCTTTCATCGACCCGCTTGCATATCCTTGATCGGCGGCGAAGTCGTATTTGTGTTCCCCGAACGAGGGGTAATCGGGAACAATCACGACGTATCCGCGTTGAGCCAACTCCAGCCCATACGCCATGTCCTTGATGCCAAGGCCAGCGGGTTCATCCTTGCCGAGCTTGGTGGTTTGGTGCAGCGCAAGAATCGCGGGGAGTTTCTTCGCGGGCTTCTCCGACGGCAGGAAAATGTACGCAGGCACGCGGTCGTTTGGATCGGACTGATACGTCACCTTCCGCCGAATCAGATCGCCCACCTTGACTTGCTCGATCTCCTTCACGTCGAGCGGCACACGTTTCTGTTTGTTCGGAAATGAGCCCATCACCAAGGCCATGTTGTCGAGAATATGCCCTCTGCGGACTTCCCAATCAGCGACCGTGCGAATCGGCGTTTTGTTGCCCTTGCGGTCGAGCGTGAACGTAAGGTCTGTGTGGTCGGAATACGACACCGGCGGCAACGGCAACTCGAACTTCCACACAGGAGCATGGAACGAGAATGCCACGCACACAATGAAATAGCGGGCGGCGTTCATGGGTTACACCGTCACGTCGTCGTTGCGAGGGCGAGGAACAAAGCCGATGGTCACATCATCAACACGAACAAACGCCCGGTGACCTGCGGAAATCGCGAGTTCCCCAGGTGTCATCTTCTCCAGCACGATCATCATGCCGACGCCCATTTCGATTTCGTTCGCGCCGCCGTCCTGACTGCTGAGCTTCCGCGTGAGCGTCACTTTTTGGTAGCCGTCTGCCTTGTCCGCGAACTCCGGCACAATCGCGACCGACTCGAATTCTCGTCGCTTCGCAGGGGTCTTTGTCAGATCGGTGTAGCCGAACAACACGAGCCGACAGCGGAAGTGCTTGATGAACTCGCGATAATCTTCAGTGTTTCCGCCGCCGGAAACTTGCGCCGTGATGGTATAAGTACCTGCGCGTGGGCTTCGCACTTCTTGCGTGATTAACGCCCAGGTTCCGGCAGGCAGCGTGCCCGCGGCACACGGTTCGAGCAAACCGTAGCCGAGCGCCGCATGACGATTACCAGTCTTCGGCATCGCCTGCGGTCCGTCGAGCACCCGCACGCCGAAGTCAAGACCCTTCGCGGCCTCCGCCATTGGCGCGGCTTGCCAGCCCTTCAGCCGTTTGGTCGTGCCTATTGCGACCAAGGGAATCTCGTCGTCGAAGTTGCGGTTTAGCAGTTGATCCTTCGAGTACGGCGGCACCAGCGCGAGCGTGCCAGTTGAGGGAACACGTTCCGTTGTCGCCGCGGAATCACCGAGCAGTGCCGCGATTGGCTCACCCTTCGTGACGTGTAAAGGCCGCCCCGTCGCATCAGGGAACATCGCGTGATGCCCGATTCCCAGCAGATGCACGATCGTCGCTGTGAGATCCTGCGGTTCGATGCGACCGTCGCGGGGGTATGCCCCGTTGCGGTCGCTGGAGCCGTAGACCTGCCCGCCGCTGATCCCAGCGCCGGCCAGCACCACGTTGAACACATGCCCCCAGTGGTCACGGCCGCCCTGGGCGTTGATCTTCGGCGTGCGGCCAAACTCGCCGACAGCAACGACCAGCGTTTCCTTCAGCAGCCCGCGACGGTCCATGTCCTCGATCAATGCCGTGTATCCGATATCGAACATTGGGCACAGCACGTCTTGTAAGCGGTCGGCGTTCTGGGCGTGCGTATCCCACATCGGGTTATTCACCGCCTCGTCGCCACCTTCACGCGGCCAGTTCACATGCACGAGTCGTGCGCCAGCTTCGATCAGTCGCCGACCCAGAATCAGACTCTGCCCCCACTTGTTCAGGCCATATCGTTCGCGGAGTCGCTGCGGTTCGCGGTCGATGTCGAACGCCGTGCGAGCCTTCCCCGATGTCAGCAGCCCGAACGCTTCCTGCGAAACGCGGTCGTAGTCCTGAAGCGCCGAGCTTCGTTCGATCTTGTCGAAATGTCCTTCGAGTTGGTCCCGCAAACTCTGCCTCGCGGCGAGCCTCACAGATGACACATCAGGTGGCGGCGTCAGTCCCTCGACCTTGAAGTTCGCCGAGGACGGATCGCACACCAACCGTGCCGGTTCCCAGCGTTTCGCAAGAAATCCAGCAGTTTGGCCGGCGGGTGTCACGTTGTCATTGAGCCGCATCACATCGGGTAGCCAGACCGATGTGTAAGCCGGCAAGGTCTCGCTGGGCTTCAGCATGCGGATCACGGAGCCGAGATACGGCCAGTCGGTTGGGCTGATCGTTCGCGATTGCTGCCCGGTGTACTTGTAGCCGGTGAGCACCCAGTAGCCGCTCGCGTCGTGGAGATCGCTGTCGGTGCAAAGTGAACGCACCACGGCGATCTTGTCGGCAATCGCCGCAGTGCGGGGAAGCAACTCGCAGAACTGGATGCCGGGGATGTTCGTCTGGATGGGCTTGAACTCGCCGCGAATCTCGGCTGGCGCTTCGGGCTTTGGGTCGAAGGTTTCGTGCTGCGGCGGGCCACCTTGAAGCCACAGAAACAGCACGTTCTTCGCACGCCCGAACGACTTCGCGGTGGATTCGGTCGCGGCCTTGGCGTTCGCAGCGAGAAGCGTCGGCAGCGTCAGCCCCAACGTGCTGAGCCCGCCAACGCGAATCCATTCACGACGGCTGATGCCATCGCAAAGCCGGGTCGGCGCATCGAGTAGTGAGAACATGGCGTCCCTCGCGTTGGGTCACTCAGTCCGCGATTCTTCCCGATCATTCTCCGCTGTTCGCCATCGAGTCTCAAGAAGTTACTGGCCAGTAGCCAGCACCCGCAGGATGTAGGGAGTTAAGGACGGACTCTGGTGTTGCATCCAAAGGGTGGATGTTCTCGTCGCTCTCGGGTCGAGGAACCATTCGCCGTTCGCGTGATTGTGATTCGAGTTGTCGGTGTTCAAATGACCCCGCTGTTTGGGAATAGGAGACTGAGAATGATAAGAGTCTGTTCCATCAATGAGGTTTGGTAACATGAAGCATGGCCCGCAAACCCGACCCCGAGTAGAAGCCGATCATTGCGGCGAAAATGGCTGCGGCAACCCATCCCGATATCGGAGATCAACATGACTGTTCGCTCACTTGGCACTCTGGTCCTTTCAGCGGTCTGCCTTGCGGCGGGATTCTTGGTCGCCTCGGCCGTTCCGTCGCAACCGGAGAAGCCGGTTGCCGGAGCCGATGCCACCCGGCCGATCGCCGGACCGGACACCGTGTTCGTCGAGGAGATGACGTGGATGGAGGTGCGCGACGCCTTGAAAGAGAAGAAGACGACGGTGATCGTACCAACCGGCGGAGTGGAGCAGAACGGGCCGTACATCGCCACCGGGAAGCACAACTACATCCTCCGGGCGACGACCGAGTCGATTGCCCGCAAACTGGGCGACACGCTCGTTGCCCCGGGCGTTGCGTTCGTCCCTGAGGGCGGGATCGACCCGCCGACTGGGCACATGAAGTATCCCGGCACGATCAGCCTGACTGAGGACACCTACGCCCGTTTGTTGACCGACATTTGTTCCAGCCTTCGCACCCACGGATTCCGCGAGGTCGTGCTGATTGGCGACAGCGGAGGCAACCAGAAGGGGATGAAGGTTGTCGCGGCGGAGTTGAACAAGGTGTGGGCTGGCGGGAAGACACGAGTCCACTTCATCCCCGAATACTACAACCATGACGCTGTCGATAAGTGGCTCGCGGGGCAGGGGATCAAGGAGGTGGACGAGGGGTATCACGATAGCTTTAACATCACCGCCACGCTGGCCGCGATCGACCCAGTGCTGATCCGGGCGAAGCAGCGGCAGGCGGCAGGCAAGTTCTCCATCAACGGCGTCGATCTCAACCCGCTGGCGAAGACGGCGGAGTGGGGCAAGAAGATTATTGAGTTCCGGTCTGAGGCAACCGTGAAGGCGATCCGCAAGTCTGTCGGCGAACCTCGCCCGTAACTGGTTCGAGACCGCCCGCGAAGCCCTCCGACGCGGCTCACGGATCAACAACGCGAATCGAGAGCAGGTTGGAGGGAGTCGGTTCACATTTGGTGTTAGTGGCACAGGCCGGAGGCGCCAGAGGCCTGTGCCACTAAAAATGGGACTCAATCAGCGGATGCATGTATGAGGCCCAAATATCGAAATCGGGTTCCGGAGTTTGCTCGGGTGCGACTGGTTCTGTAAAGCGACTCGGCGATTCAAGCGACACACTGTCTTGGCAGCGATTACTTCTTCGGCGCTGCGACTTTGCATGCGGGATCCTTCGGGGTCGCTTCGCCCACATCACTGACGGGGTGAAGGAACAAGTACCTCCACACTTCCTCGTGGATGAACTTCCCGTCCGGTCCCTTCGCAGCACCGCCACCAGGAACCACAACGCTGTGGGCGCGGTTGGCGTCATTCTTCACGTCGCACGTTGAGGTCAACCGCCGAGTGTTACCAAACGGTGGCTTGCTATCTTCGACGTTGACGATCGGCCCGTGTTTGTTGAGGCCGAGCATTTCCCACGAGCGGCAGTAGTGGTGCCCGGTCCAACCGCCGTCAAGGACGTGGCTGAAGCCGAAGAATCGCTCCGATGGTGTGGCTGATGCAAAGCCCTGCCAGCTTTCTGTTTGGTCTCGTGGCCCTGAGAACATGACAACGCGATCGACCTTCTGGTGGACGGCAAAGCGGGCCGCAGTCGTCGACCCGTGCGAGATGCCCGACAGAATTACCGACTCCCACCGAATGCCCTTTCCGTCTTCGGTGAGGAACTGCTCCCACTTCCCCTGCGGGTGGTTCTTGGACAGCCACCGCACGAATTGAAACGTCCTCTCGGCGATGCTGTCCGGCTTCGGAATGTCAACAACGGGGCTGTGGTCCTCGCCCGTGGCCGCCTCGAGGCGGATCTTCCCGAGACTCGTGCCATCGTCTCGCACCTCCGCCTTCAAACTACCGAACCAACGGTTGGCGTAGTGAACTTGGACGGCGTGGAGACCGTAGCTCGATACGCGATCGAACAGTGCCTGGTTGTGATCCATGAGCCAGATGACGAGCTTCCCCTGCGGCTTGACCCGTGTATCGACCGCGGCATGTTGGAGGTCGCGAACCTTACCCGCCTTGTCGGTGAACAGGAAATCAATCTCGGGGTGTTCTTTCGCCCGCGGATCAATCTCCGACGCACGCTTTGTCAGGTCGTACTTTTGCGGTGTCTTGTCGTTGTAAGCGGGAGGCGCCGCGAGCGTGGCTTGTGACGCTGCTGCGAAGACCGCCACGACGACCAACATTTTGGTGAACTTCATGTGTGTCTCTTGTTCGAGTCGTGCGCTGACTGCCATCGAATCGACCCTTCACTTTGCATCCACCGCCTTGTGGGCTGTGTCTTGCAGAAACTTCGCGTAATCGGCGTCTACGCCTTCCGGGCGGAACTTGTTGCCCACGGCGCTCGTGCCGTAAAGGAACTCGTAGAAGACGAGGCCGCCGAGGTACTCGCCTGCGGGGCTGGCGTGGTGACCGTCCATCCGCAGCACCTGCTTGTCATCGGCCTTGTCCCAGCGCTGGCCGACATGGAGTGAGTGAGTCTGGTCGGGCAGGGCCGGTGCCTTCGCGGTCTTCGGGTCGAACTTCGCGTCCAGCTTGTACCCCCACTTCGGGTCCGTGTCCGCCAAGTAAAACGCATCGCCGACCGGGATGCGCCGGACACCGAGTTCCTTCGCGATGGTGCGGTAGGCGCTGGACAGACCGTCGTACATCTCCTTCTGCGTCCGCGGCTCGCCGGCCTTGGCGGTCGTGGTCCCGAAGCGTGGGTCGTCTACCCGGTACGCCCACGTCTGGTGGATCACGATCTCGCTGTCCGGGGCGTGCTTCTTGATGTAGTCGTACAGTTCCTTCGCTGCGGGGCGGTAGTTCGCAACGTCGTGGCTGCGGATGCTCGCCTGTTGGATGGTGATGATGTCCCACTTCTCGGCGACGAGTTCCTGCTTGAGGCTCTTGCCGGTGCCGTAAAAGCCAGCCTTGTCCTTGGCATCCTTCTCGTGCAGGGCAGCCTTGGCCAAGTGTTGCTCCGGGCCGCTGCCGCCGATGACGCACCGATGGTGGATGAGCGTGTTGCCGTCTGCCTCGACGATCTTGTCCAGATACTTGGTCGCGTTCTGGGAAAAGCTGTTGCCGACCGTGAGCAGGCGGACCGTCTTCCCCTTCGGCTTGTCCTGGGCGGGGGCCAGGAGCGGAGCCAATACCAGACCGAGGAACAACAGGAGCAGGGAGCGGCGAGTGTGCATCAATGCCTCGGGGCGATGGTTCTGGAGTCAAACTCGCCGTGGAACGCCGGAAACGCGTCGGCCAGGGTGAGGAAGTCTGCGTGCAGATCCGTTAGTGCTTCGTACTTGGCCGGGGTGATTGCATCGCCATACTTGTCCGCGGCCATCGCGAATTTCGTCGCACCAGTGCGGAGGGCGGTGCCCAATCGGGGACCGGGACACGGACCATTCTGAACCGTCCATGGGCCACCCTCGCTTCCGTTGCCGAAGAACAAGCTTCCCTGCCGTCGGGAACAACCATTGCCGACTGAACGAATCGGCAAGCTGAAAGGCACGCTCGACGAGGCAGCGGTCCGGTGTACCGCACGGTTTGTCTTCCACATTACTCCTTGCCGAGCGCCAAGTCGAGAACCCAGCGTCTTCATCTGGGCGGGTGCGGCCTTCTGGACTGACTGCCCGAGTTTGGCCTCCACAACCGTGGGTTTCTCGTCGCGATAGAACGAGAGTTTCGCGGACAAACAGCGATGGGCGAAGCTAATCGACCGCGTTGCTCCTGAACTTCGTCCAGAAATAGGGACGACTCGTGTTCTGCCAGGGATCGAGTGTGAGGTCACTCGTTCACGCAGGCGAGCGCCTTCTGGATCGCCTCCTGAATGCCAATCGGCCTGATTGAGAACACCTCCAGTGCCGTCCTGTCTCGCACCACGGTGGGATTCTTCAACCCCTCGATCAAGTGTCGCCCGACCTCGAACGCGGCGGGCGTCACCAGCGCCAACCACAGGCTCGACAGGTACGGCGTCAGCACGGGCACCGAGATCAGCCACCGCCGCAGTCCCTTCTGCCGAGCATATTCCCGAATCATGCCGCCGTAGGTGGTAACATCCGGGCTGCCGATCTCAAAGATGCGGCTCTCGCCGGGAGGCAAGTCCTTCGCGGCCAGGAGGTAGGCCAGCACGTCATCCACGGCGATGGGTTGGGTCGGCGTCGTAAGCCAGCGCGGGCAAAGCATGACCGGCAAGCGGTCGGTCAACGACTTCACCAGATCAAACGACAGGCTACCTGTGCCGATCACAAGGGACGCCCGGAACTCGATAGTTTCCACGCCGGACTCACGAAGTATCTGGCCGACCTCGTGACGGCTTCGCAAGTGGGGCGAGAGCCTCATGTCGGAGGAGTCGCCCAGGCCACCCAGGTAAATGAGGCGCCGCACCCTGGCCCTCTTTGCGGCCTCGGCAAAGTTCCTCGCCGCTTGCCGATCTTCCTTCTCGAAATCCTTCGACCCTGACATCAGATGAACGAGATAGTAAGCCGTATCGACGCCTCGCATTGCTTCAATCAGGGAAGCGGGGTCGAGCACATCGCCCCGGACGATCTGCGCGGCTTCTTGCACGAGAGGTCGCAACTTGTCTGGGTTACGGGCCAGACACCGCAGTAACAGCGGCTGGTTTTCAAGCAGCGAGATCAACCGACCGCCGACGTAACCGGACGCGCCAGCCAACAGGATGACGGGAACATTCTCTGGTTCACGACTGTTCGCACCGGGTGACATCATCGTGTTCGGTCGAATTCACGGTTGGGAAGGCGGGCTCGATTGCGGATAGTAATCCACGGGCGCATGTTACCGGTTATCGCACCCCGGCACAGGCTTGGCTGCGGGTGAGATCGTGAGCGGAAACGATATCGTTGCGAAAACCGTCACCCGAATCCATCCACCCGTTCCTGGCGGCGGCGAGTCTGCCATTCTCTTACTCGGCGGTAGCAGCAACCGCAGAGTCGACCCGTTGGTTATGACGTGGATCACACCCGGATTAAGTTGGGCGAAGGAGAATTGGTGTTTCCCTTCGGCTGAACGCCCGCATCGGACCGTGGAGGGAGCCCACGAAGTGCCGCTGCGTCATTCACTGCTTGCTGTTTCGTTTGGACCATAGGATCGCGCCATTGTGCCCGAGCATCACCCTCGCGGTTTCGATTCCGTGTTGTTGTCGAATCAGTGTTGCTGCCGTGTGCCGCAGGCGGTTCGGATGTCAGTGATGCTCTGACCGACATCGTGCAAGAGTTTCCCGCAAGCTGACGTGTGCCGCGGCTTCCACAGTCGAATAGTCTCGTCGGTACGTCGGGCCAGTGACGGCGGCGGCGGAAACACCTTATCACACGCACGGTAGACGGCATTCCGGTAGCTTGTTTCGTCGTATCTCTCACGCTTTGGTCGCTTTGGATTGTCTCGCGGTTTTCGAACTGCCTGGCTCGGCGTCATCGGGCTGGCACGATTCTCCCGTCGAGTCGCATTCCGGTCGAGTTCTGCCGCGAGTGGGCTGAAGAGGTAGGGTTCGGCGGCAGCGAGGAACGGTTGCAGAATCTCTCGGGCTTGTGGCCCGATGAGGACCACTCGGTCTCGGCCGTGGTGCTGAGTCTTGTGTTGTTTGGGGCGGAACATCCACATCCCACTTGCCCCGTCAGTCTCGATATCGCTTGCTCGAAGTTGGCACCGTGAGCAACTTCGCCCACTCCGGGAAGGATGACCTCTTTGATCGCGAGAGGTGGTCGGTCGTCGGAAAGCTAACGACCGTTGGCGAGCCAAGTGGCGGTGAGATCGTCATATCGTTGGCGAACATCGGCTGGTGCTGTTCGACCGTTCCGAGTGGGCCAGTGGCCGAGGTAGTGCTCTCGCCCGTTGATCGTGACGTAGCCGAGTTGACGAGACTTGTGACGACAGAGTTTCGGCGTGGATATGGGTGGGAATGCGACTGAAAAGGAACAGATTTCCGTACGGTACGGAAATCGCATGTTTCTCATACATGAACCCACTGAGGCTGTCTCATTTGTTGGCGTTCCGCTTTGCTCGCCCCTCGATCATACTTTTGATCTTGTGCCGAACGGTCTGGAAGTAGGAGAGACTGGCCCGGATGGACGTCTTCAGGTCGGCCAGTGCGTCGAACAGGCGATTGTGGGTCGCACGACGACGCAGTTTCTTCCAGAATCGCTCGATCGGGTTCAACTGCGGGCTGTAGCTCGGCAATCGCTTGAACTCCAAGTGCGGGTTATCACGCATCGCATCGTCGATCGGCTTGCCACGATGCCACGGGGCGTTGTCTATCAGCAACACCACTCGCTTGGAATTCTCACGCCGATACATCCGACCCACATGACGCAGATGATCGGCGAACGCCTCCTGCATCCGACGCGTCTTGCTCTTGCCCGTCTTCTTCTTCGCGTCTTTTGGGCTCTCCAACGTGTTCGCATGTATTGCCGCACTGACCAGGTTGACGACTGCGAACACGTACAACAGATCCTTGCAATCACGGGTTCCCACGGTCGGCCGGTGACCCTTGACCCCCAGCGTTGCCGCCAACGTCGGGACCATCGGGAAGCGGGCCTCGTCCTGACTCAACAGGACCAGTTCACCGGCCGCCGCTCTTTTCCCAATTCGGCCAGTTCCTCCTTGGCCTTGGCCTGCTTGACCGGGTCGCCCCGTTCGTGGCGGTAGGTCGGCCGATACAATCGGATGTCGATCTTCGAGCAGAACCGCTGGACCGCACTGCGTGAGGTGCGGATCCCCTGAGTTTTGAGGAGATGATCAGCCAGTTCCTCGTGAGTCCAGTTGGCCCGGTCGAGTCCTTGCTTGGCTGGCCCGTCGATGACCCACTTCTTGATCTCGTCGGCCAACGCCTTGGAGATCTTGCCCGGTTTACCCTTGGATTTCTTGGGCCGCAGTCCGTCAATCCCCTCGTCACAGTAGGCGTTGATCCATCGTGTAACGGTCTTGCGGTGGACGCCGAGGTCGGTGGCGATGTTTTGGCGTGCCCGCCCGCGGTGAGCCATGAGGACGATCTGGAGACGGTACCGGAGTTTGTGGTCGTCGGTCGAGCGGAACAGGGCATCGAGGCATTCAGCCTCGGACGGGGGCAACTGGACGCGGATCATCGCGGTCTCCTGCAACGGGAGGGCTTGCCTCACGTTAGAGGATGGGACACCGCCAGTGGGCTCATGTATGAGATACCCCAGCGAAGGCCCAAGCAAACTGGCTGCTGACTTCCGCCGCACGACCGGATCGGTCGATGCGATGGCCGCTGTGCTTCGATTACGGTCACTCAGCCGCCGAACCCGACAAGGACAGACACGACGAGACAAAAAAGAGTTACTGAGCGGTGCGCAAAGGATGTTAAGGACTGGCAATCTCCAAACCTGCTTGGGCGAAGCAGGCTTGCACCA
>JAIOPV010000009.1 GCA_021413735.1 Planctomycetota bacterium
AACGGCTCGACAAAATCAACCGTCGGCCTAACGGCTAGACAAAATCAACCGTCGGCCTAACGGCTCGACAAAATCAACCGTCGGCCTAACGGCTCGACAAAATCAACCGTCGGCCTAACGGCTCGACGCTCACCATGTGCCCTTACTTCAACTTCACGCACACGAGCTTCGTGCCGTCGCGAGCGAACAGCCGCCCGTCGGCCAGCGCCGCCATCGCGCGAGTTGGCTTGCCCAGAATCTTCGCCCGTGCTCGCTCCTCGTAACTTTTGGGTGAAGCGTCGAAACGCACGAGATCGCCGGTCTGGCTCAATGCCACGATTCCGCCACCAACCGCGATCACCGACGCCACGCCGAAGTTCTCCTCACTCCACTTCACCGCTCCCGTCTTCCACTCGACGCACCGCAATTGTGCCGTGCCGACGTCGGCGCGACCGTGTGTGCCATACAGATAGTCGCCGACGCGAACGGCCGTGTTGTACTGGCTCGAAAGCGACTTGTCGTTGGCCCACACGCTGGTGAGTTCGCCACCCTTCACACGCACGAGTGCTGCGCCCGTTTCATACGACGCCGAGAGGAAGATTTCGTCCTTCCACACCAGCGGCGTCGCGGCCTGCACGCTCTCGTTGCTCCGTGGCCGAAACGGGAGCTTGTACATCTCCTTGCCGTTCGCCGCGTCGAAGACTCGCAATCCGAATCGCGTGAGGAACACAGCCGCAGCCTTGCCGTCGATCTCGGCAGCGGTCGGCGACGAATAGCTCGCCGCGTCGTCGGTGGCTTTCCAGCGTTCCTTGCCGGTCGCAGGGTCGAGCGCCACGACGCCCGCACCCTCGCCGCCGACGTTCAACACGAGGTTTCCGCCGACAATCAACGGCGACGGCGCCACACCGAAGAAGCCTTTGTTCGCCTTGTATTCTTCGCGGATGTTGCGACCCCAGAGCTGTTTGCCGTTGGCGAGTTCCCATGCGTTCAGATCGCCGTTCGCTCCGAGCGTGAACACTTTGCCATCGGAGACGCACGGCGTGGACCGCGGCCCGTTGTCGAAGCCGAAGTCGTCGCGGTACTTGGTGACGTACTTCGCGGTCCACTTTTCTTTGCCGGTCGCGGGATCGAGAGCAACGAGGATTTCGTTGTCCTCGACGCGGTGAAAGAGCAGTACCTTGCCGTCTGCGACGACGGGTGACGCCCAGCCGGTGCCGACGTCGAGTTTCCACGCGATCGGCGGTCCGTCTTTGGGCCAGTCCCAGTTGAGTTTCGTTTCGGACGATTGCCCATCGCGCGTCGGCCCGAGGAGTTGCGGCCAGTCGGCTGCGGGCAGCGAGAAGGCAAGCGTCAGCGTGACAAAGACGGCGAAGGAGCGGGGCATCGATTGCTCCGGATGTTGTGAGATCGGTGGCATTGTCAGTTCATTCCCAGATGTACTTCTCGTCGAACGGAATCTCGTGCTTAACCAACATCCCGCGGAACTCATCTTGAAACGTCCGCTTTTCGTGGTGTTCGGCCTGGTTCACAATGTACGTTTTCACCACATCTATCGCCGAATGGCTTACCGTAAACGCACCATATCCCGCTTGCCACCAGAGTCCGCCGACATCTGGGAATGCATCGTGAGCCCACCCGGACGAACCGGCTTTGTTTTCACGCAACACGTCCTTGAGAGCCCAATCTTGCCGTAACGTCACGAGCATGTGAACGTGATCTTCAATCCCGCCAATCTGAATTGGCGTGCCGTACAAATCACGAACGATGCCGCCGAGGTACTCCCACAATCGTGGCTGAATTTCAGTGGTGATCGTTGGGACTCGGTTCTTGGTGCTGAACACGAGATGATAATGCAGGCAGGTGTACGATTGGGGCATCTTATGCCTCTGTCGTGAAATATTGGTTTTTCGCCCTGGAAGGGCGACGGATGGTAGCCAGGGGTGCAGCGAAGCGCAACCCCTGGTCCCGAAGCGAAATCGATGTAACCGTTGCCGTGCGTTTTGAACGCTGTCGTTTGCCGTACGTTTTCGTGGCGTTCCGGGGTGTATCCGTTTCTGGTGTTTGGTTCACGTTTCCAGGGGTTGCGCTTCGCTCCACCCCTGGCTACCATCCGTCGCCCTTCCAGGGCTAAAACCAAGGCACGGTTACTTCAACCATTTCACACAGAACGCGATGGCTTCCTTGCGGTCTTCGGCGGTTACCGAATGCCCCACGCCCGCGTTCACTCGCACCACGAGCTTATCCTTCGCGCCAGCCTTCGCGAACGCTTCTTCGGCTGCCGCAATCGCAATCTTCGCACCCTCCACTGGGCAGTTCGGATCCTTGTCGCCGTTCGCGATGAACAACGCCCGACCCGCGAAGAGACGAATCAGATTCGGGCAGTCGTTGTCGTCCAGAATGCCCGGAATCACCTTCGACCACAGTTCACGACACACTCGCTGATTCACGGCTTTCTCGCCGAGGTCTTTCGCTGCTGCCTCGTGAGCGGCCTTGATCGTGTTCGCACGACCCTGCCACTTTTCGTTTTCGAGGCTCCATTTGAAGCTCTGCACGCCGATCAACGGAGCCGCGACCACAACGCGATCATCCACCGACGCCGCGAGCCACGTTTGAATGCCGCCCATGCTAATGCCCATCATGCCGATCTTCTTCGCGTTCACCGCTTCGTTCGTTTCCAGCACGTCGATCAGACGCCAGAGATCCCACACCGTGTCGTAGTAGAACGGGTGCTCGTGTGGCTTGCCTGATGGTGCCTTCCACGCTTGCGTGATCGCCTCGACATACGCCGCCGAACCCTTCGCACCACCGCTGCGGTCGCCGTGATAGCGTGCGTCGATGGCGATTCCGACGACGCCTTGCTTCGCGAAGTCTTCGAGCCACGAGATGACGTTGTCCTTGTTGCCGCCGGTGCCGTGCAGCACGATCATCGCGGGAAGTTTGCCCTTCTGTTCCGTCGGCGCGACCATCAGCACGGGCACACGCTCGATGGTGCCGTCGGCTTTCTTTTCGCTGGCGAACGTCCACCGTGTGTACTTCAGGCCGCCCTTTTCGACGGCCTTCGCTTCTTCGCGA
Organism: Planctomycetota bacterium; assembly: GCA_021413735.1. GTDB lineage: Bacteria > Planctomycetota > Planctomycetia > Gemmatales > Gemmataceae > Gemmata. Next base: position 3,052 of record JAIOPV010000009.1, read on the forward strand.
ACGTCGGCGGGCACCTTGGGTCGGTCGAGGATCTTGAGTAACGCGACCTTGGCTTTTTCGGGCGGAAGTGGCTCGGCAGCGGTGGCGAGCGATGCGAAAGTGGCGAGCAGCAGGGAGAGCAGCAAACGGGCCAGCATGAAGAGGCTCCATGAGTGTGGGAGCCTGATGATAACGTACAAAGAGCAGAAAGCCCACCCGTTACACGGATGGGCTTTCAATGTCATCGACTGTATTGCGAGCCACGGGGTTTATCCCCGTGGGCCTCTGGTGATGCACAGACCAGGGGGATAAACCCCGTGGCTCGCTGGTATCCGCATTGGTCACGGTTTCGGTGCTGGCGGCGGGGTCATCGGAGGCGTCATGGGCTTTGGCGTCGGCGTTGCTGATGGAGGCGCGATGCCACCGGTCTGCATGACGCCGTTCACGTATTCACGAAGCTCCTGCGGGCTTGGCGGCCCCTTCAAGAACACATTCGGATTCGCGGCCTCCTTGCACTCCTTGAAGAAGACCGGAATCATCTCCGCGATCTTCTTGTCGTACATTTCCTTCTCGAAGGCTTCGCGAACCTTGCCTTCTAGTTTCGCCATTGGGTCCTTTGGAATGATCGCGACGCACTTGAAGCACATGACGCCAGCCGACGTCTGGATCAACTCGCTGATCTCACCCTGCTTCAGATTGAAGAGAGTTTGGGTTGTCCTGATGCTGGCCGGATCATCTGAGGCGGGGTGTTTCCCGATGGGAGCAATCAGGCCGGCCGCGGCTGCGAGGTTCTGATCGGGTTGCATGCGTGCCACGCGATCAAACTCCGCATCGCTCTCGCGGGCTTCGCCCCACTGCTTCTGGGCGATCTTCAAATCCTTCTCGTTCCAACAGATGACCTTGGCCTGACGCCGTTCGCCATACTTGTTTTCAAATGCTTTCTGAAGGTCTTCCTCGGCTACCTTCACCCGGTCGCGGCACATCTTGCCGAGCAGGATCTTGGGCTTGATGACGTCCTCGGTCCACTCGTAAAGCGACTTGTTGTAGCGTGGCAGAATGTGCGTCGTGAAGTCTTTGAAGGTAATGCCCATGCCGCGAAGGTCTTCGTTCAGCGACGCCTCAATCTCAGTCGGAGTGACAGTTACCTTCCGCTTCGCGGCCTCGACTTCGATGATCTTCTTGTTCACGAGCAGTTCGAGTTTCTCGTGACCGCCGCGAGCGATGAGGAACTCGCCGAGATCTTCGCGAGTCACGGGAATGCTGCCGTAGATGTACGCGACGACTCGCTTATCAGCGGGCGGTGGGGTGCCCGGCTGTTGTGCCGTGAGCCGATCCGACGTGATCCCGAACACATACCCGGCAGCAGCGACCCCGGCCAATCCAAGGGCTCGCATCCACCGCCGACCCAAAATCGCCTTGAGCGTCATGCTTCGTCCCCTCAAACACAGGGCAGGTTTAGCGGCGAGGCTTATAACCCGTGTCGCGATTCACGCAAGGGAACTTGAGCCAATCTTGCGAAATTTTAACCGCTGACTCCGGGTTGACGCCTTTGCTTTCCGTGGGTATCTGCACCGATAATTGCGAACTACTCACGGACGGAAAGGCGAAACGGAATGCGGGCAACCGCACTACTCGCGGCGTTGACATGCGCGGCCCTCGCGGGATGCTTCGGACCACGCAAGGCCGACGTCTCCACGATCGTTCGCTCCCTCACGCCGCCGGTCGTCTTCGAGGGAGTGATCGTTGAATCGGTCCTCATCGAACAACCCATTGCCGACGCATTCCTCGATCACGACTTATGGGCCGAGGTCTCACCCATTGGTGTGCCTGAAACGCAAGTTCTGCTCGACGAGAACGGCCTTCGCATCGGAATCATCACCGGCAGCGGCCCGCAGAAATTCCAGACGCTTCTCGCATCCGAAACCGACACCGTAAGCCCGCAGCGAACGACATTCCAGCTTCGCAAGGAGACCGTCATTCCGACGGCAACGCCGAATGGCGCGTGCAAGTTCGACCTGCGCACCGACCTCGGCGCGAAGGCGAATCCGGTGGAGTTGAAGCAGGCTCGTTGCGGCGTGTTGGTGCGTCCGCAACTCACGGCGAACGGTCAGGTGAAGGTGTGGTGCGAGCCGCAGATTCAGTACGGCGATCGGCAACAATGGCTGCGACCCAACGAAGACGCGACGAAGTTCGCACAGCACAACGAGGTGCCGGTCGAGAAGTACACGACGCTCGGCTGCGAAGCGACGCTCGGAGCCGACGACTATCTCGTCATCGGTTGGGACGCGGACGCACCAGACACGCTCGGGTCGGTGCTGTTCTCGGCAGACGCGGGTGGCCGACCGCGTCAGCGGGTGCTGGTGATTCGGGCACGTTCGGCGAAGCCGCTGGCACCGCCCGATTTACCGCCGATTGCAGGCTCCTCGAAACGTCCGTCCGTGGCGACACAAGCCGCAGCATCACTGAAATGATTTCTCGGCACGGCGTTTTAGCCAGCTTCCAACGCTGATCTTTTTTGACACAAGCAATCCGTAGACGAGCGAGATCAACGCGGGCGGACCCATCCACAGGATGAGTTCTTCGGGTGGGAACTTGACCGCGCCGCCTGCATCGTGCCACACCTGCGCCGTGGGCTTTTTCGCGAGCATTTCCCCGAGCAACACTCCAATCGCCAGCAGGAGCAACCCGACCGCGACATCAGCCACGACTGGCAACAATTTCTTGCGTTCGCGTTGGGGTTCGGGTTGCGGGGTCGATTGCGGAACGGGGTCAGATTGCCGTCGCTTCTTCGGTGGCTTCGGGCGTTCGACCTGGGGTGGTGGCTCGACTGGCGGAAGTTCTGCCTCGGGTTCCGGCTCTGGTTCGGGCGGTGGCGGCGGAATGGGAACGGGCACCGGCTTCTGTTTCGGCAACGCAACGACTGGAGGCGGGGGCGGAGGAACTGGTTCAGGCTCGGCGGTGCTGATTTCGGGAACGACGAGAGGCTGCCCGCACCCCTTGCACAGGAGCGGCATGCGAGCCAGGACACCCGGCAGTTCATATCGCCGACTGCAATGCGGGCAGTTAAACCGGATCAACGTGTGCCTTCGGGTCGAATGACGGAGCTATCGCGATCATAGTGGATATGCGGAAGCTGTGACGAATTGCGCCCGGCATGGTGCAACTGTGCTGTACGTCGTGAGCGTTAAAATCGGAACCATCAGCCGCTGCGTCAAATCTGGATGAAATCTGAGAACCAGGTCGACCCAAAGCAAACCCATCCATCCTCCGTCTGGCAATACCACACATAAAGCGTGCCACGCTCAGGATGGAACAGTCCGCGAGGATGATAGATCACGGTTCGGATAGCGGTCTCGGGCAGTGTCCAAGAAGGATCCGGTACTTGACCTCCTACACCAGAATATCCTGGATACTCGCGGTAAGCTTCTCCGTATCCCCACATGACCTGCAATTCGGTCTGTCCAATGAGTTTGTCGTACACCATATCGGCGCCAAAAATCACGCAAGCCAGACGCGGCAGATACACGAGCGAAACCCAGATCAGCACAATGGTCCAAACTCGTTGCTTCGTGACGTGCCTGCTCACTTTCTGAACTCCTCGTGCAGTGCCGCGATGGTCGTTTCGCAGTCCGCAAGCGTCCCCACGACCACGAAGCACCGGAACGCATACTCGCCTGCCGGCACGCCCTTCGGATCACGAATGCGGAACACGCAGTTCCACTTCACCACCTTCGCTGCCTTGAAACGGTTTCGTCCATAGCCCGCAGCCTCGAAACCCTTGCTCGGTTGGTCCGGCGAGAACACGCCCATGGCGAACTTGCCGTCGGCGGTTGCCAGTACGACGGGGTCGGCTTGCTCGCCGGGACCGTCGGTCAACGGTTTCAGTTTGCCAGTCTTGGCGTCGAAGCGGTGGAACGTGTCGAACTCGGGGGGCATGTACCCGGTGACCGCCTCGAACTGTGCGTAGGTGTGTCCCTCGCCCTTCGGCACCAGAAACGTGACGCGATACTCGATCGCGTGCGGTAATTGCTTGTGCCCGATCGTGACCCGCTTGGCGAGGTAATGCTCCGATAGCGGGCCGTCGTTGCGGGCCGGGTTCCCAAACGATTTCTCGCCGGGCTTCAGCCAGAACGCCATGCGGTTGAGCGTGACGAGTTGGTTCTCCTTGGCGCTCAACTCCAGCAGTCGGCTCGTGGACTTCGGACCTGCACCGTCAGCAACACTGCCCGCTTCCGTGGGGTTGAACACCTCGGGAATGAACTTCTGGCCGCAATCGAAGTTCGACGCCGATTGCATCTGTCGGCCGTGGTCGGTGCTGTCGATGAACTCCTTTCCGCCCCAGGTCAGCGAGTGAATCGCTCCCGCGACGCGGCTCGTTGTCGTGATGACGATTTCCGACGAGCCTGCTTTCGCACGGATGACCGCGTCGCCCGACACCGGCGGGTTCTGTGCCTCGCCGGGTTGGACGGCAACACAGCAAACAACGAGTAAGCAAAGGAAGCGCTTCATCCTGACATCTTATCCGCGATGAGTTGACGGCAATCCATTCGTTACGCATGTAATGTACATAAGATCACTTCTTGATTCCTCTCCCCCAAACCCCTCGGACAGCCATGTCACCGCTTGAAATTCGCGTGTTGCCGATCTCGGAACTGAAGCCCGCCCCGTACAACCCTCGCCGCGTGTTATCACCCACGTCGCCCGCGTATCGCAAACTCAAGGCGAGTCTCAGCGAGTTCGGACTGGTCGAACCGCTCGTGTGGAATGAACTCTCGGGGTACGTTGTCGGCGGTCACGCGAGACTACGAATCCTGAAAGAACTCGGCGTCACGGAAGTGTCGGTGTCGGTGGTGTGGTTGACGGATGCTCGCGAGAAAGCGCTGAACGTGCTGCTGAACAATCAGGAAGCGCAAGGGCGGTACGATTCATCGAAGCTGGCCGATCTGCTCACGGAGTTGGAAGAGACGGCAGAACTGGAACTGACCGGCTTCGATGCGAGAACGCTCACGAACTTGCGATTCGAACCCGCTGAAGCCGAAGCCGAACCCGAAGCGAATCCGGATCGCGTGGAAATTACACTCGTGACGGATGCCGCGACCTACGAGAAGTTCGCGACGGAACTGGATGTGCTTGTGGGGCGATACGATTTGGTCACGCACTTGCGACGGGGTGGGGGATAAGTTTTGCCGCTTGCGGCGTATCGCTCACAAAGCGCGCTACGCCGCAAGCGGCAAAGACACACGGTCACACCCCCGGCGTCAGCGCTCGCTCGATCGTCGCTCGCACCTGCGACATCGGCACTCGCTCCTGCTTCAGTGTGTCGCGATCGCGGATCGTCACGGTGTCGTCCTTCAGCGTCTCGCCGTCGATCGTGATGCAGAACGGCGTGCCCGCCTCGTCTTGCCGACGGTAACGCCTCCCCACCGCACCCTTGTCGTCGAAGAACACGTTGAAGTGCGGCTTTAGCGATCGATACAGCGCCATCGCCTTCTCGGGCATGCCATCCTTGTTCACCAGCGGGAAGATCGCGGCCTTGATCGGTGCGAGCCGCGGGTGGAACTTCATCACCACTCGCGTTTCCTCGTTGCCCTTCGCGTCGGGCACCTTGTCTTCCGTGTACGCCTCGCACAGCACCGCCAGCGTGAAGCGGTCCGCCCCCGCCGACGGCTCAATGACGTGCGGCGTGAACTGATACTTCTCCACGTCCGTGGCCGGCGGGTTGGTCTTCAGCCACTCCTTGAACGAGTTCGTGCTGCGACCCGCGCTGTCAGAGTTCCAGCGTTCCTCGTCGAAGTAGTTCAGCTTGTCGTTGCCGCTGTGCTTCGCGTGTGCCGACAAGTCGAAGCAACCACGGTGCGCGACGCCTTCCAGCTCCTGCGGCTCGTCCGAGAACGGGAACATATACTCGATGTCGGTGGTGCCGATCGAGTAGTGCGCCAGTTCTTCCTTGCCCTGCTCACGCGGCACAAGGTTTTCGGACTTCACGCCGAGGGTGCTGTACCACTTCTTGCGCAGGTCACGCCAGTATTCGTACCACTTCATCGACTCATCCGGATGGCAGAAGAATTCGATTTCCATCTGCTCGAACTCGCGGCTCCGGAACGTGAAGTTTCGCGGGTTGATCTCGTTGCGGAACGCCTTGCCGACCTGCGCGATACCGAACGGCAACTTGAGTCGCGTGCTGTCCATGACGTTGCGGTAGTTCGCGAAGATGCCCTGAGCCGTCTCCGGTCGCAGGTACACCTTGTTCTCTTCCGACGCGATTGGCCCCGCGTGCGACTCGAACATCAGGTTGAACGCCCGCGGCTCGGTGAGCGTGCCGGCTTCTTCCACATCCGGCCCGACGATCTGCGACAGCGACGCAGCAAGATTCGGAATCGCCATCACAGCGACCGTGGCCCCGGGCTTGGCGTTTGCCTTCTTCGCCTTCTTTCCGGCTGCTTTCTGTGCGTCGTCATCACCCTTCGGGTACGCGAAGTAGAGCGTGTTGCCATTCGCATCGGCGACGAGCGCTTCGAGTTGGTCGGCACGGTAACGCTTCTTGCTCGCCTTGCAGTCCATCATCGGGTCGCTGAAGCCGCCAACGTGGCCGCTCGCGACCCAAACCTTCGGGTTCATGATGATCGCGCAGTCGAGCCCGACCATGCGGATTTCCTGGCCGTCCGGCCCTGGCGGCGGATTGCGGACCATGTCGAGCCACCACGCATCCTTGATGTTCTTCTTCAGCTCCACGCCAAGCGGACCGTAGTCCCAGAACCCGTTGATCCCGCCATAGATTTCCGAGGACTGGAAGATGAACCCCATGTCCTTGCAGAACTTGGCGAACTTGGCCATGTCGATCTTCGTCGGCATCACAAAACTCCCCGTGCGAAGTTCTTGGTCTGAACCCCGCGTTGAATGGAAAACCGGAACCGTGCGAACCTCCAACATGGAGTCGCAAGCCGGTCGGTTGGTTCGGCAGCGTCAAACTGCCTCGGTTTACATTAGGGGAAGAATCGGATGCTGTATCCGGCGAAATGAAGTGACAAGACCCGCGAAACGCGGGTCGTGTCACTGCGGTCACTTCTTCGGCGTCACGATCTGGAACGGCTCCAAGATGTTGACCCCTTCGTGCACATCGGCTGTGAACGGGGACTTGTTGCGATCCTGATAGAGTTCGGGCACGACATTCTTCTGCGCTTCCATGCCGCCACCCGGCTGACTCGGATCGTTTCCGCCAGCCAACTTGCTGACAAGCACGACGTAAACGCCTGACTTCACCGGGTTGTTCGCAGCGGCTTGAGTAATCGTGAAATGTCCCGCACTGTTCGTCTGGCCAACGTGCAATCCCAACGCGGAGTCCGTTTTTGGAACGAGTTGAACCTGCGCATCGGCCAGAGGTTGGCCGTTCAGCATCACCGTTCCGCTAACCTCCGTTCGCGGACCGCTCCCGCTGCACCCCGAGAGCAGTCCGACAAAGATTACCAGCGAACGCAGTCGGCGAATCATTCTCGTTCCCCTTCACATTCCAAGATGCAGCCTCTCATGTTCGCGAATCACCAGTCGCTCCCGATGACGTTGCCATCCTGTGGATTGGTGGCATTCTGCCACGTCGCAACTGAGACACCGCTGTTCACGGAACGCACACTGCCGTCCGCAAGACACACATTCATGGTGCCGCCGGTGTGCATTCCCTGACCCCCGCCCGCGTTGTTGGTCGCGCTCGCAACCAGTGGGTTAGCCTGGAAGAGCGGACATGCGACGTAGCCCTTCGTGCCGTGCGAATCGCACATCGTCGGTGCCCACCGGGATTCCGAATTCGCCCACAAGGTCGCCAGCGGACCACCGCCGCTGTTGCCCGAACCGTACTGACCATATCGTTCACCGAACATGACCACGTTCGAGGTGCCGTCCGGGAAGGAGCCGGGAATGGTAGCTGCTCCTTCCTGGGAGCCAGCAGGCGGATTCCCGAAAACCATGTAGTTGGCAACGTAGTTGCTCACGGCGTGCGTCGCGTCAGGACCAGCCGGATTCCCCAAGCCAGTGCCCCCAGCCGGGCTTGGGTCAGACGAACATCGGAACATCGGGATGATGTAGTTGTAAGCGGGTTTCCCGTTCACCGTGTTCGACATGCTGCCATTCGAGGCGGAGTACAGGGACCCCTGTTCGATGAACGGCAGAATGTGGTAGAAGTAAGCCCCGGCCTTTCCCATGTACGGTCCTGAACGAACGATCGCGCCATTCCAGCCACCAGTCGCGGAACCGTCAGGAGGAAGGACGCCGAGGGTATCGTTGCAGGAGTGCGTGGCGATACCGAGCTGTTTGAGGTTGTTCGAGCATTTCATCCGGGCTGCGGCTTCGCGAACTTTCTGCACAGCAGGAAGCAACAACCCGATCAGAATTGCGATGATTGCAATCACAACCAACAGTTCAATGAGTGTGAATCCGTTTCGTGCTGGCTTTATCGTCGAATGATGTTGCATAACGCCTCGGAGATGAAGAGAAACGAAAAGTGATACCCAATGAGATGCGAAATCCGAGCCAAGAGACCGCCACGGATTCCAAAATATTTCTCTGCGAACCGGTTCGTCGGGGCAATTGATGACTGATCTTCCTGCGTTCTCGTCGCCAAATCGCTTGTTACAGCGGTTCCAGCGGGTACGATGTCAGCAAAGCGGGCCACTCTCCCGCTCCCACCAACACAACCCCACCTCGGAGACGATACCGTCATGTTTCGCTCGCTTATGTGCCTCTCCCTCCTCGCGGTGGCCCTCGCCGTAATTCCAGGTGGATACCGCTCCGGACTCGCGCAGGAAGACACCAAAGCACCGATGACGATCGGAACTATAGAGCGGAAAGATCCCAAATTGGACGCTCTTATCCCCAAAGACGCCAAAATCGAAGTGCTTGCCGGCGGCTTCAAGTGGAGCGAAGGGCCAGTTTGGGACAAGAAGAACAACGCGCTCCTCTTCACCGACATTCCGAACAACCGGGTCGTGAAGTGGTCCGCGAAGGACGGCGTTTCCGATTTCCTGAAGCCGAGCGGCTACACCGGAAAGGAAGAGTTCAAGGGTCAAGAACCGGGAGCCAACGGCCTGACCTTCGATAAGGACGGCAACCTGATCCTGTGCCAGCATGGGGATCGCCGCATTGCGAAGCTCGCGAAGGATGGCAAGTCGTTCGAGACGCTCGTGGACAAATACATGGGCAAGCGACTGAACAGCCCGAACGACCTCGTCTTCGCGAAGAACGGCGATCTGTACTTCACCGACCCGCCGTATGGCTTGCCTGGACAGATGAAGGACCCCAAGAAGGAACTCGATTTCCAGGGCGTCTATCGGCTGAATCCGAAGGGCGAGGTGACGCTGCTCACGAAGGACATGACACGGCCCAACGGCATCGGATTGTCGCCCGACGAGAAGACGCTTTACGTCGCGAACTCGGACCCAGACAAGGCAATCTGGATGGCGTTTCCGATCAAGGACGACGGCAGCCTCGGCGCTGGCAAAGTGATCCACGACGCGACCGATGAAGTGAAGGCCAAGAAGCCAGGGCTGCCGGACGGCCTGAAGGTCGATCAGAAGGGGAACATCTTCGCAACGGGTCCGGATGGCGTGTTCGTGTTCGCTGCGGATGGGGCTTATCTGGGCAAGATCGTCCTTGGCGACAAGAATGCGAACTGCGGTTGGGGCGACGACGGCACCGTGTTGTACATCTGCGCGAACGACAAACTGGTGCGGATCAAAACCACGACCAAAGGATTGGGATTCTGATGCTGCTGCCGCTAGGCGGCGTAGCGCTGCAATGCATTGCAGCGCTACGCCGCAAGCGGCTGATGGAACACTTTCACTTCACAGGAATCTTCGCATGGCTCTCTCTCGTCGCGAACTTCTCCGTACCGTGCCGCTGGCTGCTGTCGCTGCCGGGATGCGTCCTCAATTCGCCAGCGCCGGCGACGGCATGATCGTCCGGATGCTCGAACCGCGGAACCTCGAAACGCCGTTCTCCGATCTCGGTGGAATCACCGCGAACGAGAAGTTCTTCGTGCGGAGTCACTTCGCGGTGCCAGCCGTCGATCCGAAAACATTCACGCTCACCGTCGAAGGACATGTCGAGAAGAAACTGGAACTGTCACTCGACGACCTCAAGAAGATGGAATCGGTCACTCGCGAAATCACGCTGGAGTGTGCCGGGAACAGCCGCGTGTTCCTCGTTCCGCAAGCTCGCGGCCTGCAGTGGGGCAACGGCGGTGTTGGCAACGCAAAGTGGACCGGCGTTTCCCTCGGTGCCATCCTCGAACGTGCCAAGGTGAAAGCTGGCGCGGTCGATGTCGTTCTTATCGGTGCCGATAAGGGCGCGATCACATCTGATCCACCGTCGCCTGGTGCGATCAACTTCGACCGGGGGATCCCGCTCGCCAAGGCGAAGGCCGACGAAACACTTTTGGCGTGGGAGATGAACAAGGAACCGCTGCCGCTCAGCCATGGGGCTCCACTGCGAGCCGTCATCGGCGGCTGGTACGGTATGGCGTCCGTAAAATGGCTGACGAAGATCGTCGTCACGGACAAGCCACACGGCAATTTCTGGCAAACGCTCGACTACTCGATCTGGGAACGCACCCCCGAAGGTTTGCCGCGACTCGTGCCGATCACGGCGATAGAACCGAAGGCGATCATCACCTCACCATGCTTGAACGACGTCGTCGAATCGGGGAAGCCCGTCACGATCAGCGGGTTGGCGTGGGCTGGCGAGCAATCCGTGAAGAAGGTGGAAATCAGCGCCGACGGGGGGAAGAGTTGGGCGGTGGCGAAAGTGCCAGCGGTTGCTCCGTTCACCTGGTCGAAGTGGTCGCTCGACTATTTGCCCGCGAAGGGACCGTTAAGCCTCGTGGCTCGCTGCACCGACGCCAAGGGCCGTACTCAGGCGGACAAACGCGACCCCGACCGCCGCTCGTACATGATCAACCATCTCGTTCCCGTCGAATTGACAGCGAAGTGAACCGGAATGTAACGGGCGCGTCGGATGGCCCTGTCGCTGTGGCCTCCGACTTGTGTTAGACTGTCATCCATCCTCTCATCCGTGCGTTCGCGGGGTTCCATCCATGTCCCACTTCGTTCGCGTTGCTGGATTGATTGCCGTTCTTTTACTGGCAGACGCCGGAGCCGTTTCCGCCGCCACGCCCAAGGAGATCGACGCGGCCAAGAAAAAGGGTGCGGACTGGCTCCGGGCGAAGTACAAGTCACCACCTCCCGGCACCCTTGGGAAAACGTGCTTGGCCGGGATCGCCATGCTCGAAGCCGGAGTGCCAGGCGACGACCCCGCCATCAAGAGCATCACGGAAATTGTCCGCAAAGAAGCCTGGGGTCAAACCCGCACATACGAAATCTCCCTGTGCCTGATGTACCTCGATCGGTACGGCGAACCGTCTGACATTCCTCTCATCCAGATACTCGCCATCCGCTTACTCGCTGGCCAGTCGAGTTTCGGGGGTTGGGGATACGAGTGTGGGTCTCCTGGACTCGGGATGGCAGAAGAACAGGCACTCAAGGCAGCGAAACCACCCGCCGTCGGCAAAATGAATCCGGAGGTTGAGAAGTACGTCCAGGGGGTCATCGCGTTTCGTGCCAAGAACCCACCGTCACCCACAGACGACAACTCGAACACGCAGTTCGCCGTGATTGCGGTCTGGTTGGCTCGCAAGCACGGGGTGCCGGTGGACGGCGCACTGGATCTGATCGAGAAGCGGTTCCGTGGGACCCAAAATCCACAGACGGGTGGATGGGGCTACACCCCCACTACAGACGGATCACCCTCGATGTACTGCGCTGGCCTCATCGGACTGGCAACGGGCATCGGGCGACGCGAAGAACGGCGACTGAAAACCGTCCCAAAAACTGTACCGCCGAAGTCGGAGCCCGGGACCGAGCCAAAGAAAAATCCCGACGATCCGTTCTTCAACCCCAAGACGCCAGCCGATCCGAAGGTTGAGCCGAAGAAGAACCCACCGCCGCGAGTCGCTGACCCCCTGGACCGCGCCTCGCAAGTCGCTTTTGTTGGTCTCGGGATTCATCTCGCGGAGTCCGCAAAAGCGGGACGGGGAGCCTTAACTGTCAAGGAAGGGACGCACGGCCTCAACGACATGTATTTCCTCTGGTCGCTTGAACGAGTGGGGGTGCTCTACGGAGTCGAGAAGATCGGCGGCGTGAACTGGTACGAGGCTGGGGCACACACCCTCGTTCGCTCTCAGTCGCCGGATGGGGCCTGGGCCGGAACTGATTACGGTGATGAGGTCAACACCTCCTTCGGGGTACTGTTCCTGTGCAAGTCGAATCTGGTTCGCGATCTCTCGGGCAAGGTTCAGAAGGAAACTTCCACCGAGATGAAAGCGGGTAACCCCACCAGCACGGATCCGAAATCGACCGACAACCCCATCACGAAGAAAGATCCGCTCGATGTGCCCGTTGTGATTCCGGGGCCAACGGGAAGCGATGTCGCGATTCTCGCGTCGGAACTGCTCCGTGCTGGCGATCAAGACTGGGCCAAAACTCTCGCCAAACTCCGCGACGGCAAGGGAGGCGTTCACACGCAGGCGCTGGTCACCGCGGTTACCAAACTCGACGGCGAGAAGCGTAAGGAAGTTCGCGACGCGCTCGCGGAACGGCTCACGCGAATGAACGCTGACACGCTACGTTCGCTGGCGAAAGCAGAAGAGACCGAGTTGCGTCGCGGTGCGGTACTCGCGATGGCGATGAAGGACGAAAAGGCTCACATCCCCGATCTTGTCGCGGCGCTGACCGACGATGAGGAAATCGTCGTGCGGGCTGCTCGTGCGGGTCTGAAGAGCCTCACGAGCGAAGACTTCGGCCCCGCCTCGAACGCGACCGCTGGCGAGAAACGTCTCGCTGCTGCCGACTGGCAGCGATGGCTGAGCAAACAAAAGAAGTGACGCGGTGTTGTTGGTTGTGGGTGAGAGTGGTCTCGGTCGATGTTGCCCCGATGGGGCAACCGCTAACTCAGTTCTGAACACTCGCCCACAACCAACAACTCACATTCCAGAAGCATGTCCATCACTCGACTCATCTCGCTCGTCGCCGTGCTCTTCGGAACGATGAAGGTCTGCGCTGCGGCCAACCCAAAAGAGATCGACGCGGCTGTCCAGAAGGGAGCAGCGTTTCTCAAGCAGCAGTACAACGGCGGGAAGGGCGCACGCGGCGATGATGTCGCAGACAACACCGGCATTGCCGCGATGGCAGGTCTGGCACTGCTCGAAGCCGGCATCCCCATTGACGACCCTGCCCTCCGAACAATCACCACGGGCGTTCGCAATGCGTCGTTCGGTGAAAGCCGCACGTATCACATCGCGCTTTGCATCCTGTACCTCGATCGTCTCGGCGACCCAGCCGACGTGCCCATCATCCAAATGCTCGGGATTCGGTTGCTCGCCGGGCAGAACGCCGACGGTGGTTGGACTTACAACTGCGTTCCCGATGTCCCCGCAGCCGACGAACGCGCCTTGCGGGCCGCACTGATGGTCACCGAGTTGAAGGCTGGAGCGAAGACCCCTCCGGCGGAGGGGCCGGTCGAGAAAGTGAACCCGGCACGGCCGATGGTCGTTGGCAAGTTGCACGCCGCGGTCGAGAAATACGCCGCAAAGCTCGCCACGTTCAGCGGCGGCAAGGGTGGCGACGATAACTCGAACACGCAGTTCGGCATCATCGGAACGTGGGTCGCACGCAGGCACGGCGTTCACACTGACGCCGCACTGGAACGCATCGAGAAACGATTCCTCGCCACACAAACGGGCACCGGCGGCTGGCCGTACAGCGGTCGCGGGCAGGGCAGCCCATCGATGACCTGTGCCGGACTTCTTGGTCTGGCGACAGCGGTCGGTCTGCGTGAGGAACGCCGGATGAAGGCGGAGGCTCATCGCAAGCCCGACCCCGCACCCATTCCGAAAGCGAACCCGGCAGTTCCACCGGTGCCCGCCGCGAAAAGCGACGATCCATTCTTCAACCCGCCGCCCGTTCCGAAGTCCGATGATCCGTTCTTCAATCCACCGAAGGAAGAACCCAAGGCGAAGGAACCGCCCAAGGCAAAGGAACTGCCCAAGCCGAGGAAAGCCCCGAGGTTACCTCTTGATGCTCGCGACATCGCCATCGAGAAGGGGCTTGCTGCTCTCGCAGCGATGCTGGCGGGCGATGCTCCGGCGGCTGGCAAAGGCAAGAACCGAATCCTGATGGGCAACACGCTTGGCGACCGTGACTTCTATTTCCTCTGGTCGCTCGAACGGGTCAGCGTGGTCTTCGGTCTGGAGAAAATCGGCAACATCGACTGGTACGATTTCGGAGCGAAGGAGTTGCTCGCAGCCCAGAACGCGAGCGGCGGTTGGGGCAACGGGGCTCGCGGCACCATTCCGGATACAAGCTTCGCGATCCTGTTCCTGAGTCGGTCGAATTTCGTTCGCGATCTCTCGGCCCGAGTGCAGAAAGACCCAGCGAACACAGAACTCCGAGCCGTGAAATTGCCAAGCGATGAACCGCCGAGCGTGGCTCCGATGCCGAAGCCGCCCGCCGTCGTTGTGCCCGCTCCGGTCGTGCCCACGCCAACGCCGGTTCCCGTTCCGGTTCCGACGCCAGCGACGCTCGATCCCAAGGCGATCGCCACGGAACTGGTCATCGCACCCGACGCCAATTGGGAGACAACACTCGCGAAGGTTCGAGACGGAAAAGGGAACGCTTACACGCAAGCTCTGGTGATCGCGCTGAACCATCTCGATGGAGATCGTCGGAAGGCGACTCGCGATGCGCTTGCGGAACGGCTCACGAGAATGAACGCTGAGACGCTGCGTGTCCTGGCGAAAGCAGAAGAGGCGGAGTTGCGTCGCGGTGCGGTACTGGCGATGGCGATGAAAGACGAAAAGGCTCACATCCCCGATCTTGTCGCGGCGCTCGCTGATGGAGAAGAGATTGTTGTGCGGGCGGCTCGTGCAGGTTTGAAGAGCGTCACGGGCGAGGATTTCGGCCCTGCGCCGGATGCGACGCCCGCTGAACGAGCCGCTTCGATTCGCTCCTGGGCAGAGTGGATCAAGAAACAGAAGTGACCAGCCAGTTTGTCCGAGCCCGAGCGCCAAGCGAGGACGAAGTGTGCCTCTCGCTTGGCGCTCGGGCTCTGTTCACCAGTCGCCGAGCACTTCGCCCCCCTGTGCTGAACTCAACGCCTGCCAGTCCGACGCCTGAATGCTGTTCGTAACGAACCGAACGCTTCCGTCACACAACGCAACATTCACTCCGCCCGTGTGTCGGCTTCTCGCACCGAACATGTAAGCCGAGGAGCGGAACGCGCACGGCGGATTCGGCGGGTTCGGATCGCACCATGCCGAACTGCTCCACGACAGATCGGGTGACGTATCGTTCGGGCGAAGTTGTGTGCTGAACCCGGACCCAGAACCCCACCACGTCAATCCACGAAGATCGTGCCGGCGACCGATAATCAATTCCGCGAGCATTAAAGTATTGCTCGACCCATCTGTGATTCTCGTAATCGCCATCGGCTTGCCAGCCGTGAACGGAGCAGGTTTGTAGGTAATCCCGTTCAGCGTGCCAATCTGCCAGTTCGCGGTTTCGTCGATGCCAGTGTTGCCGTAGTTCACGGCGTAATTGTGGTATGTTGCGTTCGGGGCTGCTCCGCCCGGCCAGCCGTCAGCGTTGTTCCCGTTGTCGCTGGCACAAAGCAGCGTCGGCACAACCTTCCCGGTGGCTCCGTTTCGATTGGCAGCATCGTAGTAGTTCTTGCCGCCCGAAACGCCGTAGTCCAGGTACTGATTTCGCAGTGAACCTTGCTCGATGTACGTCAGGATGGTGACCTGCCAGGTGCCCATGCCCCAGTACGGCGAGACGGGTGCGACGCCTTCCGGAAGTGCCCCGGTAGCGTCGTGGTGGTTGTGCATCGCAAGCGCAATCTGTTTGATGTTGTTGGAACATTTCAGCCGTGCTGCGGACTCTCGCACCTTCTGCACCGCAGGGAGCAACAGGCCAATCAGAATCGCAATAATCGCAATGACCACCAACAACTCGATCAATGTGAACGCAGACGATTTCGAACGCTGATGCATGAGCGAAGCCTCGTGGGAGATGTTGAGGCAATCCCAAAGACAATGACTGTAAAACAATAGTAGCACGAAGTCCCCGCTCCGACAACCGCTGAGATCGCGGTGGTTTTGTGTGCAATCAACCCTATCAGCGACGCAAATCGCCGGGTACGCTCCACGGGTTCCGCATTCCATTTCTTCGGTGCCATCCCATGACGCTTCCATCCGAGAACGAACCGCCCACTCGCCGACAGGCTCTCGGCGTGATCACCGCAACGGCTGCGGGCTTCGCAGTCGTTCAAGAAGCGACCGCCGCCGACAATCCGGCCGCGAATGTCGCGGATCGCGCTTCGAGCATCCGCGTCAAATCACTGACGCCGTTTCGTGCTGGGCCGAAGGTGTTCATCAAGATCGAGACGAACCACAGCGTTACCGGCTGGGGCGAAATCGACCAACTCGAACCGAACACTGCCATCGCGCTGGTCACGTCGCTGTTTGAACTGCTCGACGGCGAGAACCCCACGCGAATCGAGCATCTCTGGCAGAAGATCTATCGGGCTCATCGCGACATGCGAGGCGGGCCGTTCATGGTTCACACCATCGCCGGAATCGATATGGCGTTGTGGGACATCGCCGGGAAACTGTGGGGCACGCCTGTGTATCGGCTGCTTGGCGGTCCAACTCGCGACAAAATTCGCGTGTATCCGTCGCCGAAGGCCATCAAGCCCGGAGCGGGGCCGGGCGAATTCTGTGCGACGCCGCAAGAACTCGACCGCTATGTGAAGTATGTCGCCGAGTGCCGTAAGCAGGTCGGGCCAGACGGTGCCATGATCTTCGATGCCCACTGTGCGTTACCGCCGCCGTTCCTGATTCAGCTTGCGAGCATGATCGAGCCGCACAACATCATGTTCATTGAGGAGCCAGCCGTTCCGGGAAACATCGAGGTCTTCAAACGGCTGAAGGCCGCGATTCGCATTCCGCTCGGCAGTGGCGAACGCGACCGCACAATCTGGGAGTTCATCCCCTATTTGCAGGAACGCTGTCTGGATGTGCTGCAACCGGACTGTGCCCACACCGGCGGCATCACGCAGATGAAGAAGATCGCGGCGCTCGCGGAGGGGTATCAGGTGCCGCTTGCGCCGCACTGCGTCACGTCGGAACTCGGCGTATCAGCGAGCTTCCACGCGACCGCAGCGATTCCGTTCTTCCTGATTCACGAGTATTACCCGAACTTGCTCAAGGGAGCCGACAAGTTCCTGCGGAAGAACTGGACCGTGGATGCGCAGGGGTATGCGTCGTTGCCGGAAGGGCCTGGGTTGGGTGTGGAAGTGGATGAGAAGGTGCTGGCCGAGTATCCAAAGACGGACAAGAGCAAATGGGAGTGGCCGAAACGCGGTCGGCTCGCGGACGGTTCCATCGCGGATTATTGACTGGTGGAACGGAACCCAGGGCTTCCGCACTGGGTTCGCGGGCGATGCCAACTACGCGGGCACGTCGCTGCCGGTTGAGCTGTCGTCGTTCACGCGAGAGAACAGCCACGCCATCAAGATCACCACGCCGACGATCCCAATAATCAGCAGGATGCCGAGTTCCGGGCTTCCGGTCGGCGGCGCTTCGACCGCAACCTCGTGCTTGATCGCTTCCGTCGTCTGTGAGTGAGAAGTTGCTCGTGTCGTTGCTGAGGCGGGTGTGGCGAGACACGTCAACACCAGCGCCGCGAGTAACGCACGGCTCCGTCTGAATTTGGCGAACATCGGACGCCCTCCCGTCGCGGGTGGTTCCCGTTTTTCCATCCGTCGAGGCATACGCTTCTAGTCTATTGTTCGAGCCGCGAACCCGAGGATAAAGGGGAATCGTCGGAATCCGTCGAGTCGCGACCCTCGCCCCCAAAAATCTGAGGGCGAGGTGAGGCTCTCCGGTCTTCTTTTCAAGGTAACCAGATGTGTATCGTCCGCAGTAACACCGCCTACCAGCGCTGCTGAAGGGCGAGGTCTTTGTCCGGGAACAAACGGAACGCATACATCGACTGCATTCCCTCAAGCATCTTCGCCAACTCGGGGCGAAGGCGGCACATCGCAAGCGTGCTGCCTTGTCGGCGGAGCCATTGAATCAAATCGCCGAACATATCGGCCGCCGACGTGGACATCCGGCGAACGTTCTTGAAGTCGAGCAGCACCCGCAAGTTAGGGTGCGTCAGGTTGTCGTGTAGTTCCTTCTTCAAGTGAATCAGTTCGGCGTCGTCCACCAAATAGACATCGTTGATGCGAACAATCGTGATCGTGGCTTCCTGCGAGATGCGGAGTCGCCCTCGAACGACACCCTTGGCGGCGTTCATTTTGCTAATCACCGCGTTGGCAATCGAGGACGCGCTATCGCGATCGACTTCGACGTTGTTCGCCTTGGCCAACTCCTCCAAGGCCGATGCTTTGGGGCCGGTATCCTCGTCGAGTTGTTTGAGCGCCCACTCTTCCAGGTCGCGCTGGTTGAGCTGCTTCTCTCGAAAGTTAATCATAAACTCAAGCGGGCCAACAGCGACCTTGTCGCCTTTGTGAAGTGGCCATTCTTCACTGCCCGGCATGACTTCGCCGTTGACCATCGTCGCTTTACCACTGCCCATGTCGCGAATGAAGACTTTTTCACCTCGAATCGCGAACGCACAGTGTTGGTCGCCAATGTCGCTGTGGTTGGCTCTCAGTTGGCACATCTGCGTTGTTCCGATCAGGAACAAGTCGATCTCGATCGGAATCGGCAAACCGCGTTTCTTGCCCTTGGTGACAATCAGGAAGAATTTCATCAAACACCCCTGTAGGGTGGGGTGACGGAGGAGAAAAAAAAGAGATTATCGAATCCGATCCACTTTAGGGCACCAATCCTACCGACGCAAGCTGATTCCTCTCAACCCGATCTGACAGAGCGGATTGCGTCTAACGGTGTGTGGTGGTAAGTTATCCCCATGTGGTGTTAAGCTATCCACATCGCGACTTCATTGGATTCCGCTTCGATCCTTCCAAAGTTGATCTCTCGTATGGCTGTCAACTTTGATGCTGCTGGCATTGGGCAACTCGCTCTGAAACTCGGACTCGCTTCCGATTTTCAGGTTCAAGAGTGCATGACAGAGCTCGATAACAAAAAGGCACCCGCAGTTGATCTGGTGCGGCTTCTCGAACGCAAACGTTATCTGTCGGCCTGGCAAGGCGCGAAACTCCTCAAAGGAGAGACCGAGGGCTATTTCCTCGGCGGCTATCGGTTGCTGTACCGAATTGCGTCTGGCAGTTTCGGCCGGGTGTACCGCGGCGACGACCCTCTCACGGGGCAAGTCGTCGCCGTGAAGGTTCTGCGAAACAAGTGGATGCAGGACAAGCAGAAGGTGGATCTCTTTCTGCGTGAAGGCAAGATCGGCATGGAGATTCGGCACCCGAACATCGTTTCGGTGCTGACGGTCAATCAGGACAACAAGACCGGCCAATACTTCATCGTGATGGAGTTCATCGAGGGCGGGAACCTCCGCGACCTCCTCCAGATTCGCAAGAAGCTCACCCCGGAAGAGTCTGCTCGGATCATCGAGGAGTCCGCACAGGGGCTGGCGTATTCCTATCAGCGAGGAATGACGCACCGCGACATCAAGCCGACCAACATTCTCATTGCTGTGGCAACCGGACAGGCCAAACTCGTGGACTTCGGTCTCGCCGAGATCAGCGAAGGGGGAGCTACGGGCAGTCAGGTCGGCAGGCAGGACGAAAAAGACAAGGACTACGACGTGGCCGTGGATCGCACCGTCGATTACGCCGGGTTGGAGAAAGCCACCAACCAAAAGGCTGGCGATGTCCGCAGCGATATCTACTTCCTGGGTTCGGTTCTGTTCGAGTGCGTGACGGGAACACCGCTCATGCCTCAGACCCGCGACCGGCACGAGCGAATGCAAGCCCGCCGTTATCAGGAAGTGGAGGCGACGCTTCGGAGGAACGGACCGGCGCTGGGAGTTCCGGGGCCGTTGCTGAACGTGCTGGCCAAGGCGGTCGCGTTCGACCCAAACCAGCGTTACCAAACGCCGACTGAACTGGTCGAGGCGCTTCATGCGTGTCGGGGCGAGATGCGAGGCGAACCGCTCGATGGACCAGAGCGCAGCCGCACTCCTGCCGGACCGAAGACTTTGTTCGCGGTCGAGAAGAACGAACGCCTCAAAGAAGCGTTTCGCGAGAAGTTCAAAGCTCAGGGTTTTCGCGTTCTCATCTCGACCGATCCCGCTCAGGCGATCAAGCGATACCAACAGCAGCCGTTCCATGCGGCGATTGTCAATGCAGGATCGATCGGCGATGAGGGGATCGAGGTTTACAACCAGCTTCTCGCGGAATCGGACGCAGCAGGTCTGGATTTAGCGGCGGTGCTGTTGCTGTCCGAAAGCCAGGTGGAACTGTCGTTCGACGTGAACGAACACGAGCGTGGCGCGGTCATGGTGTTCCCGGTGAGCATGAAGGAGTTGATTAACACGATCGGCAAACTCGTGCCTGAAAAAGAGGTAGAAGAAGAACAGAACGACCAGGATTGAACGAGCTGGTGCATTTCCACCACCATCAACACCATCGACAAGTCATGCCACAGCACCTTCTCTCACTGACCGACGGACCGAGCATCCTCATCGACAAGCCGATTTTGCTGTTCGGCCGACACGAGGAGTGCGACGTTCAACTCAACTCGAAGAAGGTATCGCGTCGGCACTGCGTTCTGGCGCAGGTGAACGATTACCTCGTGGTGCGCGATTTGGGAAGCACCAACGGTGTGCGGATCAACGGCGAGCGAGTGCCCGAAGGTAAGCTACGTCCGGGCGACGAGTTGCAGATTGGGAACTTCAAGTATCAGGTGTGTGCTGACCCGCTTGGACGACCGAAGGAGCCGCCGGCCGTCGAGGTGTATAAACCCGTCGCGCCGGTGGAAGACGACTCAGCTTCGGATGAGGATTGAGTTACCCTGATGGCTCACGTCGGACCGCGTTTCCCATATCGGTTATGCCGATCACCGCCGCCGCCACCCGACTGCTTTGGTGGTCCGGATCGCTGGCTGCCACCCGGTCGCCCGTTCCCTTGCGGTCTTCGCAGACCCACGTCGGGTGCGGGCTTCGGGGCGGGTAACGTGTAATCGAACTCCGGCAACGTCACTCGCGGCAACCGCTGCCCGATCTGCCGTTCGATGCGACCCAACGATTGCTCTTCGTCACGCGACACCAGAATGAAGGCGTCGCCTTCTGCACCCGCTCGCCCGGTTCGACCGATACGGTGAACGTACTCCTCGGGCACGTCCGGTACATCCAGGCTGATAACGTGCGTGATGTGATCCACGTCGATGCCACGTGAAGCCACGTTCGTGGCCACCATGATCTGATACGCCCCGCGGCGGAAGCCTTCCATCGCCTTGGTTCGCTGGGCGGGCGTGCGGTTGCTGTGCAACTCCGCGACCTTGAAGCCGTCGGTGGTCAGCACCTTGGCGAGCTTCTTCGCGTTGTGCTTCGTCCGCACGAAGACCAGCACCGAAGGCATCTCCGTGTTCCGCAGCAAGTGCCGTAACAGCGACGTCTTCAGGTGCGTGGGCACGGGGTACGCCGCCTGAGTGATTCCCACGGCGGTTGCGGTGCGGCGACCGATCTGCACGCTGGCGGGGTTGTCGAGGATGTCGGCGGCGAGCTTCGCGATGACCGGCGGCATCGTCGCGGAGAACATCAGCGTTTGCTTGAGGTTCGCGAGCTTCGTGATGATTCGCTTCATGTCCGGGAGGAAGCCCATGTCGAGCATGGTGTCGGCTTCGTCGAGCACGAGCGTCTTGACCTTATCGAAGCGAACGTTGTGGTTGTTCATGTGGTCGAGCAGTCGCCCCGGCGTGGCGACGACGATATCCGGTCCGGTGCGAAGCATGCGTTCTTGTGGGGCGATCGGTTTGCCGCCGACGATGAGAGTGGAACGCAGTTGGGTGTGTTGGCCGAGTTTGCGACAACCGTCTTCTATTTGCTCGGCGAGTTCGCGTGTCGGCGACACCACGATAGCGCGAGTTTGACCGCGGGGTTGGTCGATGAGGCCGTGCAGGATCGGCAGGAGGAACGCGGCAGTTTTGCCGGTGCCCGTTTGTGCGGTGGCCATGAGATCACGGCCAGCGAGGATAGCGGGAATCGCGCCAGCTTGAACGGGGGTGGGTTCGGTGTATTCGAGGTCGCGGACGGCCTTGACGAGCAGCGGGTGTAGGCCGAGATTCTTGAACGGCATGTAGGCTCCGGTGGGTGAGAACAGATATTGTACCGGCTGGCGAGCGATGCGTTTGGAGTTCCGTGCGTTCGGTCGAAGTTTGATGGGTTCCCTGTCTGTCCGAGCCCGAGCGCCAAGCGAGTAATTAGGGTGTCCCTCGCTTGGCGCTCGGGCTCGGACTTGTGATTCCTGGCGCGGTCCAATCGCTTACGGTACGATGGAAACAGTTCGTGAGGACGCCCGCATGTGGGAAGCCGACGCCCTGCTCGATGCGATTAAGATTCAGCTCTGACGGCCGAAATATCTTCCGGTTAGAATAACCCTCATGCCAAGCATCCTGATTATCGACGACGAAGAGCCCATTGCCTGGGGATTACGGCGAGCGTTCGAGCGCGAGAAGTATCGCGTCGGCGTTGCGGCTACCGCCGAGGACGGACTCTCACAAGCTCGCAAACACGCACCCGATGTCGTGTTCCTTGATGTGCGTCTCCCCGGCATGGACGGCCTCACAGCACTCACCGAGCTGCGGAAGATTGCGCCGAGTGCTGCTGTCGTCGTCATGACCGCACACGGCAACCTCAACACCGCTGTGAAGGCCGTCGAAGGCGGGGCGTTCGACTACCTCGCGAAGCCGTTCGATCTCGCTCAGGCCATCGACGCCGCGAAACGTGCCATCACGCGAATCCAGGGCGAACCGGTAACCGCGGCGGAAGTCGGCTCCGATGACATCGACCTGTCACCCGACGCGATTATTGGTCGCAGTCCCGCGATGCAGGCCGTGTTCAAGCGAATCGCTCTCGTCGCGCCGACGAACGCGTGCGTCCTCATCACCGGCGAATCCGGCACCGGTAAGGAACTTGTCGCGCGAGCCGTTCACGCTCACAGCACGCGGCGAGCCAAGGCATTTCTGCCAGTTCACGTCGCGGCACTGAACCCGAACCTCGTCGAAAGCGAACTCTTCGGTCACACCAAGGGAGCGTTCACCGGAGCCGACAAAGCCCGCGACGGCCTGCTCACGCTCGCCGACGGTGGAACCGTCTTCCTCGATGAACTCGCAGACATCCCACTGACTGTGCAGGCGAAGTTGCTTCGCGTCCTCGAACGGCAAGAAGTCATTCCCGTCGGCGGTGGCGAATCGCAGACCGTGAACGTGCGGATTGTGTCTGCGACACACGCCGATCTTTCAGCTGCGGTGCGTGACGGCACATTCCGGCACGACCTCTTCTACCGCTTGAACGTCTACCCGATTCACCTGCCGCCGTTACGCGATCGAATCGACGACATCCCCGCGCTTGCTGAACACTTCCTGCGCAAGTTCGGTGTGGCGAATCCGGTCGAAGTGTTGCCCGCCGAAACGCGATCATTCTTGAAGTCGCGGCCGTGGCCGGGGAACGTGCGGGAGCTTCGCAACGCGCTCGAACACGCAGCAATCGAAGCACGTGGCGGGCCACTGCAACCCGAACACTTCCCGGAGCCAGCGTCAGCGTCAGGCCCCGCTGGAATCGCGGATCGGTTGAAGTCGTTGGTGGTCGAGTGGGTGCGGGAGCGAACGGGTCGCGGCGAGGGCGAGCCGACGGAGTTGCATCAGCAGTTGCTCGACACGGTGGAGCCGGCGTTGTTCGATGAAGTGCTACGGCAGCTCGACGGGAATCGTCTCGCGGCAGCAAGATGGTTAGGGCTTGCGCGTGCGACTGTCCGTAAGATGATTAAGAAGCACCATCCCGCCATCGACGAACCCGACGACGAGGGATGAGGGGTGTAGGGTTCTCGCGTTATAATTTGTGTGAGCGTCGAGGCGTCAGCCCGACGGTGTTATGTATCACCTGCCATGCTTGAGAAAACACAAATCCGAATCATTGCTGGAACTCTCCGCGGGCGAAAGCTCACCGTCGTGGTCCACGAGGGCATGCGGCCAACGCCGCAAATGGTCCGCGAAGCTCTGTTCAGCATCCTCGGAAACGCCGTGCCCGATCGAGTTTTTTACGACGTCTTCGCGGGCACAGGCGTCGTCGGTTTGGAATCTGTAAGCCGAGGAGCGACTTCCGCCAGGCTCATCGAGAACGACGCCCGACAAGTCGCCGACATCCAGAAATATGCCCAGCAGTTTGGTGTCGCGGACAAGGTGCAAGTGCTGAAAGCCGACGTGTACCGCTGGGCCGAGCGCTGGATTCCACCGGGCAAGGACGCAGTGAACTTGTTCCTCAGCCCGCCGTTCCCGGATTTGAGCGCGAAAGCCGATGAGTTTCTGAAGCTCATGAACACGCTGCTGGAGAAAGCGCCCGACGAATCGGTGCTGACCATCCAGGCCGAGGATGGCTTCCCGCTCGATAAGCTGCCGGACCGTGAAGCGTGGGACATTCGCAGCTACGGCCGCAATATGCTGCTGTTTTATGTGGTGTCACGGAAGCCTGCGGTGGCAGCGACGACGGAAAGTGCGGGAGAGTGATTGGCCAGAAGGTGGGAGAGGCGAGTGGTCGGTGGAGCCGAGGTCGGTCGGCCCACCGATCTCGGTAAGTCAGTAGAGCTTCGAGATCGGGGGAATCGACTCAACAATATTTCCCTTGTCATCAGCCGACACGAAGAAGCTGTGAGCGATCTGGATCGAAACAGCGTCGGAACCCGTCTGCACGTTCACCCGATAGCGATTTTCCCAGAGCCGAATGGCCGCGACCTTGAACAGGTTTCGCGGTCGCCCCAGATTGCTAATCACGGAAACGCACACCGCAGCCGCAAGTTGTTCGGCCTTCGCCTTCTTCGGTGTCACTTCTTCGTCCGGTGGTTGAACCGGAGCCGGGTTTGCTGCCATCGTCGTCCCTTTTCGTTGTTCGAGGTCGGCGAAAAGCGAGTTGCGCTTGCCGCCACAGGGAGCCATCCGCTCGGATTCACGACCCGAGATCATTCAAAGTAGTCGAGAACTCTATACCGGGGAAGGCGTCTTGGTGCCAGTCCGGTAAAGTTACGGACATTATACTCTCGAAACCGCTCGCCTGTTCGCGATACAGGCACTTGGCTTCGCCGAGGCTCACAGGGCTTCCGCCCTGTGCGACAAACGCCGGCCCCATTCGGGGCGGAAAACCAAGACCAACCACACTCTTCGCCCTGGAAGGGCCGTCTTTCGTAGCACAGGGCGGAAGCCCTGTGTGTCTATGGGATACGCCGTAAGCGGCTAAACCCGTAAAACTTCACTCACGGAATCCTGTGTGAAACGAGGCCGTTTGCATGATCGTCGTTACTGGTGCCGCCGGGTTCATCGGCTCGAATCTCGCCCAGCGTCTCGCTGTCGATGGGCACGACCTGTTGCTCGTCGATCATCCGCTCACGGCCCCGAAACTCGCGAACTGGGTTGGTCTGCGAGATTTCCGGTTCCTCGATCACGAGCGATTTCTCGCGGCACTCGGCACCGAGATTCGCAATGTCGATGCCATCTTCCACCTGGGAGCGTGCAGTTCGACCACCGAAAACAACTGGACATACCTGGAACGAAATAACGTCGGCTACACGCGAACTTTGTGGAATTGGTGCGCTGCGAACGGCAGTTCCTTTCTCTATGCGTCGAGCGCCGCGACCTACGGCGACGGTTCCCACGACTTCGACGACCGCACGCCACCCGTGGAACTGACGCCGTTGAACCTCTACGGCAAGAGCAAGAACGACTTCGACATCTGGGCCTTGGCCGAGGTCGCGGAAGGGCGACCGAATCCGCCACGTTGGGCCGGGCTGAAGTTCTTCAACGTGTACGGTCCGCGAGAGCCGCACAAGGGCCGCATGGCGAGCGTCGTGTATCAGACCTGGCGACAGATCAAAGCGACCGCCGGCATGGCGTTGTTCCGCTCAACCGATCCTGCTTATGCGGATGGCGAACAGCTTCGCGACTTCGTGTATGTGGGCGATTGCGTCGATCACCTGCACTGGCTCTGGCGGAAGGCACCCACGAACGGCCTGTACAACTCCGGCACCGGCACCCCGCGAACGTTCCTTGATCTGGCAAAGGCGACGTTCGCCGCGTTGGGTCTGAACCCGAACATCAGGTTCATCGACATGCCGGGCGACCTGGCAGGCAAGTATCAGAACTTCACGAAGGCCGCGACAACGAAGCTGCGGGCTGCGGGTTACGACGGCACGCCGACAACACTCGAAGACGGCGTTCACACAACGGTGCGGTGGCTCGAATCGCTTTAGATTTTTCCCCGTGGCGGTACTTGGTGCTTCGGCGTCACCACGATCACATCGCACAGACCCCACGGGGTCACGCCGAACACGCTGTCGAGCAGTCCGCGGCCGTACTTTCGCCGCAGGCTCACTTCTTCCTGAATGTCCAGGCTCGGCGGCAATATCTCCTTGAAGCCCGCCAGCGATTCGCGATGCGTGAACAGTATCACCGTCTTCTCGCGGTGGTGGCAGTCCACGAACATCTGATTCACGTCCCTCGTGCGGACGTTCCGCATGTCGGAGCGATCGGAGTAGAACGCAAGCGAGTCGCAGTTTCGCGGGAAGCACACCACCGAAGTATCGTGATCGGCCACGAAGCGTTCGACCAATTCCGGCCTACCGAACGGCGAGCGTTCCTTCGCATACCACGGCACCCCGACATGATGCACGAACAGCACGAACGCCGCCATGACGCTGACCATCGCGGGCGTTGCCATCGACTTGTTCCAGCGCGTGCGGCTCACGAACTCGCCGAGCGCCAGGCACAGGAACGGATACGCGGGCAGAATGTAAGTCGGCAGCTTGCTCCCGGAGCAACTGAAGAAGAACGCACACCACAACCCCGCGAGCAACCAGAAGCCAGCAGCCGAGGTCGGGCGAGCGTAAGCGGATTGTTCGCCTCGCATCAGGTCACGCAGATACGCGACAAGCAGAATCGTGCCCGGAAGTAAGCCACCGAGCAGAATCGGAACGTAGTACCAGATCGGTTGTAGGTGGTCGAACGGTTGCAGGAACCGCATGACGTTGTGTTGCCAGAAGAAGTGCCCGAGGAACTGCGGTTGTTCGCGATACATCGCCACATACCACGGCGTGTTCACCGCGATCACGATGCTGAAGAACAGGATGTAGTGCCGCAACCGTGCTGGCGCAGAACCCCTCCCCAACCCCTCCCCCAACGGGAGAGGGGCTTTTTCTGACTCCCCCTTCCTTTCCAGGGAAGGGGGTTGGGGGGTTAGGTTGGTTCTTGCCAAGAACGCATACGTCCACAGGGGCACGAACAGCAGCATCTCGGCAATCGGGCCTTTCGTGAGGAACCCGAGCCCAGACGCTATCGCCGCCGCGATCCACCAGCCGGGCTTCAGCACGCCGGTTCGCACAGCCTCGAAGCCGCACAGCACCGACACCGTGACGCACAGCGTCAATAGCCCATCCAGCAGGAGTAGCCTCGCAATGCAAACGAAGCCTGGTGCGACACTCAGCAACATCGCGGCCCAGAACGCTCCGCGTTCCCCGAGGCTGAGGCGACCGATCAGGTACACGGCAAGAATCGTCAGGTGAACGCAGAGGGCTGGCACGAGCCGGGCGGCTTCGGGAGTAACGCCGAACGCACGGTACGACAGCGCGACGAGCCAGTACATCAGCGGCGGCTTATCGAGGTACGGTTCGCCTTGCAGCGTCGGCACAACCCACGAGTTATGCGTCAGCATTTCCTTGGGGATCTGGGCGTAGCGGCCTTCGTCGGGTTCGAGCAGATGGAAGCCGAGCGTCGGGTAGAGAATCGCGGCTGGCAACAGCAGCACGATCGCGAACGCCCAAGGCTTGATGCGTGTGTCGGCGTTTGGCTCGCCCGAGAACAGCACGCGAGTGAACAGGAACGACAGCCAACCGGGGAATGAACGGGATTCCATTCGCGATGTCTCCGCAGTCCGTGAAGCGGCGTTATCGCACGACGCGGTTCGCCCCGTCAACCCAGGCTGCGCGGTCACGGTCTGCCCACCGCTGTTCATGGCGTGCCCACTAGGAATCCCAACAAATCGCAGCATGGAGGCTTTTAATGGGTGGCTCCGAATTTGCCGTGTACGATGGGAGTGTCCGAATCACATCCTGAGGATTTGCCGATGAAGAAGCGTTTACTCATTCCATTGATTCCGTTCGCGATCGTGTTCAGCCTGCTGCCTGCGGCGAAGTCCGAGGATAAAGCCGCCGACAAGTTCAAGGCTGTCGCGGAGAAGGCTGCGGGCTTCCTGAAAAAGTCGCAGAACGAAGACGGCAGCTGGGGCAAGGATCCCCAGAACCGCGGCATCACGGGAATCGTCGTGACGGGTCTGGTTCGCACGGGTGCCAAGGCCGAAGACGCTCCCACTGCGAAGGCCATCAAGTACATCGAGTCGCTGGTGAACGAGAAACTCGGCCACATCGCTGGCAACGACAGCAAGGCCGGGCTTATCAATTACACCACGAGCATCAACGTCCAGGCACTGAACGCCGCTGGCAAGGACGACAAATACAAGACGGTCATCGCGAACGCGGCAAAGTACCTCAAGGAATATCAGTGGGATGAAGCACGCGGCAAAAAGGAAGACAGCGATTTCTTCGGCGGTGCGGGCTACGCTGGCGACAAGTCACGCCCTGACCTCTCGAACACCGCGTTCTTCCTCGAAGCACTGAAAGAAGCGGGCGTGAGCAAGGACGATCCGGCTTTCAAGAAGGCGCTCGTGTTCGTGGGCCGTTGTCAGAACTTCAAGAGCGAGTTCAACAAGGCGGAATGGGCCGCGAAGAACGACGACGGCAGCTTTATCTACACCGGGGCCAACGGTGGCGAGAACCGTCGCAGTGCCGAGACCAAGACCGACATGGGCGGCTACGGCAGCATGACCTACGCCGGCGTGAAGAGCATGATCTACTGTGGCGTCGGCAAGGACGATCCGCGAATGAAGAAGGCTCTGGAGTGGATTAGCAAGAACTACACGCTCGAAGGCAACCCAGGCATGCCGGATGCGTCGAGCAAGAAGGGGCTGTACTACTACTACCACACCTTCGCGAAGTGCATGGCAGCGTTGGGCGAAGATACGTTCACCGACGCGAAGGGCGTGAAGCACGATTGGCGTGCGGATCTGCTGGATGCGTTGGCGAAGCGTCAGAAGGAAGACGGCAGCTTCGTGAACGACAACACGGGCTGGATGGAAGGCGACCAGAACCTGGACACGGGCTACGCCCTGATGGCACTGAGCTACTGCAAGAAGAAGTAAACTCCGAACGTTTAGCGGTCGCCGCAACGCGGCGACAAGCCAAATGCCGCCCCGCTGGGGCGGCCGCTTAACAATTTTCTCCAATGTGATCCGCGTGCCATCGCTTATTCTGGTTCTGTGATCTTCGACTCACGGAACCCACCCATGACCTGCCGTTCCGCTGTTCTTACCGCGTTCGCACTTCTCGTACTCGCTGCCCCGGTCTCGGCTCAACTCGTGCCCGAAGTGGGATATGTCTACCCACCCGGTGGCAAGGCAGGCACCACAGTCAACGTGCATCTCGGAGGCATCGAGTGGACGCCCGACATGCAGTTCTTCGTTCACGACAAGCGTGTGAAGCTCGAAATCCTCGGCCCGCCCGGTGAACTGCTCATCCCGCCACCGCCATACTGGTTCGGTGCCAAGGGGCGACTCTCCGCGTTGCCGTTGCTCCGCGAACGCCCAGCCAAGTTCACCCTGCCCGCCGACATGCCCGCAGGCCCCATTCGCTGGCAAGCGGCCAACGCCAACGGCATCACATCAACCGGCGTGTTTGTTGTGGGTACGGGCACGGAGCTAATCGAAGACGAAAAGCACACGGCACCGCAAGCACTCGCAGCACTGCCGGTCACGGTGTCGGGTCGGCTCTGGAAGAACGAGGAAGTGGATCGCTACAAGTTCACCGTGGCAAAGGCCGGCCCCGTGACGTGCGAACTCACGGCTCGTCGGCTCGGGTCGAACTTCAACGGCGTCCTCGAAGTCTACGATGCGAAAGGCAAGCTCGTCGCGGAAGTGGTCGATACCGAGGGCCACGACCCCGTGCTGACGTTCCCGGCGCTCGCTGGCGATTACACCATCGCGGTGCGCGACATCGATCACGCCGGCGACCGCGCTTACACTTACCGCCTTGCGATCACGCCCGGGACTCGCGTGACGGCGACCATTCCCGCTGCCGGCAAGCGCGGCGAGACTCGTGAAGTCGAGTTCATCGGCGTCGGGTTGGTCACCGGCGGAACTGCGATCGAATCGCTGAAGAAGCCGATCGCGTTCCCCGCTGGCGCTGCAGATAGCTTCGCGTTCAAGCTGGAAACGGCGTTCGGCGTCGTGTCGCACACGTTTCCCCTGAGCGATCTGCCCGAAGGAGTGGGCACGGCGCTGACTATCCCAGGCGCAGTGACTGGCGTTCTCGACAAGCCAAACGCCGACGCGAAGTTCACGCTCACCGGCAAGAAGGGCGAGCACTGGTCGATCAAGGCCGACGCTCGGCGGTTCGGTTCGCCACTCGATGTCATGATTCGTTTGCTCGGTCCCGATGGCAAGCAAGTCGCGATGAACGATGACCTGCCCGGAACCACCGATGCCGGGTTGGAGTACAACGTTCCCGCTGATGGTGCGTATCAGCTCGTTGTCGCCGACCAGGCAGGCTCTGCGGGCACGAAGGCTGCCATCTTCCGCGTGTCGGTGCGAACGCCTGTCGATGGATTCTCGCTACACGTTCCCGCTCAGAAGTTGAGTCTACCACTCGGGGCGAAGGTTCCGCTTGCCGTGAAGGCGACACGCACCGGAACCTTCAAGGGACCGATCACGCTTGCCATCACCGGACTTCCCGCTGGAGTCACCGCAACGCCCGCGATGCTGGTGATTCCCGCCGACAAGCCCGATCTTGCGATCACGCTGGAAGTCGCAGCCGACGCTGCGACCACGGCAACGCCCATCACGATCACAGGCACAGCGGATGTCGGCGGCAAGCCGATGGCTCGTCCCGTGTTCGCGCCGCTGCCGGCTACAACTGGAAACCTCACTCCGCGTTCGCCTGAAGAAACCGAGACGCTGCTCGTGGCGATCACCATGAAACCGCGTGTGAAAGGCGCACCTGTCGATAAAGACACCGGTCGAAAGGTGCCGCGAGGTTCGACGCACCCAGCCGACGTGACGCTCGAACGACTCGAAGGCTACGCGGGCGAGATCACGCTTCGGCAGTCAGCTCGGCAATCGTATCAGGTGCAGGGCATCACCGGTCGCGATCTGGTCGTGCCGGCGGGCGTGGCGAAGACGGCGTTCCCGTGCTTCATGCCAGAGTGGCTGGAAACGACCCGCACATCGCGAATGGGCATCATGGCCGAGGTGAAACTCGCCGACCCGAAGGGGAACGTGCGGCATCTTCTCGCGCCGATCGACGGCTTCGTCACGATGACGATGGAAGGCGCACTTCTGAAACTGTCGCACCCCGATGGGGATCTGCAATCGCGACCCGGCGACCCCGTAGTCGTGCGGATTCATCTGGGCCGCTCGCCGCGATTGGTCGAGCCTGTGAAACTGGAGTTGATGTCGGACGAACTCGGCGACGTCGCGAAGGCCGAGGCCATCGTCGTGCAACCTGGGCAAAGCGATGTGGAGTTCCGCATCGCGGTCTCGCCGGGGAAGATCATCGGCGAACAGAGTTTCACAATCCGTGGAACGGCCGTTCAACCGGGGAACCTGCCCGTGGTGTCCGAAACGACGGTTCGAGTGACGTTCTTACCTGCCGCGAAGTGACCAATCGGGCGTTCGCCACCTGCGTCTTCGCAGGCCACAGCCCGGGAATCCACGAGCGACAATACCAAATGAAACGGCCCGTGACAGAATCACGGGCCGTTTCGTTCATTGCGTTCAGTTCGGGTTTGGGTCAGTTGCCGTATTCGCCGCTGAACCCGATCTTGCCACCACCGAAGCCGCCACCAAAGCCACCCTGGAACCCACCACCGAAGCCGCCCTGGAACCCACCACCGAAGCCACCGCCACCGAAGCCGCCGCCGAAGCCGCCCTGGAACCCACCACCACCGAAGCCGCCCCGGAAGCCGCCCTGGAACCCACCACCACCAAAGCCACCCTGGAACCCACCGCCACCAAAGCCGCCCTGGAACCCACCGCCACCGAAGCCGCCCTGGAACCCACCACCACCAAAGCCGCCCTGAATGCCACCACCGAAGCCACCCTGGATGCCACCACCAAAGCCACCGCCACCGAAGCCGCCCTGGATGCCGCCTTGCTGACCACCAAGGGCACCGCCGCCCATCCCAAGGTAGCCCGGTCCGATCTGCGGGAACGGACCCACGATGAAGTTGCCACCCCCAAGCCCACCGCCGATTCCACCGGCGATTCCACCGCCGAGACCACCACCGAAGCCGCCCTGGAAGCCACCCTGGAACTGACCACCACCGAAGCCACCCTGAATGCCACCTTGGAACTGGCCACCACCGAAGCCGCCCTGGAAGCCGCCTTGGAAGCCACCGCCGCCAAAACCACCCTGAATCTGGCCGCCGAAGCCGCCTCCGAACTGACCACCACCGAAACCGCCCTGGAACTGACCACCACCGAAGCCACCCTGGAACTGACCGCCACCGAAGCCACCCTGAATCTGGCCGCCGAAACCACCCTGAATCTGGCCGCCAAAGCCGCCCTGAATCTGGCCGCCAAAGCCGCCCTGAATCTGGCCGCCAAAGCCCTGGAACTGACCACCTTGTCCGGCGATGCCCGCACCACCGATACCAAACTGGCCGAGTGCCCCCGGAGCGAGCAACGGCCGCAAGGTTCCGGGAGGCACATACGGAACGAAATTATTCCGGAATGGTTGCTGCTTGGCGCTCACAGTTCCCATCAGCGGAATCAGAGCGAGTGCACCGAGGCCGAACGCCGCGTGGAGAAGTCGCCGCTGCATCGAATGAAACATCACGAACCTCATTCAACTGTGGTGTTTTTTCCCCGAGGACAAACCCGCACCCTCCCGGCCCACATCTTGTGGGCCATCCGGTTCGACATAGCAAGCGCCGTACCGAATTGATTCAGTCCAAACTATTCGTCGCAA
The DNA here is from genome assembly GCA_021413735.1 of Planctomycetota bacterium. Lineage (GTDB taxonomy): Bacteria > Planctomycetota > Planctomycetia > Gemmatales > Gemmataceae > Gemmata. The sequence goes on from JAIOPV010000009.1 coordinate 36,325, forward strand.
CCGACTATGAAAACTCGATTTAGATTCACCTGGTTTCTGATGAATGCACTGGAACAGACCGCTCGTGGTGACACTTCGGCGAAAAAATTCCCACGATGGCGAGCCGTTGTCCATCGAAGCAAATCCGTTGCATCTCTCGACAGCGAACACGCGAATGAATTCGCGTGTTCGCTGTCGAAAAAGCAATTTTGGAGCGCGAGGATTTCGCATTTTCCCGGCGTGGCGGAAGCGATCCGCGAGGGAAAATGTGTCAGTCGGTCTCGTGAACGAGAAGCGGATTATTCCGATTGTTCTGGTGTCACACGTCGACCTGGTCGATGCGGTCGGTGACGATTCGGTCGAGCGAAATGCCCAATTCCCGGAGCTTCGTGCGGAGTGTCGTTCGGTTGATGCCCAACAGCTCGCTCGCGTGCGCCTGGTGACCGTGCGTGTACTTCAGCGCCCGTGCGAAGAGTTCTCGCTCGACCAATGCCACAACCCGATCGTGGACGTTGTTCCCGCCGTCGCGGAGCATCGTTTCGATGGTTCTCGCGAGGTCGAAGGTCCGTGAGTTATCCGATCCGTGCGACAACTCGGCCGATTTCGTGTTCACGTCGATCCCGGGCAAATCGGAAGGCAGCAGTGTCCGCCCCGCCGTCTGATACACGGCCGCTTGAATGCAGTTCTGCAACTGACGAACGTTCCCCGGCCAGGAATAGTGTTGGAGCAGATCGAGCGATTCGGGCGCGAAGCCACGGATATCGCGGTTCGATTCCCGTGCGAAGCGGAACAGGAAGTAGTGCGCCAGTTCGGGGATGTCTTCCTTGCGTTCGCGGAGCGGAGGAACGTGAATCGTCGCCACTTTCAGCCGGTAGTACAGGTCGTTGCGGAAGCGGCCCGTCGCGATGAGTTGGTCGAGATTCTGATTGGTCGCGGTCAGAACCCGAACGCGAGTGCTGATCGGCTGACTTCCACCAACTCGCTCGAAACGCTGCTCTTGAATGAGCCTGAGAATCTTCGCCTGCACCGGAAGAGGCATGTCGCCGATTTCGTCGAGGAGCAGAGTGCCGTCGCCGCATTGCTCGAAGCGACCGACTCGCTGCCGATCGGCTCCCGTGAAAGCGCCTTGTTCGTGCCCAAACAACTCGCTCTCGACCAGCCCTTCGGGAATGGCCGCACAGTTGATCGCGAGGAACCGCTTACTCGCGCGTTTGCTGTGCTGATAGATCGCTCGCGCGACCAACTCCTTGCCCGTGCCGCTTTCCCCGAGGATGAGAACGTTCACGTCTTGCGGGGCGACGCGGCCGATTTGCTTGCACATCTCCTGCATCACAGCGGAACGGCCGACGATACGATCTTCCGAGTCGTCGGGGAACACGGCGGGTTCTTGCATCAGCCGGGCAGCCTCGAACGCACGATCGAGCAGTTGGCTCATGCCTTCGAGATCGGTTGGCTTCGCAAGGTAGTCGAACGCACCGCGTTTCATTACTTCGATGGCGGTGTCGGTGGAGCCGTGGGCGGTGATGAAGATGACCGGTCGCCTGGGGTCGGTACTGCGAATTTGCTCGAACAGGTCGAGACCGGAACCGTCGGGCAGTTGCAAATCGAGGACGATCACGTCGGGCTGATCTTCGCGAACGCGACGCCAACCCTCGGCCACGGTGCCAGCAGTGAGAACTTCGACTTCCGGCGACGCGAACACTCGGCGGAACGAGTGACAGATGACCGGTTCATCGTCGATGACAAGGAGTTTCGACACAGTTCACCCCCTTGGGGAACCCCGAATAAGCCGAGCAAGATCGCTTCCACAACCACTATACCGCGAAGGTGGGTTTGGCTTGCAGCCCGGTTTCACGCAACAAAATGTCACCACTCACAACGGATTCAGAAGCGATTGGTTGGTGGGTTGCGACAAATTCTCGGCCTTTGGCCTTTGCCACTTGCGTCGTCGCGGGTTGAGCCTGCTACGCCGAGAATAGCACCCGCAGTCACGTCGAAACCCACATGCTCGGAATCGAACTGGACAGCTACTACCTCGTAGCCGCGATGCCGCCGGCCGAACTGACCTCGCTCAAAGGCTGGTCGAAGTAACACGGGCACTCAACATTCCCTCTCTGAGTCGCTGTTTCCGCTTGCCGGCGGCGTTCCAAACGACGGTCACCTTGCGCCGGGTGGTCTGTTTGGCACAGAGAGTGCTTCCACTTTGGTCGTCGAAGCGGTTCCCATTCGCTGAGCCTCCTCTGCATCCGGCGGCTGGAGTCCAGATAGATTCCGAGTTCCTGTTTCTTAAAGGAGTCTGCCATGACGAATCTGTATGTGGAGCTGAAACTCCTCCTGTGTGCGCTGTTTGGGCCGGACCATCACCACTTCAGTTGCGCCTGACAGACGACGGCGGCTTCCACTGCAACCTGTTCCCGTCACTGCGGAAGGCGGACAAACTGGCGTGAGGGTACCTGCCGCATCCGTTACGGGAAGGTCTCACCGAGAGGGCGGAGATTTTCGAGCTTCGCATCCTTGCCCGCTGCCGGGGCGTACAGGATCACCGGCGCGACGATCCCACCGGTGCCCAGTTCGTTGACGACGTCGTTGACCACAGCGAAGACGATCTCGTTCTTGCCGGCCTTCACGGCGTCGGTCGCGTCTAACTCAAACGGGTAGAACGCTGCGCCGGGGCTGATGCCGATCGGTTTGCCGTTCACCCACACCTTCGCCTTCTCGTCCACCCCGCCGCACCACAGGAACAGGCGTTTCCCCTCGAACTCCTTCGGAACCTCAACCGTCTGCCGATACCACGCCAGCCCCTTGTAGTACCGCAATCCCTGGTTGCTCCACGACGAGGACGAGGTCTTCAGCGTCTGCCAGTTACCGCCCTTGTTCCCTGCCCGCCAAAGCCCGATGGCCTCGCCCACCTTCGGCGGGTCGAGCAGGAACTCCCACTCGTCCTTCGCTGACGCCACCAGCCTGTTGCCTCCCGTAACTCGCTTGTTCCCCTGCTCGGTCGCAGGGCGAAAGAACCGTTTCATGTAGTTGACGTAAGTGCTGAACCGCCCGGCCGAGAGCATCGCCACTGGCTTCGTCTCCATCAGTCGGTTCGCCACGGCGTCGAGGCGATCGAGTTCCTTCTGGGCGGTGACGAAGTCGCACTTCGTCCGTGCATCAAGCATCCCGATGAACGCTTCCAGCATCTCGAACGAGTCCGCGATCACCTTCACCCGCTGCTCGTACACGCCCTTGCCAGCCGTGAGCTTCGCCGCGTCGTCAAGGAGGGTGCGGGCCTGCTTCCGCAGGGCGAGCGGGTAGTGGTGCGGCATGTCCCACGCAGACCCGGTGCAGCACGGGCTGTCCTTCAGGGCTGTGTCCATCAGCGTGACATACTTCGCCATTGGGGCTGAAGCTGGTCCGAAGAACTTCTCGGCGAAGTCGGCCAGCAGCGCGTCCACGTCCGCCTTGTGGTTCCACATCAACTTCGCGGCGATGTAGTTCGACGGGAGCGTGCTCGCGTAGTTCGGGAACGTCTCCACGCGCCAGCCCTTCACCCCGAGTTCGTGGCACGCCGGGATCTCGTCACGCAGGCGGTGGACGATGATGAACGGGAAGCCGGGGTCCGCGAGGTTACTCCAGTAGCCGCGGTCATAGAGTTCGGGCATGATCTTGCCCCACTCCTGATACAGCCACTTTGCATAACTCTTCTCCGGGGCGACGGGGTTGCTGAACCCGTGGACGCGGTCGAGGGCGATGGGGGCCAGCGCCCCGGTGATCCGCGGGTCGGGCTTCCACTTCACCGGTGGCCGCATGTACGTGTGGTAGATGTAGAACGCGATCTTCGTGTCCTTGAACTCCTCCGGCAACTTCGCCAGCACCTGGTTGAAGAACCACACGTAGCGGTCGGTGACTGAGGGGTCGGACGAGAACGGGTCGAAATCGCCTCCGTCGAGCTTCTTGCAGTGCTCGCACTCGCAGAACCCGCGGCCGTCGTTCGGCCCCATACCGACGACCGGCCCAAGCCCCTTCTTCCGGCGGGCGATCACCTCTTTGACCACCAGGTCGAGCACCTTTGGGTTCGACAGGCAGTGCTGGCGGGCAACTCGTTTCTCTCCGACGAGCGCGTACAGTTCAGGGTCGGTCTTGAACGGCGGGAGGCCAGGCAACCCGTGACCGCCGGGGAACGGGATGCCTCCGCACCGCACTCGCACCTGCCAGTCCTTGTCTGGCATCTGGAACCACCGGCTCGCGAATGAGGGGGCCTGCGCCGTCTCTTGATCGGCCACGGTTATCGTTTTCTTCTCGGGGATGACGGTGCCGAGGTCGCCGGGCATGAACCACCGCACGCCCTGCTGTTCGAGGAGTTCGCACACACCGAAGTGCGTCCCCTCGCCGAGCCCAGCAATGAAAACGTGTTCCTTCGTCGCCTTGAGCACGAACGTGCCTGGTACGGTCCCCTTCGCCCCCAGTGACTTCTCCAGTTTCACCATTGCGGCTCGCCCCAGGACCACGGCCGCCTTCCCGTCCATCGCCGTCCGTTCGAGGAAGGCGTCGAGCATCTTCGGTTCGACCGTCACAGTGTCGAGTTTCGCCCCGGACATCCGCTCGACATGGTCGATCAACTCCTTCGTGGCGAGCTTCTCGGTCGCGTCGGGGTCGGCGGGCAAGGCGACAACTGCGAGCGGCTTGCCGTCGCGAACCAGCGTCGCTGCGGATACAGGGCCGGCGAGACCGAGCGCGAGAGTGAGAACGGTCGTGATGAAGTTTCGACGTAACATGGCGGCACCTGTCGTGGTAGGAACAGTCGCTGGAACACGGAGTGTCACCGGACAGGCCGACGGCGTCCATCACGAATCCTCCTCGTTGCACCGAATATTCGCGTTGGTGCAATCCAAGGCCCCATACCACGTACCTGAACCCTGCCGTGGGTCCGCAGATTCACCCGCTGATCTCGCGTGCAGTGCGAGTCGAAAGCGTTGGCATGGAGTCCGAGCCGTGCATCGACTGCGCGGCGACTGACCTCCGATAACCGCCGCGACCAGCCCGACCGTTCCTCCCAACAACAACAGCCAGGTCGAGTTCACCCGAAAGCCGATCAACAACACTGCGGCGACCACGGCAACCGACGCCGTCAGCCGGTCCATCATAGCCGACTGCCCGAGTTGCACGGCGACCACAGCCATCAAGGCAACCGACGCCACGTTCACGCGGACGGGATGCCGCCCACATACAGTTCTCGTAGCACTAACGGATGCCCTGTATTCAAGGCGTCATTCGCGGGAGTTCGTGGTGGCCGTCGTATTGTTCCTGCTGGTGGTGTCTGTTCTATTCCTGGCGTACAGCAACGGTGCGAACGACAACTTCAAGGGCGTGGCCACCCTGTATGGGAGTCGCACCTGCGGCTACCGCACCGCCCTCGCCTGGGCAACTGTCACTACTTTGGCCGGATCGCTGCTGGCCCTCGTCTTGGCCCACGGACTGGTGCAGACGTTTCGGGGCAAGGGACTCGTCCCCGACGCCGTCACCGCCCAGCCTGCGTTTCTGCTCGCGGTCAGTCTCGGTGCCGCCCTGACGGTGATGGTCGCCACCCGCACCGGGATGCCGGTGTCTACCACACACGCACTGACCGGCGGGTTGGTTGGTGCTGGGTTGGTCGCCGCACCCGGCGAGGTCCGGTTTGAGGCCCTCGGCGGGGCGTTCGTTCTCCCGCTCCTCCTCAGTCCGGTTGTCGCCATCCTGCTGACCGTCCTGATTTACCCGCTGTTCCGCTGGACCCGCCGCCGCTCCGGGGTCACGACCGACGTGTGCGTGTGCGTCGGGACGATCAACGAGTCCGTGGTGCCGCTGCCTGACGGGACGCTCACACTGGCCCGCACCGGCGTGGTTATCGAAGTCGCAACAACCGCCGAGTGTGTCGAACGCTATCGGGGCCGATTTCTGGGCGTGGAGGTCGGGTGGGCGGTGGACGGGCTGCACTTCATGAGCGGCGGTGCGGTCGGGTTCGCTCGCGGGTTGAACGACACGCCGAAGATCGTCGCACTGCTCTTGGCCGGGGAGACGGTAGACCCCACCCTCGGACTAGCAGCGGTCGCGGTCGTGATGGCGGTCGGCGGCGTGCTGAACGCACACCGGGTGGCCGACACGATGAGTCGGAAGATCACCCGGATGAACCCCGGCCAGGGCTTCACCGCCAACCTCGTCACCGCCGTGCTGGTCGCAAGTGCGAGCCGACTGGGCCTGCCCGTGTCCACTACTCACGTCTCGGTTGGGTCGCTATTCGGCATCGGAGTCGTAAGCCGGACGGCTCGTGCGAGGACCATCCTGGCCATCCTCCTTGCCTGGGCCACCACTCTCCCGACCGGGGCGTTTCTCGCAGCCGTCGCGTACTTCACCCTCCGCACAGTCTGAGCAGCCGGCAACTCTCCGGCCACCCTGGAGCCAGCGACCGGGCTGGAGTATAAGCGGGAACCGTTTCCCGCTTCGATTGCCACGGAGAGGAACGATTAATCCTTGAGTTCGATAACTGTGTTGTTCACACCTTCCTTGATCACCACGGTCTCTCCGCTCGTCGCGGGGTCTTGGAATTTGCTCGGGAGGTCAAACCTTTTCGGGAGGACCACCTTCCCGGGAGGGCCCGGCTCCGGAACTGGCGGTGTGACGTAGATTCGATACTCACCTGCCGGAAGCGACCCCTCAACGGTGTAGTCACCCGAGTCGTTGATCCGAGCAATAGCCGCAGCGCCAGCCGTCGAGAGAAAATTCATATTCCCGCTCCTGAGCGGAATTCCCTTATACTTCACAGTCCCACTCACCAGCCCAAACGGCTTTTCCTCTGCACAACCGATAATGCAGAGTACTAGGATTGAAAAAACTTTTCTCATGCTCGGCCCCAGTATAGATAGTGTCATATTTTCAAGTCGTATTATAATTATTTCACGAACGACCAATGAGGGCATGGATAATTTCCCAATCAAGGCTGATTCACGGTCATTCCATCAGCGCGAGTGCAAAGTTTCTGGAAGGTTATAAAGTCGAACCCATTCGAGACGAAGTGGACTGAACCATCCACAAACAACGTGTTGATCCCGTTGGTGTGAGCCGAGTTAAGAACCGAGTTTCCTTTGTACGAGGTATTGGATCCGGCCGCAGTGTTCGTGGAATTTATTGCGTAGGCCACGCATGTCAAGCTCATCCCCCACATATCGGAACCTGCAGTTTGAACTCCAATGGGATTAGGAACTGTACAACTCCCCCACGGGCTGTAATATCCGTTTCGAACGTCGGTCGTTCCCACCATGCTCGACTGCTCCGCGACGATGACGGTGTTTGACGTGCCGTCGGTGCAGTCAGCCATTTTGAAAGTCTGATTCATCGCCAGCATCCCGTTATTGGACCACCACCCGCCGTAGTTTGAAGCATAAATGGTAGAGGTGCTGCCCGTTGGGTCTGGATACGCACCCATGATCCCCTGGTAGCTCGCGACTTGGTGATTGTTATTTGTCCACCAAGTAACCCAGGATGTTGGCTGAGTATCAGGAACATTTGTTGAGGGGCACTTCCAAATTGGAAGAACGAGTTTATTCAAGACGGTGCTGTTGTAGACATCGTTGGGATTAATTTGAGTGTAAACTGTCCCTAGCTCCATGAATGGGAATATCTCCACTCGCCAGTTGGCGTTCGCTACCGAAGGTCCGCGTTGACCCATCGGGAATTTCAGATTGGAACTCTCGTAGTTATGAAGGCCAAGCCCAACCTGCTTCAGGTTGTTCGAGCACTTCATGCGAGCTGCTGCTTCGCGGACTTTTTGCACCGCCGGCAGAAGCAGGCCGATCAGAATGGCAATAATTGCAATCACGACGAGCAATTCGATGAGTGTAAACGCGCGGCTCCGGGAGCATTGCCCCAGATGGATAGCGGTCATAGAACCCTCAATAAATAACGATTACCCAATAACGGTTGGGCTATCCCGGGAAAGGTAAAGAATGAACGTTGGAGAGATATCTTGGCCAGAGAGGGAGATGGCCGCGGAGAGAGACGAACTATTGGGCGGGGCGATCACAAGGCAAAGTCATGATAGGACGCGATTCACCTTCCACCAAGGGGAAAACGCGGAAGCGGCCTGAACGGTGTTATCATTCACCTCGGACGGATGAGCGAATGCTCCCAAGACTGGAGAAGACCAGCCCGACGACTTTGGCGGCCGCGACCCATTGGCATTGGCGGTCGGCCTTCATTGCGTGGAATTCGGCGACAGCTTCGGCCGGAGTCCCAAACTCGAAGACCAATTCCCAGCAAAAATAGTCGATGTTGTAGCCCGCGACCCGAAACGACTTCATGTTTGCCCCCGATTCCAGCTCGGGGATGGACTCGCGCTCGTCCCTTTTTGGTCCCGCTATTGTGTGACATCGGCTGGCAACCAATGACAACTAATGACAACTAATGACAACTTTACGAATGCCCACGGGGTGTGGGATTCGTCGGAAGTGTTTGATTTGGAAGGTGAAACGAAAAAACCCCTCAGTTTCCTGAGAGATTTTTGAGTAGCGGAGGCCGGGTTTGAACCGGCGACCCATCGCTTATGAAGCAGCAGCCCTAATCGCAAATCGCTTTGAAAACAGGCACAATCAGAGCCGCTTCAGCCTCCTTGGTGGCTTTCTGGTGGCTTTATCTTCGGACGAAGAGCTTCCGCCACCTTCTTCATCACCTCGTCAGTCTGAAACGCCTTCTGTGCGTCAAGGTAGTGAGCGCGAGCAGTCTGCGGATGAACGCCGATTGCCGAAGCTGCTGCATCGACTGACCCCGTAGCCGCTACCGTTGCAGTGATCGCTCGGCGACGGAGTCCGTGGGCGTTGAAGTGCGGCTTGTCTGGGTGAGCTTCGTTGAACTCGCGGAAGAGGTTGTTCACCACGAAGTACACCGTCTTCCAACTGAAGCTATCTGGGTAGCCGTTGCTCGATTTTCGGTACTTCGGAATTTCGCTGAACAACTTCTCCCAGAGGTGCTCCTTCCCGGCCACCGCAGTCAGGGTGCGGGAGAGTTCATCTGGCAGCGGGAGCGAGCGAGCCACTTTCGTTTTCGTCGTAGCCGCTGCGAACGTCAGGTGACCGCCACGAAGCTGCTCCGTCTTGATCTGGCACACGTCGGCCGTGCGGCTTGCGGAGATGGCCTTGAGTTCCAGCAGGGCGTGGAGCGACTTCCACTGCGGGTAGCGGCTGTGAACCCAGCTAAAGAACGCAGTCGTCTCTTCCTCTGTCGGCACCGGCTTTCGGGTGTGCTCGGCTTTCGGTGCTTTCACTCCCCGCCACAGGTTCTTCGACAGGTAGCCGAGGGAGATCAGGTGGTTAGTAAAAGCCGACATCGAACGCAGGTAGTACGACAGCGACACCGGGCTTCGCTTGTCGCCATTCGCTTTCGGTGTGGCCAGCCAGAGTTTGCTGAAGCGACGGATGCGGTCCTCCGTCACTTCGAGCGGACTTGCGACTTCAGGCAGCACCTCCCGAAACGCCCTCACCCCCGAACGGAACCCCCGGAGAGTCTCCGCTCGCGTGTGAGGGCTGGTCTTCTCGACTTCGTCAAGCAACTCGTCCCAGCTTCGCCGTTCCTTGCTCGGGAACATTGACGGTGGCCGGAACAGATCGCGAATCAGTTTTGCTGCATCAGCGTGAAACTCCGCTGGCGGTGACTTGATCTTCGGGCTGTAGTCGTGCGTGGTGAGCAGCCGCTTCCGCTTGCCATCCGGACCAATGAACACCACGCACCACTTGCCGCGATCCGGTCGCGGATTCGGTGAGTACGGCACTTTCTCATCGTCGCCGCCGATGTCAGCGAGGTGACTGAACCGCTTGGCCATCGCGAAAGCTCCCGGTGTGAAGTGACGGTTGCATTCTACCCGCCACTGCCAGATAGAGCAATCGCTCTGGTGTATTTATTTCTTCCGATGCAGAGCGAAATAGTCGAGCGCCTCGCGGGTGTAGCGGCCCGTTCTGGTCTTCTTAATCTGCGTCGCCCAGTTGCGGAAAGTGCCGTACTGCACGTTGAGGTAGGCAGCCGCCTGCTTCGCCGTCAGATACGGACTCTCGATCTGCGGCTCTGGTCGCTTCGCCTTCCCCTGCTCGTTGCGAGGCTTGGTTGTCGCTGCCTCCCAGAACCTCGGAACTCCTGTTGCTTCTCCCTTCGACGGTTTGCTTTCCGATACGAACTCCAGGCCCGTCGATAGTAGTGTCGCTTTGAAGATGGACTGAATCGCCACACTCTGCTCCCTGTAACTGAAGCCCGAGCCGCACCCGCTCGGAGCTTCTGCTTCTGGTAGCGGCTGCTCCCTGCACCGCACGAACTCCCGCTCACGCAGCAACCGCTCCCGCTGCGGATGCTGCTACTGCCTGCTCCTGCATCTGCTTCTGAAGCTGCTGCCTCCCCTGGCTGGGAAGTGGGGGTCAGCCCCCCGTTGGAATCCTTCCGCTCCTCCCGCTGAAGCTCAAGCCGCAACTGAAGCCGCAGTTCCACAGCCCCTCGATCCCCACTTGACCGCCAGCCGCCGAGAGCAGCCCCAGCCGCAGTGGAAGCTCCTGCTCCAGCGGCTTCTGCTCCCACAGAAGAAGCTTCAGCTTGAGCTTCTCCTGCTTCTTTCGCTGCTTCTCCGGCTTCAACTTCTGCCGAGCACCAGATCCACTACCCAGCAGCCTCGACAGTGAGGCTGTTCACTGCGGCAGTGGTGGAGGATGGCTTCTATTTCACAGCCAGCGTCCTGAAGGGCGTCCGCGAGAATCGGCATCGCGGTGAAGTCGCGGCTGTCGTACATTTGCTGTGCCAGGGCCAGGACGGTGGAAGTTCGCCACTCCGAGGAGAAGCTGACGGGCTGAAACGGATTGCCGAATATCTCGCGCACAAGAAGACACCATTCTTCGTCTTGCGTGTACTGCTCCAGGAGGTCTCGTTGATCCTGAAAATGCATCTCATGGAGCGAGTAACGAACATATTCGAGAACGACATCGGCGAAGTTCCTCTTTGAGTAGTCCTGCGGGTAACCGCCGAGAATGTCGTTGGATTCGCCTTCAATTGGCGTTCGGAGAACGGCTGCCTCTGCCGCAGCGTGTGCCGGATCTGTATTCAGGACTGGGGTGGGGTGAGAGTGGTGGTGGATCGCTGCCTCGTAAGCCACTTGCCGTTGTTGGTCGGTACACTTTCCATCCGCGAAAGCCTCGGCAACCTCGACGGCTTGCCGGCTTCGCTCATCTTCGAGGAGATGCCAGATACGGCGACAGCATGCGACTGCATAGAGACGTAGTTTCCTGTCGCTGGATTGAGCCTGCACGAACTGGAGCATTGAATCAGCCTCGGCCCAGACCAGCCATTCTTCTTCGGTCACAGTCACTCCTTTTCCAGCAAGATGTCAACGACCCAGCAGCCACGGCAGTGCTGCCCTAGCTCACGGCAGTGGCTCAGAAGCAGCTCACAGTCGCAACCTGCATCTTGCAGGGCATCAGCGAGAATCGGCAGTCGGTCGAAGGCACGGTCGGCGTAGATGCCAGCGGCCAGTGCGGTCACAGTGGAGGTCAGCCACTGCGGATCGAGCTTCACCGGCTGGAACGGGTTGCCGAAGACGCAGCGCAGCAGAGCAGACTGCACAGCCGGCTCAAGCCCTGCCTCCACTGCGTGAACCGAAGTCATACTGGCCGCTGCGGAGGCAGACGCAAACGTGGCTGATCCAGCAGCACGGGAGGCAGCAGGCAGGCGTCCCTGTGTGGTCCTCTGGCCGGCATACCGTGCGGCGTCCCTCTCAGTTGAGGTCGCCAGCCTCTCCGCGTATCGCTCCGCGACTTCGATGGCACGGCGGTCGTCATCGGTCAGTTGGGAAAGAAGCGACCGGCAGCAAGCAACGGCGAATAGCCGCAGTTTCCGCTCGCTGACCCTTCCTTTGAGAAATCTCAGCATCAATACCGGATGGGTACACAACAGCCACTCTTGCTCGGTCACCGCAAGCTCCTTCTGGAAGCCGCCAGACGCAGCCGCTTCCGTAACTGCCTCAGACAACCGCCGCTGCTCTCGAAGCTGAAGCCGCTGCTCCTCCTGGCGGGGGTGTGGGGAAGAGCCCACTTGTCGAAAATCCAGCCACTCCCGGAGCCGAAACCGGCACTGCTGTCGGCTGCTGGAGCAACTTCTTCTGCTGCTGGCGGCTTCTTCTGCTGCATCCACCCCTACCCGAGCCTATCTCCGAATACACAGTCACTCCCGAAGCCGAAGCTGGCGGAACTGCTGCTGTCGGCTGCCAGCTTCTGCTGGCGGCTTCTTCTGCTGGCCTCTGCTGCTGGCTTCTTCTTCTGCTGCTAGCTGCTTCTCCCGCCCTACCTTCTTCCCACACCCTTGCCAGCCATCGGAGCCACTGCCAGCGGCTGCCAGCGGTAGCCACGACTACCCACAGCGGCTGTCAGCAAGAAGCGGCGGTCTGTTCAGACTGCTTGAGTTCCTTGCGTCGTCGGTAGTACGCGGCTTGGCTCTTCCCGGTGCGACGTTCCCACTCCCCGACTCGCTCACGGAGGCTGCCGTAGCTTCGCTCGATCTCGCTGACAACCCGCCGCTCGGCCTCCACCGTCTCCCGCCGCGACAGGTCAGTGGTCGGATGCTGCAACGCGATCACCTGCTGCTGGACGTTCGATGCGACTAGATCCCGCCAGTCGGTCTCGCAGTGGCCTGCTGCGTGCAACTGGAAGTCCTTCAGCGCTTTGTCCACGAACAGCCGCACCGACAGCCGAGCGCCCTGCGACTTGCACTCCTGGAGCAGGAAGTCTGCTACCATGCGGGCGTTTGAGGGCGAAGTGTCGCGGATGCCATCGTCGGCCAATCTGTAGATCAACGCTGTGATCTGTTCCTCGCTTGGTGAGTAGTTGACCACAACAACGCGGTCCCTGAGCGCCGTCAGTACCGCTTTATGGTGGCCATCGAGCGGCAAGTTGGAAAGACAGATAACACCACCGGAGAACTTCACGATTTTGGTCTCTTTAGCCGTCTTGTGCGTCACTTGCCGAATCTTCGTGCCGTCGTGCGACTGCCCGAGAGCAGCGATTAGCAGTTGCAGAGCAATCGGCTGGTTGAAGAGGGCCGACACGTCATCAAGCACGATGACGCGGTCGGGGTACTCGGCGAGTAAGGTACGCGCTCGGTGGATCACGTAATTGACGTGTAGTTTATCGTGGATGGCATTCGTTCCTTTCTCGGAGGATGCCATCGTGCCCGACGTGATCACTCGTTCCCGACCTGACGTGGACGTCGCCCAAACCTGGGCACAAC
>JAIOPV010000258.1 GCA_021413735.1 Planctomycetota bacterium
AGCTTCTGGTCGATGATCATCTTGACGGCCTGGAGTTTGAACTCCGGCGTGTAGACCTTGCGTTTACCTGCCATCGGTGTGTCTCCTCATGATCAGAGTTTACACCGCTTTCCCACTGTCCACCATTCGTGGGGAACTTCAAGGATCACATGAAATCTGAAGCGCAAATTGCATACGAGAAGGATGTCTCGGAACGCCCATATTCCCTCAATGGTGACCCGCGACGCGCATGGTCCGATCTTGATGACAATACTCGGTGGGCTTGGCACCAAAACCCCATCGCCATTCCAAATAAATGCAATTCATACGAAGGCAGTGATTTAGGGAAACCGGGAACGGCAGAGTTGAAGCTGAGAGAGCCGAAATGAAAAATGGTGGATGGCACGGCTTCTTTGGCGGCGGTGGAGGGGATTGGGGCTTCATTCTGGGAGCCACCGCTATGCTGTTCGGACTTGTGCATCTCGTGAAGTGGGGTTTCGAGTTATGAGCAGTTGTTCAAAGTGAGAGTTTGAGATGCGGGGTGTGCGGCCGTGGCATACGGCTTGGTGTCCGAACGCCACCGCTGCGGACTGGCCCGTGCCCGTGCTCAAGCAAGTCAAGACGCTGTCAGAGCAGACAAATAAAGAGCAATCGCCAAAGGGCTTAAGTCAACATGCCTGACCCCATCGCACAGCTTCTTCGCCTCCACGGTCCCCACTGGGCCGCCCAGTTCGCCCACGACATCGGCCGCGAGGACAGCACAGTTTACAATTGAAAGGCCGCCGTGAAGGTGCCGAAGGCCGTAGAGCGGTGGCTGGGGCGGAAGGCGGAGCGGAGTAAGTCGCACAGATGGCTCGTACCTTGATGGCGTGGCAGTCTCACGATCAGCCTCGAAAGCTTATTGACTTAATCTCAGGGTTTAGCTGAGGAGCACTCACCTCCTCGCACCATTTGAGGACGTCTTCGCCACTGCGGTAGCCCTGCATGGCCCCGTGGGTCCGGTCGAATGCATCGGGCCGGACTGCCTGAATTCGCTCTGCCAGGGCTACCACGTGCCTCCAGTTCCCCTGTATTAAGGCCACAGCTTCATCGTGCATGCCCCAGAACCACTCCCACCAAGACCCGGGGATTGACGCCCTGTTGATTCGGTACAGTTCCAGAATCTTTATCCCGTCAGGCGTGGGCAGCGGGGTCGCGTACCGGAGGTCATCGAACGAAGTGGCGGCGGTGACGTCTTCGCTTCTGGGCCTTTCCAGGCGAGCGACGAAATCTGTGTTTGGAAGATTGAAGAGAATGCGCGCCGCAGCCTCGCCCGCGAACAGCTTGCGTGCCTCGTTACATATGTTCTCAAGTGACTCTTGAGCGGGCGGGGCATCGGTTCTTCGATTCTTAATGGAACCATAGAAGTCACTGCGATTGTCCCAACACCTGTACATGCCGATTTGGTAGCCGTAGTAGTACGCCAGGAGAAGGTGGCCCGCTTCGTGATACGGCAGCATACGCTGCATGTTGGCGTAATCGTGGAACTCACGGGGATCGTTCGATACGAGTGGCATGTCGTTCCTCGCAGGAGTGTTTGTCTAACTCGATTTCGGCGTGCGCCACCCGGCGGGCGATGATCGGCTACGAAGGCGAAGCGGGACTTAAGCGGGCGATTGCAGAGGCGGACAAGAGGGCCGGGAAATCAGTTGGCTGACATACCAGTCGGAATCTCGGTGGTGCGCTCGCTTTTGCGGGACATCATGTCACCAAGGAGCCGCGCAGGCGTAATTCCGGGCCACTTGGGCCATCGGCCCATTCAAACCTGATCGTGACCGGATTCCCGTCCGCACGGATGCCGGCAGGCCGGAAATTTGCGTCCGTCAGCCCCTCAGGATGGAGATTTCCTCGAAGCAGTTTGAGATTAAGCTCAAACCCCAAAAGGTAGATTCTCGCGCCCACAACGAGGGTTACTTCCGGGTCGCTTGCTCGCGGGACAGAGAGCACGCTGACTCCGAAGTTTGAGCGTTGACCGTCTAGACCGACCGAAGCCTGCCCAGGTACCAAGTAAAGGCCTTTCCCCCCGTCGATCGGAACCCCAGAGTAGAGGTGGTCCAGCCACTCTTTCGGCGGCAAATGGCCTTTCATGGAGTTGGCACCCTCCTTCTGCATCGCTCCGCTGGTCAGGCACCCAATCATCGTCTTTAACGCCCATCGCTCCAGAAGGTCACCATTGATGACGTGTGTTTCAGGCTCCCCCTTCTCACCTGCTTCAGCCGCATTCAAGCGTTGAAGGGCCTTGCCGAACTGATCTGCGGCCGAGTCATAAATGCTCAAGGCGCTGTTGTGCTTGTCGCAGAGAATGCGCGATGCCATCCCGTCGATAGGGAACGTCTGAATCTCCCCTGACTTTTGGAAGGCCAGCCCGCGGGCCTTAACCAGCTTCTCATGGCCCGCGATTCTCTGTTGAAGCGCATCCGACACGTAATGTTCGCGACTCATTTTTGGCGAGCAGTCATTCAACTCGCGAGCATAGCATTTCGGGTTGGCAAGTCCGGTCATGGCGTCTCCAGGGTTCACCAGGTAAGGACACCGGATCGTTCACACGGTTCAGGCCATTCTACCAGTTACACTTGCTTTTTCCCCGGCGGTGACCACGCCTTGATCTCGATTGCCGTCACGCTTCCGCCCGTGCAGTTCACGCTCTCACGGCGGCCAAGCGTCAGTTCCCGGTGAAGATCACCCAAGTTGCTCCCGTTGATCTCGACCTTCCACAACCCCTCCGCGTCTTCGAACACAAACGAGATGCCAACCGAGGGGTTCAGACGGATTCGACCGAGGATCGCCCCATAGAACACGCCATCGCGGTTGCCGTTCTCCAGTTCCAGGATGACGCCCTGGAACAACCCACGAGCAGCGGAACGGCCGCAACGGTCGGAGGCGTCGGTTGCCTCGTCAAGCCCGATGTGCGACATCGCTTCGCGGTTTTCAGGAGATGGCGAAGGGGCGGGCTTGCTCATTAGTTCAGTCAACTTGATTCTACCGTTCATAAACGTGTTCCCTTTCTGGTTGCTGGGTGATGCCGTGGTCCCGCTGCCGCGTCAGCCCCGCTACCCGGAGGCGGAGCGAGAAGTGCCGCTTCAGCCGTTCCTTCAGGCCACGGCGGCGGGGCTCGGGGACGAGGTCGGACGCGAGCAGTCGTTTGTCGTCGCGAGCGATGGCCTGGCGGACGGCTTCCTTGTCTTCCACATAGATGGTGGTGCGGTGGCGGGCGCGGGAAGCAGAGACGTAGAACTGCTCGCTGTTCATCGCGGGGAGGGACTGGTTACCCATCGCGATTAGTGCCACATCCACCGTTCGGCCCTGAGCGGCATGAGACGTAGCCACGTAACCAGGAGCAAGATGGCCGAAGTCCTTGGAGATGACCCAGCCGTTGTCGAGCCGGATGTTCCCGGCGTCCGTGAATCCAGTGACGGTGTACGTGGCTCCATTGTTTAGGCGGTGCTTTTCGGTGAGGTCTTTGCCGTTGGCAGTGATGCGGATGGAATCGCCCACAGCAAGCTGAGCTTGTTCCCGACGATAGACACCGATAGCGGCTGCGCTTCTGGCAGCAGCTTCTCTTCCGGCAGCGGTACAAAGAGCCACTCTCTCTCCGGCGGCAGCTTTACCGCTCCTCCGCTGGAAGACGGCGATGGCATCTTCCGGCAGGGCCTCAACAGTTCCCCGCTCCGCTTCGGTAAAATGCAGCGGAACCAACCGCTCAAACGTCCTGTCCTCACCCTTCAGCCTCCCGTCTTCCTTGAGCTTCGCCCGAATCGCTGCCGTTACCGCTTCGCCTTCCGCGTGCGTCGGCGCGACGACGATAACACGGTCGGTGCCAGGATCACCCACGGGACGTTCACTCCGGCGAGGGCGGCTTTCGTGAGTGTCGTTTTGCCCGTGCCCGCCGCACCGCGAATGAGGATAAGGCGGTCGGGAGAGGTCCAGACGTGGCGAATCGCTGCTTGCTGGGTGGGGGAGAGGGTGCGCGGATTTGTGCCCTCATTTTGGCGAGAATCGAGTGTGGATGCGGATTTGTCCCCGCGCGGGTCAACAGTACGGAAATAGCGTACAGTTCCCGCTTGCCCGAAGGGCGAAGGTGTGGCAAGGTCGGTAGCAAGGCTCGAACCGAGTGTTCGTTGCTGTACTGGGTCGCCCTTCACGAGCGACATCGGTTCAAGGACAGCCCCTCTGCCTTCGGGTAAGGGCTGTCCCGCGCGGCCCAGCGGTTTGTACCTGCCTCGACCCTCAATGGCGAACCGTGTGATCCCCCTCTCCTCCCCCAGCACCCCCTTCGTGCTGACCATCCATTGCCCGCCCATCTGGTTACGAATCACATCCTTCCGCGTGCGGACTTCCTTCCAGACATCCTCCGGGGTGACAGAGCCGAGCCCGTGCTTCAATGCTTCGGTGACGACGGCACGCTCCGCAACCACTGACTTCCGATCCAGCAGGTGAGCAAGTGCCCAGTCCACCGATTCCTTCGAGCGGTCCTCGGCAGCCATCGGGCCTTGCATCGCGTCGCGAACGGTGGCATTGATCGCTTCAAGCTCGCCAGGCTTCAGCCGGAACTGCCAGAGTTCGAGAAGGTTCTCCCATGTTAGCCCCTTCGTCTTTCGTTCTCTGCTCGTCGCACCGAGCTTGTCCTTTGTCTCTGGCTTCTTCACGCCGAGTTGGTCTGCCAGCTTGTCGATTTGTTCCGTGCGGCGGCTGAACTCCTTCACGGCACGCTGTGGAATCCCGGTGATCTCGAAGTCGTCTTTCTTCCGGGTGATTTCATAGCCCAGGCCTTGAAGGCGTTCGGCGAGCCTTGAACGGAACGCCGCCTGGAAATAGGGGGCGTTTGCTTTCAGCGCCGCGAACTCGCCAGCCTTCCATTGCTGCTCATCCCGGTCCCAGGTCGCGTTGAAAACCACCGCGTGGATGTGAAGTTGGGGATCAGGATGTCCATTCAGCGGACGGGACGTGAAGTGCATGAAGTCGGACCAGATCATGTTCCCGGTCTGGCGGTTCTCGTTCCGGCCACCCTTACGGACGCGGGTTTCCATCTCCCGCTCCATCTCCGCCATCGTGTCGGCCACGGCTCCACGGAAGGCGTCGGGCAGGCGGTCGTCCAGGCCGAGGGCATACGCAACACTCGCGCTCTTTGGCAGGGACCAGGTGAAGTCGTATCCCACCCGTCGGTTCTCGATGTGCTTCGCGGTGAGTTGCTTCCCGGTGTCCGGGTGTTGGTTGTCGCAAAGCCGCTCAAACTGCTCACGTTGGATCTCGCCGGAGAGGCTGAGCAATTCCGCACCCTTGCCGTGCCAGTGGGCCGGAGCCTCTTGTCCGTCGAGCTGATAGTCAGCGGAACGATAATAATTTTTGGCCGCCGAAGTGTTCGGAATCGCGTTTATCCGGAGCATTTCAGTGCGTCTCCCTTCGGACCGGGCTGTCCAGGGCTTCGCTTCGCTCCGGTTCCTGTGGAACTAAACCCTTACCATCCCTGACGCTTTTAGGGGCTCCGCCCCTCACGGCTACAAGAGCTTCGCTTCGCTCTCCTTCGGCTACGCGGCGGGTATCCCCGGCCTTCCTGCGCTGCGCTCCGTGCAGGCCGGGTGATCCCCCTCCCGCCACTCCGGCTCTTTCCGCCTTCACCCCGCATTCGCCATGTGGCAGAAGGTCAGGGCCGCTTCGCTTCCCCGACCTTCGGTAACCACTCAGAAAGGAAACACCATGCCGGACTTGCATATACCCTGGACGCTTCACTTCGACCGCGATGGTACGGAAGACTACGGGACCATTCGGGACGCGGATGGGAAGGACATCGTGAGCACCCAGAACTGCCAAACCTGCTGGCTGCCAGAAAGCCCCGATGATTACCTTGAGATGCCGGACCTTGTTTACCAGCTCCGGCTGATGTCCGTCGCCCCGAAGCTGCTGGACGCGCTCCGAATCGTCGTCGAGATGGAATACGATCGTGATGAAGAAAGCCGGAACTTCGACGCCGAGCGTCTTGAGTTCTTCGCCTCGCTGATCGCTGAGGCGGAGTGGAGAGAGCCGTAGCTGGGCACGCCTCTGCCACGCCCAATTCAGACCTGTCGTGATCCCGCCGGAGACCCCGAGCGGGCTTCTTTGATATGCCGTGACCATGAACTCGTTATGGCACAGGAGGCGTTCTTCGCACAAGCATGTCTGGGGAAAGCCTTCGGGAAAGAAAGTGTTAAATTTGCTACAGGCATCTCTCCTATGTCATAGGTCAACGCAAATTGACGGCTGATATTCACGGGGAATCAAGGGCAGTTTTTGGGGCTCAATCCAAGCCACGTCCACGAACGGATGGTCCAGGTGACGCACCACGAGCGAACCCCGGCGGGCACTTGGTGATTGTTCTGCCCTGGTCGTCGATGTAAGTGGAGGTCTCGCCCGGTGGCGGGTTGACGGTGAGATCGGAGCCGCGGTTGCCCCACGCTCGGTTGCCACAACCGCCACGTCTTCCGGCAGGGATGCGATGCTTCTTGCGGAAAGCCCAGGCGGTGTGCTGCGACATTCCGAACCTCTCGCCAAGATTTTGATCCGTCAGCCCGGCTGCCACCAGCAACCGAACCTCGGCAGCTTCGGAGTCGGGAATCTTCAGACCACGCCTGCGCTTGCGGCACTCGGGCATCATTCTTCCTCGAAATCGATGTGCCCCAGCAGTCGCACGCTATCCTGGGGCCTCGCACCCTCTGCCCAACCTGGCGGGCATTTCGTGACCGGGTGTCCCATGTAGAACGTGGGCGGTTCAGTCGGCTTCTCGTCAGCGTCCACCGAACCCCACCACCATGCGGACCAGGTCCGAGTTCTCCATCATCTCTCGCAAGCGGCTAGCCCGTTCGGCATGTTGCTCGCGTGCGGCCCGGTCTTCTGCCTCGCGCATCTTCCGCATTTCATCCGTGTGCATCGTCCGAAGAAGCTGCTGGCTGCCGAACCATACGGATGAGTTCCTGAACATCAGCGATCGCTCAGCCTCCACAGGTCAGGCGGGAGGAGAACAGGACCGCCCATGCCGGACAGCCAGTCTTCGGCGGGCTTGCTGGTCGCCAGCAGCAGCGAGGCGGCGAGGAGAACGAGGAGTAGGAGTTGCCAGCGAGTCATGAGCGGGGAGTGAGGAACTTGGCCCAGAAGGCGAGGATGAATGCAAACAGTGGCATCAGACGGCTTCCTGCTGAGGCCAGTGGAAAGGTTTGCCATCGCGCTGGATGATTTCGGTTGGAGAGTAGCCACACCCATCCCTTTCAATAATGGGCCCATAGCCAAAATCGAATGCAACATCCGTAAAGTCGTACTCGTTGTACTGTGATCCGGAATTTCCTATTCTTTCGAATCCACTCGTGCGGCACAGATCGCCGTTCTTCGGCTCCAGCAGGTGCAGGCTGCCGGGGTGGATGTAATAGCAGTCGCCAGTCTTCAGGCCATCAACCAACGGTAGAACGCATCGCGTGATGAGCCCATCCTTGGTGATAAACTCCATCCCAAAATGCTTCGCCATCCAAGCTGCCGCCAGCGGATCGGTGTAGAAGTACCGTTTCTGTGACATGATCTTACCCACCTACAAGTTGCACTACACCCGCCCCACCGTAAAGCACGCCGAACGCGATGGCAAAGTAGCGCACTTCACGGCTTGGCGCAACCAGCGCGGTGAGCATGAAAAAGCAGGCAGTCGAAATGAACCCGCTCGCCATGCTCACCGCTGACCCAGCTCGCGAGTGATCCGCCCAATCGGTGCGTTGACGTGGTTTACGATCAAGTAATACGCACCGATACACATCAACAGGTCCATGAAAGCAAGGAAGACCAACATGCGAAAACTCATGGCGATCTCCTATCGGTTGCGAGAGCCGTTGCCGGGACGCTCGTCACGCACCGGGGACTCATAGCTGGTTTCGGGTTCTTCGGGTGCCGCACAGGGGGTTCCGGCAGTTGCCATCGCGGCGCGGACGTGCTCGTTTTGACACATCAGCGAAATGGCCGCGTCCTTGTAGCCCATGTTGTGGAGTTCGCGGGCGTCCTTGCGGCGGACGCAATCCCCATCGGTCCAGGTCGAGCCGAGCGAGACGCCGAAGCCGATACCTTGGGCACCCGCAGAGCTTGAGCCCGTGCAGGTGTCCTCACTTGCGACGAGCGGGGCGGAGAATGCGGATGACACCGGATTCCGCTTTTGAGCCGCGACGTTCACATTGGAGTTGCCAGAGCCCGCCACGTTGCTGGCCGCGGATTGCGACTGGCTCTGATGCTGGCGGGCAGAACTGGTCGAGCGGGAGTTGCCGGAGTTGCGAATGCTGCTGTTGCCGGAATCTCGCACCGAGCCGCCCGTTGCCGAGCTATTGCCGGAGCCGATCACCGCGCTGGTGGAATCGCCGGAGCGGGCCGTGGCAGAGCCGCCAGCGCCACCATTGGCTGTCGCGGAACCACCCGACAGCACAGAGCCAGAGCCCGATCCATTGTTGATCGTGGAACCGTTGATCGAACCAGTGTTCTGGAACGCCTGGGAGTTACCGTTTGCCGTGTTGCTGTTCACGTCGTCGTTCAGAGCGAACGCCGATGGGGCAAGCAGAAGGAAAGCGGTGGAGAGGAGAAGTGTGGTTTTCATTGTTTAGTCCTTTCAGTTGGTTAATTTGGCGAGCACCGGAAAGCGGGACGATGAAGACCGCCCCCGGCACCCAGAGGGTTAATCGTTGTCGTCTTCATCAAGCTCGGGCGAAAGCCCAAGAACACGTTTATACAAGTCAAGGACGGTCTCCTGCTCCTCGCGATCGCTCGCTTCCATTTTGCGAAGCTTGATAATCTGGCGAATCGCAGTCGTTTGATAGCCATTGCCCTTTGCTTCCGCAAGTACATCGCGAATGTCTGCCGCAATCGCGTCCCTTTCTTCACTCAATTTTTCGATTCTTTCAATGATTGAGCGGAGTTGGTCAGCGGCAATGCCGCCTACTTTGGTTTTCGTCATGTGTGATTCCTTTCAGTTGGTTGGTGAGTGGGTGGAATTTCGTTTAAGACGGCGGATTCTTCAAGGTGCTCATTTGGGAGTGGAATGCTTATCCCAAGATATTCAGCGGCCCAGGCCCTCGCTTGTTCCAAGCGGGCTTCCATCTCCATTGTTGTCCAGTTCCTGCTTGACCCCAAGCCGTGAAGCACTTGCCCGTCTGGCGTCACAAACACCTGCTTGGTCTTCCATACCTCGGCTTTCAAAAAGAGGAAAACGTCATCCATGTCCACACTGTTTCCTGCGTCTCGAAAGGCATCGGTGATGGACTTGATTACCACACCCCACATGTAGGCATTCTGATTATTGGACCGTTTTCGTTTCTGTTCCTTGACGGAAACAATGACACGTTTTCCATTGAAACCACGGATTGCTGCCCCGACCTTGCGAGAGACTGCCTCTGGAAGCCTCCCGTCAGTCACAATCGCTGAGAACTCAAGTGTGGTAGCCATGTTCAGAACAGGATCTCGTCATCCAGCGGGTCTGAATGCTGGACAGCAGGTTTGGTTGCAGGGCTCGCCCGTTCTTGACGGTCATCCTGAAAAACCGAAAAGTTGATCCATCCATCTGATTCGAGCAGTCGCCGCAGGACGGGGGCATTCACTCCGATCCGTGGGCCGTACTGACCGATTTCGTGGCTCGCTACAGTTTGCCACTTGCCGTCGGGACCCTTGTATTTCAAAAGCTGCTTGGCCATGACCTACCTCACTGCAATGGTTTCGCGTTCAAAGACCCGGAGTCCGGGGATGTCCCCACCTCTGCCCCGAATCTCGGCGTTCACCCTTGCGGCATCCACCGTGACCAAGTCCGGTCGCGCAGAAGCAAGAGCAGAGATGTCCACCAGTTCGTAGGCCCACACCTTCTTGATGGTGCTTACTCCACCAAATGCCCCGTAGGTCGTCTTGGGGGTTTCCGGAGGAAGTGCAACTGTTGCCGGAGCGGCAACAGGAAGCGGCGCCCGGTCCATTGTTGCCACCTCGGCATCAAGTCTTGCCTGTTCCTCGGCCGCTCGCTTCTCTGCTTCCTTGCAGGCGGCCTCGGCCTTCCGGGATTCCTCTTGCTGGAAGGTGAGCATCTTCGCCTTGATGTCCGATTCCGCTTCGACGAGTGGAGTGAGAATCGCTTTGAAGCGGTCGTTAATGCGCTTCACCGAGTCGTTAATCGGCTTGACGATGTTAGTCCGCTCGTCTTCAATCAGTTTGTGGCGGGCTTTGATGAGCTTCACCAGATCCGTCGCTTCGGCGAGATCGCCGCGTGATAGGATCACCACACTCGACGCTGCGTCACAGAGTTGGCCGACGGTAGCCGTGAGTTGCTGTTCGTTGGGGATTACTTCGTTCATGTGGCCTCCTATGCCAAAGCGTTGCCGTATTGGGTGAATTGCTCCTTGACGTGTTCGAATAGATCAGGCCGATCATCCTTCATGAGGTTCAGTACACGCGCGTTTGCCTTCTTGTACAGCGACAACTCGTTCATCGACTTTGCGGATGGCAGGAGCGATTCAAGGTCGGCAACAAACCCATCAAAATCAAGTGATCCGTTCGCCAACACAGCGGCCTCGACCGCGTATTGTGCCTTGTGTTCGTTGTAACTATCCAAGCTTGTCTGCTGCTGGGACTTGACCGCTTTTGGCGCAGGCGGGGGGAGCGGGGAGCCAGCGCTTGCGGCATTTCCGTCATCGTCTTCATTCTCTGCGGCGACCCCAGCGATAGCCGCCAGCGAGTAGCGGCGGGCATAGGTCAGGGCGGAGCCGAAGCCCTGCGGATTTGCTTGCACGGGACGGACGGGATAGTACGAACGAACCCATTGGCCGCTCTTGTGAGCCAAAGTGGTCACCAGAGTGACATTCCCCGCTTCATCGACCAGCGTGGTCTGGACATAGGTCAGCGAGTTTTCCGATAGCGGAATACGTAAGGCAGTTACGATTGCGGCCAGGTCGGCGTAGTTTGACTTGAAGTGCGGGTTGGTGCTGTCCTTCTTCGCGTTCTGCATTTTTCCCTGCGCCTTGGCAAGTGCCTCGGCCAGTTCGTTGATCTGTTCACTCTGCTGCATACACCTTCTTTCTCTATTATTGGTTTTAATTTTGATGATTGGATATCATTTCTTCGGCTTGCTTTGCTGCCGCGAGCAGCCGTGCAGAGGTTGAGGGCAACTTTTCCCTCAGCGAACCGACTGGTACGGCCATGAATTCGTTGATAGCACCGCTGGCATCAATCATTTTGCTCGCAAGAGCCCGAATAATTCGATTGCGATCATCAATTGCTGTTTCAACCCTTTCTGGCAAGCTCTCGCTTCCCTTCGCGAGCGCGATCGCCGTTCTGGCATTCGCGAGAAACGGCTTGTAGTAGGAGGGCTGGAATCTACCCTCGGGTTCGTGCAAACTGAGGAGCCCTTCCAGCGCCTCCAACAACCGCACCTTTAGCTGTTCGTCTGAGGCGGAAACAGGACCTTGATTGTGTTCCATAAACTTTGCCTTTCTTTGAGATTATTTTTGGCCTCGCAGGATCTTCATCCGCTCAGCGTGAACATGTTGCTTCAACCAGACTGTCTCGGCCCGTAGATTGTCCAGAAACCGCTCCACTGCGAACGAGCGTCCTTTGTCATCATGCATAGACAGGAGAGCCAATTCATCGGGCGGCACAGCTTTGAGGTCGGCGAACGCAGCCCAAAGCTTCGAGATCGCCGTAAATGCTGGAGCTGGCTCCATTATTGAGTTAGCCGCTTCCTGGTTCTGCATGGCGATCTCCTTTGCCTGTGGGCTGATAAACATGATATCTGCGGTCATTTCACTACCTTTCCTTCCTTGTTGAACTTGATTCCGGCCTTCTGAGCCTCGCCGAGCGTGCAAGCCCAATCGGTCACCTCGCAGCCAGGAGTGAGCGCGGCCAAAGCGACGATGCGGTCACTTTTCGATTGCTTCGGTAGTGGTTTCGCCATCGGCTTGAGGACGACGGGCTGGGTCTCCGGGAAACGCGGTTCTGGCTTCACGGCACCAGAAAGGAGTGCGGCGGCCAGGAGCATCATGCCGACGGCACCGATGATTGCGTTGGCGAGCAAGAAGGCGTCACCAGATTTCGTGCTCTTGCTCATACGCCTTCTCCCATGCTCGGATCGGTCGCGGGGTTCAGCGGTGGATTCCGCCACCGGGCCATCTGCTCGGGAGTGGGCAACCGCAAAGAGCGCAGAAGCAGCTCAACTACAGAATCGGGTGTAGGGGCTGGCGCGGGAGTGCCGTCATCATCTTCTGCCAGATAAGCGTGGCATCCCTGTAAGAATTGACAGGCCAGACCTTCTGCGAGGTCATACGTCCGGCCCTTCAGATATAGCTGGACGTCAAATCCATTTTCGCTCCCAAATTGAGACCTGAGCATCGTCACTTTCTTCATCGTCACCTCCATGTTCTCGTTGACATATCCGTCAGACAAATGCACCCTAGACGAAATTGATTCCCGGCGCAACCACTTTCTGCATCCTGAGCGAACAAATATGCAACTATCGGATTTCATTACACTTTCCGAGGCGGCTACCGAAGCTGGAGTCTCGAAGCGTACCATTCAGAACCACATGAAAGACGGCACTGCACCGAAATGGGAACGAAAGGGACGTGAAGTTCTGTTCTTGCTGAAGGACATCCATGCCTGGAAGCAGAAGCACTATCCGGACGGGGCGAAGCCAGGGAGGAAGGCATGAACACACTCACTGCACTTCTGAACAAGCTCCAAACCCGCAAAGTATCAGCCGAAACCCAAGCCCTCTGCGGGCTGATTGACGCACATATCGCAAACCTGAAGGCCGAGATTGACTCGTTGAAGCGGAAGCAGGTCGCGTACTCCGACGCCGTGGCCCGCCAGGGCACGACCATCTTGGACAGGTAGCTTTGTGGCGAAGTATGTGATCGAGATTCCCCGCTGGCACCCGCAGACGGTCAACCAACTCTACGGAACCCACCAGCACTGGGGCTACAAGCGGAAGCAGAAGAAACTCGACCGGGCGATGGTCACTCACTACGTCGGGCAAGCGAAGGTGCCGCCGCAGGAGCGGAAGCGCCGCGTCACGCTCACGATTGTGCTCGCCCCAAAGAAGCGTGGTGCTGACGTCGATGCGTACTGGAAATCGTGTCTCGACGCGCTGGTGGGTTGCTCGGCACTTGCAGGGGATTCCTCGAAGTGGGTGGAGCTGGCCCCGGTGCAGTACGAGCGAGCCGAAGCCTGGGGTTGCAAAATTGAACTCTTGGACTTGTAACGGGGGATGTGTGGGGCGGTTTGTTGATCTTTCGGGGAAGCGATTTGGGAGGCTGGTCGTTCTGCACCGCGTGGCCAACAAGGGGAAGATCACGCGGTGGCGAAGCGTCTGCGACTGTGGCGGAGAGAAGACGTGCCAAGCGAGCGCTCTGACAACTGGCGCGACCCAGAGCTGCGGATGCCTAGGGAAGGAGAACGCACGGCGGCTGGGGCTGGCAAAGCGGAAATACCAGGGATCTGTCGATAAGGAGAGGCATGCAAGAGGCAATATGATTAAACGGTGTTACGATCAGTCGTCACGCAATTACCACAACTACGGAGGGCGTGGTATCACGGTATGCGATAGTTGGCTCGCCAGCTTTAGAGCCTTCTACGAGGATGTTGGGCCAGCGCCCGGCAGGGAGTACACGCTTGATCGCATTTGCACTGATGGCAACTACGAGCCCGGCAACGTGAAGTGGTCAACCCAGGATGAACAGCGTCACAACATGCGACGCAACCGCCTTGTCACGTTCCGTGGCATAACGCAGGCCCTTAACCTTTGGTGTCGAGAGCTTGGGGTCAGCTATAAGCAAGCGATTCATCGGCTAAATTGCGGATGCACGCCAGAAATCGCGTTTGGCCTACCAGAAATCGAACTCAAAGACATTTAAGAAAGGACAAACCATGACTCCCATCGAAGCAGCGGCCCGCGCATTGTGCGACGCAGACAAAACAGCACCCGATCCTGATGCCAATATTCTGTTTGGCAACAAGGCAGCGAAGGCATGGGAAGCACGAGTGCCCTTGGTTCAAGCAGTCCTCACCACTTACCTTGCGTCCGTCTCGCGTGATGAACAACGCATAGAGCTGGTGGCAAAAAGCATGCGCAATGGGTTCTGGTCTTCAAAGCGTCGGCATGAAAAAGGCGCGATGACACGGGTAAAAAACACACTGCTCGCACTAGCAAAGATGGTGAAGGTATGAGCGACGGGTTTCGGGGGCAATTATTGGGCGACTTCCCCATGGAGCAGACGGGTGTGCGCTGTGAATGTGGCTTCAGTGACATGCAGACTTCAGGAACCACAGTACGGGGCTACCCAAAATTCCGTTGCCCTATCTGCCACAGCACGACCGATAGGGACCCTGAAAACCAAAGGCTTCGCAACAAAGTAGACCGTAAAAGGCAACGTGAAAGGTTTGATATATGACCACCGAACAAAACACCCTGCGCGAAGTGCGGCAGGCCTTGGCCGATGTGATGCCGAAGTATCGAGCCGCGCGTGAATCCATCATTTCCCTCGAATCCCGCAGCGTCATGGGGGCAATGGAACATGAATTAATAGGCGAAATGACATGCTATCAGCAAGCCCTCGCCAAGCTAGACACCCTCATTGCCCAGGCTGAGCAGCAAGCCGCAGAGGGGCTGGTGGATGAACATCCGGACGATAGAAATGCAATCATGCTTTTTAACCAATGCATGAAAATTGCGCGCGATGAAGTGTCTAAAGAAACCCAACAGCCGGATGAGTCACCACTACAATTCGAGGATTCAGAATTGGAAATGGCTTATATCAACGGCTACCACGGCAGGAGCTTTCAGGATTACGCCTCAAGTGGCGAACCGAAGCACATAGCCGGATTGAAGGCTGTTGCAAAGATGGCAATTTGGGGTGCGGCCAATAAAATTAACGGTGAGTTATGCGATGAAAACTCTCGCCTAAAAATCCAACTTGAAGCCGAATTAAAATGGAGGCGAGACAATGACAACGATTGATGATGACTGCATTACCAAAGCCCTCAAAGAGTTAGATAGGCGCGCCAATAATGCCGTAATCAGGGGAACAGTTATTTCCCCACGCAGGGAATTTGAAATCGTAGTCGAGGCATATCTTGCATCTCTACCCGTGCGGGAATCCATCACCCCCGCCCCTGCGCTGAGCGAGGAGGGAGCGGTAAGAATATTGGGCAATGGCTACATGCTTTCGGGGCGTGACAATGGATACTACTCAAGTGCCGCTATGACATCTGCCTATCGCGCCCTTTCCGCAGCCGGCTATGCGGTGGTGAAGGTATGAGCAAGGTTCTGGATTTCTTCCGCTTCTACAACCGCGTGCAGCAATCGCCCGCAGAACCGTTCCGGCCCAGTCCGGATGTCCTGCGTTATTACGCGCAGGACATCGAGCGGCACGGGAAGCCGATGGACAGCGACCTCGGGCCATATCTGAGAAAGACCGCCGATTTTCTGGAGAGTGAACGATGATTCCCACCGAACAAAACACCCTTCGCGAAGTGCGGGAGACTTTTGAAAACGAGTTGGCTGATTTACTACGCAGCGGAGCAATTGATTGCATCAGCATCAACGTTGAACAGATGGCAAGCCGTCTCGCTTCGCGTGTAGAAGCCATTCGCCCAAAGCAGTTTCCCGTCATGACAGGGAATGGATATGGCATGCCGAAAATCATGATCCCATGGAACGTGGCGGTGAAGGCATATGTGGTTTATGTACGTGACCATGGCGGCAGCGGGCAATCACTTGAGCGAGTGGCGGAGCGCGGTGGCTTTTACGACAAAGAAATGGACAAATTCTATCCTGCGTGGCGGGAAGAAAGTGAAGAAATCCACCTTTTGCGTAAACGTGTCGCCAAGCTAGACACCCTCATTGCCCAGGCTGAGCAGCAACCCGCAGCGGGGCTGGTGGCGCAGGAACTCAAGCCGATAGCAACGGATGAACTGCAAGCCTCCTCGCCTCAAGGAAAATTGTTGGGTGGTACGAATCATGGCACTACGTGGTTCAAAGAATGCGATAATGGTCATTTAAGATTGATGGCCAAAAACTGGGTGGATAATGGATGCCCTTGGTGCAAGGCTGGACGTCTAAGTGGGACAGAGCGGAGATTAAGTAAGCCACAACCCAAGCCACAAGCACATACCACCGCAAAACTCATGCTTCGAGTAGAAGATGGCGTGGCTATCGCTGTCCTGAACGGGCATCAATATGTAACGAGCAGCATATCCTGGAAGGAATTTGGGGTGCCTTGGCAATCGCCCCAATCTACGCCGCAAGTGCAGGAGGCGGACATACCCCGCTTTAGCGAGCCACAGGAAATGCCATTCAAACGCCTTGCGGAGGAAGCCGGAGAAGTGGTGCAGGCAGTTATGAAGGTGCTGCGCTTTGGCTGGCGCGGCTCTTATGACAATGGCACCGGAAATCTTGAGCAAATTGAAACAGAATGCGGTGATTTCATCGCAGTCATGGAACGGTGTGGCCTGTCCGCAGAAAAGATTGAAGCCACCCGGATAGCCAAGCACAAGAAGCTTGATCGCATTACAAAATATGAACTTGGCTTTGACAGCAAACTCACGCGCGAACAACGCGAAGAATTGCACGGTAACGCCACCCTCACCTCTCAGGAGAATGCACATGCAGAATGAACTGAAGACATGCCCGTTTTGTGGGAAGATGGCCCGGAAACATGATGCCTACTATGACCGCATCTATTGCGGCAGAAATCAATGTGTCACTTTTGGCATGAACACCGTAACGCCCGAAGAATGGAACACCCGCGCCGAATCCGCCAAGCACCCTCAGGCTGTGGATGAAATTGGACTCCGCCAGCAAATAGAGGTTGCCGTCGGCCTCGGCAAGGCTGGGCGCGTTCCTATTGTGGAGGCCATCATTCGGGTGATCCGCCCCTACCTATCAACCGGACAGCAATCCCGCGCAAACGAGTGCGAGGCGCTTAGGGCGGAGAATGAAATGCTCCGTGAGGCGTACAAATGCCAGATCAATGATTTACGCGGATTGAGCGAAAGTTTCGCGCGCCCTGTCGGCCGCGATAGCACAAGGGCCGAGCTGGCGGAGCATTTCAAGCAAACGGCCAATTGCTGGGAATCGTGGTTAAACAGCGAACTTCCGGATTGTGGTGAAAGCCTCATCCAAGACAAGGGAACAGCCGCATGAGCAGCAACCTCCTGAACAATAACAAGCCTACCGCTCTGGTTCGGTGATCCCGATGGCAAATCTCACCGGACAGCCCGTTTATCAAAAACGCCAGAATCGTCCAAAGCGCGGCGCACGTCAACCGAATGCTGAGGAGAAGCGCCACTGGCACCGCCTCCTGAAGTTGCCGTGCGTGGTGGGGCTGACAAGTTGCTCAGGCCGGATCACCATCCACCATTGCGGAACGAGTGCCGGAGGACGCAAGGACCACATGCGGGTCATCCCGCTCTGTTTCGGGCACCACCTCGGCCCGGAAGGAATCGATGGCAAGCGGATGAGCAAACGCGCCTGGCAGGAAAAGTATGGCACCGAGACAGAACTGCTCGAAAAGGTAAACCTGCAACTCAAAGCTCATCAATGACCAATTCCCCCATCGTCATCCAGCGAAGGAAACGCCGCCCGTGGACAATCAAAGATGACCAGGTGGTCGTGGAGCTTCACGCGAAAATTCTCACCTTGTCCCAAATCGCCAAAAGCATGGACCGGGATTTGAAGACCATCCGCGACGCCCACGTCCGGCTTGGGCTGACTCCGCACAAATTACCCCCTGCGATCCGCACTGACGTGACCCGCCGCAGGTACGACCAGCCGCGGCAGCCGTACCACGTCGGAAGCAGGAACGAACCTCCAGCCGAGGTGAAGCCCATCTCCCACGAGGCAAGCATCCCAGTGATTGACCAGGCGAAGAAGGTGCTGGGAGCGAGGGCGATGGAGAAGCACGGAGCGTACTTCCTCGACGGAAGGCTCGCGAGTATCAAGCAATTCCTCGACGCGGCGAACGTGATCTTGAGGGAGCGTGGCGAGCCACAGCTCGGCAAGCACCACAGCAGGTGGGACCAATAAAGTCAGTCACCAAACTTTCAGCCTCACGCAATCACTTCTGGCGTAAGCAGTCAATTCTTTGCTTGCACGAGCAAAATCAGGGGAGCATAAAGACAAGAAGGATGGGGATAGGCAGGCCAGCCGAGAAGCCGCTCCCACACAGTCGGTTTCCCCGTCCGTCAGCAATTGTGTGGCAACCTGTGTGGGGGTTTATGCAATATCTTTCCGTCCCGGATTTCGAGAAGTGGCAGCACTACAAAGACCGCACGCCGCCGTGGATCAAACTCCACCGCGACATCCTCCGGGATTACGATTTCAACCTCCTCCCCGATCAGTCCAAAGCCCATCTCATGCTCATCTGGCTTCTCGCCAGCCAACTCGACAACCACATCCCAAACGATCCCGCATACGTCCAGCGAATGATCGGAAGCACGGTCAAGCCTGACATCAAGTTGCTGATTCAGCGAGGCTTCCTGAATCCCGTTGCGGATTGCGAGCGTTATGCTAGCAAGTCGATAGCAACATGCACCACG
The DNA here is from genome assembly GCA_021413735.1 of Planctomycetota bacterium. Taxonomy (GTDB): domain Bacteria; phylum Planctomycetota; class Planctomycetia; order Gemmatales; family Gemmataceae; genus Gemmata. Next base: position 18,580 of record JAIOPV010000258.1, read on the forward strand.
CTCTCGAATATGCGAGAGACAGAGACAGAGACAGAGACAGAAAGGGATTTAGGTCGGGCTTCGCAAAGCGAACCACCGACCCCGCCGCCCTCGAAGGGAAAATCTGGGAGAGGAACGCGACTCGATGCCGAATGGGATTTACCCGCGGCGTGGGGGCAATGGGCGATGGAGCAAGGCATGACGCGCGATGCCGTCATTCGCGAATGCGACAAGTTCAAGGATTACTGGATCAGCAAGAGCGGTGCGAACGCCACGAAGGCAGACTGGCAGGCCACCTGGAGAAATTGGATACGCAAACATCTTGAGGAGTACGCGAAATGACCGACAAGTTCAGAGACCAAGGAGCCGCCAACGCGCCTGGTGGCAATGGAGGCTATAGCCGCATGCTAAAAATCGCCTGGATGAAGGTGTACGCACCCGGACAGTTCACTCAGTTTCGCCAAGAGTTGCGTGATTACGAGCAGGCTTACGGGAAAGTGCCCGTCATCCGCGTCAGCGATTACCCCGAACACCGAAGCCGCTTTGAAGGGAGATGACTCCCGTCGATCAACCCGCCGTGGTAGCACACGCATCGCTCTGTTCGCGATTTCACGCTTCCAGCGAATCACGTTGGGCCTCAACAAGCCATCAGGACTGCTGGCTGCTATGCATGATTCTGCGGATCTCGCCCCTGACATTGCATTTGTAGTCTTCCTCCATGACCTGAAGGAAGATACCGACATGTCCTCTGAGAATTCGTAATTGGTCTGGCCGCCAGCCCGGGTGGGCACTTGTCTCGTTCATGTATCTTCGGAATCTGTCGAACAAATCCTGTATGCGAGCCTTTAGCAGTGCATCATGTGTCACTCTGCCAGCGGACGCTTCTGTAAAATCGCGAAGCTCTGTGATTGAGGATTCCACATGTGCTGGCCCCTCGTAAGCCATCTCTACGAACATGGAGCCCTTGCCAGCCAGCTTATCGACTACCTCCTGAGCAATTTTCCCGTCGTCGGTGAACGATCGCAAATGAGCAAGGGGACTGCGTGGCGACAGCATCAAGTTGACGATCATCTTTTCGTGAACACGCTTCCACTCATGGAGAAGATCGACCGTGAAGTGTCCCCCGTCGTTCTTGTCGATCAGGGTGTGGCACCGAGGGCACAACCAAATCCCATTGTCGATATGGCCTCTGTCGTCGTTGGGGTTGTCTTCCCATCTGGCTGCGCCATCTTTCTCGCCCTTGATATGCGCGCCTTCGCCCACTTTCGTCGCCAGATCACTTCCTTCGTCGGCCGCGCCTATCGTCAGCGACTGGCAGCTTGGGTTGCTACAAATCCAACCAGCACGGCCTGCTAACTCGCGTATCGTGGCAGCGCCGAACTTGCCGTCGCCTTTGTCTTTCTTCTCGCTCGTGACCTGCTTCGGCTTCGTTGGTTTCTTAGCCACAATCATTGCCCTCAATGCATTCAATAGCTTGGCCAAACATTTGGATTTGTGGAACTATCCCGAAATACCCGGCGGGGGGCATGACGCAGTGCGACAGGAGAAGCCCGCCCCCCTTCGCCATCACGTCGTCACCGCGATGATCGACGGCTTCCCCGTCACCGTATTCTCAGCCTCCAGTTCTCTCTTGGCCAGCCGCCCGGCCCCTCAAATCCAAGTGGGTAGGTCAGGTGAGCTGCGTCAGGGCGGCTTGCAGCCGACCGATCCCAGCCGCCCGCGCCGGGTCGTTCAAGGCCTGCTCCTCAGCGATCAGACGCCGAATCGCGGCCCCCAGAATCCGTCGGTGACAGACCCCGACGCCCAGCAGGACGGTGTCGTTCGTGACTGAATCCAGTTCGACGCAAAAGAGTTGATGCAGCGGGCCTCGCGGGGCACGTCCGCACATGCTGCACTGCTGGTTGGGCGAGTGTTGACGGCCGGGATAGGTCACGTTCGCCCCGTCCCGAATCTTCTCCGCAACGACGCGGGCGTTGTGAGGAGCGTTTCGAGGGGTGCGCGGGTGAGGAAGGGTTGCGACTGGCATTTCGAGCCTCCATTTTTGGTAACCGAGACGCCAACTTAGACGTGGCCCAGGCATTAAGAGTTCACGCAAGATATTCCTTCAAAGCTACTTGCGTCGCTTGGCTGTGGTGTACAGAAGAAAAGTTTCAAGTTTTCGGCGCGAGCGGCATCGGATTAAAAGTCGGCCCGCTGGCAAGAGGCCGAATCTCGCGCCGTCTTTGAACAGATGGCCACAGTGAACACGCCAACTTTTCTTACGCCGCAACTTTTTTCAATATTCTTCCGGCCGCACTCTCGATCATGCCGCTTGCCACAACCCATTGCGCCGTGGTACGTTTCCGCATCAACTGGTGGTGGGGTGAGCGTGGAGCAGCAGGGGGAATCGTCGCGGCCGAAGGCGACCGTCCGGAAATTCGTCATCACCGCCATCGTCCAGGGCCGCCCCCGCCACCGAATCCTCGGCATTCAGCTCAAACAAGGCCAACCGCTTGAGGCAGCAGGTCATTCCAACCTCAAGAAAATCACCCGGATCGCAACCCGCTACAAGCTCGACCTCGCGGCCTTCGCGGACTGGTGGTACTTCGTTCCGGCGAGCGATGCCAATGGCCCATCCAAACACCGACTCGAACGCGGAGATGTCGTCCTGAAGGAAGGGACGCGGGGCGGTGGCCAGTATCTCACCCACCGGGCATTCGACGAGCCGCTGGATTGGTACGCAAAGAACGGACACATCACCCACAACCAGCGCCGCGCGGGCAAGCGGCTTTACACCCTTTGGTTCCAGTGAGGCTTCCGCACTCGCACTGTCATCTCCCGCTACGGCATCGTCAGCGGAGGCGAGCGTGATCCGGAAGACATCCAGAAGATGCTCATCGAGTACAAGGAGGCCAAGGCGGCCATACGTGGAATCAACGAGCAACGGATCGCCTTCAACGTCTGCTGCATGGGAGAACGGGCGGGACGGCACGGGCAGATGAAACTACTCCGGAACGCCCTCGACGATCTCGTTGCTCACTTCGGGTACAAATAACCTGTTGCGCACTCCGGCGGGATATGCCACAATTCCGGCATGATTGAGTTCTTGCCCCTACGGGAGGCCTCACCACTTCGGCCTGCCACGCGGCGGGCCTTTTTCGTTTTGAAATGACTCGAAGATCGCGCCGAGTTGTAACTCACCGCCTTGGGGAATCATATGAGGAACTGGGGATCAGTCTCTCAACACCTCGCGGTCTAAAGTAGGCAGAGTTAGATATGGCAAAGGGAGCCAAGACCGGGGGCAGAACCAAGGGAACCCCGAACAAAACAACCGCCGCAGTGAAAAACGCTCTGACCGAGGCATTTGAGAAACTCGGCGGTGTCCGTTCCCTCGCGGAATGGGGCCAAGCGAACCCCACCGAGTTCTACAAGTTGTGGGTGAAGCTACTGCCCCAGGAGGTGGCGTTGACCGATCCCGATGGCGACCCCGTCAGCTTCACGCTGAACATCGGCGGGAATGCCAAGGGCGATTGAGTACCAGCGCCCGTGGCTGTACCCGAAGCAGCTTGAGGCGATCTTCCACTCGCAGAGATACGGCTGCATTGAAGCCAGCACCAAAGCTGGCAAGACGGTCGGCTGCATCGCGTGGCTGTTCGAGCAGGCCGCGATCAATGGAGCACCCGGCCGGAACTACTGGTGGGTCGCCCCCATCTTCCCACAGGCAAAGATCGCCTTCCGCCGCCTGAAGCGATACCTGCCTCACGAACTCTACACCCCAAACGAAACCGAACTGACCATCACCCTCGCAAACGGGGCGGTGATTTGGTTCAAGGGCGCGGACAAGCCCGACAGCCTGTACGGCGAAGATGTTTACGCGGCGGTGCTGGACGAAGCCAGCCGCATGAAGGACGACGCATGGTACGCCGTGCGCTCCACGCTCACCGCCACGGGGGGTCCGGCCCGGTTAATCGGGAACGTCAAAGGGCGGAAGAACTTCTTCTACCAGCTCAGCCGGAAGGCCGAATCCGGCGAGCCGAACATGGAATACCACGTCATCACCGCTTACGACGCGGTGGAAGGTGGCGTGGTCACGCTGGAAGAGATTGAAGACGCCAAGCGGCAACTTCCCGAGCAGGTCTTCAACGAACTTTACCTCTGCAAACCGTCAGACGACGGCGGAAATCCGTTCGGAATAAAAGCCATCGGCGACTGCGTGGGTCCACTGTCTTCCGGCGATCCCGTCGCGTGGGGTTGGGATCTCGCCAAGTCGGTTGATTGGACTGTGGGCATCGCTCTCGACGCTCAGGGCCGCACCTGCCGCTTCGAGCGATTCCAAATGCCGTGGAACGACACGAAGCGCCGCATCCTTGCCCTGACCGGGAACATCCCGGCGCTGGCTGATTCGACGGGCGTTGGCGACCCGATCGTCGAGGACATGCAGCGGACGAACCCGAACATCCAGGGGTACAAGTTCACGCAGACCAGCAAGCAACAACTGATGGAAGGCTTGGCCGCAGCGATCCAGCAGAACACGATCAGTTATCCCGACGGCACCATCCGCATCGAACTTGAGCAATTCGAGTATGAGTACACGCGCACTGGAGTCCGGTACAGCGCCCCGGTCGGTATGCACGACGACTGCGTCTGCGGGCTCGCGCTCGCTTGCCGCCGTTGGAGCGTGCCAACCCCCGGCGCTGGCTTCCTCGCGTTCTACAGCGAGATGGCGGCGGGCGCGAATGACAAGCAGCAACCAACCCCACAAGGAGCAACACCATGACCGTCACTTTAAACCTTCTCGCCCCGTCCGCCGCCGCTTCCGCAGCCTTTGAGGCGCGGTCCGGCACCCGATACGTCTCCGATGCTTATGGCGTTATCAACGCCGTGGCCCTCGGCGACATCGTGGATCTCATCAACAGCGGCTGTGTCCCGTTGGGCCAGGCCGGAGTGCGGAACAACTACGCCGGGACGACCGCGCCGACCACCTCGAACGATTCGACCCAGGACTATGGAATCGGGTCCCGCTGGCTGGATACGACCAACAAATTGGAATACATCTGCGTCGATGCCACCGCGACCGCAGCCGTGTGGATCACCGCTCTCACCTCCACGAAAGCCACTCAAGGCCCGGTCTTGAAGCAAGGCGCGAATGGCCTGTGCGGTACGTTCACCCTGAACGGCGCAACCCCGGTGACGGTGAGCAACACCAACGTCGCCATCACCGATGCGATCATCATCTCGTTAAACACAGTGGGCGGCACTGTCGGCGTGCAGCCACACATCGCCACCATCACCGCGGCGACAGGCTTTACAGTCGTCGGCACTGCCTCAGACACGTCTGTCTACAATTACGCCATTCTCAAAAACGCGGCCTAAAGAAGCCGGATGCCAAGCGAGGGTAAACAGACCGAACTCAACCCCGGCGTCGTCGCGCGGGTCGTGCAAGCGGCCCGCTACGCGATCTCCGGCGTGGCTCCGAATGCGTGGTTCGGACCAATGCAGCCGCTCCAGCCGATGGCCCCATCGGACGTGGCGGGCCGGGCATACGACTATCCGGTCGGCTACAACCTCGACACACGCCCCAGGGGAGCCGAGCCTATTAGTTTCGACCAGCTCCGCATGCTGGCCGAGGGGTGCGACGTTCTCCGGAGCGTGATCGAGACCCGCAAGGACCAGATGGAGGCGCTCGACTGGACCGTCCGGGTCAAAGGAGGCGGCAAGAATGGCAAGGCCGTCACCGACGACCAGAAACGCCGGATTGAAGCGGTCACCACCTTTTTCATGCGCCCGGAGCCCCGGTTTAACTGGGCACAGTGGCAACGCACGCTGCTCGAAGACATGTTCGTCATCGACGCCCCGGCCGTTTATAAGCGCCGGGACCGGAAGGGACGCCTGTTCGCCCTGGAGGTGATCGACGGCGCGAGCATCAAGCTGCTGATCGACGAGTCCGGCCGCCCGCCGCTTCCGCCGGACCCGGCCTACCAGCAGATCCTCAAGGGCATCCCGGCGGTCGACTACACGGCCGACGAGTTGCTCTACCTCATGCACAACCCGCGCAGCCACAAGGCTTACGGATACAGCCACGTCGAGCAGATCCTCGTCACGGTCAACATCGCCATCCGGCGGGCGCTGTTCCAACTCGATTACTACCGCGAGGGCAGCCAGCCCGACGCCTTCGGGAATCTGCCGAAAGAATGGAACGTCGATCAGATCAAAGCCTTCCAGACGCACTTCGATTCGATGATGGCCGGGAACGGCGCGAACCGCCGCCGCATGAAGTTCATGCCAGGCGAGTTCAAGTACCAGGAGTCGAAGCAGCCACCGCTCAAGGATCAATACGACGAGTGGCTGGCCCGTGTCATCTGCCACGCCTTCTCGATCTCACCCGAGCCGTTCGTCCAGCACACCAACCGCGGCACGGCCGAGACCTCGCACGACCGCGCGTTGCAAGAGGGCCTCGCCCCGCTGCAACGGTGGGTCAAGAGCATCATCGACCCCGTCATCGCCCTGGAGTTCGAGTCGTCAGACCTGGAGTTCGCGTGGGCCGACGACCGGGAGATGGACCCCAAGCAGGCGGCCGACATCAACGTGGGTTACGCGAAGGCCGGCATCCGCTCGATCGACGAGATCCGCGAAGGACTGGGCGACGAGCCGCTCGGGGGCGCGTTCGCCATCCCGATGGCCCTGACTTCCGCCGCGTACACCGCGCTGGTGTCACCCGAAGACCAGCAAAAACGAGCTGAGCAACAGCAACAGAGTGCCAACCCACAGCAGCCTGACGATGGCAACACCGACGACCCGCAGCCCGACCAGAACGTCACCAAGACGGCCTACGCCCGGCTGAGAAAGAGGGCTCACAAACCCGTCCCTTTTGACCGCCCGGTCACCCGCCAGGCCCGTCAGGAATTGAAGGCGAAGATCGCCCCGGTGCTGGCGGCGACAGGTGAAGACGTTACCCGGCAGGTGCGCTCGGAACTGTCCTCGCTCACCAAAGATGCCCTGGATGACGAAATCGCTCGGCAGAAGGGAAAGCGGATCGCCGACGCGATCGACCTTTCAGGGCTCACGGTCCTCACGGACGTTGTACCTGCTGAACTGGAAGCCGTTCTCGCAGACAGCGGCGGTCTGGCCCTCGCCCAAGTCGGCGTGACGGACAGCGGCGAACTGGTGAACCAGGTCAACGAGCGGGCCGTGGCCTACGCCCGCGACCGTGCCGCTGAAATGGTCGGCAAACGCTGGGTGGACGGCGAACTCGTTGACAGCGCAGACGCCGCGTGGGTCATCACCGACGCTACCCGCGAGCAGGTCCGGCGGGTCATCACGCGGGGACTCATCGAAAACATCGGACAAGACGCGATCGCCGAGGCCATCGCCCAAGCGGGTGCGTTCAGCGAGGACCGCGCGGAGTTGATCGCCAACACCGAGGTTGCCCACGCGAACAGCCAGGGACTGCTCGCGGGATACCGGGCCGCGCGAAGCATCGGCGTGTTTGTCGAGAAGGCATGGCTTGCCGACGAAGATCCGTGCCCCGATTGCGTGGAGAACGCCGCCGCAGGCCCGATCGACCTCGACGCCACCTTCCCCAGTGGTGACGAAGTGACCCCGGCACACCCAAATTGCCTACCTGGCTATGCACTTGTAACGGCCTGTGGTGACGTCACGGGAGCCACGAAGCGCTGGTACGACGGAAATCTCATCGTCATCCACACGGCCTCCGGCCACGAACTCACCTGCACCCCGAACCACCCGGTACTCACGAACGGCGGATGGGTTGCTGCGGGCACTTTGGACAAAGGATGCAACGTAATCAGCGCCGGATTCGAGCAGAGGATGTCTGCCGTTGACGGCGAGAACCAAAATGTGCCAGCCCGCATTGAGAAGGTAGCGGAATCTTTTGGGCGTTCGCTCGATGTGACGGCCCGACCAGTGAAAGTTGCCGCCCCAGATTTCCACGGCGACGGGGTGGGCTCCGAGGTCGCAGTTGTATGGGCCAATGGCAACCTGCGGGACCGTTTCGATGCCGCGGGAAGACAGCATGTCGGCAAGCCTGACTTCGTAAACGCTTTGGTTGCTCCTGTTCCGCATGACACCCAAGGCCTTCCTCGCAAGGAAGTCGTCAGACTTGGGAATGCCCCTGACTGCATTGTGAGCAGCGGCAACTTGAGCGGCGCGGGCATCCTCGCTTCGACCGTCCCAGAGGGTTTTCTGCGCGGCGGAGCGGCCGCGAATGGGAATAGCAGCCTTGAGAAGCCGTCTGCGGATCACGTTGCGGCTCACGCCAAATTGCCCGGCGAGGACCTTTTCGGAAATCCCGCCGACATAGAGATCAATGATCTCCTGGTCGGAAATGTTGATTCTTGGTTTCGCGATGAGGTCACTGCCCGGCATGAGATTCCTTTCTCAGGTTTTGTCTACAACATCGAAACTACCTTTGGGTATTACTTGGCGCAAGGTGTGATTGTTCACAATTGCGAATGCACACTGATTCCGGTTACTCGCGACGAGCCGGGAGCCTTGGCGTAATGCTCTGGCATGCAATTCGGATCGCGAGCGATTACTCACTTTTCAGCCTGCTCAGCGCGGCCGATCAATATTACCTCTGCGCGATGATTCGTCTCGCGGCAGTCGGCGGCGACATTGCGGCGCAGCAATTCATCCGGCTGACTTACTTCGATCACCGCGCACAACCCGTTCATTAGGATCATGGCCCAGCACCTCAATCTGTTCATCCCCATCACGAAGATCGACGCGGCTCAGCGGCTCGTCTACGGCGTTCTCACCGAGGAAGTTCCCGACAAGTCCGGCGAGATCATCGATTACTTCTTGTCAGCTGCGTCCTTCGAGTTAGCCACTTCCGACTGAGCAGCGGGTTGCATCTGATCGTTTGTGGACCGCCCAAGAGCCGTGGTGAACGACTCTGAATGAGCAAGGCTTGCTTCCTTAAAGTAGCTCTGCCAAGAGACTCACGCCACTTTCAACTACTGGGTGCGTCATCACTCTCCTGCCGATGACGACCCCGTTGCCGCCTTCTTCTTCTCCCCCGCTGGCGAGTCTGTCCTTCGCCACATCGTCCTCGCGGCATTCGCCACCTTCCAACTCCGGGGGGCTTGCGGCATCCGCTTCATCGGTGACTTCCTCAAACTGTCTCAACTGGATCGCTTCGTGGCTTCTTCCCGTGGTGCCCTCCATCCACTCGCGGCTCACATCGAGTCGGACCTCGTTGCCTTCCGCGACTGCGAACAACCCGACCTGGCCCAACAGATGCAGGCCAAGACGATCACTCTGGTTCCAGACGAACACTTCCACAGCGGCAAGCCCTGCCTGGTGGGGATCGAACCGGTGGCCAACTTCATTCTCGTCGAGTGCTACCGCGACCGCCGCGATGCCGACACCTGGAAAGAGGCCATCGAAGAGGGCACGAAGGGCATGCCCCTCAAGATCGTCCAGATGACCAGCGACCAAGCTACGGCCCTGGTTTGCTGTGCCGAGAAAGGATTTGAAGCGATGCACAGCCCCGACCTGTTCCACGGCCAACGCGACATGCTCAAGCCAGTGCTGTTGCCGCTGAATCGTCCGATCCAGCAGGCCCAAAAGGATCTGGAGAAAGCCACGCAGCAGAGCGACAAACTGGACACGCCCATGGACGAGATGCCATCCGAGGAGCAACTCCGGTCTCTGATCGAATCCATGCGTCAGGAACTCGTCATCGGCAAGCGACTGGAGCAATCCCGGCAGCGGAAAGAAGAAGCGGTTGAGCAAGTGCGTGGTGTGGGCGACGACTATCACCCGTTCGACCGGGTAACGGGAAGGCCCGTAACGGCTGAAGAGGTAGGCAAGCGTCTGACCGAACACGTGGACAGGTTGGCGGAAGTGGTGGAAGAGGCGAGACTGGGCGAGAAGGCGGAGCAGGCGGTGAACAAGTCGCGGACATGGGTGGCAACGCTGATGGGTTGTGTGGCGTGGTTCTGGTGCTTGGCCACAGCGAGAGTGCAGGAGTTGGAACTGAGCGAAGAGCAAGAGCGAATCGTGAAAGAGAAGCTGTTGGCGAGCGAGTACTGGGCGACGGCGGCAGGACGAGCGAGATCGGCAGAGGAGAGAAAGCGTCTGAAAGTGATGGCGGCAGAACTGACGAAGGAGGCGTGGCGAAAAGGAGGAGCGTTGTCGTCGTTGTCGGAGGAAGCGAGAAAGGAAGTTGCAAAGGTGTCGCGAGAAACAGCGGGTATGTTCCAAAGATCGAGTTCGTGCGTGGAGGGCCGCAACGGCCGGTTGTCGTTGCAGCACCACGGCCACAGTCGAGTGAGTGAGCGGAGGTTGAAGGCGTTGACGGTGATGCACAACTACATGGTCAAACGCCCAGACGGGACAACGGCGGCCGAACGGTTCTTCGGCCAGAAGCCCAAGGATGTGTTCTCCTGGCTCCTCGAACGGATGCCCGACCTCCCTCGTCCGGCTCGGAAACGGCCGCGACAGACCGCAGAGAGCTACTCCAAGGTTGGGTGACGCTGGCTAAACCGAAGGACACAGCC
>JAIOPV010000190.1 GCA_021413735.1 Planctomycetota bacterium
GCAGGGATGGCAGCGTCGAATTGAGTCATCAACTTCTGGTTGATGACTGTGTCCACACAACCAACTGCCGATGTTGGAATTCCAACATCGGCATTCCTTCCCTCAACCTCAATCGCAGGAGTCTTACCGTGAACGGATTGCAGCACCTGGTTTCCGAGTTCCTCGGATCGCACCCGGAGTTCATTGCCTCCGTGCAGTGGATGGATACACCTGGTGGCCGCGAGATGATGATCGACGCGAAGGAAGCCGGTCCCGCGTTCTGCGACTGGGCGGTGAAGCATAAGGGCGTGTCGCCGGGGTTGGCTGAGAAGTTGAAGGCCGACATGCGGGAGAGCGTGCGACGACTCGCGGGGTGAGTTGGTCGATGATAAACCCCGAGACTCCGAGGGCTTTGCCGACCAGATCGCGGGTTGATCCCTCTGCTCTCTTGGAAATCACTTCTGAAGAATTCTTCAGAAGTGATTTCCTTTTCCCTGGCGCTGTTCCTGCGTGCTGTCTCTGCCGATCCTTCGCTGCCTTCTCGTACAACTCTCGCGCTGCCGATCCCACCATTGCCCGCTGCGATGCGGTCAAATGGCGACGGTGCGGACCAACTCTTCCCCGAGTCGGTTCGCGTTCATGTCTTGACCCCTGAGTGATCCTTGCGAGCGAGCCACGCCACCAGCACACGCTTGGCGATGAGTCGCTTTGTGCCGTGCTTCACGAAGGCGATGCGGCCCGCATCCATTTCCCGCCAGAACTCCGACCGACCGATACCGATGAATTCTGCGGCAGCAGGGACACCCAACGCCCCTTCTGCCCACACATCCGCTGCCGTCGCGGTCGCCACCAGCGCGGGCGACTCGGGGATCGGCGCGAATACGGGCCGCGTCCGTGGCATGGGTTAGCCTCCGTGAAAACAATTGCAGGGTATCGCACCAGTCGGCACGGCAGGCACGCGAACCGTGGACAAACCGCCAAGAATCGAGGACGCGACGGAACGGGAGGGATAACATCCGAATTCGGATGTTATGGCCGACACTCACGGCTGCGGGAAACTGCCGAAATTTCGGCATTTGCTGTGCGATCATAGCAACCGGATAACATGCGAAAATTACCTGAAATCGCCGTTAGACTGACGCCGGTATAATCGACGCGAATTCGCGTCGATTCGATGCTCTGGCGATAGATGAAACGCGAATGGTGGGCAGGTGAACGGGTGACTAGGGTGCGTGCTGCTCCATCTTTGTCGGCGCCTGCCCGAACCGTGTGACGGCGTATCCGTAGTACGCCAGCATTATTGTGACGGTGGCGGCGAAGATGGCGAGGAAGATTTGCACGACGCGGTTGGCTCGGTTCTGCCTCGCCTGCCACTCACGCTGCTCGGCCGCGAGTTGGTCTTGCCATCGCCGCTGTTCAGTATCTCGACGGTCTTGCCAGTCGCGTTCCTGCTCGCGCTGTGCGAGCTGCTGTCGCTGGAGTTCTTGTGCGAGTTGCATTTCTTGGTGTTCCTTTGGACTGAATCCGTGCTGCCATTCCATGAACCCGTCGCAATCTCTTTCCTGCTGTAACAGGTCGATTACTTCTTCGTGCCTGTAGGAAGCCTTCTCGATTCGGAGGCTTGACTTGTGTTGCAGGCAGATCGGGAAATCCTCGTACTGGTAGAAACCCGCGCCCGGAAGCGTCGGCAATTCCCACTTCTTTCGTAGCCCGACCTCGACTTCAACGAGTTCACGAGTTTGTCGGTCACGAATGGCGAGATAGCCGCAATCGGCACAGCGTACCTGTGGCATGTTCGTGTTCCATATGACGGACGGGTTGTAGTTTTGGGGAGGAACACAAGCCCCAGAACTACAACCCGCTTTCGACAGGTAGCTACTCCTGCCGGTCACAATAAAGTGTACCACACGCTCGCAGATCTTGCTCCACATCAAGGGGTGTGAGACTCGAATCGAGCGGAACGCAGTCGCCGAACATGGCCGCGTGAGATGCGTCGATAGGCGAGTATGGAATGAAGCATGGGACAAATGAGCGAAGACGCCAGCGCCCACCTTATTGCCACCTTACGAGTTGGACATCAGGGGACATGGCGGGACGAACGAAACGATAGAACGCTTGAAATCAAGGGCAATTGGACATGACGGGACATGGCGGGACGATGGGCGCCCCGTTCGTGCACAATGGCCGACCTCACGGTCCAGACAAGCGAGTACAACAGATCACCAAGAATCTGCTCGCGAAGTGGTGTGGGTCGTGAACCGCGCCGACAGATCCTCAGCGTTAGCAATTCAACGATCACTATTCCGAATTCCGGAGGCAAATGTTCGTGTTTGTCTCCATTCTAAGACGTGATTGACATATATTTCGTTGCATGGGTATCGTTAGTAGGCTTCATCTCTCTCGGAGGCCGGATCATGCATTTCCATCATCGGCGAGGTTTTACGTTGATCGAATTGTTGGTCGTGATCGCCATCATTGCCATTCTGATCGGACTGTTACTGCCCGCAGTGCAGAAAGTGCGAGAAGCTGCTGCCCGAATGCAGTGCAGCAACAACCTCAAGCAGATCGGCGTCGCTCTGCACAACCACCACGACGCACGCGGGCAGTTCCCGCGTGGCGGCACGATTTCGCCTGCTGGAACGTATGGCCACTCATGGTGGATACTCATTCTCCCGTACATCGAACAAGGCAGTTTGTACAACCAGTTTGATATCAAAGGGACAACGGCTTCCTGGACTGGCCTCGTGTACGCTACCAGGAACGAATACAACGGCACGCTGCTGGCAGGAAAAGAACTCAAGATGCTGTTCTGCCCGTCGTCGCCGTTACACAAGTTTGTCCTCGTGGGTTCGATCGCTGGAACTACGAACGGTGTTGCTTCCCCGACTTACGTCGGCATCACTGGCTCCGTGAGCCACTCGACGATGCTCAACCGCGACTCGGAGACGTATCCTCACAACGGCACCGGGCAAATCTCCCGCGGTGGGGTTTTGGTATCGCACGAGGATCACAAGATTTCGGAAATCACTGACGGCACTTCCAACACAATCATTGTGGCCGAGCAGAGCGACTACTGCTTGAACTCAAGCAAGGCCAAAGTCGATTGCCGAAGTGACTTCGGTCACAGCTTCTCAATGGGACCGGGGCCTGCAACAGAAAACCGACACTGGAATCTGACAACGGTTCGCTATGCGGTGAACGACAAGACCTGGGAGAACAAGGGCGTCGGCGATACCTATTACGGCACGAATCGGCCTCTCCAGTCGGTCCATCCCGGTGGCATCATGGTTCTGCTGGGCGACGGCGGAGTTCGCTTGCTGACTCAGTCCGTTACGCTCACCAACCTCTACAACCTGACGAACCGCAACGATGGCCAGGTCATCGGCAACTGGTGATTTGAGTTCACTCTTTCCGGTGTCCCATGCTCCACTTCCGTGTCGTTAGTTTCGTGTTGCTCATTGGCTTGATCGCGGGAGGCTGCGCCGAGAAGGGGCCATCACGGGGCATCGTGAAAGGGCGTGTGACACTCGGATCCAAGCCCGTGACTGGGGCGACGGTGTTCTTCGAGAACACTGAAACGGGGGTCGGCATGAACGCGCCGCTTGACCAAGAGGGTTGGTATGAGGTCAAGGCCCATAACGGCAATGGGTTGCTTCCGGGGGTCTATGGTGTGTCCATAATCCCTGGTGGCGTGATGAGCCCAGAGGAAGCATTGCCGCTGGCAGGCGATGCGAAGGCAGCTCGTGCGAAGTTGCCGGTTACTCCCGTGCCCGAGAAGTATCACAAAGCCGCCACGAGCGGTTTGAAAGTCGAAGTGAAAGAGGGCGACAACCCACCCTTCGACTTCACCCTGACTCCGTGACGGCGAATTGGGGTTTCACTCTGTTCCGCGGTTTCGCTGTGTGGGGAAGTCCTCTTCGCAACACCCGATGAAGGCTTCGTAGGCTTTCTGTGGAAGGACTGGAGCCGGGGGCTGAGACGGAACGTCATTCACCAACCAGAAGGTCGGGTACGATTCAACGGCGGACTGATCGCGGTTGGCCAGATTCATGTTGTTCTCTCAGGTTTTTGGGAATGAGGGATATTTGCTATCGCTGGGTGCGCAGCGATCTGACGAATGGTTTGAATGTCATGTCGGGGTGTGCTCAGTCTTGATTCACGACGCCACGCCCGCCGATGTAGTGCCAACTCCCTGCGATCCACTCGACAACGATCTCGTCGCGCCCTCGCCAGGCGACACAGTATGGACCGGTGGTGTTCTCAACTGTCCAACCTTGACGGCGGAGCAATTCAACGTTGGGTATGCTGTCGGAACTCAGCAAAGAGAAAGATGTTAGCTGCATGTGAGCGGTCCTCGCAACGTGATGTAGGTTCAAGTAGTCCGCGTGATGAACCGATACCGGGATTCCCGGCGGAAGTGTCAACAGCAAAATCTATTCCACTTTGCACCGGTTATTGTGAACCTGCCACGAAGCGCAACCGTCCTCAGGGAGCCCGCGTGAATTGATATTGGACTTTACGAAGGAGCGATGATGCGGAAAGAACTTCTCGATGGGGAACAGGTGTTCGTGGTCCACGATCTCCTCACGCCGGAAGAATGTGCCGAGTACATCCGCATCACCGAGGAGGTCGGTTACGGAGCCGCACCGATCACAACTCCATCGGGGCCAATGATGGCACCCCACATGCGGAACAATGAACGCGTGATAATCGACCAGCCTGAATGGGCCGCGAAGCTCTGGGAACGTGTGAAGACATGGATTCCGTCGCCGTATCTGGGGCACGAGGCAACCCGATTGAACGAACGGTTTCGGTTCTATCGCTACGACCCCGGACAGACGTTCCGGCCGCACACGGACGGTCACTACGCCCGAGATGAAGAGCGAAGTCAATTGACGTTCATGGTGTATTTGAGTGGCGAGTGCGAAGGTGGTGATACCGCAATCTACATTCAGGACGACGGGCTAACGCTGCCATACGGAACGGATATTCGCGTGAAACCGGAGACGGGAAAAGCACTGATCTTCTTTCACTACCTGCTGCATGAGGGCACGCCAGTGACTGCGGGCCGCAAGTATGTCCTGCGGACCGACGTCATGTATCACGTCGGGCGCGAGAGTTGACCTCGGCTTCAACCGACGGTGTGATGCTGATCGGCACAGCCCGCGCCGCGTGGCAGTTTCACCACCAGCACCGAACACGGAGCCTCACGCATCACCTTCTCGGCGACGCTACCCATCACGAGGCGGTCGAGACCTGTGCGGCCATGCGTGCCGATCACAATCACGTCGATTCCGGCATCCGCAGCGTACCGGACAATCTCAGTTGCGGGGTCGCCCTCCAGCATCACATGGCTCACCGGAATCTTCGGGTTCGCTGGCCGCACCTGCTCCAGTTGGCCCCGCCAGTGGGCTTTGTCCACCGTCCCACCGGGCGTGTGAACGTAGACCACCGTCAGCTTTGCCCCGTATGTTTCCGCGAGGTTGAGGGCGTGGAAATACGCCTGATTCGAGTAGCTGGAGAAGTCGGTTGGGTAAAGGATCTTCTTGACGTGGATCATGTGCGTCCCCTCAACGTCACCTGACAGATGCTAACATCGTACCACGTCGGCACCGAAGTCCCAAGCCGCATTAACGGACCGCCCCGCCGTTGACGCGAATCGTTTGGCCTGTCATGAACCCCGCGGCCGGACTCGCCAGCCACACCGCTGCCGATGCGACGTCTTCGGGCAAGCCCCAAACACCAAGCGGCGTCTCGTCGCGGACGCGATCCTGCCACACGTCGCTGGCAGTTTCGCCCCATGCTGTGCGAATCCAACCAGGTGCGATGCAGTTCACACGCACTTCCGGTGCGAGGCTCAACGCCAAGCTCCGCGTGAAGCACATGACTGCTCCTTTCACCGCTGCGAAAAGTTGCCCGCTGTCGCCTTCCATGCCGGTCTCGGCTTGATCCCATCCGATTGTGATGATGCAACCACGGCCGCGTTCCTTCATGCGTGCGCCGATGGTGCGAGCGAGCCGCATTGTCGCCTTCAGATCGACTGCGAGCAGTGCTTCGAGTTTCTGATCGAACGACCACTTCGCAGCGTCACCGGTGAGCGTGTCCGCTCCGGCATTGCACACGAGAACGTCGAGGCCACCCGCGAGTTCCCACGCTTCGGCTGCGAGCCGATCGACTTGTGTTTCGTCACGAAGATCCGCGGAAACGAACGGCTCAGAGGGGGCGAGCTTTGCACGGCGACCGTGTCGAATGACATCTGCTCCATGTTCCTCGAATGCGACGGAGATTTCACACCCGATGCCAGTCGTTGAACCAGTGACCAACGCGCGGTGGCCTGGAAGTATTGGGGGACGTCCCCCGCGTTTGATGTGTAGTTGCGGGCGAGGCACATTCGGATCGTCAAACTGGGCGAGTATTGGGTCGAGTAATTGGGATGCCGTCTTCTTCAGCACAGGGTTGAAAGCACCGTTGCCGACACTTTCAGACAACTCTGCCAGTGGAACTAGCACGAAAGCGCGTTCGTGCATACGGGGATGAGGAATCACCAGATCCGGCGTGTTGATGATGCGATCGCCGTGCAGCAGCAGATCGAGGTCGAGCGTGCGGGGAGCGTTGATTTCGCTTCGGACTCGGCCGAAGGTGTGTTCGATTTGCAGCAAGAGTTGGAGCAGGTCTTCGGGGCTGCGTTCGGTTTCGACAGCGACGACCGAATTCAGATAATCCCCTGAGTTGGGCGGGCAATCGAGAGGTGCGGTTTCGTAAACTGCCGAACTCGCGATCAATCGCAATCCGGGTTCGGCTCGAAGCCGACGAACCGCAGCGGAGAGCGTTGAGTAACGGTCGCCGAGATTGCTGCCGAGTGCGATGTAGGCAATGGACATAAGGGTTATCGCTCGCACAGGGCTTCCGCCCAGTGCTACGGAAGACGGCCCCTCCGGGGCGAAAACAGATGGCTTGTCTTCGCTCCGGAGGGGCCGGCGTTTGGAGCACTGGGCGGAAGCCCTGTTTTCCTCTCGTTACTTCTTCGCGCCAGCGGCGGCCTTCGCGCCAGCCGCTGGTGCTGCGGCTGCGGCGTCGCCTTCTGCCGCTTCCTTCTTCACCTTCTTCTTCAGCACGATCTTCTGGACGCGAGTTTTCGGCAGTGCGAACGGGCTTTGCCCTTCGACCCACTTGCCGTTCTCCATCATCTTGGCAATTCGCTCAGCGCGGCTCAGCACGCACCGTTGACGGGTCATGCCGCCCTTACGCTTCAAACTTTTGTCGATGCTCATGTTAGTGGTCAGTGGTCAGTGGTCAGTGGTCAGTGTCGGGGCGACAGGGCCACGATAACTGAGAAATGTGATATTATTACCCGCACGTTTCGACGGCAAGCCAACCTGCCTGTGCTGTCTTTAACTGACCACTGACCACTGACCACTACTCACTCCCCATGAAGATCACACTCGATTACGGCAAAACCGGTCTCGACGTCACCCTGCCCGACGACCGACTCATCGCGCCGCCGCTGACGATTCAACCTGCGGACCCGCTTCCGGACACGAACGCGGCCCTCGAAGCCGCCCTCAAGAATCCCATCGGCACGAAGCCGTTGTTGGAGCTGGCACGCGGCAAAAAGACAGCGTGCATCGTCATCTGCGACATCACCCGGCCCGTGCCCAACAAGCTGATCCTTCCCGCGTTGGTTCGCACACTCGAAGCGGCTGGCGTGCCGCGTTCCGGCATCACCATCCTGATCGCGACGGGGTTGCATCGCCCGAACGAAGGCGAAGAGTTGGTCGAACTCGTCGGCGAAGAAATCGCCAGTACTTACCGCTGCGAGAACCACCACGGGAAGGAACTCGAAGAGCACGAATATCTCGGCACGACACCGAATGGCGTGCCCGCGTGGATCGACAAACGCTACACCCAGGCCGAACTGAAGATCACGACCGGTCTGATCGAACCGCATCTCATGGCAGGCTATTCGGGCGGTCGCAAGTTGATCTGCCCCGGCATCGCGAGCATCGAGACGGTGAAAGTGTGGCACGGGCCGCGATTCCTCGAACATCCGCTGGCCGATTGTGGCAGCGTCGAGGGAAACCCGGTTCACGAGGAGAACACGCGAATCGCACTGATGGCAGGCTGCGACTTCATCGTGAACGTCTGCATCGACGGCAAACGCAAGGTCACGGGCTTGTGGGCTGGCGACATGATTAAAGCGTGGGAAGCCGGCGTGCGATTCTGTCGCGAAGTGGTGAAGTCGGGGGTGCCGCAGGCGTGCGATGTGGTCGTGACGAGCTGTGCTGGCTACCCCCTCGACACGACATGGTATCAGGCGGTGAAGGGATTGACTGGTGCGTTGCCGATCGTGAAGCAGGGCGGCACGATCATCATGGCCGCGAGCTTGACGGAAGGACTCGGCAGCCCGGAGTTCCGGGCCTTGCTGGACGATTACCAGAAGAACGGCCGTTACAACACGATGACCGTCGCCGGGGTTAAACTGAACGGATCGGCACCCGCGACACCTGGGCGCGCGAGTCGTTCGATTCACCGCGACACTTGCGAAATGGACGAATGGCAGTTGGTGATGTTCCAGAAGATTCTGGGGCACTGTCGCGTGAAGGTGTTCTCGCAGGGCTTGAGCGATGCGACCTTGCGGTTGTGCCAGGTGGAACCGGCTTCGAGCGTGGAATCAGCCGTTGCGGAATCGCTTGCGGAATACGGTTCGGCGGCGAAGCTCGCAGTCATCCCGAAGGGGCCGTATGTGCTGCCGTATGTGACCGGAGCCTGACGAGGAAACCCATGCCGGACGGAGACGAAAACCTGTTCGTACCGATGCGTGACAAACAAGGTCGCGTCACGGGCATCATGGATCGACAGACGGCTGACTACTTGGCTTCCGTCGATCCCGACCCAAGCCAAGCGGTCCTTGATGCGGTTTTCTCTCGAACGACGCGAGTTCGAGTTCTAGGGTCGCGAGTCGACGAGAACCGCCGTTTCCAATTCGATGTCGAACGCCTCGCGATTTCGGACCCCGCCGACCTTGCAGAACTGCGTGAATGCCTGCGGATTGTTGAGGACCCCGAATCGTTCGGCCACATGATGTCGCTTGAGGCCCATCGCCTCGAACTGTGGGCGAACGACCAGTTGCTCACAACGCTTGGTATGCTCTACTGGATTGCCATCCGCTGGGATCGTGTTTGGAAGCACGACGCTTGGCTGTCCAATCGTTTGAGATTCGAGGAGTGGTTGTTCTCTCACGGTATCACCGAGGCTCGGCAACAGCGAGAGGCCGATGAGCAAAGGCATGCCGAAGACGAAAGAAACCGTCAACGTTGGGTGGAAGCGATCCCGTCGTGTTTGCTCCCCTTGTGGCCCGAACAACTCCAGGATCTGAGCCCCGATATTCCCACCATTCGCAGGCAATTGGAGAACGCCGTACCTGATCCGTTTGAGCGAGTGCGTGTTCTTTCGGTTTGGCTCGGTTCTGGTGCTGGTCCCTGGAGCGGGTATCCGGCCTACGAATCCTTGGTTGAGAAGTTGTTGTTGGAGTACCCGATCGCCATGTTGATCGGAGCAACTCAGACCTCCGCAGCCAACGAGACACAACTCCTTGGCATAGCTCGATTGCTGGGTGGTTGGAACTTCGGTCAAAAGCGAAAGAAGGATCGTTCGCACTGCCCAGAGCCGCTGCGAGAGCGGTTGTACACCGTCGTACAAGGCCAAGGAATCCGGGATAATATCGAGCGATTTCGCCACGCATTCAACCTTTCCGAATGAACGACCGCAACGAGTCTGATTCGCGTTGAGGGGTGCCCATGTCCACGATCGCATGTCCGGGATGCGGGTTGCCCCGCGAAGAACAACTCGCGAACTCGCCCTGTCCCGTCTGCGACGCCGGGCCTGCGGTCGCAACTGCCACCGCACTCGTCACCAAGACACCCGCGGGCCGCGATCCCACAACGGGGTTGCCGTCCGACGTAGGCGAGATGAATCGCTCGGCAACAACCCGCGAAGGCTTCCCGGCCTGGTTCGGTTGGGTCGCCGTGTTCCTCTTTGGACTCGTAACCGGAGTCGGCAGTCTCCTCGCCTGGCAAGCCTCACGCCCGCAACCCACTCCACCCGTTGACGCTTCGCGACTCGCGTCGAACGAACCTCGTCAACTGCCACCGTTGCCGTTGCCTCAAACAACAGGCAAACGGGTCGAAGTCGCACCGATGCCGCACGACCCCAAACCGCCACCCGAACCGGAACCTGAGCCGCCGCTGCCCGAACCCAAAGTAACGCCCGTCGCGCCGGATCGCGTCGTCATCATCGAATTGAACTCGCCCAACGCTAACTACAGTCTTCCGTTCTCGATGAAGAAGGGCGAGCGTGTTATTCTCAAGGGGAAGGTGAACAGGTTTACGGCTACGAGCCTCGATGCGGGCGCTGTCCTTGATGCTTCTGGCCTTGAAGCAGCGCAGGTCTACATCGGTGGCAGAATCGACAACGGCTCTGTGCTGAAAGTGAACTGCCCGAGCGGAAAAGTCACGGTGGCCGCTGCCGTGTTTGGCAAGTCGATCGTGGAAATCAACGCTCTCGGCGGCGACGTGATATTCTCCGCAGCCACCACGCCGACCCGTCCGGGATCGACCATCGACGGCGGTTCAAGCGTGACGATCACGTCACGAACGGCGGAACTTCGTGGCGACATAAACGGAAGCAACACCAAGGTGATGGTGAACATCCCGTCAACGGGGACGCTGAAGGTCGTGGCGATCCGCGGCACAGCGGCTGTCGAATATCGCGTCACAGGGGGCAAGGGGTTGCCGGAGGTGTCAGCAGAGTTCGTCTCGCCAGCGGCGTCGTTCAAGAAGCTCAACTGAAACTGGCGCTCTGCAACAACGTCGGCACACGCCCGTTGACCTCGTCCGCGTGGGGTTCTATCATCCTCCTAATCGACTGGACGTAACGGCTTTGCCGGCATGAGTCGGCTTCGGAGCCCCCGATGAGCACGGAACAGAAGGAAACGGAACAGAACGCCCTCGCTACCAAACTGACTGGAGCGTGGACGGACTTCAAGCGTGGCCAGCTCATCAGCTACAAGGTGATGGCGCTCGTGCTGCTGATCGTCGCTGGCCTCGGATTGTGGTGGTACATCACCTACGAGCGCAAGAAAGCCACGTCGGCGCAATGGCTCGCCTTCGACGAAGCCAGTTCGATCACCAAACTCGAGGACATCGAGAAGAAGTACGCGAAGGCACCCGTCGGTCGCGTTTCCGAGATTGTGATTGCCCGGAGCCTGCTCGGTCCCGATGGCATCGACCAGATCAACTCGCCATCCAAAGAAAAGCAGCAGAAGGCCATCGAGAACATCGAGAAGGCCCGCGATGAGTTCACGAAGCTCCTTCCTTTGTTCGAGAAGGATCCGGTGTTCAAGGCTGAGTGTCTGCTCGGGTTGGCGAAAGCCGAGGCCGCACTTGTCGGCGTTCCCGTGAAGCCGACCGACTTGACGCAATATCGCGGCAAGGTTTCCAAGGTGGTCGAGTATCTCGATCAACTCACGGCGACCGCTGCTCCCGATACTCCTTGGGCCACTGACTCGAAGAAGTTGGCCGACGCCTTGCGGAACGAACAGGCACAGACTTCCGCGGACTTCGTTCGCATTCAGCGTGCGTTGACGATCACGGCACCACTCCTGCCGGAACTCGATCCGCACGGTCCTGGTGGTGGCTTCCCTGGACTGGGTGGCCCCGGTCTGGGCCCACTGCCGAAATGACGAAGGAACGTCAATTCGCCGGTGAAACCTCAACTCAACCGGCGACCTGACGGTCGCCGGCCGCACAGAACGCCGTACCATGTCCGCCGAAGATCTCGAAGACGATCTGCCCCTCGAACCGATCGCACTCACGCCAAGCGTCAAGCTTCGTGAACCGCTCGAACTTCTCGTGATGGTGAAGTCTGAGGGCATGCGCCTCGATCAATACGTGCAATTACACCTCGGAGCTGATTTCAGCCGATCGGAAGTGCAGCGGGCGATCGAGTCGGGCACGATCACGGTGAACACGAAGCCGATCCTGAAGCCTGCCTACAAGGTGAGGAAGAACGACCGGCTTCACGTCGAGATGCCCGCGCCGGTCCACGACATCCCCGTTCCAGAAGACATTCCGCTTCACATCATTTACGAAGACGAATGGCTCGCGGTGATTAACAAGCCGCACGACATGGTCGTTCACCCCGCGAAGGGGAACTGGTCAGGCACGCTGGTGAACGCGCTTCAGTGGCACTTTCGCGAGCATCTCAGCACCGACAACGGACACTTGCGGGCGGGCATCGTTCACAGGCTCGACAAGGACACTAGCGGCGTGATCCTGATCGCGAAGGACGATCTCACGCATCGCAACCTTTCGATGCAGTTCGAGACGCGAAAGATTTTCAAGGAGTATATCGCGCTCGCGGCTGGCGAACTCGATCGCGATTCAGACTACATCGAGGGGGCGTTGAAGATGCACGCCCACGACCGCCTGCGAATGATGGTTTCGACCGACCCCGACGCGAAGCACGCCCTGACCTACTACGAAGTGCTGGAACGCTTTCGTGGCTTCGCGCTGGTGAAGGTGCAACCACGAACAGGTCGCACGCACCAGATTCGCGTTCACCTTCAACACGTCGGCTGCCCGGTTCTCGCGGATAAACTCTACGGTGGCCGCGATCACCTGAACCTCTCGGAACTCGTGCCCGGGTTGCCCGAGGGAGAAGATAGCGTGCTGATCGGTCGACAGGCGTTGCATGCATTTCGGCTGCGGTTCCGTCACCCGCGAACGGAACAATGGATCGAGGCCGAGGCTCCACTTCCGGCAGACATCCGCCGCGTTCTCGAAGCGTTGCGAACGCATCGCCCAACTCGGTGAGAATGCGAAAAGCCCACTCGTCGGAACGAGTGGGCTTTCGATTATGAAACGACTTCTGCGTCTTAGTTCTTCGGTGTCATCGGTGTCATCGGCGTCGTCGGAGCTGGCGGGGCCGGAGGTGCTGCTGCCGGGTTTGGCGTGGCTCCTGGCGGCGTGGTCATCGTGATCTGCGCCTTCGGCTTCATCTGACCGATAACCGCTTCACGCAACCGCATCGCGTAAAGCATTCGCACGTCTTCCTTCACGTCCTCGAACTTCTTCGCGGTGCCCTGCTTGCGAGCGGTCACCAGAATCAGGTGATAGCCGAACTCGGTGCTCACAACGTCCGTCATCTCGAACTGCTTCAGAGCGAACGCGGCCTTGGCGAACGGCTCAACCATCGCGCCGGTGCGTGGGAAGAAGTTCAGGTCGCCGCCTTCCTTCTTCGAGGGGCACGCCGAGTATTCCTTCGCGTACGCAGCGAACAGTTCCTCGGTCTTGGTGACTCGGGTCTGCTCCTTCGCGAGTGCGTCTGCTGTGGCCGGCAGGGCTGCCACCGCCTTCGCGGCTTCCTGCTCCACCACCTGCTTGATACCACGCAACTTCTGGGCCGCTTCTTTCTGTTTTGCCTCGTCGGTGCCGGGCGTCATCAGGATGTGACGAGCGCGAACCACTGTGCCGTCGAAGACATCGGGGCTGGTGTCGAACAACTGCTTCAGAGCAACGTCGGTGCCCTGCGTTTTGATGAACTTCTCCCACTTCAACTGCGCGGTCACTTCGGTCCGGAACTCGGCTTCCGTCAGCATCATCGCTTCGAGTTCTTTCGCGTAGTCCTTCGGTGCTGGCTTGGCGGCAGCGAGTTCCGCTTTCAACTCGTTGATGAGGGCGTCGATCTCTTTCTCTTCGAGCGTCACCTTGATCGCGTTGAGGTACTGGTCGATCAGCACGTTCTCGATCAGATGGGCCATGATCTCTTTGCGGGCCAAGTCCCGCTGGCCCTCCGGGAACTGCCGCAGAGCGCGGTAGACGGCCACTTCCGGAATGACCTGACCATTGACGGTGGCGGCGTTGCCAGTTGGCCGCACTTCCACCTTGGTGATCGGCGTCACGGGTGGAATGACAGGTGCCGGTGGCGTGCCGCCGGGAACCTGTGCGGTGGCCGAGGCAGCGAGAGTGCTTCCAAGGATGAGGGCTGCCGCCCCGCGGGTGATCTTGCGCATCGCGTACTCCTTACGGCCGGGTACGCCCCGCCATCCCCCTCGGGGGGCGGTTCCCGGACTCAAGTCGAGGCTTATAGCGGAAGGGATGGGGCTGTCAATATCAGGAAGTGGTGATTGCAGAATTCTGGGTATTCGCCGCTTGCGACTTCGCAACCGGCGAAACGCGATCAGGTGTGGATCATGTCGAACGCAACGAACGCCACCGGTCCGTAGATCATGACCGGTAGCCATGCCGATAACGCAGGCGACACGAGCGCAGAGTTTCCGATCGCAGTACAACCAATGATGCAGCCGTAGTAGCCGGTGCCAATCGCCATGCACAAACCGGCGCTCAACGCCATGTGACGGCTCGGATTCCACAGAATGATCGAGATGCCGAGCAGAACCAGCAGCACGCCAATGAGTGGCCGCGTGATCCGGCTATGGAACAGCACGGCGAGCTTCACCTGACGACGTGCTTCGTCCGCTCCCAACATTTCTCGCAGCCGAGCGGTCGAGGCGTAGATGTACCATGTGCCGCCTCGGCGGACGGTGTCGTAATCCGCAGTGTCTGTTTTGAGGAAGCCACGCCCCGGTCCCAGTTGCGTGAAGCCCGTTGGCATCGGCTCAGGTTGCAGTTCAGGGAGAACGCCCGTGAGCATCCATCCACCGGAAAGCTGGCCTTCGCCGGGCGGCACGTAGATCGCTTCTTCCGCAGTAATGTGAACCATTCCGCTCGGTGACGTCTCGGGAAACGTGGCACAGAAGCGATCGACTCGCCGATCCTTCCGGAAGCCCGCCATTCCTTCAAGATGCACGCCCGACGTGTCGAAGGCTCCCATCATGATCTGGGCCTTCGCCCCTTCGGGGTCGTCACGTGAAGCCATCAGTTCGTCGGCGACTTCCGGAATGATGAATTCCGTGTTCAGGGGAGCCAACGCAATTGCCAACGTTCCGCCAATCAGAATCGGGCGAATGATTCGCCTCGTCGGGATGCCCGCCGATAACTGTGGCAGCATCTCGTTATTCCGCTGCATCCACGACACGGTGAACGTCGCCGCGAGCAGAGCAATCGGCTCGGCCAGCAAGTCGAACACCTGCGGGATGTGGAACAGGTAATACTTGACGATGTACGCGGCGATCGACGGGAACGAACCCGGCCTCGCCATGAATGCGTCGAGGTGCGTGAACAGGTCGATGACCACGAACAGCCCAATGAGGCTGACCCAGACGATGGCATAAGACCGGAAGAACGAGATCAGCACCATTCGGTCGAGAGTGGTAATCACGGCGATCCCTCCTTCGGATTCAGGAGTGGTCGCGGTGCTGGCGCGGTTGCGAGCGTCTTCCGATCTTTCCGTGGCTTGTAATTCTTGATGAACTGGATGATGAACTCGTCCGCTTCGCTCGCCATGAAGTTGCCGTAGCCGTTGGCTCGCAGTTCACGCAGCGCCTCGCCCTGCGACCAACCGTGATATTCCATGCGGTAGATCGCTGTGAGACGACCTGTGCGGTGCAACCCAGCCTTGCAGTGGATCAGCACCGGATAGTTCGCTTCGTTGTCGAGAATGCTCAGGAACTCATCGACAACCGGCGGAACCTGATCTTTCGGCAGGTTCTTGGGAATGACATCGGGCGTGAGAAGTAAGTATTTCACGCCGAGATCGTGACAGAGTTCGCTCTCGCGGACGACTCCACTTCCCATCCAGCGGTCGAGCAGCATCGGGTCCGGTTCTTCGTGCTGCAAATTGATGACGGTCTTGATGCCGTTCTTGGCGACGATTTCGCGGAGCCCGGCAGCGGTCATCTGCCCGGAACGGTAGAAGCGTTCGGGCGTAACTTCACGAAATCGCTTGGCGTGGATGTACTGAAAGCGGAAAAACGCGATCGGCGGCGCGATTGCGACGACTGCAACGACGACTGCCAGAATCCACCGCGCCACGTTCGGCATCCGTGCCCCGTGCAGCTTGCATCCCGCAATTGCGGGACTGGTATCGGCCATGAAAGTCGCAACACTAATACATAACTGCCCTGGCGTGTCAACTGCGACCGCTCGCCAAGTCGCCTTCGTCCGCGTAGTTTGTATCGGTGTCCCGCCGCTCGCGAGGTGACCCCATGTTCCTCTCTGCCGCGTTCGTTGCATTCACATTGGCCGCGCCACCCGCCCCTTTCGAGTTGAAGGACGGCGACCGCATCGTGTGGCTCGGCAACACCCTCGTCGAACGCGAACAGCGTTACGGCTATTGGGAAACGGCTCTGCTTGCAGCGAATGCCGACAAGAAGATCACGGTTCGCAATCTCGGCTGGAGCGGCGACACCGTTTTCGGCGAGGCTCGCGGCCGTTTCGACTTCAACGATCCTGCAAAGTGCTTCAAGCAGTTAGTCGATCAGACGCTCGCGCTGGAACCGACCGTCATATTCATCAGCTACGGCACGAACGAGTCGTTCGAGGGCAAGGACGGACTGCCGAAGTTCGAGAAGGGACTGGAGAAGTTGCTCGATGCGATGAAGCCGACGAAGGCTCGAATTGTGCTGTTCTCGCCGATCCCGGTCGATCCATCCGACACGCGGGCGGGTTACAAAGGTGCCGAAGCACGAAACGCCGATCTCAAACTCTACAGCGACGCGATTGCGAAGATTGCTCAGAACCGTGACCACCGATTCGCCGACCTGTATACGCCAATCATGCAGACATTCGCGGGGTGGAAAACTCATCGCAGTACAAACCCGCACCTGCCTGAAGCCGAGAAGTATCTCACCGAGAACAGCATGCATCTGACCCAGCACGGCTACGGGCTGACTGTGCTTGATTTCCTCAAGTCACTTGGTCTGGATCTGGAAGTCAGTGCTGCGGAGAAAACGGGCGTGCTTCGTCAGGCGATCCTTGCCAAGAACGAGCAGTTCTTCAACAAGTGGCGACCGCAGAACGAGACGTATCTGTTCGGCTTCCGCAAGCACGAGCAGGGCAGGAACGCCAAGGAAATCGCCGAGTTTGACCCGTTCATCGCGAAGGCCGAAGACGAGATCGAGAAGTTGCGGAAAGAGTTGAAGAAATAATCCAATCGAAACACCGTAATCAACATACCGTTTAGCGTCCACCCCAACCGGGCGGCGCTCCACATCCGGTCGCCCCGTTGGGGTCACCGTTAAACGAAATCGGAACCCTCCCCATGCGCCACGTCTTGCTCGCGTTGATGCTCGGACTGATTCCCTCAACAGCGTTCGCCCAGAAGGACGCCAAAACGCCTGACCCCGACCCTGAACTCGAACGCAAGACGTTCATCGTCGCACCGGGGTTCGAGGTCAACCTCTTCGCAGCCGACCCGCTGCTCGCCAAGCCGATTCAGATGAACTTCGACCCGCAAGGTCGGCTCTGGGTCGCGTCGAGCGAGATCTACCCGCAGATCAAACCGGGCGAGAAGGCCAACGACAAGATCATCATTCTCGAAGACACCACGGGCAAGGGCGTCGCCGACAAGACGACCGTGTTCGCCGACGGTCTGCTGATCCCGACCGGCATCGTGCCAGGCGACGGTGGCGCATACGTCGCGAATAGCACCGAACTGGTTCACTTGTCGGCGTCGAAGCCCGGCGAAAAAGCCGACAAGAAGCGAGTGCTACTCTCAGGCTTCGGCACCGAAGACACGCACCACATCATCCACACGTTCCGCTGGGGTCCGGATAGCCACCTGTACTTCAATCAGTCGATTTACATTCACTCGCACATCGAGACGCCCACCGGAGTGAAGCGTCTGAACGCGGGCGGCATCTGGCGGTTCAACCCCGACAAGACGCAACTCGACATCTTCGCACGCGGTTGGGTCAACGCCTGGGGCCACGCCTTCGACAAGTACGGCCAGAGCATCGTGACCGACGGAGCCGGTGGCGAAGGCATCAACCACGCCATTCCGGGCGGCTACTACATGACGTCGCAAGGGCCGCACGTTCAGCGAATCATGCACGGCCTGAACCCAGGGTCGCCGAAGTATTGCGGCGTCGAGATCATCAGCGGGCGGCACTTCCCCGACGACTGGCAAGGCAACTGCATCACGAACGATTTCCGTGGGCACCGCGTCTGTCGCTTCAAATTGCAGGACGACGGTAGCACCTTCGCGAGCCGTGAAATGACGGAAGTCATCAAGAGCAACCACCCGGCGTTCCGCCCGATTGACGTGAAACTGGGACCGGATGGGGCGCTGTACATCGCGGACTGGTACAACCCGATCATCCAACACGGCGAGGTCGATTTCCGCGACCCGCGGCGAGACCACGTGCACGGCCGCATCTGGCGAGTGACGGCGAAGGGCCGCGACCTCGTGGTGAAGCCGAAACTCGTCGGCGCGACCGTGCCCGAGTTGCTGGAGCAATTGAAGGCACCTGAGCAGTGGACCCGCGAGCAAGCGAAGCGAGTGTTGAAGGAGATCGGCAAGGAGAAGGTGCTGCCCGAACTGGCGAAGTGGGACCCGAAACTACCTGCTGGCCCCGAGTTAGACCGTGCCAATCTGGAAGCTCTCTGGGTGTACCACGGTTTCGGAGCGACGTCGCCGCGTGATCCCGCCGTGATGGACGCAGAACGCGCAATCGCTCGCGTGGGTGGGGGGAAGACTCCCGAGGTTCGGGCAGCGGCGATCCGCATCATCGCCACCCGCGGGGCCGACGATGCTGAACTCGCCCTCGCCGCAGGTGAACAGGTCAAGTTCGCTGAACACCCCCGCGTGCGGTTGGAAGGGGTTCGCGCTCTCGCAGGTTCGAAACGTCCGGACGCGGTTGCCCTCGCGCTCGCAGCCCTCGACAAGCCGATGGACAAGATTCTCGACTACGCCCTCTGGCTGACGGTCCGCGAACTCGAACCGTACTGGATGCCGGAGTTCCAGGCGGGCAAGCTCACGTTCGGTGGCGACGCCAAGAAGCTGGCGTTCGCGCTCAACGCTGTGGGCAACAAGGACACCGTGAAACCGGTTCTCGCGCTTATCAACGGGGGCAAGATTCCGACGGAAAATGTTCACGGGTTGTATCTGCTTCTCACGCAGATCGGCGGCCCAGATGAAATGAGTATGGTTCTCGGGCACGCAGCTTTCGCGACAGGTGTTACCGACGCCCAGCGGAATGAGTTGGCCGAATCCGTTGAAGCCACCGTCCGCAATCGTAAAGTCCCAGCACCGTTTGTGTGCCTTGGGCTGACTGGGCTCATCCGACAGAAGGGTCCGGTGCCGCATGCGACACTGCGACTCGCCGGGTTGTGGAAGGTCGCCGAGAACCGCGCTGACTTGGAACAAGTTGCGGCCTCGGAAAAAGCTGCTGTCGGGAACCGTGCCGCGGCGCTCGAAGGGCTTGCACTATTCGGTGACGCTAAGGCCAAAGAGTTCCTGACCGGACTTTCCGACCCAAAGCAGCCTCCCGAAACTCGTCGGCTCACGCTCATCGCACTTGCGGGAATGGACATGCCAACCGCTGCGACGAAGGCTGCCGAGTTCCTCGCGGATGCCAAGCCAGAACCGGAACTGCTCGATCTGTACGCGGCGTTCCTGAGTCGCAAAGCAGGCGTGCCCGCACTGGCGAAGGCACTCGCCGGCAAGAAGATCTCGCCGGAAGTTGCGAAGCTCGGACTGCAAGCCGTGCGGACTTCGACACTCACCGTGCCCGAACTCACCGATGCTCTCACCAAGGCCGGCGACCTCGGAGTCGCACGCAAGCCACCGACGCCCGACGAAGTGAAGGTTCTCGTTGCGGACGTGGAGAAAGCCGACGCGGCACGCGGCGAGATCATCTTCCGCCGCAAGGAATTGCAGTGCATGGCGTGCCACGGCATCGGCGGTGCCGGCGGTCAAGTCGGTCCCGACATGACGAGCATCGGTGCGAGCGCTCAGCGTGACTACCTTGTCGAATCATTGCTGATTCCGAACAAGGCGATCAAGGAAGGGTACAACGCCATCCGCGTCGTGACGCTCGACGACAAGGTTTATCTCGGCATCAAGGTTCGCGAGGTGAACGGCCTGCTCGTGATTCGCACGCCGGAAGACAAAGAAATCACCATTCCGGTGAAGGACATCGCCGAGCGAGGCGAAACGAAGTCAATCATGCCCGAAGGACTCACGGATACCCTCACGAAGCAGGAATTCGCCGACCTCGTGCGGTTCCTCTCGGAGTTGGGCAAGCTCGGGCCGTATGCCCCGAGCAAGGCTCGCGTCGTGCGTCGCTGGCAGGTCATCGATCCGACAACCGAGAACCTGAACACCTTCCGGCGCACTCGCGTTTCGGCCGCTGCGGAAGTGGATAATACGTTCGTGTGGTCGCCGGTGTACTCGCTCGTGTCGGGCGATCTGCCTCTGGCGGCGCTGCCGAAATTCACGGTGTGGAACGACACGGCTGCCCAGACGGTGCTGCGATTCAACCTCGACGTAACGACTGCCGGCGCCGCGAAACTCAAGGTCAACTCCGTAACAGGCTTGTCGTTGTTCATCGGTGCATCGCCGCTGGAACCGAAGACCGAAACGCTACTCGATCTCAAAACTGGCGTGCAAACGGTGACCGTGATGATAGACCGCTCGAAGCGAACGGATGATCTGCGGATCGAACTCGACGACGTGGCCGGATCGCCGGTTCGCGTTGCGATCGTCGGCGGGAAGTGAGTGACATGCCGTTGTCACTCTTCGCCGTTCACCTGTCCGATGGGGCGATGTCCTTGCCGTGGGTGGTGGCGGGGTGGGCCGGCCTGTCGTTGCTGTTGCTCGTCGCAATGTGGCGAGTCCGCGAAGAAGAAATCCCCCGCATCGGCGTGCTGTCGGCTGCGTTCTTCGTCGGGTCGAGCATTCACATTCCGTTAGCGGTGCTGCCGACGAGCGTTCATCTGATCCTGAACGGGCTCGTCGGCGTCGTTCTCGGCCGACGCGCTCCACTCGCGGTGACGGTCGGCCTCTTCCTTCAATTCTTGCTGCTCGCGCACGGCGGGCAGACCACGCTCGGCCTGAACTCCTGCATCATCGGAATCCCGGCTGTGATCGCGGGCATGTGTTATCCCCTGCTCAAGAAACTTGGGCTGTCGCCGTTCGCTCGCGGAGTGTTGCTCGGTGCGGGCGCCGCTGCCGGAGCTGTCACGCTGAACTTCCTGTCACTGCTCTTTGGCGGTTCCGAGGATTGGCGACTTCTCGCAAGCGGAATCCTGCTCGCACACATCCCCGTTGTGATTGTGGAAGGATTGTTGCTCGGCGTGATCGTGCAGTATCTCGAAAAGGTGAAGCCAGAGATGTTGGCAACGAACTGATTGAAGCCGCTGACGGCTTCGCAAGTACCATTTCTCAACTGCCTGATTCTGGGGGGCGTGATCGGTTCAAGCCGAGGTGCGGTCATGACTCCGGAAGACGACTACGAGCTTCGCAAGATGCGTCGGCAAATGGGTGAGCACGCTCACATCGTCATGGCGATGATGGTCGTGATCGCGATCTTTGTCGTGAGTTGGCTGGGAAAGCGAGCCGACGAATGGATGAAGAATCAGCAACCGCCTGGTGATTCGCAACCGGTCCAGGCGGAGGCAAAGTAACGGCTACAAATCAGATCACGGCTTTTCGCGCTTGAACGTCATCAAACGCAACCCGGAACCTGCTTCGCTCTTAAACTCGGTCGGGCGATCCTTGCCGGGAGCCGCAAAACAGACCTTGTAGGTGTCTTCAGTAAGTTCGTAGATGCCAAGCATCTTCTCGCCCTTGTTTGGCCCCTTCGTGCGAACCGCCTCAATCTGCTTCGGCTTCTTGGTCGGGTCCACCTTGTGCGTCCCCTCGACTTCCACATCGCCGAGCTTGAACGTGTACTTCTCACCTGCCACGACGAGCTTCACGGCCTCGGCTTCCGCCTTCGGCAACTCCTTGCCGTCTTGAATGATCGTCACGCCTTTCCAGGTGCCGGTGTACTTCGCGAACTCTGCTTTCTCCGCTTTCTCCTCTGCCGCAACCGCGGTGAGCGCGAGAACACAGACAGTCAACGCAAGCAATCGAGTCATGATGCAGTCCTCCTTTAGTGTGAATAGTTCGGGCGGTGCTGGTTGAACGCCTCGACAAGTTCGGGCCGCCACGGAGGGCGGCCCCTACAAGAGAAAACACTTGTTTTGTAGGGGCCGCCCTCCGTAGCGGCCCGACCAACCGCGATTCAAAAGATCACTGCCGGGCGGCGCCCTTCACCCGCATCTTTACCGAATACAGGCTCGTACCCGCAGTGATGAACAGCGTCTTCATGTCTTTGCCGCCAAAGCAAACGTTCGTCGTTCCCTCGGGCACGTCGATCGCCACGACCTTCTTGCCGGCTTTGTCGAACACCGTCACGGCCTTGCCGAGCGTGAGGTAAACGTTGCCTTCGTCGTCGATGGTCATGCCGTCGGAACCCATGTCGCAGAACGTCTTGCGGTTCTTCAACGTGCCATCCTTCTCGATGTCGTACACGTTCGTTTTGCCGGCTCCGATATCCGCAACATACAGCTTTCTGCCGTCGGGTGAACCGATGATGCCGTTCGGTTGTTTGTAGTCGCCGTCTGCACGGGTCAGCACACCCTGGTGCGAAAGGAAGTACACACCTTGCACGTCCTGCTCCTGCGCTCCGCGTTTCCAGTACGGGCGCTTGTAGAACGGATCGGTGAAGTACGCTCCGCCCTCAGGTGTCACCCACACGTCGTTTGGACCGTTGAGCAACTTACCGGCGTTGTCCTTCACGACAACCGTCTTCTCCTTGGTTTTCACGTCGATCTTCCACAGTTCATTCTTCTCGTCGGCACAGGCCCACAGCGTGCCGTTCTTGTCGAAGCACAATCCGTTCGATCGACCGCACGGTTCCATGAACGTCGTCAGTTTGCCGTCGGTGTCCCACTTCAGGATTTTGTCGTTGGGCTGATCGGTGAAGTAGACGTTTCCCTCGGCGTCGGGTGCCGGCCCTTCAGTGAACTTGAAGCCGCCCGCAAGCTTCTCCACTTTCGCCCCCGCCGCGACCGGACTCGGCGAGAGGAACCCTTCAGCGCGAATCCACTCCTCACAGCGTTTCGGCCACGTTTGATGCGGCTTGTCGCCGGCACGCATGCCGAAGCCGTGACCGCCCGCCGAGTAGACGTGCAGTTCCGCCGACACGCCCGCTTGCTTGAGTGCTGACATCATCTTGAGGCTGCCGTCAAGCGGGCCGTTGTCGTTGTAAGCGAGCGCGAAGAAGCACGGCGGCGTGTCCTTCGAGACACGAATCTCCGCGGAGAGACTGTCTTTGGCCAACTTATCCACGAGACCGCCGGGGTAGATCAGCACGGCGAAGTCTGGTCGGCAACTTGCCTTGTCGATCTCGTCAACAGCCTCGTAGGCTCGCTTGTCACCATTGGTCGCTGCCCACGCCGTGAGGTGCCCGCCGGCCGAGAAGCCGAGCATTCCGATGCGGTTCGGGTCGATGCCCCATTCCTTCGCCTTCGCCCGAGTCATGCTGATCGCACGCTGTGCATCTTGAAGCGCTCCGATGGGTGGCGAGTCCTTCGGCTGATCGGGTCGGCGTGGCACGCGATACTTGACCAGCACGCCCGTCACGCCGATGGACTGCAACCATTCGCCGACCATCGTGCCTTCGTGCTCCCACGCGAGGACGTTGTAACCGCCGCCTGGCGCGATCACAATTGCGGCGCCGGTGTCTTTGTCCTTCGCAGGACGATACACGGTGAGCGTCGGCTTCGACACGTTCGTAATCGACTTGATCGGGCCGCCCGCAACCGGTTGCGTTAGCTGCTCTTCGGGGATGTTGCCCTTCTCGCCAGGCACGACGCCCGGCCAGAGGTTGTGAGTGGGTGGTGGTGGATCCGCTGCGAAGAGAGCAACGGGAAGCACGATGAGTGCTAGACTGGCGAGCAAGCGAATCATTTGGGGAGGCTCGTTGGAGGAGGGCGACGCACGGGCTGCGATTGTCTCACCCGCCAGTCATCAGGTCAAATCCCACGGCAACGGTTCTCCATTTGTTTCGCAACCTGCGCACCCCGGATGGACGGCCCCTCAAGATCGTCCTCGATGACGCCCCACCGATCCAGGAGGCACTGGCGGAGAGGATCCCGGTTGAACTGCACCTTGGTGTTGAACGCCGTGCCGAACAGTCACGCGGACTTATTCCGCACGCCGTGGTCGCAAAGTTCCGCGTCCTTGAGAGTATCCGCGGTGATCGGTTGTTCCGAGCGTTACCTATTCGACCCGACCGAACCGATTCGCGAACTGCTGTGATCCAGTGCGTTGCCTGCCCGATCTTCCTCTTTCGAGTCGCACTCCGGCCCGAGAGTCGGTAAGCTCAATCCACCCGCCTGAAACTCCACAGCACACCGCCACCGACACCCACTCATCCAAACCAGGCAGAGGATGCGTGCCGCCGGGGCTTCGAACCTAGCAATCGAGGTAACGATTCTAATGCGACCCCACGCGAACTGCTCAGGCCCGGTGGGGCTCACCCGGCGGAACATGCTGCAGATTGGGGCCATTGGCGCCCTGAATCTGACCCTGCCCCGGGTGCTGGCCGCCGGCGAACGTCGCTCGCGTGACGGCATCGCCCCTGCGGCGGACTCCTGCATCCTCGTGTTCCTCAATGGTGGTCCCAGCCACCTGGATATGTGGGACATGAAGCCGGAACTTCCGAAGGAGATGCGCAGCGAGTTCCAGCCCGTCGCCACTTCCGTGCCCGGCATTCGGGTCTGCGAGCACCTGCCGCGACTGGCCGGTCTGATGGATCGCTGCACCCTCGTGCGCTCCGTCCACCACAACGAGGTGGCGCACGCCCCGGCCGTTTACACCGCACTCACAGGTATCCCGAGCGGCGTTCGGGCCGGCATTGTCGGCGCGAAGCCCACCGATCACCCTGCCGTTGGTTCCGTGGTCGGCCGATTCCGTCCGCCCGCGTCGCAAATGATGCCCTACGTCGTGATGCCCTACCTGACGGCGGAAGGCGCGGGTGGGCCGCCGCAACCCGGCTTCCTGGGCGGTTGGTTGGGAAAGACACACGACCCCTTCCTTGTCCTCAAGGGCGGGAAGGATCCGGACGGCTTCAACCTGCCAGCACTGACCCCCGAGGCAGGGATGACCGCGGAGCGTGTGCGGGATCGCAGCCAACTGCTGGCCGGGGTGAATCGGGCGGGCGGTACTGCGGGTGCCGGTCAGGCCGGGGAACTGGAACGACTTCAGGCGAGAGCTTGCGATCTGCTCACATCCTCGACCGCGCAGCGAGCATTCCGACTGGACCAAGAACCGGCGAGAGTCCGAGATGCGTACGGTCGGAACATCTACGGTCAGAGCCTGCTCCTTGCCCGTCGTCTGGTCGAAGCCGGGACGCGTCTTGCCTGTATCTCCTGGGCACCAGATGCGAACGCCACCTGGGACACGCACGGGAACAACTTCGGCAAACTCAAGAACGAACTGCTACCGCCCTTCGACCTGGGCTTTTCCCGGTTGCTCACCGACCTGACGGACCGAGGTCTCCTGGAACGCACGTTGGTGGTCGTCATGGGGGAGATTGGCCGCACGCCGAAGATCAACGCTAGGGCTGGCCGCGATCACTGGGAGTTCTGCTACACCGTTTTGTTCGCCGGTGGCGGAGTGAAGGGCGGGTTCGTCCACGGAGCCAGCGACAAGAACGGTGCTTACCCCAGCCAGAATCCCGTCACCGCCAGCGACATCATCGCCACCATCTACCACGCCATGGGAATCGCACCGGACACGACGCTCACAGACCCGCTCAACCGGCCCCTTGCGCTCGTCCCCGACGGCGAGCCGATTCGGGATGTCTTTGCCTGACGAACGCGACACGATCAAGGAACGCATCTAACCACCGAACGGGAGTTGAGATCATGACGGGAACTCTACTTTCGCGCCGCCAGATGCTGCACGCAGGCGCGATTGGCGGCGTGAATCTGGCCCTGCCGGGACTCGTGACCGCTCGGATGGACCCCACCCGTCGGGCGGGCGGCGGAGCGGCCGAGAAGTCGTGCATTCTGGTTTGGCTCTGCGGCGGACCGAGCCACCTCGACACCTGGGATCTGAAGCCCGACGCGCCCGAGGGCATCCGCGGTCCATACAAGCCCGCTGCGACGTCCGTTCCGGGTATGCGGATCAGCGAATTGCACACCCGCATGGCCCCACTGGCGAAGCACTTTGCCGTCATCCGGTCGATGATGCACGTCGGCAACATCAGCAATCACTTCGACGCCATGCACCACTGCCTGACCGGGCAGGCGGGCGCGCCGAACGACGCTCCGTACATCGGTTCGGTCCTGTCCCACGTCCGCCCCAATCAGAAGAACGTCGCGAGCTACTTCTGGCTCATGAATCCTGGGCGTGCGAGTGTCTTCATCTCAGCGTACATCGGCACCGGCGGGTTCCTGGGTTTGCGCCACGCACCGGTGTTCATCGGAGACCAGAACAACCACCCGGCGATGCCGACCTACCGCGGCTCGGACGAGTTGTTTGCCCCGGCCGACACTCCTCGTCTGGAAGGTCGTCAGCAGCTACTGGCAGGGTTGGAGGCGAACACCAACTCTGGCGGCAGCATTCGCTTGAAGCAAGAATGGGGCGACTTGCACCGACGAGCCTGCGATCTCGTCACCGGCCCCGGTGGTCGGCAGGTGTTCGAACTGCATCGCGAGCCGGATCGCTTGCGTGACCGATACGGCCGTCACCCGCTCGGTCAGAACCTGCTCTTGGCCCGCCGGCTGGTTGAGGCTGGCGCGGGCTGCGTGAATGTGAGTGGATGGGTTGGCCCCTCCCCGGATCGCGACGGCGGAGCGTCGGGCATCTCAAGCTGGGATATGCACGGCGGGCACATGGGAATGGGCAATGCATTCGGCACCGGATCCTACGGCATGAGCTGGTGCCTGCCGCGACTCGACGAGGCGCTCGCGTCGCTCATCACCGACCTCCACGATCGTGGCCTGCTTGAACGCACGCTCGTGGTGGTTGTCGGTGAGTTCGGCCGCTCGCCCAAGATCCAGACCCAGGGCCAACCCGGGCGGGTTCACTGGCCGGACTGCTTCTCCGCAATCCTGGCTGGCGGCGGGATCGCGGGCGGCGCGGTGTATGGCGAGTCTGACAAGCACGGGGCGTATGTGAAGGACCGCCCAGTGCGGCCGCAGGATCTCGGAGCCACGATCTACCACGCCCTCGGTGTGTCGCTCGACACACGCCTGGGCCGGGACGGCGACGTCCCGCGACCCATCACCACGGGTGAGCCTATCAAAGAGCTGTTCGGCTGAAATCGCCGATCGAGACTCCGACGGGAGAACGGATCTACCACCCGGATCATTCGCCGCAGTTTCTAAATAGTTTGCGCGGCTTGCCGTCACCGCAGCGGTTCAGTCAGGTCCTTCAGGCGGTAGCCCTTGGGCAGAACCTCCTGAACCAACTTCACGCACTGAGCCGCGACTTCAGCAGGCGTTCTACCGGCGGCAGGTGCGGCGGTGATGACGACTGCCCGGTACCCGTTCACCCGCACCACTGCGGGGGGCGCGAGGGCCTTTCGGACAGTGATCACATTTTCGAGCGGAACCATCTCACCAGCCGCAGACCGGACCCTCAGCCGGTTCAGATCCTCGATCTGACGGGCAAGCCGCGGCTCGGTCTGGACTGTCACCCGCCATGTCCGGCCGTACTTGTTGAATTCGGTTGCGTACACCCCACTGAGGGTCGTCTGGAGTGTCGTGAAGATATCGTCCAACTCCACCCCCAGCGTCGCGCACTTCTCGCGGTCGACGTTGACAGCGAAGTGCGGACCCGCCGGACCAGGAAATGCAACAACACCCATTGCCCCCGCGTCCTTCGTCAACTGTTCAACGGCGCGGGCCGTCACCTCGCTGAACCGGTCTTCGCTCCGCTCGTCTGGGTCCATCAGGGCGAGCCGGACCGAGAACGCCTCTCCGCCCGGCGGCACGCTGCCGACGCGGATCGCGGCATCCGGGATCACGGCGAGAGCTTTTTCAACTTCCGCAGCGGTCGGCCCGCCCTTCGCGGGAACCTTGATAAACATCGTGGCCGCGTTCGGTTCCCGTTGTTCCGAGAACGCCACGATGCCTGGTTTCCCAGGCCGCCCGCGAATCAGTTCCGCGGCCCGCTCGACGACTTTCTCGGTCCGCTCCAACGCCGCTGAATTCGGCAACCGCACCTCGACTTCCAACAGGCGGTTCGTGGCTCGGTCGGCAACGAGGTCAAACCGCATGCCTGGAGGCAGGTCGTCGGCAGCCTCGATCTTGCAGAGTTGCTCCGCGGTCACACGCCCAGGCCACGCCGTGACGGCGATCAGTGCCGCCGGCTTTCCGTCGACGCGAGCGAATCCGCCTGCCGCCGACTCAAGTTCGACGCGGGCCACGTCCCGCAGTCGGAGCAATTCCCCCTCCCGGTTGGCCTTCAGGATCACGGCGGCGAACTGCTCGATGCCTGTCAGTCGGGCAGATGCGGCGACGGTGGACCGGAGCCCCTGCCCGCCGACGACGCCTCCGGCCGCGACCCGTGCGTTCTGCCGCCGCAGCGTGTCGATCACGTCGCCAGCCGTCAGTTTGTAGGCGGTCAGCCTGTCTGGATTCAGCCACACCCGTACGCCGAACTCTCCAACGCCGACGATTCGGACATCCACCACGCCGGGGATACGGGCGAGTTCGTTCTTGAGGCGGACCGTCGCATAGGTGCCCAGAAGCGCAGAGTCGTACTTGTCGTCCGCGCTGGTGAGGGCAAGCCAGAACGTCGGTGGGCCAGCCGGAAGTTTCCGGACCGATATCCCCAGTTGGCGGCAAGGCTCGGGGATCACCGGCAGAGCGAGGCTCACGCGGTTCTGCACCATCGCCCGAGCAAGGTTGAGGTCCGTCTTCGGCTCGAAGTACACGGTGAGCGTGCCGGTGCCATCGTTCCTCGCTTCGGACTCGATCCGGGTTGCCCCCTCGACGCCGTTGATCTGCCTGAACAGCGGGGTGAGTACCGTTTCGTCGACGGTTCGGGCGTCCACTCCGGGATAGGTCGTGGTAACCCGGATGATGCCGGTCGTGGGGTCAGCGGCCGACGCAGGAAACGCACCCGCCAGAATCAGCACGACAGGGATCGCGAGTCGCATAGTCGTTTCCACAGTGAGGGGACATCGAGATCATACCTTCGCATCGCGAAGCGGTTACTTCTCGCGGCCGGTTTTGGGGGTACCAATGGCGTCTTCAGGCTTCCGAAACTCGGACTCCACTTTTTCGCCGTCGCGGACTCGTTGGAGGCCATCGAGAACGATCCGGTCGTTCGCATCCAGCCCCTTCTTAATGACGAAGGTGTCATCCACTTCGTGCTGGACAACGATTTCACGCTGGCGCGCCACGTCATCCTTGTCGACAACGTACACATACCGCCTGTCTAAGATCTCGATCGTGGCCCGTTGGGGAACGATGAGGGCGTTCTTCACCGTCCGCCGAATCTGCACGATGCCGGTCTGACCCTGACGCAGCAACCGATCATGATTTGGGAAATCCACCCTGAAGCTGATGTTACCCGTCCCATTGTTGAAGGAGTTCTCAACGGTGACGACGTTGCTGGCGGCGTGCTTGAACGTGCTGCCGTCCGCCAACACGAGTTCGATTCGCGAATCCACGAGTTCGAGACGTGAAGGATCGTTACTTGGACCCTGGCGGGCCTTGTATTCGAGGTAGCGGACCTCAGGCACGTGAAAGTAAACCCACATGACGCTGTTATCCGAAAGGGTCGTGAGGGCGTCCTTCTCACTAATGAGACTGCCCTCCTGGGTTTCGAGGCGGCCGAGGAGTCCGTCAAATGGTGCCTTAACCGTCGTGAATCCCAATTCGGTCTCTGCGAGTCTCGCCTTGGCCTGAGCCACCGCCAGCTTGGCTTCGGACAACCGCACCTCATTGACGGAGACCACCTTGTTGTCGAACAACTTCTTGGTGTTGTCGAACTCAATTTTGGCGAGCTGTACCTCAGCCATCGCGGTATCCAGCTTGGCCTTGTAGAGCTGTGGTATGACCCTGAACAGCGCCTCGCCCTGCTTCACCCCTTGTCCCTCCCTGACCGTGATGGCCTCGAGATACCCGGTCGACATAGCACGGATTTCGATGTGACGTCGCGAGCGGATCTGGCAGGAGTCTTGCTGGGTGATAACGACGTCCGTTGTCCGCGGGCTGGTGACCACAACTTTCTGGGCTGTCTGAGCCGTAACCGCACCGCCGACCGCCAACCCGAGAGCCAGTCCGCAGGCCCACACTTTCAGTCGCGTCCGTATCATGGCGTTCTGCTCCCGCAGGACGGAAATGGAAGACACACTTCACCCGTGAGGGTTGAACCCGCCAGGAGTTTGTTCCGGCGAGATCTGCATTTGACGGGACCAACCCAACCACTGCAACCAGATTCATCGGATTCATACAGCAGGTCATCAAGCACCAACCGAGCGGTGCCAGCGGGCGGTTGGCGAGAATGGTCGCCAAGACGGATCGGAGCGCTATCCCGGTCTATTCGCGTTTTCGTGGCTCTTCACTTCGCCCTTGCAAACCTGATGAAACCAACCAGGAACACTCAAATTGCACGAACCAACTCCCAATGTCGTTTTCCACAGCACGACACAAACCGATCACTTTCACCAGTCGTCGCCCAGAACTTCGCCTCCGTTGCGGGTGATCGCAGCCTTGAGCGTCTTCTCGGTGATGGTCTTCAGGCTCACCGTCCGCACCGAGCCATCGCCCATCGCCACGTTCATGAAGCCGTTGCCGCTCACACTCGTGAGCTTCGGCAGCGGCTTCTTCGGATCGAACGGGATGCCGCCCGGCTTCGCCCAATCAACTCCATCGGCTGTTTCGACCACCATGATCGTGTTCGATAAACCATCCGTGATGCCGGCGAACGTGATCTTCTTGCCCGGCTCGAAGATCGTTCCAGGGCCAACGAATCCTTGATAGTTCGTCTTGCCAGCAGGGCTCGCCAACACAGCATTCGGCGACAGGAACGTCTTGATCGTCATCTGCGACCACTGCTTGTTATTCGCGCTGTCCCACGGTTCATCCAGCTTGAACTGCTTATACAGCGCGTCTTGTTCGATGTACGGCAGGATCGCGACTCGCCAGCTCAGGAGCGGTTTGCCGTTCTTGTCCACGATGTCTTGCGGCAAGTGGCCGTTCGCGTCGTTGTAGGCGTGGACTGCGATCGCGATTTGCTTCAAGTTATTCTGGCTCTGCATTCGAGCGGCGGCCTCACGCACTTTCATCACTGCCGGCATCAGCAACCCAGCCCCGACACCGGCGACACCGCCGAGAGCTGTCACCAGTTCTTTCGGCAACGTCACGCTCGCGGTCAGCGTTGAGCCGTCGCGCTTCACGAACGCGCCAGGGTTCGCGAGCAGGTCATCGACGTGATTCAACGCACCAATACCGAACACCATGAACAGCGCTTCGGGCAGTTCAATTGGGGGGCGCGGTCCCTTGGCTCCGAGGAACTTCTTCTCCAGATCTTCCTTCACCTTCCCAAGTTCTTTGCGAGCGAACTCTGCCAGCGCCTTGATCGCCTTCTCGGCTTCCTGGGCGTCGGCGACGTTCTTGTAGCCCGCGGTGAGTTCGACCTTCGCCGTCGC
This sequence comes from Planctomycetota bacterium, assembly GCA_021413735.1. Taxonomy (GTDB): domain Bacteria; phylum Planctomycetota; class Planctomycetia; order Gemmatales; family Gemmataceae; genus Gemmata. Next base: position 31,604 of record JAIOPV010000190.1, read on the forward strand.
TCCGAGATCGAGCGATGCGGTGATGTGTTCCGCTTTGAGAAGCGACTTCACTTCGGGCGGCAGGTCTTCGAGAGCCCTCGGCGGAATCGGCATCGCGCCGGGGTTCACGGAAGCGACGACAGGCTTGCCCGAGGCCGCGAGTTTCAAGGCGTAGGACATCGAGCCGGTCGCTGGCGACTTGTGCGTAAAGTAGACGCCGAAGCCATCGTTCGGGCCAATGACGACATGCTGCTTGTCCGGGAAGTAGATGCTAAACGGCGAGTCTTTGCCGTTGTAGACGGTCTTGCCCGCGAGGACCTCTTTGTCCGACGTCGGCATGTACGCCTTCACCACGTCGTCTGGGTTGAACGGAGTCGAGAATCGCAGGATCAGAAACGGCAGCGGTCGCGGATTGTCGCCGTCAATGAACATGAACGCGGTCGCTCGGTCGAACGTCGAGATCTTCGGCACGAACTGATTATCGAGTGCATCGAGAACCTTGGGGCCGGCCTTCTCGAAGACCTGGCGGAACGGGGCAAGCGCCTCGTTCTTCCACAGATCAGCGGCCCGCACGTGGACGAATCCAACCGCGTCGGTCGGCACCATCGCCAGATCGACCGGCAACGCGGCTGGCTGTGCGGCCACGGCAACCGGTTCGGCACCCGGTCGGAACAGAATCACGGTGGCGATCAGAGTGGCGATCGTCGCCAGACCAAACGCACGGGTCGCGAATCGCATGGAATCTCCTGGGATGGGACACGCCGCTTGCGGCGTAGCGCTCTCCTGATCGCTACGCCGCAAGCGGCAAAAGAAATCGAGTCGTGTTCAATCGGCGTCGGTGCCGAGCACCTCGCCCCCAGCGCTCGTGATGAGAGCTTTCAGCGTCTCCTTGCTCGGCAACTTCTTCATCGTGCGAACGGAGCCGTCGCACATGCCAACCTGCACCTTACCCTTCGGCGACACCGCGAACAGCTTGCTCGGATCCTTATCCGGGTCGAACGCCAATTCTTCTGGCTTCGTCCACGGCACGGCCTCGGCTGCGGTCACGACCATTAGCGTGTTCGATGTGCCGTCAGAGATTTGGGTGAGGTTGCTGCTCTTGACGTAATCAAACACCGCTCCGTTTCCGACGAACACGCGGTAGTGCGTCTCCGTGTCGCCCAGTTGCGTCTTCCCAGGGATGGCGTAAACCTTCGGCATCTTCGCCAGCAGTTTCTTGTTGTTCACGCTGTCCCACGGTTCATCGAGTTTGAATTCCTTGAACAGCGCATCCTCCTCGATGTACGGCAGAACCAGCACACGCCAACTCAACAGCGGCTTGCCGGTTTTGTCGCACGCTGCGGCCGGCGGGAACCCCATGTTCGCGTCGTGGTAGTTGTGCATTGCGAGGCCGATTTGCTTGAGGTTGTTCGCGGCAGCGGCGGTCGCGGCAACCTCCTGACTCTTCTTGCGCAGACCAAGGTATGCTCCCGCGAACGGCAGATCGCCCGGCAGCGACACGGTCAACTGTGCCTCGCCTCCGAGCGTCGAGAACTTGGCACTCTTCGCAGCCGTGCCGACAGCCTTCATGAACACCACCAGATCCTTCAAGCCCGCGTCCTTCTCGGCATCCTTCAGGCCAGACTCAAATTCATCCTGAATCATCGCCAGCAGTGCCGCGAGCGACTTCTCGCAGTCCCTCGCTTGCCGAGCCGTGCCAGCCTTCACGCGAACATCGAGCGTCGGGTCGCGATCCAAATCGAGAGTCGCGCTGATGGTCACCGCCTGGAAGAGCGGTTGGAAGGTGCGGAACGGAGCGGGAATATTGTCGCCTCGCAGTTCGTCAGGCAGATTCGCGAGCGTAGCACCAGCAACAGCAGCGTACTTCCCACTCCCGGCTGCTTTCAGGGCATCCGTGAGTGGGCCTTGCTTCGCAGCGCGAGGTTTGCCGAATTCGTCTTCCTTCAGATTCACCAGAACGAGAGCGGTGCGAGCATCGGGCACGACAATCTTCACCTTCGCGTTCTTGGGCAGCAGTTTCTCTGCGCCCTTCTCGATCTGTGCCTTGTCGAACGGCTTGCTGAACGTGACCGCGATGCCAAGGCTTTCCGTGTCGCTCGGCCCCTTGAGTTTGGGAACGAACACGACGACCGATTTCACGTCTTCGGGTGAGATGCCGAGTTCCTTTTTCACTCCGTCAGTGAGGAACTCGAAGGTTTTGGGATCGGCCTTCCGCATGCTCTTGAGAACCGAACTGTCCCAGACTTTGGGAACGTCCGCGTAGACGAACAGTGCCGCATCAGCGGGGACGAATCGGAGTCCGTCCGTAAATTCCGCCTGACCGGGTTGTGCCTGTGCCTGTGGGTCGCTTGGGAGCGGCGCACCGATCACGAGAACGACAGCTAAAAGAAGCAATCCGACCCCGCTCCATCGAACAAATCTCGATTGAATCATGATGTGCTCCAGAAACAGGTTGTGACGTGTCGCATACCCACTCGCCCGACCGTTGTTGGCGAATTATTCGAACTCGCGCAAACCCCGAAGTGAGTTGTGCGTTGAGCCTGAAAGAAGACGGCTCGCCTGTCGGTCGGTTTCAATCCTTTTTGCAGACCGGATTAACCGTAGCAGCTTCTGCCGCTCAACAAAAAAGAATCCTGAATCTTTAAGCGCAAGTTCTTCCCTCGGTCGCATCCGTTCAACTGGTGGGTACCCTGGATTGTAGACAAACAATCCACGTCTGCCCCTCTCGGGCACCTCCGCCAATTGGCGTGACTGAGAACTCGGTAGACCGCGTTCTCAGTCAATTGCCGGCAGGTTGAACTCGCGAGATTCCCCCACCATGTTGAGGTTTTGTGATGTTCCGATCTCTGCACCGTCGGCTGTTGTACGCGGCCTTCGGACTGAGCGCCCTTGCGATCCTTCCCCTGACGGGAACGGTAAGCGCCAAGCAGCAACCATTCCGGAATAACTTCGTTCCGTACATCCCGCCGGGCACCTTCCGACCGCTGTTGGCTCCGGGGGCACTCGGCCAGTTCGGCATCGGCGGTGCTGGCATCGCCGGACAAGGCGGCCAGTTCCAGGGAATTGGCGGTCAGATTCAGGGCGGCCAGATCCAAGGCTTCGGTGGACAGATCCAGGGCTTTGGTGGACAGATCCAGGGTGGGCAGATCCAGGGCGGCCAGTTTCAGGGCGGGCAGTTTGGCGGCGGCTTCGGTGGACAGTTCCAAGGCGGCCAGTTTCAGGGCGGGCAGTTCCAGGGTGGTCAGTTCGGTGGACAGTTCCAGGGTGGTCAGTTCGGCGGGCAGTTCCAGGGCGGTCAATTCGGTGGACAGTTCCAGGGCGGTGGGTTAGGTGGACAGTTCCAGGGCGGTGGAATCGGCGGTGGAGGTAACTTCATCGTGGGTCCGTTCCCGCAAGTCGGTCCTGGCTACCTCGGGATGGGAAGTGGAGCACTTGGCGGACAGCAAGGCGGAATCCAGGGTGGCGGTTTTGGTGGCCAGTTCCAGGGTGGCCAGTTTGGCGGCCAGTTCCAGGGTGGGCAGTTCCAGGGTGGGCAGTTCGGCGGGCAGTTCCAAGGCTTCGGTGGCCAGTTCCAGGGCGGTCAGTTCGGTGGGCAGTTCCAAGGTAACATCGGTGGTCAGTTCGGTGGGCAGTTCCAGGGTAACCTCGGCAACCGCGGTTTTGGCGGCCAGTTCCAAGGTAACTTCGGTGGTAAGATTGGGTTCAGCGGCGAATACGGCAACTGATCCCGAAGTTTCTTCTGTTGCGACTTGTGGCTTCGCAGACTGAGCCTGCGAAGTCACGAGCGACGAAGTCCAAAAGCTCAAAACAACCCTCTCTACCGTTAATGCTCTCAAATCACGAAACTGTCCGAGCTATTTTGGCGTAAGTTTCAGCATTTGATTGCATCTTGCTCATTTTGATGGGTAAAGTTGGTTGATCCACACTCCGCGCTTCCTTTCCGGGTGCCCCTGAAATCGCCGGCACATCGGACTCGCTCAATCCCCCCGACCACTGAGGTTTATGATGTTCCGATCATTGCATCGTCAACTCCTGTATGCAGCATTCGGGCTTGGTGCCCTTGCAATTCTTCCGATGACGGGGACGGTGATCGCCAAACAGCAACCATTCCGGAATAACTTTGTTCCATATGTCCCACCAGGAACCTTCCGGCCACTGTTGGCTCCGGGAGCGCTTGGGCAGTTCGGCATCGGCGGTGCTGGCATCGCCGGACAAGGCGGCCAGTTCCAGGGAATTGGCGGTCAGATTCAGGGCGGCCAGATCCAAGGCTTTGGTGGACAGATCCAGGGTGGACAGATCCAGGGCTTCGGTGGACAGATCCAGGGCGGCTTTGGCGGCGGCCAGATTCAGGGCGGCTTTGGCGGTGGCCAATTTGGTGGCGGCGGCTTCGGCGGTCAGTTCCAGGGCGGCGGCCAGTTCCAGGGCGGCTTTGGCGGTGGTGGCTTCCAGGGTGGCTTTGGTGGTGGCCAGATCCAGGGCGGTTTCGGTGGCGGCCAGTTCCAGGGCGGTGGGTTAGGTGGCGGTCTAGGCGGTGGAATCGGCGGTGGAATCGGCGGCGGACTCGGCGGTGGAGGTAACTTCATCGTCGGTCCGTTCCCGCAAGTCGGTCCTGGCTACCTCGGGATGGGTGGCGGTGCTCTGGGCGGCCAGCAAGGCGGCATCCAGGGTGGCGGTGGCTTCCAGGGCGGCTTCGGTGGTGGTGGCTTCCAGGGCGGTGGTGGTTTCGGTGGTGGTGGCTTCCAGGGCGGCTTCGGTGGTGGTCAGTTCCAGGGTGGCGGCTTCGGTGGTGGTCAGTTCCAGGGTGGCGGCTTCGGCGGCGGCGGCTTCCAAGGCGGCTTCGGCGGCGGGAACCGCGGCTTCGGTGGCGGCGGCTTCCAGGGCGGCTTTGGTGGCGGCGGCTTCCAGGGTGGCTTTGGTGGCGGCGGCTTCGGTGGCGGCGGTTTCGGCGGTGGCGGCTTCGGCGGTGGCGGCTTCGGCGGTGGGAAGATCGGGTTCAGCGGCGAATACGGCAACTAATCCCGAATCCGCTGAACAAAATGAGAAGTATCTCGTCGCCCTCTCCCTTGTTGGAGAGGGCGACTTGTTTTTGGTGTGACGCTGGGATCGCAACTCCGCAGGCGACGACAAACCGAGAACCCAAATCGGTCCGACACACCGTGAATGCTCTTAAATCTCAAAATAATTTAGATTATTTCGTCGTAAGTTTTGGCAGTCGATTGCCTTTGGAGTCCCTCTGTGGTTAAGCTTGGTTGAAGTAATTCAATTCCTGTCTACCCTTCCGGGTGCCCCTGTACGTCGCTGGCACATCGGACTCAACCACCCCAGCACAATTGAGGTTTGTGATGTTCCGATCACTGGATCGTCGGCTTCTGCACGCGGCTTTCGGACTTGGTGCCCTTGCCATCATCATCCCGATGATCGGTGTCGCGAGCGCCAAGCAGCAATTCCGGAATAACTTTGTTCCGTATGTCCCACCCGGAACCTTCCGGCCGCTGTTGGCTCCGGGAGCGCTTGGGCAGTTCGGCATCGGCGGTGCTGGCATCGCCGGACAAGGTGGGCAGTTCCAGGGCGGCGGCCAGTTCCAGGGGGGCGGCCAGATCCAGGGCTTCGGTGGACAAATCCAGGGTGGACAGATCCAGGGCGGACAGATCCAGGGCGGCTTTGGCGGCGGCCAGATTCAGGGCGGCTTTGGCGGTGGCCAATTTGGTGGCGGCGGCTTCGGCGGTCAGTTCCAGGGCGGCGGCCAGTTCCAGGGCGGGTTCGGTGGCGGTGGTCAGTTCCAGGGCGGTGGCGGCTTCCAAGGCGGTGGCGGCTTCCAGGGTGGCGGTGGGTTAGGTGGCGGTCTTGGCGGTGGCATCGGCGGCGGTCTCGGCGGTGGAGGTAACTTCATCGTGGGTCCGTTCCCGCAAGTCGGTCCTGGCTACCTCGGGATGGGTGGCGGTGCTCTGGGCGGCCAGCAAGGCGGCATCCAGGGTGGCGGTGGCTTCCAGGGCGGCTTCGGTGGTGGCCAGATCCAGGGCGGTGGTGGTTTCGGTGGCGGGCAGTTCCAGGGCGGTGGGGGCTTCCAAGGTGGCTTCGGTGGTGGCCAAGGTGGGTTCCAGGGCGGCTTCGGTGGTGGTGGGTTCCAGGGCGGTGGTGGCTTCGGTGGTGGTAATCGTGGTTTCGGTGGCGGTCAGTTCCAGGGTGGCGGCTTCGGTGGCGGCGGCTTCGGTGGTGGCGGCTTCGGCGGTGGTGGCTTCGGTGGTGGCGGCCAGTTCCAGGGTGGTGGTTTCGGCGGCGGGAAGATCGGGTTCAGCGGCGAATACGGCAACTGATCCAACCGAGTTCAGATAACACGACCTGCCAGCGGCCCGTGACTTGTTCACGGGCCGTCTTCATTCCGGACGTTGTAGAATGGTTTCGGACGCGAAAAGTTTGCCCGCTAAGTTCATCAATTTAATCGCTGATTGCCGCAAGGCGATTATCACAAACAGGATGTGGTCCAAAGATAAGGCCGGCGATTATTCCAATTATCATTCTTCCGGACAGGTTAAATGGTTCCGGGGAGGGGTATGCGTGTCGCCCGGAATCAATCACGAACGACCGCCACGGAGCGGTTGCCATCGACTCATTTCGCCCCGGCTTCCTATAATCTCGAATCCCCCTTATCACCGGAGCCGGGAGCCGTCATGCAGGATCGCATCGCATACATGGGAATCACGTTCGACGACGTGCTGCTGGAACCGGGTTACAGTGACCTCGTTCCCCGCGACACCGACGTTCGCACGCAACTGACCCGCAATGTGAAGATCAACATTCCGATTGTGTCCAGCCCGATGGACACGGTCACGGAAAGCGAACTGGCCATCGCGCTCGCTCAGGAAGGCGGCATCGGGATCATTCACAAGAACCTGACGATCGCCTTGCAAACCCGCGAGGTGGACAAGGTCAAGCGCAGCGAGAACGGCATCATCACCGACCCGATCACGTTGCCGCCTGATGACACGGTTGGCCACGCTCGCCGGGTGATGGAAGAACACCATGTCAGCGGAGTGCCGATCACGATCGGCGACGAGAAGCAACTCAAGGGCATTCTGACACGGCGCGATCTGAAGTTTCTCGACGACAACGATCAGAAACTGAGCGAGGTGATGACGAGCAAGAACCTCGTCACGGCACCCGAGAACACAACACTCGAAGTTGCAGAAAAAATCTTAACGCGAAATAAAGTGGAGAAACTTCTCCTGGTGGACGATCAATTCAGACTGAAGGGGTTAATCACGATCAAGGACATCGACAAGATCCTGAAGTTTCCGAATGCGTGTAAAGATGCGCGGGGTCGGTTGAAAGTTGGGGCAGCGATCGGGGTCAACGATTTCGACCGGGCGGCATCACTGATTGAGGCAGGGGTCGATGTGTTGGTGGTGGATTCGGCCCACGGGCACAGTCGGAACGTGATCGAGACCGTACGGGGTTTGAAGAAGCGGCACTCGATTGACGTGATCGCGGGGAATGTGGCGACTGCGGAGGGTGCGAGAGCACTGGCCGACGCGGGAGCAGACTGCGTGAAGGCGGGCATTGGCCCTGGATCAATTTGCACAACACGGATCGTGTCTGGTGTTGGTGTGCCCCAGATGTCGGCCATCGCGAATGTCGCGAAAGGGCTGCAAGGCACGGGGGTACCTCTGATCGCCGACGGCGGCATCAGGTACTCCGGCGACATCACCAAGGCACTCGCGGCGGGAGCGTTCACGGTCATGATCGGCGGTCTGTTCGCAGGGCTCGATGAAAGCCCAGGCCAGACGATCTTGTATCGTGGTCGGTCGTTCAAGCAGTATCGCGGAATGGGTTCGCTCGGTGCGATGATGGCCGGCAGTGCCGACCGATATCAGCAGTCGAGCAGCGGCAACGCCGCACAACCCGCGAACGGGAAACTGGTGCCGGAAGGGGTCGAGGGGCGAGTGCCCTATAAGGGCCACCTCTCCTCGTTCGTGTACCAGTTGGTCGGCGGCATACGAGCCGGTATGGGGTACTGTGGTTGCAAAACGCTGGAAGAACTTCGGGTGAAAGCCCGATTCATCCAGGTGACCGCGGCGTCGGTACAGGAGAGCCACCCGCATGACATCTTTATCACACATGAAGCCCCGAACTACAGCTCCGCGGAAGCGAGCAGTGGCGACGGCGTGTAACCTTGCGTGCCTGCTCGGAGTGTTCGCGATTGTCGCGGGCACTGCCACGGCACAGTATCCGGGAGGCTCGGGGGTTCCAAGCCCACAGAACGCTCCGGCGTTGCCCGTGCCGATTCCGGGAACGCAACCGGGGTTTCCCTCGGTTGTGATCAGCGCCCAAGAGCCGAAGGCGAAGGTCGAACCGCCCAGACTGGAGCAACCGAAGATTGCCCCGGTCGATCCGAAGGTCTATACGGTCCTGCCCGAGCGCGACAAAATCTTCGTCATGTACGACGACGCTCAACTCGAGCGGATCATCATGAATAGCATCCGCGAGGCAGACAAAGCGCGGCCAACGCCAGTCAAGATTGACGCGACCTACGAGAGAACGCTGCAATTCCCGCCGATGCCGGAAGTGGGCGGGGGTCAGATGTACCAGGCGAAGACGGCGAGTTACCCGCCGATGCAGACGACCTACGATGCCCTCTACTTGATCCACCGTCGTCTGCATTTTGAAGACAAGAACTCGGAGCGTTACGGCTGGGATCTGGGTGCGATTCAGCCGTTGGTGTCCGCGGTGCTCTTCTACAAGGACGTTGCAATGTGGCCGCAGAGCCTGGCGTCGGGAGTCGCCTACGGGTTCTGGGACACGAACGCGGGCAAGTGTCTTCCCGGCAGCCCAACGCCGTACTTCCTGTACCCGCCCGGGTTGACGCTCACGGGCAGTGCCTTTGAAGCTGCACTCCTCACGGGTTTGGCGTTCGTCTTCCCATAACCGGATTCGTTTAGCGGTCGCCCCAACAAGGCGACCGCTAAACTGTCTCTATGACACATCCCTGGCTCGATCCACGAACAGCTTACCTTCACGTTCCGTTCTGTGCCCACCACTGCGGGTACTGCGACTTCGCAGTCAGCGCGGGAAACGATCACCTCATCGACCACTACCTCGACGCAATCGCGATCGAACTGGCAACACTTCGCGAACCGTGGCCGGTCGAAACGCTGTTCATCGGTGGCGGCACACCAACCTATCCGAACCCCGAACAACTCACTCGATTGCTGACTGCTGTGAATCGCTGGCTTCCACTCGCCTCGGCTTCGACAGAGTTCTCGATCGAATCGACGCCGGATAGCCTGACCGACGAAAAGGCTGCACTGTTCGCAGCCCACGGCGGAACGCGAGTCAGCATCGGCGTGCAGTCGTTTCGTCCAGAATCGCTGACAGCCCTCGACCGCCGACACACGGCCGATCAGATTCCGCGAGCTGTCGAGTTCGTTCGCAAGCACGGATTGCAGCTCTCGCTCGATCTCATCTTCGCCGCACCTGGCTCCACAATCGAAACCTGGGCCGCTGATCTTGCTGCTGCAATCGCGTTCGCTCCGGATCATATTTCCACTTACGGCCTCACCTACGAAAAAGGAACGCCGCTGTGGAAGCAACGGCGAAGCGGTCTCGTGACGGCGGTTGGCGAGGATGACGAACTCGCAATGTACGAACTCGCCATCGACCAACTGACGGCTGCGGGGTTTGAGCATTACGAGGTGAGCAACTTTGCGAAGCCAGGGTTCCGCACCCGGCACAACGAACGCTACTGGGCGAACGAGGCGTATCACGGGTTCGGCGTCGGTGCTGCGCGATATGTGAACGGCGTGCGTGAACTGAACACCCGCGACACGAAGACATACATCCGCAAGGTTTTGTCTGGCGAGTCGCCGATGTTTCAGTCGGAGAAACTCGAGCCGCGAGAGCGAGCCTTCGAGACGGTCGGCACGCAGCTACGACGCATGACCGGCATCAACCGAACGCACTTCCACGAGCAAACCGGCTTTCACCTCACGGAACTGCTTGGGGAACATCTCACGGGGATGGTGAATGTTGGCCTGTTGGCCGACGATGGTGAGTCGGTTCGGCTCACGCGGCGAGGGTTGTTCGTGGCCGATGGAGTGATTGAGGAACTGATGAAAGCGAATGTCAGAAGTGCGAATGGCAAATCCGTGTAGCGGTCGCCCCAACGGGGCGGCAAGCGGACCCAGCGAGGCGACCGCTACACCACGGCGAACGTACTACGCCTTAATCAACACTGCCCCTTGGCCGTTCATCAGCGTGATACTCGTGATGATCGGCCCAAGCGTCCCGTCAGCGTGTACGGCTCGGTAGTTGCCGCCGAGTTGGTGCGTTGTCGCCGTGTTGCTCGCGGTCGTGCCTTCCGCCTTGCCCGTGGCGTATGACAACGGCTTGTACAGCACGAGAGCATTCGAGTAGTTGCGAGCGAACACTTGATACGTCAGCGCTGCGTTCGACGGATCGGCTCCAGTCGCGAACACTCTCATCGCAGCGGTCGCTGTGCCGACGTTCACGGTCACGGCTTGTGACCAGTGCTCGGTCCAGGTCGATGCCGGGTTATAGCCGCCGTTGAAGTCGAGGAATGTTCGCTCCGCGTCTCCGACGAGGTAGTAGTAAGCGAGCGTCGCGAGTTGCGTGCGTGCGTCGGTTGCGGAACCGCCCGCTGGAGTGCTGTCGAGCACCAAGTAACGCGCTCCGGATGCAAGGCGTTGCGTCACGAGATTCGCGAGATCGCTCACCTCGGACCAGTTCGCCTGCAACGGACGAAGCGCGAACTCCTCGAATGCTCCCGCTGCTCCCGCCGCGGTATAGTTCCCATCGGTTCCGCCGCCGGCCGTATTCGCTAACACCCACTTCGGCGCGATGGCTCGACTCACTGCTGCCATCAACGCACCCGAATCCGCTCCAAACGTGGACGTGGGTTCCAGCACCGACACGCCAGGGAACGGCACCTTACCCGTGGCGTTGTCCATGAAGATGCCGTCGGCTAACGGATTGGCGTTCAGGAGGCGAACGTGATAGTCCGCAGCCCAGCGACGCACCGCTGAGTCCGACGGATCGGTGACGAATCGCATCTGGCCGTAGTATGGATAGAACAGCCTGGATTCGTAGACGAATCTCGCATCGTTGCCAGCTTTGCGAGCCGCGTACTCGGCATCATTCAAGTAACCGTCGCCGTTCTTGTCGGCTGTGTAGTCGAACGATGGAATCGTCCCCGCTGTCGTGCCGTGCGCACCAACATAGTCACGCCCCAGAATCGACTTCACGACCGGAGCTTGAGCCGCCGTTCCCGCAGTGGTTCGCATCCGAACGTAGTAAAGTCGATCGCTTCCGCCAACCGATGACGCGACCCAATCCGCAGGTGGATCGAACGTGATCTGCCCCGTCTGCTTCATCCCGTTGGCGCCATCCTTGAGGAGGGTCAGCGTCTTCCACGCCGTCGGCTTGCCGTTCGCGTCCACAGCGCTGGCATACTCCCAGACACCAGACCAGCCGGTCGCAGCGGTTGTGGCCAGCGTGACATTCATCTCTCGGAACTTATCCGTGTAGCCAATCGCGGTGGTTGTTCCAGTCGCTCCGAGATTGGTCGCTCCCCCGCGAGAAGCGGATGTTACATTGGTCACGTTGCCGCTGGTCTGCGTCTGGTACATGCCCCAGAACCAGTTGACTGGCTGCGACGATGCGCTGTTGCCGGTGAACGCCGTGGGCTTCGAGACGTGGAAGAAGGCAAGTTCACGCGAAACACCCATCCGATCCGCATACGTGAGCCAATCCGTGAGTAGGCCGCCGTAAAGGTTCGAGACGTTGCTGTAAATCAACTGCGGCGTATTCGGCGACGTAGCCTGGATGTCCGACAGGTATCGCGGATTCGGAACGACGAGATCGACGGAATTCTGAAGCAACCCCTTCTCGAACGTGCCCATCGGGTTGCCGCTATACGCCAGTTCCGCGATGCGAATCCACGAATAGTGTTGCGGAATCGTCGGCGTCGGAATCGGGGTCGCGTTCACGTTCGCGGTGGTGAATGTGTACGTGCCAGTTCCCAGGTTTCCGAGGGCGTCGAAAGCCCGCACAGAAAGCGTGTAGGTTCCGTTCGCCAATGTCGTCGTGTCGAGCGCCCACGTTGCAGGACTTGCGGACGAGACTGCACGAAGCACATTGTTCAGCCAGAACTCGACTCGAACCGGCGAACCAGTGGCGGTGGCTCGGAGTGTGACTTCACCCGATAGTGTCGAACCGCCGGATACTGGTGCAACGGTCACCACCGGATCGGCGGCGGCGCTGGCTGGCTGCGCCTGGAAGTCGTCGAAAGTCACCGTGCCTGAGTATGTCGCCATTCGTGCGAGGCCAACCGCCCCGGCAGCGGTGATTGTTGAATCCTGCACTTCGAGAGCGAAATCGGGCGTGTCGGACCACGTTCCCGCTGGCGTCAGCCATTGATCGGTATCCGTGCGAGACACCATCACACGGAGGCGACTGCCTTCTGCCACAAGTCTGACACGCAGCCACTTCGAGCTGATATAGTCCACCGACTTGATGGAACCGATGACCGTTTCGACCCCATTGACGACGCGGACGAGCGACACGTTGATGCCGCGTGTGATGCTCGCTGCGTAATACGTCGGCGTCGTGGTGTTCACGTTCGCACCGCGCACAAACACCCGAGCGGGCACGATGCCATCGGCGTAGACCGCTGCGGAGGCATCCACATCCGCCGGCATCGTCGTTGACGACCACGCTCGCGATGCGGTGGTGGAACCGCCGGTCGAGGTGAAACCGTGTGACGGGCTCAATGCAATCGCACTGGCAACGCCAAAGCCACCAGGGTTCCCGCTCGTCCATGTCTGCCAGCCAACCGGAATCGCCCCCAACGCAGTTGTGTCGAACGATTCCTTCACAGCACTCGGGAGTGTCACAACGGGCGACGAACCTGTCGTGGAAGCACCCGGCAGCACCGTGAACGTGTCGAGCTTTACGGTTCCAGAGTACGACGCGGCGCGACCAACTCCGGCGAAACCGGTCGCGGGAGTGAGGGTGGTTGTCGCGGTGATGGCGGTTGTCGCTGCGGCTTGCCAGGTGCCGTTCGCGTTCAGGTATTGTCCGGTGTCTGCACGGGTTACCTGAACGCTGACGCTTGTGCCGGTTGGAACCAGCGACACTCGCACCCACTGCCCAGACACATACGCAGAAGGCGGACTTGCGATCGTACCAAGAACGCGAGCGCTCCCGTTGGTTACTTCAACGAGTTGGACATTGAGGCCGCGTGTGACCACGGCTGCGAGGTAACTCGGCGTCTGCGTGCCGAGGTTGGTGCCGCGAGTAAAGACGAACGTGCGGATCAGCGAATCGGCCCAGACTGTGACGGCTGCTCCGTCATCTCGCGAAACTGCTTGCCCTGACCATGTGAGTGCGGATGTGGCACTTCCTCCGTTGGTGATGAGCCCGACCGATGCTCCCGTACCTTGACCGCTGGCCGTTGTGAATGCTGTTGTGTTGTCGCTGCTCCACCGGTTCCAACCGGCCGGCAAGCCGGGAACGCTGGATGTGTCGAACGTCTCGGTGATAGGGGATGCAGCGGGTACTTCTCGTGCTTCAAGAAACTCAATACACAGTGACGTCCGCGTGGGTTCCTTCATGGGCATCCTTGCTCGTGTGGTGTCGTCGAAGGGAACTGAAGAAAGGTTCGGCGCTCAGATGGGTATTCGCGGATGAATTGCAGCGCGACATGGCAGAGATGAGTGACAGAGGGGTGTCACTACTCAGAAGACGGGCGCGAAGCGCACGACATGATTCTTTTCACATTGGCTCAGACGAGAAGCGCTCCCGACTTCGGGGAGTTTGCGGACAGGGCGAGACGGTGCGATCACGGGACCGCTTCCACATGCGCTCCAACGAAAGCCTAGCTCACGGCTCCCCGGATTCGCCACCGGGACCAACTCGCACAACCCGCACGGTCGGGAAGTGAGGTCCACCTTCAATCGGATGACCAGCCAGAAGCACGACCAGTGCCCCCGGAGCCACGGCTCCCACTCGGTACGCATCTTGAACAGCGGCAGCAAGTCGATCTGCTCCGGGCGCTGTCGGCGACATCCGAACGCCAGCGATGCCCCAGACGAGCGCCAACCCTCGCACGATCGCATCCGTCGGAGCGACCGCAACCACCTGAGCGCCAGGTCGGTGACGGACAATTAGCCTTGCTGTGCGGCCAGAGAGGGTTGGCGTGACAATCGCGGCCGCTCCGATTTCTCTGGCCAGGTTGCACGCGGCAAGCGTGATCGGATCGTCGATGCCCGCTTCTGGATGGAAGTACCCCGCAGCGCCAACGATTCCCGCAGCGTGAATGTGGGCTTCCGTCTCGACAGCAATCCGATGCATACAAGTGACGGCTTCGACGGGATACATGCCGACAGCGGTTTCGCCCGAAAGCATCACAGCGTCGGTTCCGTCGAAGATGGCGTTCGCGACGTCGCTGGCCTCGGCCCGAGTTGGCCGTGGGTTCTCTCGCATCGAATCGAGCATGTCCGTGGCGGTGATAACAGGCTTGCCAGCCAGCCGAGCTTCCGCAATCAGCATCTTCTGCACAGTCGGCACACGTTCCAGCGGCATCTCGACGCCAAGATCACCGCGAGCCACCATGATCGCATCGAACGCCGCGACGATCGCCACGGCCCGGCTCACAGCTTCAGGCCGCTCAATCTTCGCGAGCACGGGAACCTTCATTCCGACAGCAGCACACGCGGCACGAACATCGTCGGCGGCCTCAGGCCCGCGTACGAACGACACGGCCACCCAGTCCACGCCTGCACGAGCGGCGATTTCCAGTGCGACGCGATCTCGCGGTGTAATGGTCGCAATGGTGAGCGGTGTGTCGGGAAGGTTCAGACCCTTGTTCGGCTTCAGCGTTCCGCCCACAACAACGGTCGCCTTCAACTGGCCGCTGCCGAGCGAAGCTGCTTCGAGCTGGAGTCGGCCATCGTCGAGCAGCATTCGCTGACAGGGTCGCACATCCGCGAGGATCTCCGGTTCGGTCAGGATCAGGTCGTCGCAGTGGCACGGCTCGTGCGAAAGCGAGAAGGTCACCGAATCACCGGGTATCAGTTCCCGAGCAGCAGTCAGTTTCACCCGCAGTTTCGGACCGGGCAAATCGGCCATCACGCCAGCAACCTTGCCGACTCGCTCGGCAGCTTCACGGAAGCGGAGAACGCGAGCGATGTGCTCCTCGGCCGCACCGTGCGAGAAGTTAATGCGGGCGACATCGACGCCGGCACGAAGGATTGCTTCGAGGCGTTCTAGGCTGTCTGTCGCTGGCCCGATGGTTGCAACGATCTTCGTTCGCCGTGGCATACGCGGTTCTCGTTCCGTTCAAGGTGAGCAGAAGCAAGTTCAGGGGAGATGAGAGGTCGGCAGAGAGGAGCAGACGAGTTCTTGCGTCAGTCTAAGCGCGGCGTGTTCGTGAGGCCAACGGATTCGCGGAAGTCAAGCGTCTCGGCAGTTCTGATTGGTTCCGGACGACACGCACACCCATGTCCGGAACCATGTCACCTGTCCGGAGGAATCAATGTTGGAATATCCGTCGCTGGCAACGTCGCATTCCACTTTGGCAGCGCAACGCTGCGAGCGGCGAATACCCATATTGGGAACGTACTCCCTAAAAGTGCTCCATGACGCTGCGACGGGCCATTCATTCACCAATCTTCGCGTTCCTCGTGCTGCTCGCCATCTGGGCAGCGGCGATCGGGGTCTGCGTCAGTTTGGCGGTTCGCGATCCCCGGCAGGAACTGCGACACCCGGCTATCACGGGAAGTGCCGCGGCAACTGTTGGCTGGATGATCCTTGCGTGGGCCACGATGCGGTTCGCCGACAGACTCGCCCGATTGCTGTGGACGTTCGGATTGGCGACGCTGTTCGTTCATCTCGTGCTGGCGTTCGGGCTGGCGCACGGGTGGTCGCACGAGGCGGCGGTCGAACACGTCCGCACGGTCGGCGGTTCGGGGGCGGGAATTGTCGTGAACTATCTGTTCGCGCTGGCGTGGGCTGTCGATGTGGTGTGGTGGTGGGTGAATCCGATCACGCACGCGAACCGTCCTCGCTGGATAGCGGTGACGGTACACGGATTTCTGGCCTTCGTTGTCGTGAATGCGACTGTGATCTTCGGACCAGCCGAACGGCGTGTTGTGTACGCCGTGGGGCTCTTCATGTTGGCGGCGATCGCGTGGCGTAAGTCTGACGAAGGGAAGACCCCTCCCCAACCCCTCCCCCAAGGGGAGAGGGGCTAAAACCCAACAGTTCTTGCTCCCCCTTCCTTTTTAGGGACAACGATCCGGGAGAGGGCTAGAAGGTAGCGTATTCTGGGTGTAAGTTGTTGCGTGCTCAACTTATCGCCAGAGGCGACCCAGAACGTGGAGGTTGGCAGGATGCCTTACCACTGGCCCAAGGATACTGATTTTGCCCTCT
>JAIOPV010000191.1 GCA_021413735.1 Planctomycetota bacterium
CCACCGTCGGCCTCACGGCTCGACGCTCACTTGTCACGTCTGAAACACGATCTGCGGCTTCACGAAGCCGCGTTCCCAGATAGCAATCCCAACCAACTCGAGGGCTTCGCCCAGCACCGCGACCTCGGTGCCCACCGGAACCTCGTCATCATCCAGTTCCGCACCCACGGTTTGCCCACAGAGGAACCGTCGCTTGCGTTCCGCGTCGAGTCGAACCTGTAACATCCCAGCAATCGCTTCCGAAATCGGTAACAACTTCACTTTCGCCGGATTGCTCTCCAAGCCCATCCCCTGCTCTGCCAGAAATGGTCCGACTCGCGTGCGTCGCAACGTCTGCACAAGCCCACCGACACCGAGCCTGTCGCCGACATCGCGTGCGATCGAGCGAATGTATGTTCCCTTCCCGCAATCGACTTCGACATCAGCGAACGGCCATTCGTAATTCACGAGGCGAATCGCTTCGACACGGACAGTTCGCGGAGCAAGTGCAACTTCTTTTCCAGCTCGTGCGAGAGCGTGGGCACGTTGCCCGCCGAGTTTCAGCGCCGAAAACGCAGGCGGCAACTGCTCAATCTGGCCCACAAACAACGCGAGTGCCGTTTGAAGTTGTTCCCGCGACGGTGGAACAGCATCCGGCGTTTCGGTGATGTCGCCGTCGGCGTCGTCCGTCGTGCTGGTTGCTCCGAAGCGAAACCGCGAAGCGTAGCGTTTGCCCATCGCTTGCACATAGTCCGCAAGCCTGGTTGCTGCGCCGATACAGACTACGAGAACGCCAGTCGCCAGCGGATCGAGTGTGCCCGTATGACCGATCTTCGTCTTGCGTGGGAACCACTTCTGCACGCGATTCACGACATCCCGCGAGGTCATGCCAGCCGGCTTGTCGATCACCAAAAGCCCATTCATATTTTGAACCAATTCACGCATTCGGATTGTCACTCAACATGATGGACACCACGACCAGATCCGTGCGTTCGCGCCCACCAACGCGATTCCAAAACGCCAGGCCAGCCGCGTTGTCGGCTTTCACCCAGAAGTTCACTTTGTCGATGCCTTCGCACTTCAACGCCGTCAGGCAATGCTCCACTAGCTTCCGTCCGAGTCCCCGCTTTTGAAGCGCTGGCACCACCGCAACGTGATGTAGATACCCACGCCGACCATCGTGCCCCGCAAGGCTCACACCAACGAGTTCGTCTGCATCATTCGTTGCCACGAAACTGCAGCACGGATTGCGGTCGAGATATCGTGCGATCGCCTCGGGGCTGTCTGCATCGCGAAGCCCGATTCCAGGCAACCCTTGCCAGAGTGCGAGCGCCGCCGGTATGTCAGCCTCCACCATCGGCCGAAGCGTGAACATCGCACAACCCCGAGAATGGAATGAGCATTGCCACCTGTGTGATCTACAACCCGGCTGCCGGTCGCGGGAAGGCCGAAAAACTCCTAGCGGAACTTCGGAACACGACCGGAAGCGATTTCGAGTTGCGAGCAACCCGCGAGCCAGGGCACGCAACGGAACTGGCTCGCACGGCTGCGGGGGAAGGATTCGCGCGAGTTGTCGCTGCAGGCGGTGACGGCACCGTTCACGAAGTCGCAAACGGCATCCTCCAGAGTGAGCGCCGCGATGTCGTGTTTTCGGTGTGGCCGATTGGCTCCGCAAACGATTACGCATTCGCCCTCGGTATGGACGCTTGGTGGAGTAAGCGACATGAACGCCTTCCGACCGAAATTCAAGAGGTCGATGTCGGTCGCGTTGTCGCCGGGGATCGCGAGCGGTTCATGATCTGCTGCTTCGGCGTCGGCTTCAATGGCATGGTCACCATCGAAGCCCGCAAAACGCAATGGGTCAAAGGAATGCCGCTGTATGCCTGGGCCTTCCTCAAGGCGATGGTGAAGCACTTTGCCACGCCAACCATGACCATCCAATTCGACGACCGCGAGATTGTGACGCCCACTCTTGCACTTTCAGTGCTGAACGGTCAGCGCGAAGGAAACTTCCCGCTTCGCCCCGCTGCGAGCCTCACCGATGGTCAGTTCGATTACATGCACGCCACGAGGCTCAATCGCGGGCATATGATTCGCTATCTTCCCGCGATGGCCACGGGGAACCTCCCCGAGCAACATCGACTCATTCAGGTTGGTCGCGTGCGGCGAGTCGCGATTTCCAGCGAAACGCCGCTGTGTGCGCATGCCGATGGCGAGTTCGTCTGCGTTCCTGAAGACAAGATCACGCAGGTTTTGCTCGAAGTGATCCCGCAGCGAATGCGGGTCGAGGTCTTCCGACCGACACAGGATCGTGGGCATTGAAATGAAAAAACCCACACCGATTGTGTGGGCCAGTTGGGCGAACGAGCTGCGAACACTCAGTTATGCGGGATTTCAATCCGGCACCAACCGAGGTCAAGGTGCGTGGCCTTGTTGCTTTCGTTGTTGAAAATCTTGGGGTGCAACGAATATACAACGAATCGGCCCTTCTTCTCGTCCTGAACCAAACCAGCCGTGCGAAGTACACCGAGGTGGTGAGAAACATTCACGATTTCGACGCTCAGTGCCTTGGCCAGTTGGGTCACGTTCATCGACCCAGTTCGGAGACACTCGATGATGCGAATGCGATTGGGCTCGGCAATCGCCTGAAGCATGTCAGCACATACCTTTGCTTGTTTCTGATCGGTCATTGGAGCGTACTCGGATGAGGAGACAATGGTTTGGGAGAGGGTGGCGTTGAGCGTCTACCACCCGACAAATCTGACCCAACTCCATAACCCGACGGGAGATGGCAACGCACCGTAGAGTTATTCAATCATCATACTTATCCCAGGTGTCCTCACAAGGCAAGCCTGCTCGATAATTCTTTTTTGCGAGCCTGCGAGGACCGAGAACCCTGGAAAACCGCAAAATATGACCCCATTAATGGCGTGGCGGACCGGCACTTTCGGCCAGTGCAAATACGAAGAGACCCACAAGGCAGGTCCAACAAACGCGGCGATGGAAATGGGCGACAGGCAGGGTACAAAGAGCCATACCGACACGGTCGTCATCCCTTACGACCGCACCACGGCGCGCCGCACGGTGGAGCATCTCCGCGGCAGTTGGTCGCCGGTTGACCTTCGACGACTTTGGCAGTCGGCAGACCGATCAGCCGCTCCACCTTGGCGCTCTCGCAGAAAGGGCAATGCACGGGTTCCGTGACACGCGCACTGACCAGCGCCTCGAACTGGCGGTTGCAGCCCCGGCATTCATATTCAAACAGTGGCATGTTTCTCTCGATTCGCTACTTGCGGCGTTTCTTGTACAGCTCGCTGGCCTTGAACAGAATCTCGCGTTCCTCGGGCGTCAGACTTCCCTGCCCGAACTTGGACACCTTCGCCAAAACTTGATCGAGGCGTTTCTCCAGACTGTCGTCGCCGGGTTCGCTTGCGGTTCGTGGCTCCGGCGCTCGCGAGGCGCTTTCGACGGCGGACCGAACTGGCGTCGGCGTGTCTTCAATCGCATCTGCCGGAACGACCCTCAGACGTGGAGATGATCGCGCTCTCGCCGTTCGTCGCGAGCCGGGGAACAGGTCGATCAAACGCCACCCGAGTTGGTAGTAGAACGCGCCGAAGAACGCGCCTCCCAGATGCACGAAGTACGCAATTGGTCCGTTGATCGCTCCAAAGGCACCCAGCATATCGCTGCAGAGGTACACAATGACAAGCAACCAGACCGGCACAGGTATGAGAAAGTAGAGGTAAAGTTTCTGATGCGGGTAATGGAAAGCGTACACCACCATCGCGGCCGACACTGCTCCACTCGCTCCGATTGACGGGTTCCCAAGCATGAGGCCACTGGACCAAGCCAGGAAGGAGAACACCTGAGCGAAGATGCCCGCGCACAGGTAGAACGCAACGAACTCGCTGCGTCCATAAACGTCTTCCAGTCGTGTGCCGACAAAGTAAAGGGCAAGCATGTTCCAGAAGAGATGCCACAAACTCGCGTGCAGAAACATCGGCGTGAACAGTCGCCAAAACTCGCCATCTTGAACGAGTTGCGGATCGTAACGACCGATCCCAACCAACGGACTCATCATCGGGTGACCGGTAATGCACTGCCCGAAGAACACTCCGCAGGTGATCGCGATGAGCCAAACAGTGACGCCCTGGCGATTCCAGGCATCGAGAAAACTGGAGCCCTCGCGGTAGTAATCGCGGTCCTGGATGCCCATGCCCGCCCCCGGTGGACGTTCCCACTCTCCCGACAGTTTATCAAACTCACGCCACAGTTGGAACACGCGAGGGGGCTTCGCCGAACGGTTTCATGTGGGAAGTTGCAGTCATGCGGGTGACATCGACGACGAGCAAAAAAAGAGCCCGACCAAGTTGGTCGGGCAGAGAACAGTCAGCAATCAGAAATGCGAATCACGCACGGTTCGCAGCGACCCACAGCATGTGAGCGACTCGCTCGTGCAGGTTCGCGTTCTTCTGGCGACGCAGACGAACGAGGTACACATCTCGCCAAGTGTAGTACAGGGCCGCGATCGCAAGGCCAGCAATGTTGCACGTGATGATCGAGGGGAGCACAAGAGCCTCCGCTTTCAGTTTTTGGAAAGGGGCAAGAACGAGTCGGGTGGAGAGGAGCAGATCCCCGTCGCCACCACTGATTCAACCGTATTCCATGAACCGAAGGCGTCAAACTTTTCCCCCGCTGAATCACGAGACGGACTGCACGGAAAGTGACGGATTTTCCGCCATTTCGGATAAGGCAATCTTTTCGCTCATGCACCACAATAATTCTGAGTCATATTGTACCCGGAGATGAATTTTGGCCCACCAGTTCCCCACGCAACCCAGCAAGCCCCTCACTGCCCAAACGGATGAGCCGACCGCCGACCCGAACCTCGAACAAATCGTCAAGTTGCTCGTAAGTCAGGATCTCGACTGTCGCTCCCGGAGTGAATCCTTGTGTTTGCCAGTGGCGCAACCGTGCGGGGTTGTCGTCCTGAACTTCGCGAATGACGACGCTCTGCCCTGCGGCGAACTCGGACAATCGGCGAAGTTCGCGCCGGCGCAGTTCGCCAGTTCGCGAAGGAATCGGGTGTCCGTGCGGATCTTCGACCGGCTCCCCGAGATGGTCCGCGATTGCTTGTTCAAGTCGCGGTGAGATGGCGTGTTCGAGTGCTTCGGCCTCGGCGTCGACTTCGCTCCAGTCGAGGCCAAGAACTCGCGTCAGAAAGAGTTCCACGAGTCGATGTCTGCGAATCACACGCCGGGCTTCGGAAAGCCCGCTCGCGGAGAGTTTCGCTCCTTCCTTTGGCGTATAGACGATCCACTCAGCCTCGGCGAGCCGTTTCAACATCCCGGTCACCGATGGAGCTTTGACGCCCAGAGCGACGGCGATTTCGTTGGGCTCAACGACGTGTTCGTCTCCCCCGAGGCGGTGAATTGCCTTGAGGTAGTCTTGCACGGCCTGCGATGGTTGGTCGGCCATCCCTTGTCCTCGCGGGTGTGCAGTTTGCTCGGGGTTATCCTATCGACCCGTCCTTGGTTTTCTGTCCGTGCCCGCGCCCGAGCCCGTGCCCGTGCCCGATTTTCTTCTGATTTCCCCGCGTTCCGCCTGCCAGCTTTCAGAGCTTCACTCCGCGCACAACTCCGCGACCACAAGCGTGAGATCGTCGCTTAGCGATTGCGAACCACTGAACGCACGCTGCCAGTCGATGATGTGTGCGGTCAATCCCTTCGCAGGTTCCGCTCCATGTGCTGCAATGCAAGCGCGAAGCCGGTCGGTGCCAAAGGTCTCGCCGATCTCGTTGCGCGCTTCAACCAGACCGTCGGTGTAGAAACAGAGTCGATCGCCGAGCGCGAGTTGAATTGTCTTCTCGCGATATTGTTCCTCGGGCATGATTCCGAGCATGAACCCCTGTGCTCCCAGACTGCGAACTTCCCCGGTTTCCGCCCTCCAAAGTAGCGGATACGGATGTCCGGCGTTGGCATAGGTGAGAACGCGAGTTCGACGGTCGAAGACCGCATAGAACGCGGTCACGAACCGCGAATCGGCAAGTCCCTGAAGGCGATGGTTCATCTCGGTGAGAACCTGCCCAGGCGATGCCATTTTGCTCGACACAGCCGAGAACGCCGTGCGGCTCATGATGGCGACCATCGCGGCTGCAATGCTGTGTCCGCTGGCATCGGCGATCAGGAATCCGAGCAAATCCGGCTCAGGATGTGCGATGTCGTAGTAGTCGCCGCCGAGATGATCGAGCGGCGCGTAGTGCAGTCCCCAGCGCAACTCCGGCCACACCGGGGGAGTGCTTGGAAGCAGCAATCGCGCCTGAAAGCGACCAGCAGCCCGCAGGTTGTACGTCTGCTCGGAATCGCGGGCGAGCAGCTCCTCGTTCGCCTGGCGAAGTTGGCGAGTTCGCTGTTCGACCTCTTGGTTCAGATAATCCGTTCGTCGCCGCATCAGGAGTCGTGTCGAAAGAATTCCGATCACTCGCCCGTCTTGGATCACCGGGAGATGCCTGACGCGTAACCGATCCATCATTTCGACAGCAGCATCCCATTCGGCGTTGGGTCCGATTGTGTGCGGGTTGACGGTCATCCAGGCTGAAATTGGGAGATCGTGCCATCCCGGTGGAGCGGTCACGACACGCTTCAAGAGGTCACGTTCCGT
Source organism: Planctomycetota bacterium (assembly GCA_021413735.1). Lineage (GTDB taxonomy): Bacteria > Planctomycetota > Planctomycetia > Gemmatales > Gemmataceae > Gemmata. The sequence goes on from JAIOPV010000191.1 coordinate 6,640, forward strand.
GAAAATCCCAGCGAGACTGCCATCCGAACGGGACACGATAAGCGCGCCGATGCGACAGTCGTTCATCATTCCGAGCGCATCGCGAAGCGGGCAATCAGGGGTCACCAATACAGGTTCCGATTGCATGACTTGGCGAACGCTGAGTAGTGGATCGGCCATATCCGCACACGAAGCAGACAACGGTTATTCGGAGAAGCACGACGAACGAGATGATACGGGCTCAGGCGAGTCCGAGTCATGTGGATTCGGAGAAGCTGGCAATAGACACTTGACGTTCGCTGCCGATGCGGTGGAATAGCAGTGACCCGATTCCACCACACGACCCGGTGTCCCCTCATGACAGTTTGGGTGAATCAGTCCGGGGTCATTCCCGTGCTAAACGGTCGCGTGTGCATGGTCACCTCTCGAAGTGGTCGGCGGTGGGTTTTCCCGAAAGGGTTGATCGATCCCGGTCATACACCCGGTCAGGGTGCGTTAGCAGAAGCCTGGGAAGAGGCTGGTCTTGTCGGTACGCTCGACCCGGAACCGGTTGGCAACTACGTCTACGAGAAGATGGGGAACCAGTATCACGTCATGGTGTATGTGCTGCGTGTGATTGAAGCCCTCGACGACTGGCCGGAGCGTGGCTCACGAGATCGGGCGTGGATCAGCGTCGACGAAGCGATTGACCGCGTGGAAGAGCCAGGTTTGCGGGAACTGCTTCGCCGTGTGTTCCGAGTTGGCCACCCCGACCGCATCAGTTTAGTTACGGCCTAAACCAATTTGGGTTGGTGTGTAGCGGCCACCCCATCGGGGCGACCGCTACACCGGTTTCCGCTTATCCAATCAGCGGCAGAATCACGCGGTCAACGTCGCACTCGGTTCGCACCGGCGGCACGTTGCCATGAAGTTCCCACGATTCCACCAGTTCCGCTGACTGTCCGGGTTGCAGCGTCACGAGTTCGCCGACCGTTTCCATTTCGAGCATGTCCTCGTTCGAGAACGTCTGATAGCGGGTGCCCATGTCGGGGTAGACCGCTCCTTCGCGGTAGTCGAATCGCTTCACGAACAGGACGCCCGAGTTGAGATAGCCAACCCAACCCATGCGGTGTGCGAGACCGATCTTCGTTGGCCCCTTGTTCACATCCTGACGCAGCATGATGTACTTCTTGCCGAACGACCAGCGAGTGTCGGCGAAGTCGAAGTACGGCCACAGAATCAGTTCCTGATTAGGGGCGTAGTCGGCGGGCGATTTGGCGTTACTCGTGTGCCCGGGGTGATTCTTCTTCGGCGGCAACGGAATGATCTCGACGCCACCCGCAGCCATGACGGTTGGCCCCCACGGTGCGAGTTCCGTCGGTTCCTTGCCGATGTTGGTGACCTGTAAGCGAACTTCGACCCGCGTTCCGGTCTTGCCGAGCTTCAATTCCATCACTTTCTGAACGCCATATTCCGTCTCGGGCGGTGGCGTGAAACGAACCGCAAGCTCACCAATCGCCTCCCATTTCACGGGGCGATTATCGGGGAAATACGTGCGGGTGAGATCTTCGGGAGCGAGCCAGAAACGGTGCCCACCACGAAGCTGCCACTCGGCCTCGCCGGTGCCGCCCATCATTGAATCGTAGTTCTTCATCACGTTGACGCCGCCCGGAGTCCGATAGGCGATCACTCGCGGGCCAACGTCGAGCGTCACGATCAGTTCGGCATCTGCATTCGCGAGGCGAAGGTTGTTCTTCCAGCCACGGTATTCGACCACGTCCACGATTGGCTCCAACGGGTTATTGGGAGAAAACGACACAACTCGCAAACAGAACACAGGGCTCCCGCCCTGTGCTACAAAAGACGGCCCTTCCAGGGCGAAGAGGGCGTTTGGTACTGGTTTTCACCCCGGATGGGGTCGGCTTTCGGAGCACTGGGCGGGAGCCTTGTGCTACTTGCATTACACGAAATCGCGAGGCAAACGTTCACCTGCTATAATCGACTGGTAGCCTCGATCCGACGAAAGACCATCTGATTATGCCGACCCCGACCACCAAGACCACAGCTCGCCTGGCGTTGCCGTTATTGGGCGAACGGCCTGCGTCGCTGCACGCACCGACGACCGCTGCCGAGATGAAAGCTCGCGGATGGGACGCGGTCGATGTCGTGTTCGTCACGGGTGATGCTTACATCGATCACCCGAGCTTCGCGATGGCAATTCTGCATCGGGTGCTGGAAGAGGCAGGCTTTCGTGTCGCGATTCTGAGCCAACCCGCGTGGAAGTCGTGCGACGCCTGGCGACAGTTCGGCAAGCCGCGTCTGTTCTTCGCGATCAGTGCGGGGAACATGGACTCGATGATTAACCACTACACCGCAAACAAGAAGGTCCGCAACGACGACGCTTATTCCCCTGGCGGCCGCATTGGCCTGCGTCCGGACCGTGCAACGCTGGTGTATTGCCAGCGTGCCCGTGAAGCCTATCCAGGGGTGCCGGTGATCGCGGGCGGCGTCGAAGCGTCATTGCGTCGACTGGCGCATTACGATTACTGGTCGGACACGGTGAAGCGGTCGATCGTGCTGGACAGCAAGGCCGATTTGCTCGTGTACGGCATGGGCGAGAAGAACATCGTGGAGATCGCGAAGCGGATGGCGGCAGGCCAGACCGTGCGTGATCTCCGTGATTTACGCGGCGTCACCTACGCGATGGGTGCCCGCGAATCGGACGAACTCCGCACTTCGCTGAGCGGCGCCCCGAAGTCTTCGGAGGGGAACGCTCAGCAACTCAACGGGTTTCCCGTCCAAACCATCCCAAGCTACGAATCCGTGCGTGACGACAAGCTCGCGTTCGTGACCGCCACTCGCATCATCCACACGAACACGAACCCATTTAACGCCGCGACGCTCGTGCAGTTCCACGATCGGCAAGCTGTCGTGCAGACGCCCCCTGCTCTGCCGCTCTCGCAGACGGAAATGGATGCGGTTTTCGATCTGCCATACACGCGACGATCGCACCCGTCATACAGCGAAGCGATCCCCGCCCATGAGATGATTAAGGATTCCGTCACGATCATGCGGGGTTGCTTCGGCGGCTGCACGTTCTGTTCAATCACGGCTCACCAGGGGCGGATCATCCAGAACCGCTCGCAGGAGTCGATTCTGAAGGAAGTTCAGAAACTCGCGGTTGACCCGGACTTCAAGGGCGTGGTGTCAGACATTGGCGGCGCGACCGCGAATATGTACACGATGCGATGTTCGCGGCCGGAAATCGAAGCGAAATGCAAGCGGCTCTCGTGCGTTCACCCGACAATCTGTAAGTTGCTCGGCACCGATCACGGACCGCTGATCGAGTTGATGCAGAAGGTGCGTGATGTCGATGGCATCCGGCAAGTGTTCGTCTCGTCGGGCATTCGGATGGATCTCGCCCAGTTGTCGCCGGAGTACGTTCGCGAGCTGGCCGAACACCACACCGGCGGGCGGCTCAAGGTCGCGCCTGAACACACAAGCCCGAAAGTGCTGGACCTGATGAAGAAGCCGAGCGTCGATAACTTCGGCGTGTTCGCGGAACAGTTTCGAACGGCGTCGGCGGAAGGCGGCAAACCGCGTCAACAGATCGTGCCGTACTTCATCGCGAGCCATCCGGGGTCTGACCTTCCTGACATGATCGACCTGGCACTATACCTGAAGCGCAACGGCTACCGACCCGATCAAGTGCAGGACTTCATCCCGGCTCCGTTCGACATCGCGACGTGCATGTACTACACCGGTATCGACCCATTTACCAACAAGGAAGTCCACGCTGCGAAAGGTATCAAAGACAGGAAGATGCAGCGGGCGTTAATGCAGTTTTTCAAGCCTGAGAACTACTTCACGGTCCGCGAGGCGCTGATCGAGGCGGGTCGCGCCGACCTGATCGGTGGTTGCGAAGGGCTGATCCCTGCTAACCCGCCGAAGGAAGCCTTGGAGGCAAAGCGCAGGCATGCGAATGAAGCCCTCAGAGGCGATCATTACCACGCTGTGGCCAACCCTGCCGCAGGCGAAACGCCCGGTGAGCGAGGGGCAGAACCGCCGAAAACTGGCTATCGGCCGGGTCGAAAATCTGCTGGAAGGCGACAGGGGAAAAAGAACGGCGGCGGGTTTCAGGCGTGATCATGGGTGGACTTCGCTCACCCAAAGCGAGGAGAGCCAGCGGCATGGCAAGTTTCACTCCAACACAGGGCCGATATCTGGCGTTTATTCACGCCTACATCGGTCTGCATGGCTGCCCACCTGCCGAATCCGAAATCGCCGCGGCGATGTGCGTTTCGCCGCCGTCGGTCAATCAGATGGTGAAGGCGCTGGAAAAGAAGGGACTGCTTCTGCGTCATCCCGGCCAGCCCCGTTCACTGCAACTCCTGGTTCCCGAAGACGAGATCCCGCCGTGGAACAATCGGAAGCAGGAGAAGCGTCCGCTGCGAACTGGCAACACGTCGAAACGAGTTGCCGTGCCCCCAGCCTCACCCCCGGCAAAGCTCTACGTTGTGACGGTATTTCTGAGGGCTGGTCCTGTCAGCGAGAAGTTCGCCAACAAGGAGATTAGCCGCTCCATCGAAATCCGCGGCGACCAAACGCTCGAACAACTGCATCACGCCATCTTCGAGGCATTCGATCGGTTCGACGAACACCTTTATGAGTTCCAGTTCGGCAAGCGCCCGTTCGATCCCAAGGGGCCGAACTACGGCATTCCGGACGCGGACGAAGGCAAGAAGGGACACGGCGACGCCCGCACGACCACGCTGGATTCACTCGATCTGAAGCCGAATCGCGCCTTCGGTTACCTATTCGACTTCGGCGACGAGTGGTTCCATCAGGTCCAAGTGGAGCGTATCGAGCAAGCCATTCCGACCGTCACCTATCCGCGCGTGATCAAGCGGGTCGGCAAGTCTCCCCCGCAATATGCTGACGAGTAGGAGCAACCGATGCCAAACTCCCCGAAGAACCGCAACCTGAACTCCTCGGTCGAGAAGCTCGCGTCTGCCATCGGGCAGGCCACACGATCGGCGAAGTTCGTTGTGGAAGGCCGCCTGCCCGTCACCGATCCGGGTCTTGTCGTCGAGGGATTGGGCCGCGTGTCGATTCCGCTGAAACGCGCGGTCGCGAAGTCGCTGATCGCGGCCTGCCAAGTCGCGCCCTACGGGAAAGGCACGGAAACGCTGGTCGATACCCGCGTCCGCAAGACGTTTGAGCTTGATCCGCGGAAATTTCAACTCGACGAGAAGCTGAACTCGGCCATCGCCGATGCGACACGAACGGTCGCAGATTCTCTGGGACTGCCCGCGAACCAACTGGAAGCCAAACTCTACAAAATGCTCGTGTACGAAAAGGGTGGGTTCTTCCTGCCCCACCGTGACAGCGAAAAGCACGATCGGATGGTGGCGAGTCTCATCGTTGTCCTCCCGAGTCCGTTCGAGGGCGGCCGCTTAATCGTTCGGCACGGTGCCGCCAAGCAAAAACTGGCGTTCGAGGAAGCAGCGTCCGGAAAGGCTGCCTGTTTCGCCGCTTTCTACGCCGACTGCGAACACGAAGTTGAACGCGTGACTCACGGTGTTCGCGTCGCTCTGGCCTATAACCTGGTGCTGAAGCCTGGGAAGACATCGACTACGGCGAAACAAACCGCTCCCGCTGATCGACTGACCGAAGCAATCGGATCTTGGATCGTGCGCGAGCCAGCCAAGCCGCTCGTTTTCGCGCTAGACCACCACTATACCCAGCGTGGACTCTCGCTTGATTTGCTCAAAGGAGCGGATCGACAACTCGCGGATTTGATCGCGCCGGCCGCGGAGAAAGCCGGTTGCCTCGTTCATCTCGCACAGGTCTCGCGCCACCTGTCACAGTTCGCCGACGACGGCAGCTTCGACGACAGTTACTCTCGCTATTCCTACCGTGCGCCACGGCGGCATGAAATCACGATTGGCGAGACCTACGAAGACGATTTGAGCGGAACCGAGTGGGTGAATCTCAGTGGTCAGAAACAACCCTTGGGAACCATTGCGTTCGATCTCTCGGCCATCGTTTCCTCGGTGCCGATCGACGACTGGAAACCGACCTCCGAGGAGTTTGAGGGTTACACGGGCAACGCCGGCAACACGCTCGACCGCTGGTATCACCGGTCGGCAATCGTCGTCTGGCATCGCGATCATCACTTCGAGGTAGTCGCCAGCGCCGGCGCGGCCGTCAGCATCCCGCTGTTCTGTTCGATGGTGAAAAAGCTGGCCAAAACACCCAAGAAGCGGCTCGAAGCCGCTCGAAGCGACAGCATTCACTTCGCCCGTGCCATCGTGGCTCTCTGGCCCAAACAAACTTTCGGATTCGGGTATTCGCAGCGTGCGGAGAAGTCGCCGTTCAACGACTTTCCGGAACATCTGCTCCTGCTGCACGACCGGGACACCATCGCGGCATTCCTGACTAAGCTGGCGGAACAGGATGAGGTACTGCCCTTGAGTTCGTTTGTGGTGGCCGCGTGTCGCGAGTTCGGATGGACCGCGTTCGGCCAGGAATTGATGCAGCTGCTCGCATCGGAACCAAAAGAACGCTGGCGAACGGATATTCCGCTGCGCGATGTCGAATGGCTTGCGGCGTTCTGCTGCCAACCGTCGCCTGATCCCGAGCGTGCGATTCTCGCCGGGGAATTGTGCGCGATCGCGGTGAAGCGATTCTGCGAACCGCGGCAGCGACCGTACTCCTCGCCTCGCTATCGTCGCGAAGCCTCCGTTGCTGAGAAATCGCTCCCGTTGCTACTTCAGGCGTTGGCGGCGAGTGGCCGCGACGAGGAGTTGTCCCGAGTGATTCGCTTCGCCCGCGAATTGCCGGACGAATTCAGTCTGGACGATTGCCAGGTTCCCGCCCTGAAATTGTTGATTCCGTGGTCGCAGAAGCGGTTCGGCGTGGTTCAGCCACAATTCCGATCCTGGCTCGACGCGGTGCGCGGCGAACTCGAACGCGCCACCGCAAAGAAGCCGACGCCACCGACCGATTGGGCGCGTCCCGCGAACGTCGATTGCAAGTGCCAGTGTTGCGCACAACTCAAAGCCTTTCTTGCCGACGCCAGGCACGAGATCGGGCGCATTCCGGCCCGCGAAGACCTGCGGCAGCATCTCATTCGCACGATCGACCAGCATCAATGTGACGTCAAACATAAACTGGAGCGTAAGGGAAGCCCCTATTCCTTGGTGCTCACGAAAACGACCGGCTCCTTCGACCGGGCCGTCAAGCGGTTCGAGGACGACCGCAGACTTCTGAGTGCGCTACCGTCGGTATCTTGATGTCTGACGACTCTTGCCGAGAACGATTGCTTCATGCGGAGGGCACACGACATCGCGACGTGCATGTACTACACAGGCATCGACCCGTTTACGAATAAGCCGGTTTAGTCTGCGAAGAACCTCCGCGACCGCAAGATGCAGCGGGCGTTGATGCAGTTCTTCAAGCCGGAAAACTACTTCGAGGTGCGAGAAGCACTCATTCAAGCGGGTCGCGCCGACCTGATTGGCGGGTGCGAAGGCTTGATCGCTGGTCAGCCACCGAAAGAAGCAATCAAGGCACGTCGCCGACAAGCAAACGCTGCTGCGAACGCTGACCACTACCACACCGTTCCGAACCCGAGGCAGAACAAGGGCTACCGCCCTGGTCGAGTTTCGCAGACCCCGACGCCAGAAACCCGGCCACGGACCGAAGGCGAGCGACTCGTGACCACTGATTTTCGACCATCCTCTGGAACTTCATCATGATTTACCGCGATCCGAAGTGTGTCTTTGTCGCGAAAGATGGTGCCTCGGCCAATTTGATTGCAGGCGTCTTGATCGGGGCTGGGTTCCCGGCAGAGGTCATGAACGAAGCAACCCTCGGAGGATTTGAAGGAATCACCGGCCTCGTGCCTGGTTTCTCCCACAAGGGCGTTGAAGTGTGGGTCACCGACCCCGCTCACGTTGATCCTGCGAAGCAGTTCCTTGAAGAAGAAATGAAAACGATCGAAGCTGAGAAACAAAAGCGAGATGCCCGCACAGGCACGGTAACAGTAGCCTGCGAAGAGTGCGGCAAGTCGTCCGACTGGCCCGCGAACGCAATGGGCACGACAGAGGTTTGTCCGCACTGCACCGCGTACATGGACATCCCCGATCCCGATGACCAGTGGGCCGACGTGGACTTCGGCGATGCAGAAGAGGAAGACGAGAAGTAACTGATGACACTTTCACTTGCCCCGTTCACCGTGTCACCACAAGAAGCTGGCCACACGCTCGCCAAGGTGCTGCGTTCGCGGCTCGGGGGGCCTTCGTGGAACGACGTCCGCAAGCTCATCGCTGCGCGTCGCGTCAAGATTGGCGACGCCATCTGCTCGGACGACGCACGCCGCGTCAAAGAAGATGAAGTCATCGTCCTGCTCGAACACCCGAAGCCGCTGCCACGCACGGCTCACCCAAGCCGACTTGTCATTCGACACCTCGATGAGCACGTTGTCGTCGTCGAGAAACCCGCGGGGGTGAACACCGTGCGGCACCCCGCGGAGCTCGAATGGTCCGAGGAACGCCGCGAACTTGACCCCACGCTCGAAGACCTGACGCAATGGGCCATCGCGAAGCAACTGAGCCGCTCGTCGCACGATTTGCAGCGGTTGCGGATCGTTCATCGTCTCGACAAGGAAACCAGTGGCCTCGTCACGTTCGCACGGTCTGTGCTCGCTGAACGCGAACTCGGCTTGCAGTTCCACAAGCACACGGTCATTCGCCGTTACCTCACCGTTGTGCCGGGCGTCATCTCGCCGCGCACGATCACCACGACTCTGATTCCCGATCGCGGTGACGGTCGCCGTGGCAGCACGAATCTCCCGGACTCAGGCGGAAAGGTCGCCACCACGCACATCACGGTCGAGGAACGATTCACGGGTTACACGTTGCTGTCATGCCGACTCGAAACCGGTCGCACGCATCAGATTCGCATTCACCTGTCGGAAGCCGGACACCCCGTGTGTGGCGACAAGGTGTATGTGAAGAAGCGCGACGGCACGATGTTTGACGACAAGAGCGGAGCCACGCGATTAGCTCTTCACGCGACGGAGTTGGGTTTCACGCATCCGGCGACCACGGCGACAATGCACTGGACGATGCCAATGCCAAGCGACATGGCGAAGTTCGTCGAGAAGTTACGAGCAGGTGTGTAGGGCCGGCTCTGCCGGCCTCTTGAAATTGAGCTGCGATTCGGGTTGGCCGGGCTGAGCCGGCCCTACTTCGTGACGCCATATGCCTTGATCTTGCGGTCGAGCGTCGAGCGTTCGATGCCGAGAATTGCAGCGGCCTGTGACTTGTTCCAATCGGTGTGCTTCAACGTTTCGAGAATGTGCTGCTTCTCGACTTCCTCAAGCGAAACAGGGTGAAATGCACTTGTTGAAGCACCAGCCTGCGGAGCGGTGAGATCGAGTTCCGAGAGCCAGATTTCCGGAGCGTCGATGAGCGGACCGGAACCCAGCGCGACCGCTCGTTCGATTACGTTCTTCAGTTCTCGCACGTTCCCCGGCCAGCGATATCCCTGGAGTTTCTCCAACGCAGCAGGCGTGAAACCGCGAATCTTGCGGCCCGTCTCACGCACGAATTTCTTCAGGAAATGCTCCGCCAAGAGAGGCACATCAGTCTGACGATCTCGCAGCGGCGGCACTTCAAGTTGAACCACCTGCAGGCGGAAGAACAGATCGCGACGGAACGTTCCTGCTCGCACAGCTTCTTCCAGTGATCGGTTTGTCGCGGCCACGACTCGCACGTCTGCCTTGATCGCGACGTTCCCGCCCACTCGCTCGAACGGATGCCCTTCGAGAACACGAAGGAACTTCGCCTGCGTCGAGAGGGACATTTCGCCAATTTCATCGAGGAAGATTGTGCCTTGATCCGCAGCCTCGAACTTCCCGATCATCCGCTCTGTCGCGCCGGTGAACGACCCTTTCTCGTGTCCGAAGAGTTCGCTTTCGAGCAGGGATTCCGTGAGCGCCGCACAGTTCAGGCACACGAACGAGTGATCCTTCCGTGGGCTGCTCTGGTGAATCGCACGCGCAACGAGTTCCTTCCCGCTACCGGATTCGCCGCGGATCAGGACGGTTGCTTTGGTCTCGGCAACTCGGCCAACCTGCGAGACGACCGTCCCTAATGCGGAACTTTCACCGACCAACTCCGATTCGACGCGAAGCAAATCCTTCAGGCTGCGAACCTCGGCCGACAGTGAGTGCTGCATCCGGAGCCGTTGCCACACGGCTCCGAGTTGTCTCGCAACCGCGAGCGTGAATTCGAGATCGTCGGAGGTTAATGGTCCGTTGGGGTTCGCTCGATACAGGTGAAGTAGACCGAGGAACTGATCCCCGAAAGTTACGGGAGCGCAAATGAGGCTCGCAATCTTCAATTCCGAGAGGCTATCGCGGTTTTTCAGCGCCTGATTCTCGGAGATGTTCGCGGCAAGAACTGCGTGTTTGGTGTCGATCACCTCGTGACTGACAAAGGTCGAAACCTTGTGATATGTTCGTGTCCCGATACCACGGGTGCGGTAAACCACCGGTTCCGGATCTTTCCCATCTTTCAACGCCAGCACAGCCACAACTTCAGACGGTGTTGCCCGGAAGACCGCATCCACGACCAGTTCGCACAACTCCGTGGGATTCGTGGCGCCGGCCATGTCGAGCGCCAGCCGATACAGCACCGACACGGCCTGCTGCGGGGGAACTCGCAGTTGATCGGTGAGCGTGTCTTCATCGGCCTGAATGGTCGGTTCGGGCTGATAACGAGTTTGACCGAGGCGTTTGCGAATCTCGAGGCCATCTGCTTTATCGATACGCAGTGGTTCGCCGTTTGGAGAATTCGGAAGCTGCGCGAGTTGCTCGACAAACACCAAACGCGTGCGGCCAATGCGAACTTCGTCGAGCGGGCGAAGTGAACGTTCCGCACGCACCTGCTCGCCGTTGACGTGAGTTCCGTTCAGGCTGCTCAAATCGCGGACGGACCAGCCTGCGCCATCTGGAAACACCTCTGCGTGTTCGCGGCTGCACAGATCGTCTTGCAGCGTCATTTTATTGGTTGGGGCGCGACCGAGCTTATACCGCGTGCCGAGATGCAGCGGGTAAACATCACCGAACCCGTCGTCCCGACGGGCGACGAGAAACGCGCTTGGAAGCTTCGACATGAGCAGTCAATGGTTGCGGGACACGAGTCTTAATCTACCATAAAGGTAGAACACGATCTCCGGCAACCCAGAACCGCCATTCGCATTGCGTTTGCGAGCAATGTGGATGTCGTGAATTCCGTGTGTACGTGAGGATCGCAACATCAGACACAAACGACACGAGACACGTCGTTGCGAAGATTCGCGTGAAATCCGGAACTGCGGGAGTATTCCCAGCAAGAATTCGCGTGATGTCTCACGAACTCAGTTGAGAAAGCAGATACGCCAGCACGCCAAACGAACCCATCGCCAGAAGCATCGCGGCAGGACTGACCGCACCATAGCCAAGTTTCACATCCGATTCGAGTGGCGGGGTGGAAATTCCTGGGTATTCCGGCCGCCAGTCCTTCGTGTCGGTATCGACATCCGTGATCGGTTCGCTGCTCAACTCAGCACGGCTCGTCCATAACGCAACGCTGACGAACACGATTAGCCCGAAAGAGGCGAGATCCATCACAAGGCGGAAGCCTTGCTTGTCATCTTGAAACGCCTTCACAGCAGACTGCAACCCAGGGGTAAGCGCAAGGAAGACGGCCAGCCCGTTATTCATCAGATGCAACAACACAGGAACCCAAAGCGACCGCGACGCAAGATACACGAAGTGCAGATATGCTCCCATCAGCCCGGCGATCATCACGTGAGAGGGGTCGATATGAAGCATCCCAAACAGAAATGAGGTGGTGAGAACGCCACAGATGAGTCCGTAGCGGGCACAGAGTCCGCGACCGAGGAAGCCGCGACACCAGAACTCCTCGACAAGACCCGGCCCCAGTGCGACCGCCAGAAATGTGACGAGGCCAGGAACAGTACCGAAGGTTCCGGTGAGTGCTTCGTTTGCGGCAGGTCGGGTGATTCCCGTCAGACGCAGGAAGAGTTCCTGTATCCCATCCGACAGGATCATGAACGC
>JAIOPV010000192.1 GCA_021413735.1 Planctomycetota bacterium
GTTGGAACCAGCCTTGCTGTTTAAGTGACCAGGCCCGCAACCGTCGCCATTCTCGCCAGTTGCTGGAGGAAACTTCTGGGGTCTCCATGCACCATTGTACACGTCCAAAAGTTTAACATTCTTTGCGCGCCTCTCAGTAAAAACGGAAGAGCCATCAAGGTTTTCAACACTACGTCTTTGTCTTTTGCTTTGATCGTGTCTTGATCGGGTTTCAATCGTGCGGCGGCTTCTGTCTTCTCACTCCATGTCCCACACGACGATCTTGCCGAGGTCGCCGCCAGCGGCGAGTCGTAAGCCGTCCGGTGCGTATGCCAAACAAGTGACGCGGCCGATGGGCCAGCGGAATGTCGTCCGCTCTCGCCCCGTCGCCGCGTCCCACAGTTTCACCGTTTCGTCCCAGCTTCCCGTCGCAATCGTCTCACCGTCCGGGCTAAACGCGACCGCCGAAACCTGTCCTTTGTGCCCCTTCAGTTCCACTCGCTGCTGGCGTTTCTCAATCCCGTAGACTCTCACTGAATAATCGACCGCCGCCGCCATGAGCTTTCCATCTGGGCTGAGCGCGATCGCCGGACATTCCTTCGGTTGCGGGAAGTCGATCGGGCGAGCCTTCATCGAATCCCACACGCACACCTTGCGATGCCCTGTCGTCCACGCCACCAGTCGCTTCCCGGGGCACACCGCCAGTCCACGCACGCCATTCGGTTCAAAGAACTGCGCAGGACGCTTTTCGCCGGTCACCATGTCCCACAGTTCAAACTTCCCGGCACTCTTCGCCACTCGATCCCCAACGCCCACAGCGAGCAGGTGATCGTTCAGAAGCGCAAGAGCCGTGACCGGTGTGGTGTTCGACGGCCCGAAGTCGTTCCAGATGTGGCCGTCGAATCGCTGACCACGCCAGCCCGACGCACCGCCGATCAAGACGCCGGTGCCGTCCGGAGTGTAAGCGACGGAATAAATGGGAAGGTTGTTTGGATCGGGTTTGAGTCGGTAGCGTTCGCCGACGGAATCGCGAACGAAGACGGTTCCGTTTTTTGCACCGCTTGCGAGGGCGGAGCCGTCTGGCGAGAACGCCAGCGAGTACACGACTGATTCATGATCCTGATACAGCAACATCTCGCGACTCCGCTACCCAGCGTGTGGGTCAGGCTATACCGAGCCACGCGGTTTCTGCTAAGTTGAATTCTACCGAACTGCCGCCGGAGTTTCGACCGTGGAAATCGAATGGACCGACACTGCGCCCGGCACAGAGGAACGGAGATACGTCCGCGCCTCGAAGTTCGCGCGTGCGTGGCAGTTCAAGGTGCGATTCAAGCGCCGCACCAACTGGGAACCGCCTTCAGAGGTTACTTCGGAGATGTGGGAAACGCTTCTCGACGCGATGGAACGGCGTTATTGGCGTCGTGAAGGCGTCTCGGATGAAGATCTCGTGATCGTGCGGCGAATCATCGCCGGGTTGCGACCCCCACCGGAAGTGTAAATGAAACCAAAATCGCCGCACGATCGAAACCCGATCAAGACACGATCAAAACAGAAGAGTGTGAGCGTCGTGCCGTCAGGCCGACGGTTGATCCGCAATCGAGTTGGTGCTGAGTGACACCGTCGGCCTGACACCTCGACGCTCACAACAATGACTCTCAGTTTTTTATCTGGATCGTGCCTTTTCTCTGGCTTTGATCGTGCGGCGATTTCTTCTGCTGTTTTCCAATTTGCGTCTCCCATGCCCTACACCCCAATCCTCGCCACGCTCGGGTATGTCTTCTCTCCGGATGGGCGACGAGTTCTGATGATTCACCGGAATACTCGCCCCGACGATACGCACCTCGGCAAGTATAATGGGCTGGGTGGGAAGCTCGAATCGGATGAAGATGTGGTCGCTGGCCTGAAGAGAGAGATTCGCGAAGAAGCCGGAATCGAGTGCGATGTGGTGCAACTCGCAGGCACCATCTCCTGGCCGGGCTTCGGGAAGAATGGCGAAGACTGGTTCGGGTTCATTTTCCGAATTACCCAATTCACCGGCATTCCTTTGACAAACAATCCCGAAGGTTCGCTAGAATGGATTGAGATCGACCGAGTGCCGTCGTTGCCGTTATGGGAAGGCGACCGATTCTTCCTACCTTACGTATTCGACCGCGACGGCCCGCAGTTTCACGGCGTCATGCCTTACCAAACCGGAAAGCCCACGGGATGGCGCTTGACAACTATTCCCAGAACGTGACAGAATTAAGTTTGAGCAAGAATTTTGCTTCTGGGGTTGTGAACTTCACCAGATTGGTGGCTCCCAGCCGGACCTGATATGCTACTCTTTCGTCATCATTACCCCTGCCAATCTCCCGGCAGATCGCCGTATGACCCGCTCACCATGAAGGGGAGGCGGCGTTGACGTTTTTCCCAAAAATACGATCCAACACCCCCGGCGCACTCAACTTGCAGGTGGGGACCGAACCCTCACCTGGTTACCGGTTGAAGCGAGTGCGTGGTCGTGGTGGTTTCGCTGAAGTCTGGGAAGCCGACGCTCCGGACGGGCAGATGGTCGCGTTGAAGTTCATGCCGAGTTCCAACGCAGCCACGACCGCACGCGAGATTCGCACGCTTCAATCATTCCTGGTGATGGATCATCCACACCTCATCAAACACAACGCCGTCTGGTCGCTGCCCGGCTATATCGTCATCAACATGGAGCTGGCGGAAGCCACGCTCCTCGACCTGATGCTGGTGTACCAGAACGAACTTGGTCAGCAGCTCGAGCCTGCGATGCTTGGCCTCTATATGTGGCAGGTGGCCGACGCGCTCGACTTCCTGAACGCCCGAAAACACCTGCTTGATGGCCGAAAGGTCGGATTCCAGCACGGCGACGTGAAACCGAGCAACATTCTGCTGCTCGGCGATACGGCGAAACTCACGGACCACGGACTCGCAACGCCGACGCACGGTTCCCGGACGCCTTGCCCCGAGCAGGGCACCCCGGCGTATGCTGCGCCGGAAGCGTTCATCGGCTATTACTCCGAACAGTCCGACCAGTACAGCCTCGCGGTCACGTACTTCGTTCTGCGAACGGGATTGCTTCCGTTCCCGCCGCCGCCGAACGATCCGTCGATCAGTTATCTCCGACCGATGGCCGATATGTCGCCGTTGCCTGAGGCGGAACGTCCGGCGCTTCTGCGGGCGTTGTCGGCAGTGCCTCAGTCACGCTTCCCGACCTGCAAGGATTTCATGACGGCTGTGCTGAAAGCTCTCAAGCTGAAAGCCGTGCGGGATGACGATACCAGTGCCTGGAAGATCGTGAAGGACGACAAGCCCGACTCGCCACGACCGGGATCGTCGCCGAACATCTCGCTGGCCCCCTCACCGTCTGGGGTGTACCGTCGTCGGGACGTCACCTGAGCCTCCGAATTGCGGATCGCGGATTGGGAGCTGCCTTGATTGATTGGGCTTTCAATCCGCATTCCGAAATCCGCACTCCGCAATTCTTCCAATGCTCTACGCCTTTTTCACCCTCGGAATGCGTGCCCCTGCTCGGCACATCACCTTCCGCCGTGCGGTCGTCTTCCACATCCTGCTGATGGCCTTCCTCGGCTGGGGTGCCGCCAATTCAAACACGCCCGAACGCCTCTCTGCCGTCGGGCAACTCGCCCTGATCGTTGGCATTGTCGAAGGGGCTTCGCTCGTCGGCTGGCGGCTCGCACAGCTCCCCAAAAGTCAGGCACTTGAGTTTCTGCTCGTCTCGCCACTGCGACCGCCTCGCGTGTTCCTCGCGGAATCGCTCGTCGGGGTCGGCCGCTTCGCGCTGGTGTCGTTCGCCGGGTTCCCGGTTCTTCTCGTGATGGTTCTGCAAGGCGTCATTATTCCGGCTGATCTGTGGCCGCTCGGACTCATGCCATTTCTGTGGGGCGTGGTGACCGCGTTGGGCCTGACTGTCTGGGCTTACGAACCGCTCTCGATTCGGCGTGTCGGCGAGTTCATCGGGTTGCTCGGCGTTCTGTTCTACCTGATCGTCGGAATCCTGGCCGGCGAGAAGTTGCAGATGTGGATCACCGGGTTGCCGCCGGACATCGGCGACTGGGTTTTCCGATTCGTGATGCGGGTGTTTCACGAGAATCCGTTCGGCGTGGTGCGAAACTGGTTCTCGCTACGGGAAGGTCCGGAATCGCAATGGCGATCATTCGTCGAAGTGAATCTGATCGGCCTCGCGATGATTCTGGTGTTCGGGGTTCGCGCCGCGTTCAGGCTCAAGGGGCACTTCCACGACCGACATTACAAGCCGCTGGCAACGGACCGTGTCGATCAGTCGGCGTTGATCGGCGAGCGACCGCTTTCGTGGTGGGCGGTGCGGCGAGTCATGGAGTATTCCGGGCGTGTGAACGTGTACCTCGCGGGCGGCTTCTGTCTGCTGTACTCGGCGTTCATCATTGCCGGCGACAACTGGCCGGACTGGATGGGCCGGGTTCCGTTTCTGATCTTCGAGTTGTGGGGCGGTCCGCCAATGGTCGCGGCTTCGATGTGCGTGCTCGCTGCGGTGCCTGCCGCGTTTCAGTTCGGCTTGTGGGATCCCACCGTCGCGGATCGCTGCAAGCGGCTGGAACTGCTCCTGCTCACGAACCTGACGGCCGACGATTACTGGCACGCATCGCTTTCCGCTGCGTGGAAACGTGGGCGAAGTTATCTCTGGATCGCGGCGATGTTGTGGGTGGCGATGGCGGTGTCGGGATATGCGGCGTGGTATCAATCGCTGGCTGCGGCGTGTGGTGGCCTGGCGTTGTGGGCGTTTTCGTTCGCGGTCGGCTTTCGTGCGTTCAGCACCGGACAGCAAGCCGGGACCGTCGCGATGGGTCTGACGCTGGGGTTGCCGTTGTTGCTGTTCGGATTGCTGCGGGCGAAGTTGGACGTGCTGGCCGCGTTCGTGCCGACAGCAGCGTGCTATCTGCCGTTGCGATCGGGCATCACCTGGAGCTGGACAGCGGGCTTCGTGTTGTTGTTGGTGAGTACGTGGTGGCTAACCCGCCGCGGGCTTGCTGGCTGCGACAGCGGTTTACGCCGTTGGTTCGACGCGAATCAGGGTCGCAAGGCCGAGTGAGATGGGTGGTTTGTCCGAGCCCGAGCGCCAAGCGAGGGGACGATAACGCCTCGCTTGGCGCTCGGGCTCGGACATCCTTCCTCACACCGCGATCTGCCCGCGAAGCACCTTGTAATCTGTCTTGCCCGTGCCCAGCACCGGAATCGCGTCGATCTTCTTCACATCGTCGAGACGCATCACGCCACGGAACCCCTCCTTCACCAGCACCGCGTTCGCCTCCTTCAACGCGATGTCCTGCGTCGTGAACAGCACCACTCGCCGACCACCCCCCGGTATCTCGATCCCCTCCACAGCCACTTGTGGCCCCGCATCCGTCGGTGGATACAGTTTCGCAAACGGCTCCTCCAGCGCCGGCAACGAAATCATCTCGCCGCCCGCCTTCAGGAATCGCTTCAGCCGACCGTGGAACACGATGTAGCCGTCCTGATCGAGTGCTGCGAGGTCGCCCGTGACGTACCACCGCTTACCGTTCAGTTCGCGAAACGGCGACTCAACCCCCGTGCCGAGGTAGCCCGGAAACACCGTCGGCGCTGAGACAAGTAGCATTCCTCGCGAATCCGCTGGCAACACCTGATCCGTTTCGAGGTCGATCACGCACACTTCCACGCCGGGCAACGGCTTCCCGATGGTGCCGCGCTTGGTGGCATCGACCGGATTCACCGACACGCAAGGGCCGCACTCCGTGACGCCGTAACCTTCCAGCACGGTCGCACGCGGCGCGAGATGAGCCACGCGATCGAACATCTCGTCTGGGCAGCGCTCCGCACCAACAACCAGAATTCGCAGCGAATCGAGATCACCGGGCTTGCAGCGACTCAGGATGAATCCCAGGAAAGTCGGCGTCGTAATCAGGATGGTCGGCTTGTACCCGGCGGCTTTGCGAGCGAGTGCCGAGGCGTCGGTCGGGTCGGGGTGGTGAACGACCTTCGAGCCCGCAAGGATCGGGAAGAGGCTCGCGATGGTCAGCCCGAACGAGTGGAACATCGGCAGGAAGCCGAGCACGGAATCGGCTCGCGTGAGCTTCTGTGGCGGCACCGCGGCTCGCTGATCGGCAATGATATTCGCGTGCGTCAACGGCACTGCCTTGGGTGCTTTCTCGCTGCCCGAAGTGAACAGCACCACAGCCGGCCGCTGCGGATCATTCGGCAACCTCGCCAGTGTATTGCGACGCAGCGAACTCCCGAACCATCGCACGGCGAACAGTCGCTTCAGCAACTCGCCCTTGCCCACGCCACGCCTGATGTTTTCGAGGAATACCAACTCGGTTCCCGGAACGTCGATGTGCGTGCGGTCGATGAACGCCTTCGACGTCACGACGTGCGACAGATTCGTGAGCTTCGCGGCATGTTCCAGATTCGCCGGCCCCGTTGTCCAGTTCAACGCAATCGGCAGTTTCCCCGCGAGATGCAACCCCAGGAACGCGATATCGGCACCGACCGACGCCGGCAGAAGCAAGCCGACGTTCTCGCCGGGCAGGTCGCGGAAGCGCTGAGCCATCGTCAGGCTGCCGATCAGCAGGCGTTCGTAAGTGAGCGCTCCGGCGATGTCGTCCGCAACCGCGACATCCTTGGGGTGTGCCGCACAGCGGTTCAGGAACGCTTCGGGAATCGTTTCGCCGAGGATCTGGAACGTGTCGGTGTCTGACGGTGGGCGAAACCACAGTTCCGGCGGCGGCTTCGGCGGTCCCTTGTCGAGCAGACCCTCCGCGAGCGCCCAGAGTTGGCCCACCGTCGTCGGCACTGTGTCGCCGCTGAAGCCGAACCGCTGTTCCACTTCGAGCGTGATCTCGGTTGCTTCCAGGCTGTCGATCCCGAGCTGTGCAAACGTCGTTTCGGGCTGATTCTCGGCATCGGTGAGCGGTCGCTTCAGTTTCTCCGTGAGGAACTCCGCGATGGTCGCCTTCGTCGCGGACTTCACCTTGTCAGGGTCGATCCCGACATCGGACAGCGCCGGAGGATACTCGTAGGTGCGCGGCCCGAACAGGAAGTGGTACGGCACGAACGTCGGCGTCTCGGGGGCATCGACGTTGTACCACGCTTCAAGCCAGGGGTTGAGCTTCTCGCGGTTCGGTTCCGGGCGTTCACCTGGGCCGAACGCTTCGAGGTGCATCGTGATCTTGCGTCGTGGCGTAAAGACGACGAGATTCGACAACAGGATGCGCACACCCCGCAGGATTCGCGGCACGAGTGGAGGGCGGGTTCGCGTGTATGCCCAACTGAAGGAGCTACCCCAAAGCCCGCGAGTGCGAACGAGTACGATCATGGTGTTCGGCACGGCTTTCAGAACGTCGGCAGTCGTGCGAGCAGCGCCGAGATAGTCGGCGCCGTCGCGTGAGAGCATTCCCGACGGCCACAGCACAACGTTCTCGCCTGCTTTCAGCGCCTCGATGACCGCATTCACGGCACCCTCAGCACGCTGCCTGGCTTCGGCGCTGGCTTTATCAAGGTCGGGCACCTTGATCGCACGGAGAGCCCAGGCGAACGGACCCAGCACGGGGTTCTCGAAATTCGTTTCGAGCAGCATTGGCCGCATCCAGAACCAGCCGAGCAGAGCGCGAAGCACGTTCGGCGGGTCCATGTATGCCGGGTGGCTCGGCAAGATCAGATACGGCCCCGGCTTCTTCATGACCTCCTGAATGCCGGTAACCTTGATTCGATATCGCAACCCCAGGATGACCCTGGAGAAGACGAGCATCAACCACTGCATCAGAAACAGCATGGAAGCCTCATCGACCACGGAGAGCGAGAGTCAGGGCGTGCCCTCGGCATCTTACAGTTAATCGGGCACACGCCGAAAGACCACGCCCAAAGCCGGGTGCTGGAGCAGGGCCGTTGCGTGTTTCACATTGGGTTTGTGAAGCGCACCCCCCTCCCTTGCAGTCGGGGTTCGCCAAAATGCTGTGGTTTCAGGGGCGAACCCCGACTGCCAGCGAGGGGGTGGCGATTGCCCATCTCACACAATGTGAAACACGCAACCGCCCTGTATCGGAATCGGGTAACGAACCCGGCGCTGTTTATCTGCGAGCCTCGATTCGGTATCATCGGTGCATGTCCACTCCAGAGCCGAATGTCACCGATTCGAGAGGTACCCTGCCGGACCCTCTCCACCCAGACCAACAACCGCCAACCGGTGTCGGTGCCGAAACCGTGCCCCCACCGGGTCGAGTATCGACACCCGGAACCGTCGAGCAGTCTCCCACCGACGCAGCAAAAGCCGCGGCGCTCTCCGAGGCATGCTTGAACGTGTACCCCTCAATCCCGGGCTACGAGATCGAGGGCGAACTCGGGCGAGGCGGAATGGGCGTGGTCTTTCTCGCGACACATCTCCGGTTCAGCCGACGAGCGGCGATCAAGATGTTGCTCGGCGGACAATACACCGACACCACGACCCGCGTTCGCTTCCTGGTTGAAGCCGAAGCGGTCGCGCAACTCGCCCATCCAAACATCGTGGGCGTTCACGAGTTCGGTCAGCACGAAGGCCAACCGTACTTCTCGCTGGAATACGTCAGCGGCGGCACCCTGGCGGAAAAGCTCACACGCGAGGGGCCGCTGCCGCCACAAGATGCCGCGAAGCTCGTGGCGAAACTCGCCGACGCGATGGTTTCTGCGCACTCGAAGGGGATCGTTCACCGGGATCTGAAGCCTGCAAACGTGCTACTCACGGCCGAGGGCGAACCAAAGATCACTGACTTCGGTCTCGCGAAGGTGGGCAACTCGGACATGACGGTATCCGGTGCTGTCATGGGCACGCCGAGCTACATGAGCCCCGAACAGGCATCCGGAAAAACGAGAGAGATCGGCACGGCAACGGATGTGTACGCTCTCGGAGCCATTCTGTACGAACTGCTCGCCGGGCGGCCAACATTCCGTGGCGACTCGATGATGGACACGATTCGGTACGTTCTGACTCGTGAGCCAACTCCACTTCGCGCGGCCGACCCGAGAATTCCGCGAGACCTCGAAACGATCTGCTTGAAATGTCTGGAGAAGGACGCCAAGAAGCGATACGCCACCGCTGCGGAGTTGCAGGCAGACCTGCAATCCTTCCTCAGTGGTCGGCCGATCACGGCGCGGCCGGTGGGATCGGTCGAGCGGGTGTTCAAGTGGGGGAAGCGGCACCCGACGCGGGCACTGGCTGTCACCTTCGGAGCAGTCCTTCTGGTTGTCGCCGGAGTTGTCGCATTCGAGGTTGAACGGGCGATGGTCCAGCAACAACTCGCAGCAGTGAAGCAGCGAGCCGACGACCGAATCGAGGCCGAGAAACAATTCGCCGAAGTGACGCGGCAGAAATCTCGCGAGACACGGGCGGAATCGCTCGTTCAGGCACTCAACTCGGCCGAGACAGCGGGCGTTCCTCGGTTGCTCGAAGACTTGAAGGACTTCCACGATCTGACCGAGGCTAAACTCCGGGAGATGGCAACCCAGCCGGCCAATACCAGAGCCGGGTTGCACGCGAGGCTCGCGTTGCTGCCGGACGAGCCACAATTTGCGAAAGAATTGGCCGAGTATCTGCCGATGTGCCGCCCGTTTGAGTTGCTCGCGATCCGGGAATTGCTCAAACCGTACACGGCCGTGGTCGCACCGTCGCTCCAGGCAGTTCTGACAGACGACCGGGCGACGGCTGGAATGCGAGTGCGGGCCGCGGCAGCCCTGGCCGGGTTGATGCCCGACCGACCCGAGTGGAAGCACGCCGCTCCGCATCTTGTTGAGCAGTTGGTGCAGGAGAATCCGCTTGAGGTCGCAATCTGGGCACGGGCACTCCAACCGGTTCGGCTTTACCTAGTCCCGGTCCTTCTGAAACGCTACCCCGAGTCGCGTTTGCGGATGAGGGCTGGCAAACTGGACGGATCGGAATTGGCAGCCGAAGCATCGAGCTTCGACCTCACCGCGAACCTGCTGGCGAGTTTCATCGCCGATCGTCCTGTTGAATTGGCCGAACTCGTGATGTTTGTGGATGCCCGCCATCATCGTCTTTTCGAGCCGGAAATTGTTGCTGAGTTCGCAAACATCGCACCCGTCTTGCGTCAGGAATTGACCAAGCGAATCGTGCCCGATTTCGCGGCGCCGGAAATGGCCGATGTGCCATTCGACGCCCCCATCGCCGCGGTCGCGAGCGTGGCGGTCGAACGGTGCGTGACGATTCCCGATACGCTGCGGCGAACGCTGGCCAGACGACAGGCGAACGCGGCCGCGGTTCTCCTGAAATTGGGCGAACCCGAAACCGTTTGGCCGCTGTTGAAGTTCCCTGCGGACGGCGACCCAAGTTTGAGAAGTTACCTCATCCAGCGACTCGCTGGGATTGGTGCGAACCCGGTGGTGCTGATCCGTCGGTTTTATGTTGAAACGGACTTGACGGTTCGCCGGGCGCTGGTGGTCGCGTTGGGCGATTACTCGCCGAGTGTGCTTCCCATGGCAGTGCGGGAGCCGTTCATCGCGCAATTGCTCTATTTGTATCAGACGGATCCGGACGCGGGATTGCACTCGGCCATCGACTGGCTTCTTCGGCAGCAGTGGGGGCGTGCAAAGCAGATCGCGAGCATCGACACGGAGTTGACCGCCAAAGCGAAAGAGCCGAGTCCCGCGAAGCCCGAGAAAGGCTGGTTCGTCAACGGTCAGGGGCAGACTTACTCGGTGGTCCGCGGTCCGGTGGAATTCGTGATGGGTTCGCGGGTGACGGTGCCTGGACGTGTCGCGGCGAACGAACCTGCTCACCGGAAGCGAATCAGTCGCTCGTTCGCGATCGCCACGAAAGAGGTCACGAACGAGGAGTTCCTGCGGTATGAACCGAAGCATTCGTGGGTGGAGCGTTACAGCCCGGATCGCGACTCGCCAGCGGTGTCGGTGACGATGTATGCGGCAGCAGGATACTGCAACTGGCTCAGCGAGCGCGAGGGCATTCCGGAGGATCAGTGGTGCTACAAGCCGAACGCGGAAGGGAAGTACGCCGAAGGCATGACGATGAAGCCAGGGCATCTGAACTTGAAGGGGTATCGGTTACCAACCGAAGCGGAGTGGGAGTACGTCTCGCATGCCGGTTCGACCGTGGCACGTTACTTCGGACGCTCGGAGGAACTACTCCCACGATACACCTGGTATGTGAAGAACGCTGATGATCGGGCGTGGCCGGTGGGTCGATTGCGACCCAATGAGTGGGGACTATTCGATGTCTTGGGGAACGCTTTGGAGTGGGTCGAGGATCCCGGCTTGCTGTACAACACCGATCAGGTCGAGGATGTCGAGCACAAGATGTATCTGGAGATTGACGGCCGCATGCGCCGCCTGTTGCGGGGTGGCGCTTTCGACGAAGGATCGGCGTTGTTGCGATGTGGAGATCGGCTCGACTTTGTCAGTCCGTCGAATCGGTTCAACTCGAATGGCTTTCGCCCGATCCGGACATTGCCGTGAACCAGGCTTTTTGTTTTGGTGCCACCGGCATTCGTGACGATCAGGCAGAGCGTGCAATGCTCGATTGGTTCGGCGGCCAGAGGATCTGCAAGTTGGGATCGTCCGGGTCGGCTTTGGAGCGAGTTTCGAGAACGACCACAGCGCGACCGAGCAACCCCGAGCGTGCCAAAACGGTTTTCGCCACATTCAGAGTGGAAATGGGATCGACAATCCCGCCGAGATGCAGGTTCATGTGGGATGTGTCGATGTCGCTGCTCGCACACTGACCCGCGCCAACTGCGGCCAGTGCGGTAGTCAGTTCAGATTCCAGCCGAACTCGCAGATCGAACTCTTCATCGGTTCCGAATGCTACCGTTACCGGTAGCTGCACAATCATGCCTGCCGTCATGAGGCTCCTCCGTGAGAGAGGACGTGCTGGGCTTGATGCATTATTAGTGAAGATACCCGGTGGACGGGGTGAAGGAAAGACGCCCGTGCGAAGAAACTGAAAGCCAACGATCCCCCGACCGCCCGAACGGAGGAACCGCGAAACTCGCTACAATCGTGCCCGGCAGCGTGTTCGCGACAACTGCCGTTGAACAGACCTACGTCAGCAACTCCTTCACGACAGTTCCATGTACGTCGGTTAAGCGGTAGTAACGCCCCTGGTGCTTGTACGTCAACTTCTCGTGGTCGATGCCGAGTTGATGCAAGATCGTCGCCTGGAGGTCGTGAACGCTCGTCGCGTTTTCCGCCACGTTGTAGCCGAGTTCGTCGGTGGCTCCGTAGGTCATGCCCGGCTTCACGCCGCCGCCAGCCATCCAGACAGTGAAGCAACGCGGATGGTGATCGCGACCGTAATCCGTGGCCGTCAACTTCCCCTGCGAGTAGTTCGTGCGGCCGAACTCACCACCCCACACCACAAGCGTGTCGTCGAGCATCCCCTTCCGTTTCAGATCCGCGATCAGGCCGTGGCAAGCCTGATCCACGTCCTTGCACTGCCGGCGAATCGCGCCGGGTAGGTTGCCGTGCTGGTCCCAGCCAGGGTGGTAAAGCTGAATGAATCGCACGTTCCGCTCGGCGAGCCTGCGAGCGAGCAAGCAGTTCGCCGCGAACGTGCCGGGCGTCTTCGCGTCCTCGCCATATAGCTCGAACGTCTCTTTCGGTTCGTTGCGAACGTCGATCACGTCTGGCACGCTCGTCTGCATGCGGAACGCCATCTCATACTGTGCGATGCGGTTGGCGACTTCCGGTTCGCCAAGGTCGTCGGCCTGTAACTGTTGAAGTTCGGCGAGGCGACCAAGCGCGAGTTTGCGGCCGTCAGGCGTGATGCCTGGCGGGTTGTCGAGGTATAGCACAGGAGCGCCGCCGCTGCGGAACTGCACGCCTTGGTGGGTACTCGGCAGGAAACCGTTGCCCCACAAACGCGAGTAGAGTGGCTGGTCGATGCGGTCTTTCGAGATGAGCACGACGAACGCAGGCAGGTTTTCGTTCGCGCTGCCGAGGCCGTAACTGAGCCACGAGCCCATGCTCGGCCGACCCGCGAGATGGTGCCCGGTTTGAAAGAACGTGATCGCTGGGTCGTGGTTGATGTGTTCCGTGTGAACCGATTTGACGAAACACAGGTCGTCGGCGATCTTCGCGGTCCACGGCATCAGTTCACTGACCGTTGCTTCGCTCTTGCCGTGCTTGGCGAACTTGAAGATCGAACCAGCCATCGGCAGCGTGGCCTGATGCGCGGTCATCCCGGTGACGCGCTGCCCCTTGCGAACGGACTCGGGAAGGTCCTGACCGTTGAGTTCGTTGAGCTTCGGCTTGTGGTCGAAAAGGTCGAGTTGGCTCGGCCCGCCGCTCATGAACAGGTAGATGATGCGCTTGGCTTTGGGCGTGTGGTGTGGCTTATCGAGGATGCCCGCAAACGGGTTGGGCTTCTTCGCGTCGGCAGCGTGGAGAAGTTCGGCGAGCGCGATGCCGCCAAGCCCCAACGCGGAGCGAGTGAGGAACGACCGACGATTGGAAGGCTGAAACATTATCGACTCCGTTGGCAAAACCGCCCCGGCTTTCCGTCTGTGGACCGCGGGCGGCTCGCCCGCAAGAGCTATCTCGCTCGGATCGCTGTTGAGTCTACCCGCTGGCAACCAAATCACCTCAGCAGCGGGCGAGCCGCCCGCGGTCCACGGAAGGAAAACCAAACTCTCGCTACCTTCGCATCACAGCTTCATCGTGGTTGAACAACACGTTGACCAGCACCGTCGCGGCGGCAAGCTCCGCGACAGGCAACGACGCATCCGCAGGCTTGTCGCCAACCGCAAGCAACTTCTTCGCCCCAATGGCGTCCTTCTCGAAGATCGCGAGTTGCTCCGCGAACAACTTCACGAGCACCATTCGTTCTTTGTCGCTCGGCGACCGTCCAGTCACGAGGCGGAATGCCCACGTCACGCGGTCCTCGGGGGTCGCGCCACCTTCCTTCAACATGCGCTGACCGACGAACCGCGACGCTTCCACGAACTGCACATCGTTCAGCAGCACGAGCGCCTGCAATGGCGTACTCGTGCTTTGCCGCTTCACGGAACAGACGCTGCGGTCGGCAGCATCAAACGTCGTCATGGCTGGCGGCGGCACGGTCCGCTTCCAGAACGTGTACAGGCTGCGGCGATAGAGGTCGTCGCCCTTGCTCTGGTCGTAGCGGGGTCGCCCCATCGCGATCTCTTCCCAGAGTCCCGCGGGCTGGTACGGCTTCACGCTCGGACCGCCGAGTTTCTCGACGAGCAACCCACTCGATGCGATCGCCTGATCGCGAAGCATTTCGGCTGTGAGTCGCTTCACGGGACCGCGAGCGAGCAACTCGTTGTGCAGGTCGCGTGCGAGAACTTCCGGCGATGCCTTCGACGACTGGCAATACGTGGACGACATCGCGATGAGCTTCAGCAACTTCTTCTGATCCCAACCCGATTGGATGAATTCGCGTGCGAGCCAGTCGAGCAGTTCGGGATGCGTGGGGCGGGCACCCTGCGTTCCGAAGTTGTCCGTGGTTTCGACGAGTCCCTGACCGAACATCATCTGCCAGGTGCGGTTCACGGTCACGCGGGCGAGTAGCGGGTTCTCGGGATCGGTGAGCCAGCGTGCGAGGCCGAGGCGATTCCGTGGTGCGTCCTTCGGGAACGGCGGCAGCACCTTCGGCGTGTCGGCGATCACCTTGTCACCGGGGGCGTCGTAGGCACCGCGTTTCAGAATGTGCGCCGGTTTCGGCGTCGGCAACTCGTCCATCACCATGATCTCGGAAATCGGATTGATGAACGCCGTGTATGCCTTGCGTGCGGCTCGCAGTTCTTCGGTCGCCTTCTTCGTCGGTTCGTGAACCGTGCTGGCGAAGTACTCGAAAAGTGCTGCGTCGTCGGGGTTCTCGACAATCTCCGCAGCGGTCAGTGCCCGGTTATACACGCGGAACTCATCGACGCTGCCAGACTTAAAACCGTTGTCGCGGAAGCGATAGCCGATCGCGAGATTCGGCTCGCCGCCGTAGGTGATATCTTTCGTGAGCTTGTCGCGGATCACATCCACTTCGAGCGGCTTGCCATCGAGGTAAAGTTTCACGCCAGCCGCGGTGCTCGAACCATCGTATGTGGCTGTGATGTGAGTCCAGGCGTTCACGGGAATCGCGGCCTTGCTTCGCACCTTCAGCGAGTTGCCCGGCCACATGTGATGTAGCCCGAACGCGACGCGACCATTTTCGAGAAGCAGTTCGTAGCCCCGGCTGCCCGCGTCGATTGGTGCCTGACTGTGATGCACGAGCACCGATCGCGGCGTCGGGTTCGGAGCCTTCACCCAGAGGCTCAGCGTGAACGGATCGTCTCGCGTGAAGTGCCCGACGCCGGGGAACGTGAAGCCGTTCTCGCCCGTGAGTTCCACAGCCTGACCGACTTTGCCAGGCACTAACTTCGGGTTCTCGACAGCGTTGCCGGACGTCTTCGCATCGACGCTGTTCGCGGTCTTGTTGGCTTTGATCTCATCGAAGGAATACGCGGCGACGAGTCCCGGAATGTCGAGCTTTGCGGGACGTTTCCAGTTCGCGAACTCCGCCTTTGCTGCTTCGCGACTCTTGGCGAGCGCGGCCTGCTTGGTGACAATCGCCGAACGCAGCTGAGCGACCTTGGCATCCTGCGGGTCCGTGGTCAGCAACAACGCAGGCACGGGTGTCGCTGCCGTGAAGTAGCTCGTTTGACCGCTCTCGTCGATGTTCTGAAAGAACGAATACAGCGAGTAGAAATCCTTCTGCGAGAGCGGGTCGAACTTGTGATCGTGGCAACGGCTGCACTCGAATGTGAGCCCGAGGAACGCGGTGCCGAACGTGGTGGTGCGGTCGATCACATACGCCACGCGAAACTCTTCCTCGACGATGCCGCCTTCCTCGTTCTGCATGTGCAATCGGTTGAACGCGGTGGCGAGGCGTTGCTCCTTGGTGGCTTTGGGCAGCAGGTCGCCCGCGATTTGCCAAGTCGCGAATTCGTTGAACGGCAGATTGCGATTGTAGGACGAGATGACCCAATCGCGGTATGGCCACACGGGGCGGGTGCGGTCCATCTGATAGCCGTGCGTGTCGGCGAAGCGGGCGATGTCGAGCCATTCGCCAGCCATTCGCTCGCCGTATCGCTGTGAGGCAAGCAAGCGGTCAATGACCTTCTCGTAAGCGTTTGGGTCGGCATCCTTCACGAACGCGTCAATCTCGGCGACGGTCGGCGGCAGGCCCGTAAGGTCGAAGGTGACTCGGCGTAGTAGCCGTTCCTTGTCGGCGGGAACTGCGGGAGTCAGCTTTTCGCGAGTGAGCCTGTTCAGCACGAACGCATCGATGGGGTTCTTGACCCACGGCGGCGGCTTGAGGCCGAACGGCACTTCCGGCTTCGCCATCGGCTCGAAAGCCCAGTGCGTCGTCCACTTCGCACCCTGCTCCACCCAGCGTTTGAGAGCGTCGATCTGTTGGGCCGAGAGCTTCCGCTTCAAGCTCGGCGGCGGCATCACCAACTCGGGATCGGTGCTGGTGATGCGTTCGATCAGCGAGCTTTCTTTCGGCTTGCCCGGAACGATGACGCCGCGATCGAACGGCGAGTTCTTATCGTCGAAACGGAGTTTCGCTTTGCGTGAGCCTGCGTCGGGGCCGTGGCACTGGAAGCAGTAATCGGAGAGTACCGGCAGCACGTCGCGACTGAAATCGACCGGCACTGGTTCGGCAGCCTGAGCAGCGGAGCCAATCGCGGACAACAGCACTACGCAAGTGATTCGGAGCATGGAGGCATCTCGACGGCTGCGTTTGGGAGGGCCATCTTATCTTACGGGAGCGGAGAAGAATTCGTTGCATCGTGAGTCGTCTTCCTTTGGGTGTCCCACCGGTTTGCGGAGTCAACGTTTGTGGAGAGTCAAGCGTGATGTGTGTTGCAATTTGATTCCGGGCGACTTCCCTACCCCACGTCCGGAAACAACCATTTCAGAACCGGAAACAACCATTTCAGACCCGGAACCATGTCATCTGTCCGGAAGAAACTACATCAGAACGACGCTGGTCGCCGCATCACACGACAACCAAATGCCTTGCGATCCTGCTCTGAAATTCATGCGGCACAGAACCTCCAAACACACTCCGGAATCAAGTGCCACACCCTCTTCCTTTCGCTCGCAAGGCTTGAAGTCCCATCTTGATGTTCCCGGAATACGATGAACATACCCCGCTTCGACCCGAGAGACTACCGAGGTCACTCATGCGATTCCTGCTCCTGTGCGTATTCCTGTTCGTCGGTCCGGCGGCGTCTGCTGCCGAGCCGACCACGAAACCGAACGTCCTGTTCATCGCCGTGGACGACCTGAACCACTGGGTCGGGCACCTCGGACGCAACAAGCAGACGAAGACGCCAAACATCGACCGCCTCGCGAAAATGGGCGTCACGTTCACGCGAGCATATTGTGCCGCACCCGTTTGTAATCCGAGCCGGGCGGCGCTGATGTCCGGATTGCGTCCAGGTTCCACTGGCGTCTACGACAACGGGCAGGACTGGAAGCCGGTCATCGACAAGGAGAAGACGCTCACCACGCAGTTCCTGAACGCCGGGTACAACGTTTACGGTTGCGGGAAGATCTACCACGCCAACGCACACCGACCCGCCGAGTGGAGCGATTACTTCGTCGGCGGCAAGGAGAAGACTACGCCCCACCCCGACGCCAAGAACGACGGTGTCGGCGGCATCAAGTTCCAACCGCTCACCGACGACTCAAAGCTGTCGGACGAGAGCATCGTTGATTACGGCATCAAGCAACTTCAGGGTAAACACGAGAAGCCGTTCTTCGTCGCGGTCGGGCTGCACAAGCCACACATGCCGTGGAACGTGCCGAAGAAGTATTACGACCTGTTCCCGCTCGACAAAATCGAACTGCCGCCCCACACAAAGGACGACCTGAAGGACGTGCCCGAAGGCGGCATCAAGATGGCGAAGCCAAAGGGCGACCACGCCGAGATGCTGGAGTCCGGGCGGTGGAAAGAAGCCGTGCAAGGCTACCTCGCGGCGATCGCCTACTGCGACGCTCAGATCGGCCGACTGCTCGACGCTTACGACAAGTCGCCACAGAAGGAGAACACGATCATCGTCTTCTGGGGCGATCACGGCTGGCATCTCGGCGAGAAAGAGCATTGGCGGAAGTTCGCACTGTGGGAAGAGGCGACGCGGATGCCGTTCATCTGGGTCGTGCCCGGCGTCACGAAAGCTGGCGTCTGCGATCGCACCGTGGACCTCATGAGCGTGTACCCGACGCTCTGTTCGCTGTGCGGAATCGAGAAGCCGAAACACGTCGAAGGCGAGGACATCAAGCCGCTACTTCTCGACCCGAAAGCGAAATGGGACAAGCCCGCGATCACGACATACCACCTGAACAATCACGCGATTCGCACGGAGAAATGGCGATACATTCGCTACGCCGACGGCGGCGAAGAACTCTACGACCACGACGCGGACGAGTACGAATGGACCAACCTGGCGAAGGATGAGAAGTTCGCGGACGCGAAGAAGGAACTGATTAAACTGCTGCCTTCGACGAATAAGCCCGAACTCCCACGCACCAAGGACAAGGAGTGATCGACATGCGCTGGATAGCCCTCTCCCTGGTTCTGCTACTGTCTCCACAGACGCGAGCGGATGACAAGCCAGCCAAGGAACTGCTCTGGAATCATTTCCCAAACGAGTGCCTTGGTATTGACCTCCCCCCTTGTGGGGGAGGTGGCGAGGCTTTGCGAGCCGGTGGGGGGTTCAGCCTTAACATCTCTGAAGCTCTCACCCCCCACCCGCCGCTTCGCGTCGACCTCCCCCACAAGGGGGGAGGTCAATACCAACACCAACTCGTTGTGTCGAGAAATTATCTCGCCCCCGTTCCCAAGACGCTCCCGAACATACTCTGGGTCACGAGCGAGGACCACGGCCCGCACATGGGCTGCTACGGCGACAAATTCGCCACCACGCCGAACATCGACGCACTCGCCGCCAAGGGAATGATCTACACGCACGTCTGGTCGTGCGCTCCCGTGTGCGCGCCGGCACGCACGACAATCATTTCTGGGCTTTACCCGCCATGCACGGGTGCGGAACACATGCGAAGCATGTTGCCGTTCCCGAAAGACAAAAAGATGTTCCCGCAGTTCTTGCGGTCGGCCGGTTATTACTGCTCGAACCGAGCGAAAGAAGACTACAACCTCGCAAAGCCTGGACAGGTGTGGGACGACTCATCGGCGAAAGGTCACTGGCGAAACCGGAAAGACGGGCAGCCGTTCTTCGCTGTGTTCAACTCGGAGAAGAGTCACGAGAGCAAGCTGCGAATTCGGCCGCACGTCGCGGTTCACGATGCAGCAAAGGTTCGCATTCCGGCGTACCACCCCGACACGCCCGAAGTGCGGCGCGACTGGGCACAATACTACGACACGGTGACGCAGGCTGACGCCGACGCGGGAGCACGTCTGAAGGAACTGGCCGACGATGGCCTCGCTGACGACACGATCGTCTTCTACTTCGCGGATCACGGTTCGGGCATGCCTCGCAACAAGCGCTCGGCGTGCGACTCAGGCTTGCACATGCCGATGGTCGTGTACATCCCGGAGAAGTTCCGACACCTCGCGCCGCCCGAATACAAGGCGGGCGGCAAGTCGGATCGCCTCGTGAGCTTCGTCGATCTCGCGCCAACGATCCTCACGCTCGCGGGACTCGAACCGCCGTCGTGGATGCAAGGTCACGCTTTCCTCGGGCGCGATCCAGCGAAGCAACCGTTCGTGTACGGCTTTCGCGGGCGAATGGACGAACGGCCCGATCTCGTTCGCAGTGCCACCGATGGTCGATATGTGTACGTGCGGAATTACATGCCGCACAAGCTACCCGGCCAGCACGTCGAGTACATGTTCCAGACGCCGACGACAAAGGTGTGGAAGCAACTTCACGACGACGGAAAACTGACTGCCGCACAGGACGCATTCTGGAAGCCGAAGCCGCCCGAGGAGTTGTACGACCTGCAAACTGATCCCGACGAAGTGGTGAATCTCGCCGCTGTTCCTGCTCACGCCGAAACGCTCAACCGGCTCCGTAAAGCGCAGCAAGGGCTTGCGGCCGAGATTCGCGATGTCGGGTTTCTGCCAGAAGGCGAATTGCGAAGTCGATTCGATGGAGCCTCGCCGTATGACGGCGGCCGCGACGACCGAGTGTATCCGTTCAAGCGCGTGTTCGACACCGCGGAACTCGCGGCGAACGTCACGGCCGACGGCATTCCCGCGTTGCGGGCTGCGTTCAAGGACGACGATTCAGCGGTTCGATATTGGGCTGCGATGGGCATGTTGATTCGTGGCGAGGCCGCGGTCGAAGCGGCGAAGGAAGAGCTTCGCACTGCACTCAAGGATAAGTCGCTCGATGTGCGGGTTGTGGCTGCCGAGGCGCTGGCACGTTACGGTAACGCGGCCGACCAGAAGACCGCTCTCGAACAGCTCGTTGAACTGGCATCGTGGGAAACGCACAGCGTGTTTGTCGCGGTGGCCGCGTTGAATGCGCTCGACGCAACTGGGGACAAGGCGAAGGCCGTCGCGGATGCGATCAAGAAGCTGCCGACGAAGGGCAAGTTGCCGGACCCGCGATATTCGCCGTATGTGCCGCGTCTCCTCCAAGATTTGACCACCAAATGGAAGTAGCCCATGCGAACCTCTCTCGTCATTGCGTCCTTGCTGACCGCTCCGTTGGTTCATGCTGCGGAGCCAGCGAAGAAGCCGAACGTCGTGTTTCTGTTCGCCGACGACATGCGAGCCGACACGATCGCCGCGCTCGGTAATCCCGTCGCAAAAACGCCGAACCTCGACGCCATCGTCACTCGCGGATTCGCGATGTCGAACGCTTATTGCTTTGGCGGCAACTCGGCGGCGGTGTGTACGCCAAGCCGCAACATGCTCCTCAGCGGCAACGCTTACTTTCGCTGGAAGGATTTCACCCCGCCCGGCATGGCGAAGGCTCCGAAGGGACTGCTCGCACCCGGCGACGCTCCGAACTTCCCGCTAACCATGCGCGACGCTGGCTACCTCACCTACCACCACGGCAAACGCGCCAACACCGCCCCGCTGATCCAGGCGAAGTTCGAGGTCAACAAGTATCTGAAGAACGACGACGCTGAACGCAAGAGTGGCGAACCCGGCAAGGAGATCGTTGACGAGGCCATCGAGTTCCTGAAGGGGAACAAGGACACGCGACCGGTGTTCATGTACCTCGCGTTCGCCAACCCGCACGACCCGCGTGTCGCCGACAAGAAGTACCTCGACCTGTACAACCCGGACAAGCTACCGCTGCCCAAGAACTTCTTGCCGATTCACCCGTTCGACAACGGCGATCTGGTCGTGCGTGACGAACAACTTCTCCCGTGGCCGCGAACCGAAGCCGACGTTCGCCGCACGCTGCACGAGTACTACGCCACCGTTACCGCTCTCGACTTCCACATCGGGCGGTTCATCCAATCGCTGAAAGACGCGGGGCAACTCGACAACACAATCATCATTTTCTCAGCCGACCAGGGCATCGCGGTCGGCAGTCATGGGCTGCTCGGGAAGCAAAACCTGTACGACCACAGCATGAAGTCGCCGCTCGTGTTCGCTGGCCCCGGTATTCCCAAAGGCAAGAGCGACGCCCTCGTTCACCTCTTCGACATTTACCCCACCGTGTGCGAACTGGTCGGAGCGAAGTCGCCGGAGAAGATCGACGGCGTCAGTTTCCGCTCCGTGATCGACGGAAAAGCAAAGGTCGCTCGACCCGAACTGATGCTGGCGTATCTCGGGAAGCAGCGAGCTATCCGCGACGATCGCTGGAAGTTGATTCGCTATCCGCAACTCGATGTGACTCAACTGTTCGATCTGCAATCCGACCCGGAGGAGACCAAGAACCTCGCGGCCGATCCGACGCAGAAGGAGCGAGTAGCCGATCTCTTGCAGCGACTCGCGAAGCTCCAGAAGCATTACGACGACGAGTTGCCGTTGACGGTCGCGAACCCGAAACCAGCAACCCCCGTAACACCCGAGCAACTTCGATTGCTGGCGAAGCCCGGCAAGAAGTAGCCCACTATTTCCGCCCTCGGACCAAACGCACAAGTTTTGAAGTTACGCACCTCGGTGATTGGTTGGATTTGGCCGACGCTTTGGAACGGGCCCGGAATAACTTCCTGGTATTGGCTTTTTGGTTTTGACCTCCCCCCTTGTGGGGGAGGTGGCGAGGCTTTGCGAGCCGGTGGGGGGTAGAGCCTCAACAGATGTAAAGGTTTCACCCCCCACCCTCTCCTCGAAGACTCGGAGCGACCTCCCCCACAAGAGGGGAGGTCAAAACCAAGTCCGACCATTTGGGCCGGGATGTTATTTCGGACACGTTCCTTTCAGCCTGTTAGGCTGTGACAACAGAACATGACCGACGGGACTCGTTTTCTGCTTCCGGAGTCTGTCCTGATGTCTCGCCTCGCACTTCTCATCTGTCT
>JAIOPV010000225.1 GCA_021413735.1 Planctomycetota bacterium
GCGTGTCACCGTTCGTCGACTTCACCTGGAACGTGCCTTCGCCGAGCTCCAGCACCGAGATGTCGAACGTGCCACCGCCAAGGTCGAACACGGCGATCTTCTGATCCTTCTTCTTGTCGAGGGCGTAGGCGATTGCCGCAGCTGTCGGCTCGTTGATGATTCGCATTCGCTGCTTGACGACCTTGCCGTCCTTGCCGCGAATCTCGTAATCGGTGTCGAAGCCGGCAATCGCTGCGGCGTCGATGGTCGCCTGGCGTTGAGCGTCGTTGAAGTACGCCGGAACCGTGATGACTGCCTTACGGACGGTGTGCCCGAGGTACGCTTCCGCCGATTCCTTCAGTTCGCGAAGGATCATCGCCGAGATTTCAGGCGGCGTGAACTGCTTGCCGTCGATTTCGACTTTCACGAGGTCCGACGGGCCACCAACAACCTTGTAAGGAACAAGCTTCTCTTCGCTCTCGACTTCGTTGTGCCGACGACCCATGAACCGCTTGATCGAATAGATCGTGCGGCGCGGGTTCGTCACCGCTTGCCGTTTCGCCTTCTCGCCGACGGGCCGGTCGCCCTTGTCCGTAAACGCAACAACGCTCGGCGTCAGTCGGTCGCCGTCGCGGTTCGCGATCACTTTGACTTCGTTGCCTTCCATCACAGCGACCACCGAGTTGGTGGTGCCGAGGTCGATGCCGATAATTTTCTCTTCAGCCATGTGTCAATCTCCTCATTTTGAAAGAAACATCGACCCGAAATGCAGCTCGTCAGAATCAGTGTATTTGCTGGCCGAGTCTGCGGGGTCGCGGTTATTCACAGCATTTGATCGCGTCCATCCCACAAAGATTCACGAATTTCGAGCCTGTGAACGAATCAGAAGCAAGCACCGTGCCAGGAACAGAGTCGCCGATTATCCGCACCGTAACGTGTTCAAATTATTTCATTTGCGGCGAATGTCTCTGCCAGACCCAAAAAGACAGGCCAGATTGTGTGTCATTTTGTCATTCTGGCGCCAACTCCATGCCAGGAATGGGATTGTGTCAGAATCGATTCTCGCCGCAGAGTTGGTAGAACCCGAACAAAGTCGCACATCTCGCTGTATTTGAAGTGTGCGATTCGTTGACACACCGTTGTCACCCCGTACATTCTCCTCGAACCACGGCTTTTTTCTGCCGAGATACCCATGACGCGCAAGAACGACTCCGAGCCAGCCCAGCCGTCGCCGGACAAGATCGCGGCGAATCTCAAAGGCTTGCGCGTTCAGATCGACAAGCTCGATCTGCAGATCCTCGAACTCGTGAATAAGCGAGCCGGGGTCGCCGGGCAGATCGGCAAAGTGAAAGCCGATCAGGGCGGCGAAGTGTTCTCGGCTTCTCGCGAAGAAGAAGTTCTCGGGAACATTCTGAAAGCCAACAAGGGGCCGCTCGCGGAGGTCACGCTCAAGGCGATCTTCCGCGAACTGATCTCGGGTTCGCGTGCTGTTCAGAAGGTGCAGAAGATCGCTTTCCTCGGCCCATCTTTCAGCTACAGCCACCTTGCGGCCCTCGAACGATTCGGTGAAGCAGTCGCGTACAACCCGACCGCGAACATCGCGACCGTGTTCGAGGAAGTCGTTCGTCGTCATGCCGATTACGGTGTCGTTCCACTGGAGAACTCGACCGATGGCCGCATCGCGGACACGCTCGATATGTTCATTCGCACGCCGCAAGTGAAGATTTGCGCCGAGATTCGCCTTCGCGTGCATCATCACCTGTTAGCGAACTGCACGCAGGCCGAAGTGCGTCGCGTGTTCAGCAAGGCGCAGGCGCTGAGCCAGTGCCGGAACTGGCTGAGCAAGAATCTTCCGCAGGCAACACTGCACGAAGTCGCGAGCACCACCGATGCAGCGAAACTCGCCCTCTCCGAACTGAACGTCGCGGCAGTGGCGAGTCGGCAGGCCGCCGTGAAATGGCAACTCAATATCCTCGCTCACAGCATCGAGGATTCGCCGTTCAACGAGACGCGATTCGCGGTCATCGGGCCATCCGACAGCGCGAAGACCGGCAACGACAAGACCGCGATGATGTTCCAGATCAGCCACTCGCCGGGAGCGCTCGCCGACGTGCTGACGATCTTCAAGAGTAACAAGCTGAACCTGACGTGGATTGAGTCGTTCCCCTATCCCGAGGCAAAGGGCGAGTACGTTTTCTTCATCGACTTCGACGGCCACCGCGACGACCCGAAGGTGAAGAAGGCAATCACCGCGATGGAAGAAACCTGCGAAGTGGTGAGCGTTCTCGGCTCCTTCCCGCACGCGACCGCAGCTGACGAATGATTTGGTGTTTCGTGTTTGGTGTTTTGTGTTTAGCGACGGCCGAACAACGTTTCCCCTACCGCGGGTTTCGTCACCCTATAACATGAACAGCTACGGGGTTGAACGGCCCAGACCAAACCACCCAACTCAACACTAAAAACTAAACACCAAACACACCCCCAATGATTCTCGTCATTCGACCGGACGCCAGCCTCGAACAGATTGACCACGTGGTTGCACGGGTCACCGAGCTAGGCTTCAAGCCACACGTCAGCAAAGGCGAAAGCCGCACCATCATCGGTGTCATCGGCGACGAAACCAAACCCGAAGCCCAGAACTTCTCGGCGATTCCCGGCGTTGAGCAAGTCCTCAACATCATGAAGCCGTTCAAGCTCGCAAGCCGCGAGTTTCACAAAGAAGACAGCGTCGTTTACGTTGGCAAGGTGCGGATCGGTGGCGGCAGCCTCGCCATGATCGCTGGCCCGTGCGCCGTAGAAGGCTACGACATTCTGGACGCCATCGCGAAGTACGTGAAGGCCGGCGGCGCGAACATTCTTCGTGGTGGTGCGTTCAAGCCGCGAACCAGCCCTTACGCCTTCCAGGGTATGGGTGAAGAAGGCCTGAAGATCCTGAAGGATGTCGGCCAGAAGTACGACATGCCGGTCGTGACGGAGGTCATGGACCCGCGACAGGTCGAACTCGTGTGCAAATACGCTGACATGCTGCAAATCGGCGCTCGCAACATGCAGAACTTCGATCTGCTGAAGGAGTGCGGCAAGACGAACACGCCGGTGCTGCTGAAACGCGGCATGAGCGCGACCGTCAAGGATTTGCTGATGTCGGCCGAGTATATCCTCTCGGAAGGCAACAAGGACGTGGTGCTGGTGGAGCGAGGTGTTCGCAGCTTCGAGGACAGCACCCGCAACATGCTCGACATGAGCGCAGTTCCGAACGTGAAGGGGCAGAGCCACTTGCCGATCATCGTGGACCCGAGCCACGCCACGGGTCGGCCGGACCTGATTCCGAGCATGTGCCGAGCGAGCGTCGCAGCGGGCGCAGACGGCGTTCACGTCGAAGTGCACAACTGCCCTGAGAAGGCGTGGTCGGACGGCCCGCAAGCGTTGTTGCCGCACCAGTTCCTTGATCTGATGGGCGATCTGCGACGCCTCGCGGGTGCTTTGGGTCGCGAGTTCTGGACTCCGAGCGAAAACTGAGATTTGATCCCGCGTAGCCGCGACCGAAGGGAGCGTCAAAACGCTCCCTTCGGTCGCGGCTACGCGAAAAACAGGGAACGACGTATGGCCCGTAAGAAGTTCGTCGCTGGCAACTGGAAGATGAACACGACGCTCGCCGAGGCGAAGGCGCTCGCCACGGCGCTCGCACAGGGCGTTGGCACTTCGACTGCTGCCGATGTCGCGGTATGTCCGCCTTACCCTTGGCTCGTGCCAGTCCACGAAGCACTCAAGGGTTCATCGGTCGGCCTCGGCGCTCAAGACGTCAGCCACGAGCCGAAGGGTGCGTTCACGGGCGAAGTCAGCACGGCGATGATCAAAGAAGCGGGCTGCAAGTACGTCGTGCTCGGCCACAGCGAACGGCGGCACATTCTGGGTGAGAGCGATGTCGAGGTGCATCTCAAGCTTCACACGGCAGTGGAAGCTGGGCTCTACGTCATCCTCTGTATGGGCGAAACGCTCGTCGAACGTGAAAAGGGATTGGCTGAGCGAGTGTTCCAGCGACAGGTGTACTCGGCGGTCGCGGGAATCACCGACGAACAGTGGTCGCGAATCATCATCGCCTACGAGCCGGTATGGGCCATCGGCACCGGAAAGACCGCGACCCCGGATCAAGCCCAGAACGCCCACTATTTCATCCGTACGAAAATCCGGTCGCTCCACGGCGAGAAAATCGCCAATGCCCTTCCCATCCTGTACGGCGGTTCGGTCACCGCTGACACGGCTGCAGGTTTGTTCTCGCAACCGGACGTCGACGGTGGGTTGGTCGGCGGCGCGAGCCTGAAGGCCGATCAGTTCCTCGCGATTGTGAAGGCCGCTGGGAACTAACTGCGGCAAAATCGACTGCACTACCCAGAAAGTCGCTGCGGTCGTAAGTTATCATTTGACCCGGTCTGTGAATCACGCGGAGTTTGGTCATGGCCCTGTTTGCAGCGGAATGGTACTCACATCTCCTGAACCTCCTCGTGATCGGGCTTGGGTTGGTTCTCATGCTGCTTGTCCTCATCCAACGAGGTAAGGGCGGCGGACTTGCCGGCGCGTTCGGCGGAGCTGGCGGTTCCAGCCCATTCGGTTCCCGTGCTGCCGACCAGTTCGTGAAGATCACCCTCTGGTTCGCAGGCGTGTGGGTGCTGGTCATCATGATCCACGTCAAGGTGGTCAAGTATGACACCGTGCGATCCGTCGATACGCCTGCCATCACGCAATAATTCGTTCCCGAACCTTCCCTTGATTGATCGCGTCTGTCCCCGCAGAGGCCAACCCTCGTGTTGCTCAGCATGACCGGGTTTGGGGAAGCCCGAACCCAGACCGAAAAGCTGGCTGCCGGGGTCGAAGTCCGCGCGGTGAACAATCGGCACCTGAAAGTCACAGTTCGCGGCAGCGACCCATATCCCATGTTCGAGGCCGAACTGGAGAAGGTCGTCCGCAAGCACGTTCACCGCGGAACTGTGACGATTCACGTTCGCGTTGATCGGCAGGCAGGCGAAGTCGGTCTCACGCTGAACGCCGCTGCACTCGCGGCATACCTTCGGCAAATACGCTCTGCGTGCCAGGAAGCAGGCACTCCCGAATTTGCGGCCCCGCTGCTGGCCGGCGTATTGGCATTGCCTGGGGTTGCTCCGGAGAACAGTCGTTCGCCCGGGTCGCCGCCGCCCGAGGAGTGGCCGGTGGTCGAGCAAACGCTGACCGCGGCGCTGACCCAACTCAACACGATGCGACGCGAAGAAGGTCGCGCGATGGCGAACGAGCTTCTCGCGCTGCACGGTATCATCGCCGCGGAACTCGACACGATTCGCACGCTGCTTCCGGGAGTCACCGCCGATTACCGCACGCGGTTACTCGAACGAGTTCGTCAGGCTGTCAGCGATGCTGGTATCGCGCTGAACCCGGACCATGTGATCCGCGAAGTCGCGTTGTTTGCGGATCGCACGGACGTCGCGGAGGAAGTCACGCGACTGACTGCTCACCTTGAGCAGTTCACGGAACTGGTTCGCAAGGGCGACGAAGCTGGGCGGAAGTTGGAGTTCTTGATTCAGGAGATGGGTCGCGAGACGAACACGCTCGGTTCCAAGGCTGGCGATGTGGCTATCTCGCGGCATGTTTTCGAGATGAAGTCGGCACTGGAGAAGATTCGCGAACTGGCGTTGAATGTAGAATGACGGAAGCCAACGCGGAACGCGGAGTCCGGAATGCGGAACGACCAACTCCAAACCGAAGCACTGTCCCATTCCGCACACGCACCACTTGTTGTCGTCTCGGGGCCGAGTGGAGTTGGCAAAACAACGGTCGTGGATCGACTTCTGCACCTTGGCAGCCTGCCCATGAGACGGGCTGTGACTGCAACCACACGAGCGAGTCGAGACGGCGAAATACCCGGCGTGAGCTACCACTTTTGGACTCGCGAGCAATTCGAGGCGGCCAGAGAGCACGCCCAAATGCTGGAATGGGCGACAGTTCACGGACGGGACTACTACGGCACGCCTCGGTCAGAAGTCGACGAATACCGAAGAGCGGGGACCGGGGTGGTATTGGTGATCGACGTGCAGGGGGC
This sequence comes from Planctomycetota bacterium, assembly GCA_021413735.1. Lineage (GTDB taxonomy): Bacteria > Planctomycetota > Planctomycetia > Gemmatales > Gemmataceae > Gemmata. Next base: position 6,065 of record JAIOPV010000225.1, read on the forward strand.
AGCTCAGATCCGGAAATCGTGCCCGGATTGCCTCACGGTGTTTGTCGTAGCCCCGAGTTTTGAGGTGTTGGAGGCTCGACTGCGAGGACGTGGCACGGAGAGCGAGGATCGCATTCAACGGCGGTTGGAGACGGCCCGACAGGAGTTGGCTCGGGCGTCTGAGTTCGACCATGTGATCGTAAACGAAGACCTTGATCGGGCGGTTGCCGAACTTGAGCAACTTGTCCGTGATCGGTTTAACGCGAGGGTATGAGATGCTTGATGAACTGAAGGAAGAGGGAATCGTGAACAAGGTGGGGGGACGGTTCAAACTGTCCACGCTCATCCAGAAGCGTATGGTCGCACTGAACACCGGAGCGAAGGCTCTGGTCGAAATGCGCGGCGCGGACAAAATGGCGATCGTGATTCAGGAGATCTTGCAAGACAAGATTTACCTCGACGCGAGCGGCAACCTTCAGGCCAAGAATCACAAGGCCAAGAACCAAACGATCATGGCAAACCTGCCTGGAGCGTATCCCGGTATGCCCGGCGCAGCCCCGCCGATGCCCAGCACGGGCGTTCGTGCCGATTCGGATGATTGACGGTTTGTGTTTTGTGTTTTGTGTTTTGGAAAACCGCGTTCCTCTCGATGCGGACCGGGCATCCCGAAACACCAAACACAAAACACTCAACACAAACGTGAACAACTCCCCTTCGCAGGGCGTAGAACGCGCAGCGTTTCCGCTCCCCTCTGGGTTCCACTCATGGCCGAGCCAACTCCCGCTCCCGCGCTGGCATCCACCGCCGACACCACACCATATGTGTCCGTGTCATGGGTCGCCGTCGGAGCATCGACCGCGGCGAATCTCTTCGCCGGCCTCTTGCTCGCATTCGGATTCGCAGCCTTTCGCGAGAAGAAGCCCCTGCTTCTGTCCGAACTCATCATGATTCTCCCGGTGATCGCGATCATTCTCGCGTTCGCCGCACGCAAACTCATCCAAAACTCGGAAGGCACACGAACCGGAATTCTCTTCGGAGTCGATCTGGTCAAGAGTGCCTGGTGGACCGCCCTTCTCAGCGGGCTCGGATACGCCACCTACCTGTTCGCAATCGACTACTCCATCCGACGCGACGCCGCTCAACAGGGCGAGCAATGGGTCGGATTCGTCATGAAAGACGACGTCAACCGGGCATTCCTCCGAACGCTCGATCCCGGTCGCCGAGGGTCCATCAGCCCCGATAACACGGCACAACTCCAGGCGGAGTTCGGCCCCGCGTATCTCGGCTTTGAACAAACCGACCTGATCTTGTTGGCAAAGCGGAATCCGGGAGCGTGTGTGTTCAGCGCCGGCGTTGTGAAAGACTGGCTCTATCAGCCCGGCCAGACGAAATGCGCTTTCACAGGCACGGTGAAGTGCCCGGAAGGTTCGTTCCCGATCGAGTTTGAGTTGCGGGGAACCGATGGCGGAGCCAAAGCCGACGCGGCGAAATCGGAACAGGTTGGCCGTCAGTGGGCGGTGTCGTTCCAACCCGGTCAGAAGTACTTCCTCCAGGACAAGGTGATTCGCACCCCCTACGGCTGGAAAATTGCCGAACTCGAAGTCTCCGCAGATCGGTTCGTGCGGATGCCAGGTGGGTTCTTTGACCTCGCGTCGTCCGGGGCCAGTTCACGAGCATTCCTCTACCAAGCACAGATAAAAGCAGACCCAGACGTCAAACTCTTGGAGAAAGCCCTCGTCGCTTCGCACGCCCGGGTTTGGAGTTTCGATCTGCCGCTCGCGTTTACGATGACGCCCGATTACCAGCCTTACATGCAGAATTGGTTCATTCGCCTCCGCGATGGAAGCGAACCGTCCCCGGAACTGAAGGAGTTGTTCCTCAAAACATGGACCGAGAACGGGTTGCTGCTCCCGGGTCGCCGCATCAAGGAAAACGAAAAGGCCGATACCGCCAGCTTCCTGACCGTGACGGAAACCGCGATCGAGGTTCGAGTGCCCTGCGAGGTTCCCCTGTTTGGGAGCGGCACGGCGGCTCGTGGTCGCCTTGTTCTCGTCTGTACCGAGCCCGACGTCCTCGCCGAGTTGAAGAGTCTTCGCGCTTCGGCGAAACCCGACGAAGGCACTGCGAGCCCGCCCGACACCACCGGAAAACGCTCCTTCCGCTGGCGAGTCGTGCGGGTCGAGTCGGACATGAAGGAAGTGAAAGTACAGCCCGGTCCGGGCGGGCCTGGTGGTCCTGGCGGGCCGGGTGGCCCGAGAGGCTGATGCGGGCGCCTTCGCCTCGCGTACAATTCCCCTGAGGCGATGAGTTTTCTGCGTCTTCCTGTGAGCGAACATGCCGACCACCGACCGCGGGTTCTGCACAATCGACGTGGCCCTCGACGAACTCCGTGCAGGGCGAATGATCGTCCTGGTCGATGACGAACACCGCGAGAACGAGGGCGATCTCGTCATGGCTGCCGAGGCGATGACCCCGGCTGCGGTCAACTTCATGATTCGCGAAGCCTGCGGGCGGCTCTGCGTCTCGTTCTCTCGCACGCACGCCGATCGTCTGGGTTTGGATCTGCTTCCGGGCGTGCATCTCGATCCCACAGCCACACCGTTCACGCACAACTTCGACGCACGCTACGGCGTCACCACCGGCATCTCGGCCTTCGACCGTTGCCGCACGATTCAGGTGTGCGCCGACCCCACCACCAGCTCGCAGGACTTGGTTCGCGACAAGGGCCACATGGATGGCCTCATCGCGAAGCCTGGCGGCGTGTTGGTTCGTGCCGGCCACACGGAAGGCAGCGTCGATCTGTGTCGGCTCGCGGGCTTGCGAGAAATCGCGGTCATCTGCGAAATCCTGAACGAAGACGGCACAATGGCCCGTCTCACGGATCTGCGGTCGTTCTGCACGCAGCACTCCCTGAAGATGTGTACCATTGCCGATCTCATCGAGCATCGGCGACGACGCGAGAAGTTGATTCGCCGCGAGATCGCCTTGAAGTTGCCCACCGATTTCGGCGTGTTCGATCTGTTCGCGTATTCTTCGATGGTGGATCAGGAGCCACACCTCGCGCTCACGCTTGGCGGCATCGGCGTTCCGCTTGGCGACGGCGTTCCGGTGCAGGAGCAACCGGTTCTCGTGCGGATGCACAGCGAGTGCCTGACGGGTGATGTTCTGCACTCGGCGAAGTGCGATTGCGGGCCGCAGTTGAAGTATGCGATGCAGCAAGTCGCGGAAGTGGGTCGTGGCGTGATCGTTTACATGCGACAGGAAGGCCGCGGCATCGGGCTGCTGAACAAGCTGAAAGCCTACAAATTGCAGCAGGAAGAAGGGCTCGACACGGTGGAAGCGAACCGGCGTCTCGGGTTTGCTCCTGATCTGAGGCACTTCGGCATCGGGGCACAAATCCTGCACGATTTGGGCGTGCGAGACATTCGCTTGCTGACGAACAATCCGCGAAAGGTGATCGGTCTGGAGGGCTACGGGTTGCGGATCGTCGAGCGGATTCCGATTCAGATGGTGCCCGGCGACCACAACCGCGATTACCTCGCGACGAAGAAGGCGAAGCTCGGTCACCTCCTCGACGAACTCGACAGCGGCGGCGGTTGATGTTCGGATGATCCCCGTTTAGCGGCGGACCCAACGGGTCCGCCGTCGGGCATCGCCCCGCTGGGGCGACCGCTACACCGTGCCAAAAATACCTACGTTCGCTGGCCGCGGCCGATGCCGTGATAGCTGAAGCCGAGCGATTCCATGTGTCGCGGTTCGTAGATGTTTCGACCGTCGAAGATCACGTGACCCTTCAGCAATCGCCGCATCACCTCGAAGTCCGGATTGCGAAACTCCTGCCATTCCGTGACGATCACTAACCCATCAGCGCCTTCGATCGCGCCATACGGGCGATCAGCGTAATGGAGTTTGTCGCCGTAGATTTCGCGGATGTTGGCCATCGCCTCGGGGTCGTGTACTCGCACTTTCACGCCTGCCGCGAGCAAGGAATCGATCAGCGACAACGCCGGCGCTTCGCGAACGTCGTCGGTTCGCGGTTTGAACGCGAGCCCCCACACCGCGAGCGTCTTGCCTTCGAGTTGCCCCGCGAAGTGTGCCCACACTTTCTGAAACAGCACTTCTTTTTGGGCATCATTGACGAGATCGACAGCCTGCATCAGCTTCAATGGCAGTCCCGTTCGCCGACCCATCGCAACAATCGCTTCCACATCCTTGGGGAAGCAGGAGCCGCCATAGCCTGGACCGGGGAACAGGAATTGGAAGCCGATTCGCTGATCGTGCCCGATGCCCTTTCGCACGTCGTTGATGTCAGCCCCCAAGCGATCGCAGAGGTTCGCCATCTCGTTGATAAAGCTGATTTTCGTGGCGAGCATCGCGTTCGCGGCGTACTTCGTCATCTCAGCCGACTCGGGCGTCATCACTAGAAACGGTCGTTCGGTTCGCAGGAACGGCGCATAAAGCTCTCGCAACACCGCCGCCACATCGGGATGCCGAACGCCGACGACGACGCGATCCGGCTTCATGAAGTCGTCGATCGCCGCGCCTTCTTTCAGGAACTCCGGGTTGCTCGCAACATCGACGTGGGCGCACCCTTTCGCGACGAGCCGAGCCGCGACGCTCGCATTCGTTCCAACCGGAACCGTGCTCTTCGTGATAATGACGCGATCACCCGGTTTACCGGGCGGCAGTTCTTTCAGCGCGTCGCCGATGGCGTCAGCAACCGCAAACACAGCCGTCAGGTCCGCGTCGCCTTCTTCGGACTGTGGAGTGCCGACCGCGATGAAGACGAGTCTGGCGGCACGCACAGCGGCCATGAGATCGGTCGTGAACGAGAGCCGGCCTTCGCGCTTATTTCGCAGCACGAGTTCGTGCAGCCCAGGCTCGTAAATCGGGATGCGATTCTCATTGAGCGTGGCGATCTTCTTGGGATTGTTGTCGACACAAACGACATCGTTGCCGCTTTCGGAGAGGCACGTTCCGGTGACAAGCCCCACATACCCGGTGCCGATCACTGCGACTTTCATGGAGAGTCCTTTGCCTGCGAGAACCGTTTAGCCCAGGTGCTCGCTCGTCGTCTTCCGCCAGTCATCGAGAATGTCGGAAAGCGTCTGCTCCAGCGGAATCTTCGGAAACCAGCCTGTTGTGCTACGGAGCTTTCGAGCGTCGGCGCGTGTGACCGCTGTGTCAGCTTTGCGATCGGGTTCAGCTTTTGAACGCACTTCCACCTTCACCCGAGCCAGCGCGATCAACTTGTCGAGCAAATCTTGAATGCGATACGTCTCGCCACGGCCGGCATTGTAGACTTCTCCCGAACGCCCGTGTTCCAACAGCAACGGGAACGCCGCGACCATATCGCGAACATCGGTGATATCGCGCCGCGAACTCAGGTCGCCCGTCTCGATGACGGGTTCATGCGTGCCAGCCTCGGCTGCGGCAATTTGACGAGCGAAGTTGGCAGCCGCGTAGTCGGCGCTCTGCCTCGGACCGATCTGATTGAACAGCCGAACCCGCACGATATCCAGTCCCGGACTTCGCGTGTACTGATAGCTCAAAAGGTCGGCGGCCGCTTTGCTCGACGCATACGGCGTCGCCGGTTTCAGCGTGGTTCGCTCGTCGCAGGCACCATCGACTTCATCGGGTTCGCCGTAGACCAAACCGGTCGAGACGAACAGAATTCGCGGTTTCTGCCCGCTGCGGTGGATCGCATCGTACAGCGAGTGGGTTGCTGTCAGGTTGTCGCGCCAACAGAGGTCTTGTTCGAGATACGAACGACCGGGATTCGCGTAGCCCGCGAGGTGCATTACCCAATCGGGACGAACGGCGTTCATCACCGCTTCGACGCGTGCCGAGTCCGCGATGTCGCCAGAATGGAGTTCGACTTTTCCTTGAAGATGCGAAAGTTGAGTCGACCACGCGCCGCGGCGACACAACCCGAAGAGTGTGTGTCCCCACGGCACCAAGGATTCCACGAGGTGCCCGCCGACGAACCCGGTGATCCCGGTGATCAGGATTCTCATGACAGAAATTCGGGGTGCGGAATTCGGAATGC
>JAIOPV010000226.1 GCA_021413735.1 Planctomycetota bacterium
GGATTTCTTTTCCGCCTTCCGCCCTCCGCCTTCCGCCTTGGTTGCGACGGGGTTCATTCGCCTCGGCACGTGGAACGACGAGCCGAACGACCCGAACGAGTACAAGTACGACCGCCTCGAAGACATGGTCGGCGCGACCACCACGGCGTTTCTCGGCATGACTGTGAAGTGTGCCCGCTGTCACGATCACAAGTTCGATCCGATTCGCCAGACGGATTACTACCGCGTCGCGGGAGCGTTTTGGGCGGGCTTCATCGAACCCGGACCGCGTGAAGCGCTCGGTGGCCCGAATGCGAAATCGCTCGGCGAAGAAGGCGTCTTCGGCTGGACCGACCGTGGGCGTGAGGTGCCGCCGATCAAGCTGCTGAAGAAGGGCGATCCGCTGCGGCCGGGAGCCGTGGTTGAGCCGGGGCAGCCGTCGTTTCTTCCTGCGTTGGATAAGCCACTCGCCGCGCCGCCGGAAGGTGCGAAGACCACGACACGCCGGCTTCAACTCGCAAAGTGGATGACCAATCCACAGAACCCGCTGACGGCTCGCGTGTGGGTGAATCGCATCTGGCAGGGGCACTTCGGCACGGGGTTGGTTCGCACGCCAGACAACTTCGGCTTCAACGGCGACAAACCAACGCATCCGGAGTTGCTGGATTTACTGGCAAGCGAACTCCAGAACCCCTCCCCAACCCCTCCCCTAAAAGGAGAGGGGCTAAATCCGACTCCCCCTTCCTTCTTAGGGAAGGGGGTTGGGGGGTTAGGTTCTTCTTGGTCAACCAAGCGCATTCACAGAATGATCCTGCTGTCGGAGACGTATCGGCAATCGTCGCTGCATCCGAAGCAAGCTGAATACGCGGCAACCGACGCCGGGAACAAACTGTGGTGGCGTGCGGAACGTCGTCGACTCGACGCCGAAGCGTTGCGTGATTCGCTCCTGTTCGTGGCCGGCGGCTTGAAGCTCGACCGCATCGGTGGTCCGAGTTTCAGCCCGCACATACCGGCTGATGCGCTCGAAGGACTCTCGACGAAGTCGGCGGCGTGGAAAGCGTCACCGCCCGAGGAGCAAGGCCGCCGCAGCGTGTACATCTTCTCGAAGCGCGGACTGCTGCCGCCACTGCTCACGACGTTCGACCTGCCCGACACGACGTTGCCGAGTTGTCAGCGAGACGTGACGACCGTGCCGACGCAATCGCTGGCGCTGCTGAACAACCCGTTCGTTCACGAGCAGAGCGCCGCGCTCGCGAAGCGTGTCGGCGTGACTGGTGAACGCAGCGCACAAGCAACCCGAGCGTGGCAACTCGCGCTCGGGCGTTCACCGCGACAAACCGAACTCGACGCAGCGTTGACGCATCTCGAAGCGCAGTCGAAGCGGTTCGCGAGCCGTGAGAACGCGGCAATGGACGCGTTGGCGTCGCTGTGCCATGTGCTGCTGAACACGAACGAATTCCTGTACGTGGACTGAAACCATGAACCAATTGTTCCCCTGTGGACTCACGCGACGCGAACTCATCTGGGAGATGGGCGGCGGTTTCGCTGGTGTCGCCCTCGCCGGGCTGCTCGCGTCGGAATCGCGTGCTGTCGATGGGTCGCCGCTCGCACCGAAGAAGCCTCACTTCACCACGAAAGCGAAGTCGTGCATCTTCCTGATGATGAACGGCGGGCCGTCGCAGGTCGATACCTTCGACCCCAAGCCCGAACTGGAGAAGTTCGCCGGCACCGAGATCCCGAAGGACAAGAAGTTCATCAACTCGGGTGGCCGCAAGATCGGCTTCCTCACGCCGACGTTCCGCAAGTTTCGACCGGGCGGCAAAAGCGGCCTGCCCGTGTCGGACTTCTTCCCGAAGGTCCGTGAACACGCCGACAAACTTGCGGTGATTCGGTCGTGCCACACGGACAGTCACGCTCACGGCTCGGCGCTCGTGATGATGAACACCGGCAAGACGTTCATCGGTCGGCCGTCGCTGGGAAGTTGGGCGGTGTATGGCCTCGGCACCGTGAACCAGGATTTGCCCGGCTATGTGGTGTTGATGGACAAACGCGGTGGGCCGATCAGCGGTCAGCCGAACTGGGCGAGCGGCTTCATGTCGGCAGCGTATTCCGGCACACTATTCCGACCGAGTGGCGACCCCATACTTGATCTGCGCGGACCGGGGCACGTCACACGCGAAGTGCAGCGTGAACAGCTCGATCTGCTCGCGAAGCTGAATCAGGAGCATCTCGACGCACATCCGGGCGGTAAGGAACTCGCGGCACGTGCTGCCAGTTATGAGCTTGCGTTTCGGATGCAGGCTGCGACTCCGGAGGCGGTCGATTTCACGAAGGAGAGCACGAAGACGCTGGAACTGTACGGCGTTGGGAAGAAACCAACGGACGAGTTCGGTCGCAACTGCCTGATCGCCAGGCGACTCGTTGAACGTGGCGTGCGGTTCGTGCAGCTTTATTCAGGCGGCGGTCACCTTGAGGATACCTGGGACGCGCACCAGAGCATCGAGAAGAACCACGGCCAGCACGCGGGCGAGGTCGATACGCCGATCGCGGCGCTGCTCACCGACCTGGAGAACCGCGGATTACTGGACGAAACGCTCGTCGTGTGGGGTGGCGAGTTCGGACGGATGCCGTTCAGCGAGGGACGCGGGGAACCGGGTCGCAATCACAACCCGTATGGCTTTTCGATGTGGTTAGCGGGTGCAGGCGTGAAGGGCGGCATCGCGTACGGTGCGACGGATGAGCTTGGCTTCGAGGCGGTTGAGAAACGCTGTCATGTGCATGATCTGCACGCGACGATTCTGCATCTGATGGGGCTCGACCACGAGAAGTTGACGTACTTCCATCAGGGTCGCCACGAACGCCTGACCGATGTGGCCGGCGTCGTGGTGAAAGACATCTTGGCCTAGCGGAAGTGCGGATCACCAGGCGCGATAGACGCCAGGTCCGTATCCGTAACCGCCGGTCTGCACCGTGCCATAGTGGTAAGCGCCGCCGTAACCCGCACCGTATGCACCGTAACCCGTGCCGTAGTGGTAGCCGCCGTAACCGGCGCCGTAGCGCTCGCCGTATCCGCCGCCAGCACGATAATCACCACCGGCACCGTAATGGCTGACGTGCGAACCCGAATACGCACCGTATGGGCCAACGCCAGCCGTGTGGCCGTAGTGGGTGACTCCGTTTGGTCCAACGTGCGTGTACCCGACGTGGCGAGCACCCCAGGCGTGAGCGTCAGATGGCGACAACAACGCAACGAGTGCCGCCGCGATTGCCGTGAAGAGTGATTTCCGCAGCATGGTCATGTTCCTCTTGGGTGGTGTTCTGAACAAGAACCTAACCCCCCAACCCCCTTCCCTAAGAAGGATGGGGGAGCCAGAACGCCGGTAAGTTTAAGCCCCTCTCCTCTTAGGGGAGGGGTTGGGGAGGGGTTCTCCTCGATCTTTACTTCACGCGCTTCAGCTTCACTTCCTTGACGTCCGGCAACGGCTTCCCGTCAACCGTGCGTTCCTTCGCCTGGAAGGTGATTATGTCCGCGTCGACGAGAGTGAAGATGTCCGTCGCGGTCGCTTTCTTTCCGTCCGGGAGTGTCGCGGTCGTCTTGATGATCCACGTGTTCTGCTGACGCGACCAGATACCCTCGCCGAAGCCGCCGTTCGCGTGGAATGACCACGACCGCACCGCCTTGTTCGCCGGATCCCAACCGATCCACTGAGTGCCGCCTCCAACGGTGACGTTCTTGAAGGTCGTCGCGAACGTGGACGTCATGAAGTTCTGATTCTCCGTCCAACCGAACGAAACGCGAGCGACTTCGCCAGCATCATGATCCGAAGCCCACGACCCGACAAACGCCTCAAGACCCTTCAAGTGTTCGTGGTTGCTCGGCGGTGTGTAGACCGTGTCTCGCACGCTGCTGAGGTGCCACTTTCCGTCTTTCTTGACGTGAACGACGGTGTACTTTGCCCGGCTCGGCGGACCACCATCCGGAACCATCACGGACGTCACGCCGTCTTCGATGGCAACTTCTGGCGTCACGAATCGCAGAGATTCAATGTCGATTCGCAACTTCGCACCCTTGTTGTCGGCGAAGAACGTGGCGAACCATTTTTCGAGAGTTTCGTGCCCCGCGACGCGTTTGCCGCTGATGTCGGTGTAGTCGCCATCCGGAGTCCAGAACGCGGCAATGGCCTTCGCGTCGCCTTTGTGGAACGCTTCTACGAACGCCTCGGCTCGCTTCAAAATCGCGGCTTCTTCGCCCGGGTATGGCCGCGGTGGCTGAGCAGCTTCAACAGATGTGCCCACGACCAACACGGCAGCAGCGAGAAGCAATGTCGCGCAAATCCTCATTCGTGAATCCTCCTCATGGTGTCGAATTCTTGTCTTTGCCGCTTGCGGCGTAGAATCCGTTACGTGCTACGCCGCAAGTGGCAAAGACCAATTCCCTATCACGCTTCTTGGAGCCACGCCCAGGCTTTGTCGATTTCGGACGCATCGAAGTATTTCACCTTGGCCATTGTGAACGGTCCGCACACCTTCGCCATCCACTTCTGCCAGGTTGTCTCGCCGACCATCGCGAGACGTTCGATTGTCGTGCAGTGCGTGGTCGCGAACTTGATGTCGTCCCACATCGCGTGCAGATCCCATCCATGGAAGTCGTGGAACTGTGCGAGCATTCGGATCTTGCCAGAGCCAGCCGCGGCATCAACGGCAGGCACGAATGTTTTGTAATCTGCGTCGTGGAGTTTGCCTGACAGCTTGAAGGCGACGATCTTCTCGGATGGACTCGGAAGTTGTTCAATCATGGTGTGACTCTCATTGCGGATGGTAGGCGAAAACGAATCATTACGGAACGAGGTGCGACAGAGCATTGCGGAGGGGCTGACCCGAAATTTGGATCAGTCCCTCGAACGGTTGATCCAGTTCGAGGATCAGGAAAATCGCTCCGGATACCGACAGAGCACAAAGAAACAGAACCACGATCGTGGCCAGATGTCGCGGTGCGAGCAGTCCAAAGATGGCGAACAGAACCGTGAGCCAGAAGATGAGCACAATCAGGAAAGGGACAGGGATCGAACTCTCGCCTCCGTGGATCAATTGCCAGCGTGTCCGCCCTAACTCTGCACTGGTCTGGAACGCCTGCGACTGAATCGCACGTTGGGTTTCGTTTTGTGGAGTCAGCTTTGTGAGCGCGGCATAGAAAGCCTCATTGCTGGCTGTAATTTCGGGTCCATCCAGCCCGGTTGAGCGGCTCCCGTCCGACGGCCAGCGGTGCTCCACGAGAGTGGCAACCGCCTTGTGCAGGAGCTGGCGTGTCTCCTTGGTCTCCTCTTTGCCGTAGAGCAAGAGAGAACGATCCAGAATGACGATGTTCGTCGCCATCTGATGGAAGCCTCCTCGCTGTGTGTCGAACGAACTCTTCGCGGAGGCGATCAACAGGCCAAGGACAAGAGCCGACAGCGTCGCGAGCAACCCCGCCGACAACTTCAACACATCCCGGGATTCGGCACATAAATATCGTTCTGGCACCACGGCCCGAAGGGCCATGCCGAGGACGACACCACCGAACGTACATGCGAACACAATCCCTGCGACGACGAGAGAATCCACGATGGGCCTTTCTGGGATTCGCCGCTTGCGGCTTTTGCAGGTTTGCGAAGCCGCACGCGGCGCACTCATTTCTTAGCGATACGCGCCATTCGCAGCAGCAGCGGCGGCGTTGGCGCTGTAGTTCGAGCCGTAGTGGTAGCCACCACCGTACCCGACGCCACCGTAGCCGGTCGAACCGTAGCCGTAGTGATAGCCACCCGCAGCGCCACCGTAGCCGACGCCAGCCGCTCCTCCGGAGTGATACACCCCACCACCAGCACCAACAGCCGTCGTGTGCCCGGTAGCTGCGACGCCTCGCGGACCAGCGGCAACCGTGCCGCCGGTGTGGTAGACACCGCTCGGGCCAACGTGCGTGTAGCCGACATGAGCCGCGCCATAAGCGTCGACTTGCGATGGCAACGCCAGAACCATCAGAGCCGCTACTGCCAGCGAAAACATGATCTTCTTCATAGGAATCTCCTGGTTGTAAATGGTGTCGATCACTTCACTCGCTTCATCTTCACCGGCGAGCCGTCTGGGATGGCCTTGCCATCGACGGTGAGTTGCGTTGCGTGCCACGTCAGGTGATCGTCATCGACTTTGGTGAGCACGTTGGTCAGCGAGATCTTCTTGCCGTCGGCGGTCTTCGCGGTGGTCTTCACAGTCCACTTCGCGCCGTCCTTCGTCCACGTTCCTTCGCCGATGCCGCCGCCCGAGTAGAACGACCACGACCGGATTTGCTTGTCGATCGCGTCCCAACCGATCCACTGTGTGCCACCAATGACCGGGACGCCGTTCAGCGTCGTGGCGAACGAAGACACGATGAAGTTGCGGTTCTCGGCCCAGCCATACGAGGCCGTGCCCGACGGCCCCTTCTCCGCTTCGCCAACCCAGTCGCCAAGCAGCCATTCGAGGTCTTCGTAGTGTTCGGCGTTCGTCGGCGGATGTGCGATCGACTCCTTCAGGCTCTCGAAGTACCATTCGCCGTCTTTCTTCACGAGCACCGCCGAGAACTTCGCGATGCTGCCAGGACCGCCGTCAGCAGGCGTGACTTCCGTGATGCCTTCTTCAAGCCCAACGTCGGTGCCCAACAGTTTGTGCGAGGTCACGGTGATGCTGAGCTTCGCACCCTTCTGCACAGCGAACACCTTCGCGTACAGCTTCTCGATCGCTTCACGGCCCTTGTACTGCCGGCCAACTTGATCGGTGTACTCGCCTTCTGGCGTCCAGAACGCGGCCGTGGCTTTGGCGTCGCCCTTCTCGAATGCAGCGATAAACGCTTGTGCTCGCTTGCCCTTACCGGGTGCGTCGGCAGCCTTTGCCTTGTCCTCGGCAGCGAACGGTGTGGTCGGCGCTTTCCCGGCGACACTGAATTGGCTGACTGTGAGGGCCGCGCCCAAACAAAGTGCCAGCCCCAAAATACCTCGCATGTGTTCTCCCTTGGTGTGTGATTCCGGTATGGGTTTCGCCGCTTGCGGCGTTGCACTCAGGTTGGTGCAACGCCGCAAGCGGCAAAGACCGTCAGTTCCCAGCAGCCGGTTGCTTCGGCTGCTCCACGCGAACAAGCATCATCTGATCGGTTTTCTGCGTCCCGATGTGGACCAGACACGAACACTGCTGTTGTGTCAGATTGTAGACACCTGCCTCAAAGACGCGGTCTTTCTTCTTGCCGATTGTCCACGCCGCTCGCTGCGTCTTCTTGTCAATGGAACCGTAGACTTCCGCGGTCGTGTCCATCAGCCCGTCGTAGTAGTTGCCGCGAATGATGCCGTCTTTGTTGATCGCAAGCTGGAAGATGTTGTTCGAGGTCTTCTCTTCGCCCTGCACCAACGCGTAGACGCCGAGCGGCTTCCAGTCGTCGGTTGGCGGTGGCATCGCGGTCTGCCCCTGCGTGGCGATTGCCGTCGCCTGGTCGGCGTACTGCGTGGCGGTCGCTTGTTGCTGACCGTTCACGTACACGTTGTTGTCCTGATACACCACGGAACTGCCGTAGTCGTAATCCGGTGGGCTGTCTGGCGGCAGGCTGCAATAGCTACTTACCGTGCCGTAAGACGCGGCGTTCCATGCAAGTCCCGCTCCCCAACCGGCCGCGACCCAGCAACCGGGGTGTGCCCCATACCACACGGGGTTGAACGCACCATAGTAGCCGAAGCCTGTGCGAACGTAACCCGCATGCACGCCCATGTAGCCACTCGACCAGTACGCGGTGCTGTGAACGCCACCGGCACCGTAAACGCTGGCGTAGTGGTTCATGTTGCCGGTGTAGCGGTTGCCCGAGAATGCGCTGTCCCAACTGCTCGCACCGTAGCGGCCATCGACCGTACCGGAAGCGCCGCCAACCGTGCGACCACCCGGACCCGATGCCACCGCACCGGATCGGTCAGCGGTGTAAGTCTTGCCGCTGGCGGTCGTGACGGTGGTGTCGCGGCTACCGCTTGCGGCAACGCCGCCGTAGCGACCTTCCGATGCGCTGCGAGTGCCCGATGTGGTGACACTACCGCCGGCCGCATCGCTCCACGAGTGATCGTAAGTGCTGCTCCCGCTGCGACCGGCCCAGCTCGAAGAGGATTCGGTGGAACGGCTTCCGGAGTAGCTTCCGCCGTAGCGGTCGGCTCCGCTGAAGCTGCTGAAACTGCGGCCTTCGCCGCCGCTGTAACTGTGCTCGAAACCGCCGGAGTAACCGCCACGGCTGAAGCCACCACCGCCCCACCCGCGACCGCTCACGTCGCTGCTAATGCTGAACGATCCGACACAGACGCACAGGTAAAGAAGATATCGTTTCATGGTTGCTCGTATGTTGGTTGTGAAATCAAGCCGACCCAAAAGATCGGGTTTGCTCTGTCCTCCCCTCTGTGGGGGAGGTGGCGAGGCTTTGCGAGACGGTGGGGGGTTAAGCTTCAACGTCTCCATCGCCGTAGCCCCCCACCCGGCGGCAAACCGCCGCTGACCTCCCCCACAAGTGGGGAGGTCAAAACCAAACGGTTCACTTTTTCGTCACGCGGGTGAGCCGCATCGGCGGGGTGTCCTTCACCGGCGTGTCCGCAATAACGCGGTCGATCGAACGCCAGGTAATCGCGTCAGCCGACACACGTTGCATGATGATTCGCTCGGCGGTAGGCGTTCCGTTGGCCAACACACCGCGTGCGTCGATAATCCAACTCTTGCCGTCGCAGAACCACAACGCTTGCGAGTGTGCCCCGTCGTCTTCAAAGCCCCACGAGCGAATGCGACCCGTCTCGGGATCCAGTGCAATGCGGATGCTTCCGTGAACCGGCTCCTTGCCCACTGACGTGCGGGAAAACGTCGCCGTGATGACCGGCTTCTTCGGATCACGCACGACCGACAACTTCACGTCGTCTTCCTTCACCTTCGTGGTCCATTCACCGAGCAACCAGTCGAGATCTTCGAGGCGGTCTTGACCAACGCCGGCCTCGCTCGAAAGCGACATCTTCCATTTGCCGTCCTCTCGCACATGCACGACCACATACGACGTCGAACCCGGCAAATCCTTGTCGTTGCGGGTCTGACGCAGCAGCCCTTCTTCAACCGCCATATCCTTCGCCGGGAAGCGGATCGACTTGATGATAACATCGACCTTCACGCCCGGATTGCCTTTGAAGAACTCGGCGTACACCTTCTCGATCGTGGCGCGACCGATGAACACTTCGCCGCCAGCTTCACGGCATTCGCCGTCTTCGGTCCACATCGCGGCGATGGCTTTTGCGTCGCCTTTGTTGAACGCTGCTGCGAAATCGACGGACGATTTGCGAATCGCTTCCGTGTCCGCTTCGCGCCCCTTGACCGGTGCGGCCTTTGGCGTCTCGGCTGCGATGGGTTGTGCCGCGGTCGGCACCGGTTGCTGACGAGCCGCGAGCGTGAGCGCCGTCGCTGTTGCGATCACAGTCGCCACGCCCGCAAGAGTTCGAAGATTTATCACGCTGTTTCCTCTGTTGGTGTCGAACGAATGGAGACTGTTGCACCAGCAATGCCAGGATGCTCGAAGGACCAAGTGGAATCGCCTGGCATTTGACCTCCCCCTTGTGGGGGAGGTCGCTCCGAGTCATCGAGGAGCGGTGGGGTGAAACCTCAACACTTGCAAAGGTATACCCCAGCCGGCTCGCAAAGCCTCGCCGACCTCCCCCACAAGGGGGGAGAGCAAAACCAAAACCGGGAACTTATTTCGGACCGCTTACCTGCCGCGGTGCGAATCGATGATCCGCTCAATTTGCTGCTTCACGGCTTCCATGTTGAAGCTGGCTCCCTTTTGCATCGGTGGGAAGTCGATCAGCGTCTTGGCTTTCACCGCGACCTCTTGTTGCACGAACACGAAACGCCAGAACTCGAACTTGAACCAGTCGTAGTATGCGAGCGATCCGTTTACCCCGTTGTACAGGCCGGTTCGTTCAAATGGGTCAAGGCGAAGGTTGGTCAGGATTGGCCAGTCCACCTTGACGGTGCCGCCCAACCAACCAGTCGGCTGATCGGTGAAACGGTACTTGTAGTCGTCGATGCGGACCGCACTGAGCGTGCTTTCCGTGAAGTAGAAAATCTCATGGCGCTTCGATGGACCCTTCCCAGTGAGCATGTCGAGTTGGTTGTAACCATCGAGGTAAACCTTGTACTCGGTGCCCGCGAGTTGCTTGCCCTTCTTGAGCTCCTCGGCGATGTTCGGATTGCCAGCAGCCGCGACGAAGGTCGGGAACCAGTCCAATCCCGAGATGAGGCCATTCTCGACCTTGCCCGCAGGAATCTTGTTCGGCCAACGAATGATGCACGGTACGCGGAACCCGCCTTCGAGTGCCGTTCCCTTACCGCCCGCGAAGGGCGTCTGGCCGCCATCTGGCCAGGTGAAGTTCTCGGCTCCGTTATCGGTAGAGAATGCAAGGATGGTGTCGTCTTCGAGGTTGTTGTCCTTGAGATACTTCATTACCGACCCAACGATGTCGTCGAGTTGCGCCATCCCGGCTTCTTGAATGCTCCAGCCGTTCTCGGAGTTACGGAGCGATTGATACTTTTCCGACAGGTGCGTGACGACGTGCATTCGGGTCGGGTTCAGCCACACGAAGAACGGCTTGTCCTCTTTCTTGGACTTGTCCATGAACTTCACGGCGAAGTCGAGAATCTCGTCGTCAACCGTTTCCATCCGCTTCGGGTAGAGCGTGCCGGCGTCTTCAATCTTCTGCTTGCCGATCGCACCCCAACGAGGTTGCTCGGTGGGGTCGTCCTTGTCGGTGGCCCACGAGTGAACCATGTTTCGAGGCCCGACCTTGTCCTTGAGCGCCTGTGGGTAGTTGCGGTGCGCAGGGTCTTCCATCGCATCAAGGTGGTAGAGATAGCCGAAGAATTCGTCGAACCCGTGAACCGTGGGCAGGAACTTATTCAAGTCGCCAAGGTGGTTCTTGCCGAACTGCCCGGTGGCGTAGCCCTGCTCCTTCAGCGCCTTCGCGATAGTGGGTGCCTGAGCCGGCAAGCCGATCGACGACCCCGCCTGACCCACGGTGGTCATCCCCGTCCGCAGCGGAAGTTGACCGGTGATGAAGTTCGCCCGACCCGCGGTGCAACTGGCTTCCGCGTAGTAGTCGGTGAACATCATGCCCTGCGAGGCGAGCTTGTCGAGGTGTGGCGTCTTGCCAGCCATGATGCCCCGGTGGTAGGCACCAATGTTGAACCAACCAACATCGTCGCCCATGATGAACACGATGTTCGGCTTCTTACCCGTCTTCTGCGCCGCAGCGTTGACTTTTTCATTGTGAGCGTTGATCGCCGTGATCGCCTTGAGTTTGTCCGGGCTGTCGGAACAGCAACTTGGGCCATCGGCGGGCTTGGCCGTCTCGGTGTTCGTGGACGCGACGGTTCGCTGGAACGGGTTAAACTTCGGGTTGGCGGCAGCATAGCCGATGACCGCTCCCATCGTGAGAACGGCCAGCAGTTGGAATCTTGAACTCGTCATGAGTGTATCCAGGTTGGTAGGAGAATCGGACACAAGGGCGGTGTTGTTCGATCCGGTCCGGCTGCCACGCCAACTTTCATTGGCGTATGAACCGTCAATCATTACAGCAGAATCCAGATCAGCACGACGGCGATGAGGAGTGAGCCTCCGATGAGCAACCACATCGGGCTCACCAACGGCTTGATCCGATCCGGGTGCTGTTGTCGTTCGCGCTCTTCATGCTTCTTCTCCTTGCGTTCGTGTTCGTGTTCTTCTTTCTTGTGCTGATGATGCTGATCGTTGTGGCTCATGGTGTTTACCTGTGGTGTGAACGAGTGGGTCAAAGAATTACGGCATCAGTGGCGTCGGAGTAGCATCGTCGTTGTTGATGTTCCATGTGTACTTGTCGAAGCGGCCTTGCAGCACGACCGGTCCGAAAACGTAGGCGTCTTCATCGCCCCAGCCCTTCAGCACGATCGGGTTCCAACGCTGCTCAACGGTAAAGACCTGTGTCGAACCCGGCGACACTTGCCCCTTGATGTAGCCGTTCACCTGAATCTCGATGTATTGTGTCGAGTAGTTGTTCACGATGATCTTGCGGGGGGCCGACGTTGGTTCTTCGTTCTTCAGAAGCGATTGCTTGTCGGCAGCGGTTTGCGCTTGTGCTGCGGCGATCTGCTGCTTCAAGTTCGTGAGTTGTCCCTCGGCGGCGCTCAACTGCTGCGACACTTGCAGAACGCTTTTCAGTTCCGCTTCCTGTTTCCGAACGGAGGCGAGTTCAGCCGCTTCAGCGAGAAGTTGTGGCGACGCGAGGCTTGCGGTCTTCCCAGAAACCTTCTCGGCTGTGGCCAGCTCGCTCGCAGCGTGTGCCAGCGTGACGGGGTCACCAGCCCGACGTGCCGCGTCGATACGCGAACCCAGCGTGTTCAGTGATGGCAACGGCAGCCCGAGATCCTTGCGGAACTTGACGCTGGCTGCGGGCGTCACCTTCGTCGGCTTGGTCTTGATGACCTGCTTCTCGTCGCCGGCGGGGTCTGCTTTCTTCGGCTCTTGTGCCAGAAAAAACGTGGCCGACCCGAAAAACACCAGCGCCGCGAGAGTCGTTTTGAACGTGAACCGAAACATTTGCGTTCTCCTGGTTGTGGTATGGCTCAAGGTTACGATCCGGACTTTTTGACCGGCGGAATCTTCCACGTGCCGTCGATAATGGAAGGGGCTTTCGAGGATGGGTGATACATCCGCATCATCAGAACGAAGTCGCCCTTCGGAGCTGGGAGCCAGTTGCCTTCCTTCTCCTTGCCCGGCGATTCGTTCTGGATGTAGAGATCGAGCGATCCATCCGCATTGAACTTGAGATCGTTACGCCGGCTGACCGAGGATTTGTTCAGCGGGTTCTCGACGAAGAAATACTGTGAGTCGTACATGGTGATCGACCAGAACCCTTCGACCGGCGGCAGCTTGCCCTTCTCGAAGTGGATGACGTACTTGTTCGCCCCGCTGTATTTCTTCCCTTCGCTGTCTTCCTCGGAAGTCGGGTAAACCGCATCCTGTGGTCGGTTCGCACCGAGACCAATTGCGGTTATAAAGGCGCGTTGTGCGTAGTCCGTTCCGTAGAGACCGGTCTTGACCGTGAATACCCAACCGTTCTCAAGAACACCGCCGATCTTGAACTGAGCTTTGATCTTCGCGTCAGCAAGCAGAGGGGCTTTCGCGATTGCTTTCGCGACCACCGGCGCGAGCTTCGCGCTGTCGAACTCCTTGCCGGGTGCAATGCCGATCTTGGCGAGCTTTGTGATGATCGGTGCGTCGTCTGAGGCAGGTGGGTTATCCTTCATCAGCGCCGCGACCAGTTTGAA
This sequence comes from Planctomycetota bacterium, assembly GCA_021413735.1. Taxonomy (GTDB): domain Bacteria; phylum Planctomycetota; class Planctomycetia; order Gemmatales; family Gemmataceae; genus Gemmata. The sequence goes on from JAIOPV010000226.1 coordinate 13,345, forward strand.
GTAGGCCGTTGTGTCGAGCTTGCCGACCTGCTCGCGCACGGCGGTCTTCATGTCGATTGCCGGATCGACCTTCCCCGCTACCGCTTTGTACTCTTTGCCGTAGGTGCTGAGTGGGCGAAGGTCATACTTGTCCATCACAGCATGGCAGGCCTTGTAGTCTTCGGGGGTGCCGGTGCAGTAGGTGCGGCCGAGGATCCACACCATGTTCGTGGGCGACTTCAGTTCTTTGACTCCCGCCGGGAGTTCACCTTTCCAACCCGGCCCGGTGATGGCGTAGGTCTGGGCTTTGTTGCCGGTGGTGCGTGTGCCGGGCACCTCAAACACGTTCGTCCACGCATCGAGCATCGGCATCAGAAAGTAGCGATCTCCCATATCCGGGAGGCTGAGTGTGGACGGTTCCTTCGTCAGATCGAGCCACGCAGTGGAGTAAAGTGTGTCGGCGTTGGGGGCGGTCACGTCACGAAACTTGGCGTCGGGATACACGCGGGCTTTGTAGAACTGCCCCATCGGCGCGTGGTTGTCTTTCGGCTCGGCAACGTTGGTCATGACGCGGCGGGTGTATTCCATCGTGACGAGCGGGTAACCATAGATGTAGGCATCCGTCGCGATCTGGGTTGCCTCGGCTTCCGTGAGGCCCTCGGCTCGGGCCGTTGGCGACGCCACGGCAAACACGGTGGCCACGAGAGCGAAACACATGACGAAACGGCGAGTCATAATTGTGGCCCTCATTCAATCGCCGAGGCATGATTGCTGGGAACTTGAATCACACCTCGGCGTGGACGATTGATTGGATGTGTCAAATGCACCGCTCACCAGTCGAGTTACTGGGCAGTCGTGGCGTGCAGACGGCATTCGATCGCTTCCACACAATTTAGGAAGCGTTCTGACGCAGCCCAATGAATTTCAGAAGAACGTTTTCTCAGGTGAGTACCGCATGTTGATCGCAATGGCTGGCTTGCCTGGCACCGGAAAGAGCACTCTCGCCGTGCGGCTGGCAGCAGAGTTGGGCGGCGTTGTGCTGAGTAAAGATGTGGTGCGGTCGGCACTGTTCCCGCCGTCGGTGCTGGATTACTCCTCAGCACAAGACGACATCGCGATGTCTGCGGTGTTCACGGCAGCGCGACATCTGCTGCGAGCCGACCCGAATCGCGTGGTGATCCTTGATGGCCGCACGTTTCGCCGTGCGGTGCAGGTCGCCGACTTGTTGGCACTGAGCCACGAAGTCGGGCAGGAACCGTTCGTGATTGAGTGCGTGTGCGACGAAGCCGTTGCTCGCGTGCGACTCGATCACGACGCGGAGGCTGGGACGCATCTCGCCGCGAACCGCACGGGAGCGCTTCACGCAGCGGTGAAAGCGACCGCCGAACCGCTCACCGTGCCGCGGTTGGTGCTCGACACGGGCACACTTTCCCCAGATGCGGCGCTGGCCAAGGTGGTTGAATACGTTCGTGGGGTTCAACCTGGAAACGAGGTGAAATAGAGGTTCGCCGCTTGCGGCGTAGCGCTCGTAACCAGAACGCTACGCCGCAAGCGGCGAAACCCAGGCGCAGAAAACCGTAAGATAAGCGCCCGGCGTTCTGCCTTCTCTGGCATCGCCCGCAACCGAAGGAGCGTCCGTCATGCGTCTCACGTTGTTACCGCTATTCGTCGTGGGGGCCATGTTCGCGCCCACTTCACCCGCTCAGGAGAAAACCGTGGAAAAGCCAGTCATGCCAAGTCTTGACGCCAAGGAATGGGTCAAGCAAAAGTCCGGCCTCGAAATTTGGGACGCGAAAGAAGGCAAGGGCGACGCCGTCAAGGCTGGTGCCACGGTCAAGGTTCATTACAGTGGTTGGCTCACCAACGGCGAAATCTTCGATTCGAGCGTCGTGCGCGGCGAGCCGATCGAGTTCCCGCTGACGGGCGTCATCAAGGGCTGGCAGGAAGGCATTCCGGGAATGAAGCCGGGCGGCGTGCGTCGCCTGAAGATTCCGGCCGAGTTGGCCTACGGCGACCGCGCCAAGGGGAAGATTCCCGCGAACTCGACGCTGATATTCGAAGTGGAAATGCTGGAAGCGACCGCGAAGCCCGAACTGCCTGACCTGAAGGCCAAGGAATGGAAGAAGCTCGATAACGGTCTGGAAGTTTGGGACGTGAAGGAAGGCACTGGCGAGGCTGTGAAGGCTGGCGGCACCGTGACGGTTTTCTACACCGGCTGGCTGACGAACGGTAAAGAGTTCGACTCGAACGTCGGTGGCAAGCCGATCTCGTTCCCGCTGGGGGGCGTGATTAAGGGTTGGGGTCTGGGCATTCCTGGGATGAAGCCGGGTGGTGTGCGTCGCCTGAAGATTCCGGCCGAGCTTGGCTACGGCAAGGAAGGCGCTGGCGATGACATTCCGCCGAACTCGGTGCTGGTGTTCGAAGTGCAGTTGGTGAAGTGAGTTTGTTGGGCGATCGCGTCACATTTGAACGCGGTCGCCCATGCGGTCTTTCACGGCCTGCTTCATGTCAGCCGACGCCGACGAAGTGAGAATCAGCAAATCCAGTCCATCGGCGAGCGGCGAGTTCTCCAGCAACGTCCGCAACGCCTCATCTCCGATCATGCAGTAACTCAGATCGAGAACCTTCAACCCGGCGAGTTGCGGCGATGTGAACAACGCCGTCGCGCCGTCGTTACCCATCCCGTTGGCGGACATCTTCAATATCTTCAGTTCTCGCGTCCTGAGAGCCGCAACGAATGCTTGCGTGCCGGCAGAATGGAGACTCGTCCCTGTAATGTCGAGAATCCGCAGACTTGGCGGCAGACACGCGGACAACGCCCTCGCGTACCCATGCAGGCTGTCGAAACCAATCTTGAGTGATTGGAGGCTGCATGATGCGGGGTCCGCTTCGAGCGATTCCAGCATGGCCGCGATAACCCTTGGGCCGGTACCGCTCAGAGACAGGCGAGTGAGGTTTTGGAAGAGACCCGCACCAATCGCCCGCATCCCGTCCGGATTCACCGCGTGAGATAACAGGTCCAGTTCTCTCAATCCGGGCGGTGGGGGTTTGAGCAGCGGGCGAAGTATCCGTGGACCGCATCGTCCGGCATTCCAGCCGAGGCCGGTCAACTTGGAGAACCACGGTTCCTCAACGAGTTTGGGTGGGTCGGGGTGTTGATCGAAGAAGAACAGGAATTCGATGGGGTGCCGAGCGAAGAGGTCCAAGGCTTCCTTGCTAAACATCAGTGGGGTTCGGTTCCACACCGTCGCACACCAGCGGAACCCGCGACGGATCAGGGGCGGTCCGTGCCAGGAGTACGACGCCTGTGGGTCTGGCTGCGGATATGCCGCTGCGAACCACGGCTGCTGCGAAATCTCCGTCGGAATGAGTCCTTCCCAACGAACGCGGTCGGCATTCCACTCGTCGCGCAGTGACAACGCGATATCAGTGCGGATGAACGCCGCCCGCTCTGCCTGACCGTGTTCTTCCAGGTAGTCCGCGAAGACCAGTCGCGGCGTGTCTTCGCGTGGGTTCTCGCAGATCGCTCGCAACAGCGCGTCGTGGTCGCTCGTCACCGCACCACCCTCTTGCCGAAGTGCTTCCGGAGGTGTGCCGCCCCCCGACCGGTGACCATCAGACGCTTCAACCCCTGCCGATGTTCGCTCGCGATCAGCGCCTTCGCTCCCTTCACGTTGATCGTGTTGCCCGACAGGTTCACAGCCTGAAGTGGCACCGGCCACGCCGCCAACGCCTCTACCCCGCGAGCCGTCAACTCGTTGTTCGATAAATCGAGGATGGTGAGCTGTTTGAATCCTTCGCTCTTGGTCAGAGCGCGAACTCCGGCATCGCTCATGGTTCTGCCTTTGAGCGAGAGAAACCATAGCCCTTGAACTGCCGGGCACTTCGCGAGCGCGGTCAAGGCTCGACTCTTCATCGAGCCGCATTCCAGTTCCAGTGCCCGAAGCGTCGGCCCTCGGCTCGGCGTTGCGAGAGTCGCAACATCGACCCCACTCGACTCATCTCCACAACCCCAGAGTCGCAGTGCCGTGAGATTCTGCAACCTCGGCGACACGATCAATCTTGAAGTGCCTGCGGACAGGCATTCCTCGTTCTGGCTCATGTCGAGGTAACGGAGCTTCGGCAACAGCTTCGACTCGGCCAACGCCGCGGCACCTTCGGTTCCGATGTAATTGACCCCAAGGTCGAGCGTGCGAAGTTCGGTGAGCCCGCATGTGGCGATGGCACGGGCCGCATCGTCTCCGAGTTCGTTATTGAAAAGAGCAAGTTGCTGAAGCCCCTTCAACTGTGGACACCTCAAAATCTGCGTTGCGTCGCTGTCGGGGTGGCCACCGTTAATCACGTCGAGGCCCGACACGATAAGCTGATTCAAACCGGTCCAGTACGGCCCCGCTACGAACTGTTCGATCAGTTCCGAGGGGCGATCCTGGCAGTACATTTCGAGCATCGTCACGCCGGCCGTGTCCGGGTGGTCGCCGAGTACGCGAATCGCTTCGGGCTCGATGTCCGCGAACAAAAGCCAGCGAACGCGAGCGAGGTAGCCGGTGGCGGCGAACTCTCGTATTTGCGTTGCCGTCACCGTCTGGTCTGTGAAGTTGAGGTAGTAGATGGGAGCGGCGCGGAAGATGGCTTCGGCGTTGGCCACGAACGCTGCCGGATCTCGCACGATCACTTCGTTGTAAAAGCCGCCCACGTCTTCGACGTCAAACTTCACGCCCGCGATTTTGGGCAAGTTCTCTGACACCGCTTGCCGTGGGAGTCTGACTGCTTTCTGCGCTTTCTCCGCAGTGTGGATCGCGGCCAAGTCGGGGTCGATTTGCGACCAATCGACGACCCGATCGTAGAGTTTGTTTTCTCTGTTGAGCAGTCGCATGTCGGTGAGGAAGGAGTGCATCGTCGCTGCTGGGGTGTCAGCATCTTCCAGCCGATTAAGTTGAACAGCAGCGCGAATATACGCGGCTCGTTTGCTCTCGCCGTTCTCGTCGAGCCAGTCGGCGAACACGAGGCGTGCGGTATCGTCGTCGGGGTTGGCACAGATCTCGGCGAGCAGGGCGGCACGGTCAGACATGGCAATCTCAAGGTGAAAGAAATACGCGGTCGCCGAATCGCCGTTTCAGACGGGCCACAATCGGCGGTGAGATGATGTTCCCGTGGAGATTGAGGTAGATCAACCCTTCGAGATGCGGCGATTCCGTCAACGCAGCGGCACCGTCGTCTTCGATGAGATTGGACGAGAGATCGAGGTGAACGAGGTTCTGCAAGTGTCGGCTGTTCGCCAACGCAATCGCGCCCGCATCTTCCAGGCGATTCTCGCTCAGGTCGAGAACGCGAAGGTTCGACACACGCGGGCTTGCCGCCAACATCACGGCTGACGGAACCGTCAGATAGTCGCCTCCGAGCGTCAGACTGCGAAGCTCAGCCAACACCGGTGAGTTCGCGAGTGCTTCGATGCCTGCCTCCTCGGGCCTCGCTCGCAGCAACCGCAGACTGCGAAGGTGCGGCAAGTTTGCGTTCGCGATTGCCTGAAGCGATTCGGCTCGCAGGTTGTTGTCGCTGAGGTCGAGTTCTTCAACCGCCGACACCGCTGGCGACGCGACAAGGCGTGTCACACGTTCGGAATTGAGCCGATTGCCCAGGAGGTCGAGAATCCGCAGCCTCGGCGGGTCGGCGAGTTGCGTGAGTTCGTTCACGAACGTCTGACCGCCAGCCCGATCATCACGGCAACTCAGTGTCGTGAGTTGGCGGAACATGCGACTTCGCACGACATCGCGAGCCGTTGCGATGGTGGTGAGAACAGCACCAATGTGAAGCTCACGCAGTCGTTCGTAGTGAGTGGAGCCGAACAAGAATCGAACCGATCCTCGGCCAAGCCCTTCCGTGATCGAGAGCCGCACGAGCCGTGAAATCCACGGAGCGGCAGCGAATTCACGAACAGCCGACAACTCGGCGTTGGCGAGTTCGACCGCTTCGATGGGGAATCGCTCGAAGAGTTCGTCGGCGTGTGCAACGAACGTGGCCGTGAACTCGGTTTCGACGTTCGCGGGCAGCCCACGACGGAATGGGTGTGAGCGGAGCCAATCCAAGCCATCGGGGAGCGAGGGCAGTTCGCGCAGCCACGCCCCCGGCATCTTGTCGCGATCGTGGAAGCGAATGCGGACCCACGCGGGGTCGTACTCGGGAACGTGGCAGAGTTGAACTTGCGTGCGGATGAACGCGGCTCGTCGCGGGTCGCCCTCTTCTTCGAGCGCGTCCGCGTAGATGAGACGCAGCGTGTTGTCGTCTGGGGATTCCAGAATCGCTTGGTAGAGTGCTTCAAGATCGGTCACAGCATTATCTCAAGTCCCACACGTTACGCGCTTGCCGAATCGTTCGGTCAGCGCTTTGCGTGCCGATTCCCCGAATGGGCGGTTTGTCTGTGTTGCGAGGTTGAGTCGCAGCAGATTCCCCAAATACGGTGACTCGGCTAACGCCACCGCACCCGCATCGGTCAGTTCCGCGTCGCCCAGGTTCAGTTCGAGCAACCCCGAGAAGACACGCGAGTTCGCAATTGCCGAAGCTCCCGCATCACCAACCGGATTGGTCGCTAGGTTCAACACACGCAATCCGCGAGCAGCACCGGATTCCGCGATGAGTTTCACCGCAACGGGGCCAAGCCGATTCTCGGACAGATCGAGGAACCGCACGCCGCTGAAGCCACCCGTTTCGGTCAAGGCTCGCACGCCGGGCACACCTGGGAGAGTATTACTCAATCGTAGCACGCGAAGGCCACGCAGGGCACCACTCGCCGCCAACGCTTGCGTGCCTTCGACGCCGAGCCGCTTGTTGTCCGAGAGGTCGAGCGACTGAAGCCCATGCATGATCGGCAGCGAGAAGAGATGATCCGCGTCGGCTTCCGCCAGAGCGTTGTTCGCCAGCGATAGTCTGCCGAGGGTACCGGGCTTGCGAGCAGCCGCGAGAGCATCGACGATCAACGGGGGGGCCACTTCGTTTGCTCGAAGTTCCAGCGATTCCAGTTTGGGAAACACATCGGTCATTGCGAGCGCTTCAAGACCTTCAGCCGTGATGCTTTCGTGCTCGAAGGCGAGTTCGACAAGCCCCTTCGCGTTCGGCGAGTCACCGAGTTGCGTGATCGCGTGCGCTCCGAACCAGCCGTGCGAAAATTCGAGTCGTCGAATCCGCGAGAGATGCTGCCACTTCGCGAGGACAGACAAATTCGGGCGGTCGTGCGTGTTGACGTCGAGCGCCTGGATTGGCGCGACCTCGAAGACCTTGGCTGCGTCACCGACGAACGCCGCGAGCGACTGCACGGCCACTTTCCAGGGGAAGCCGCGTCGAAACTCGAACTTGTGCCAGCCGAATTCGCTCGGCAACTTCGGCAATGTGTGAGCCATGCTCCAGCCGTGAAACGCATCCGGATCGAGTTGCCGGGCTGAAACAGAAATGGGGTCGTATTCGGTGGCGTTGGCGAGTGCGACCTGCGCGCGGATGAACGCGGCCCGCCCGCAATCGCCGTCTTCTTCTTCGATGAGGTCGGCGTAGACGAGACGGGGCGTGTCTTCGTCCGGCTCGGCACAGATGGCGCGGTAAAGGGCGTCTTGCTGACGGATCATTAGTCCTTCGTGGTCGGCATGTTCCGGTTCCACCACCATCGCAGTCTACGCAGGCGATACTGGCCGCGCCTATGCCAGTGGCGGAAGCGTTGAAAAGAGAAACCGAAGCGATGGCACGCGGATGAAGAGGATCAAACGCGGATGAAGAGGATCAAAGAACCCCGGACGTTTAGCGGTCGCCGCAACGCGGCGA
>JAIOPV010000222.1 GCA_021413735.1 Planctomycetota bacterium
CATGATCCACACCGCGAGAAGCAACCTAACCCCCCAACCCCCTTCCCTAAGAAGGAAGGGGGAGCCGGATTTAGCCCCCTCTCCCCTTGGGGGAGGGGGTTGGGGGAGGGGTTTCTGCCACCAGCCAAGTAGCCCCATCACGCCCAACCCCATGAGCCCCGGACTCATCGGCAACGCGTAGCGAATGTTGTGGTTTGGCACAAGCGTCCAGAACAGCAAGTTCGGCCATGTCCAGCAGTGCAGCAGTTGCAGCAACAGCTTCCCGCGATCATCCCATTTCGCGAAGAAGCTTGGCCGCAGCGTCAGTAGTGCGAACAGCGACAGCGGCAGATGTGCCGCCAGTACGAGCAGCGGATACGTTCCCACATCAGCCCACGGATAACCCTTCGCGGCGGACTTCGGAGCGAAGCGATACGCGGCCTCCTTGCGGATGGTTTCGACCAGCGATTCGTAGCCGATCTGCTGCGAAACGGCGAACACCCACGCAGCACAGACCAACCCCGCAACAGAAACCGCGAGGATATGCCGCCAGCCGAATAGCAATCGCAGTTCACCCCGCCAGGCCAGCAGTGGAAGCACCGTGAGGTAGAAGAATGCGGGTGCGGTCCATTTCGTGAGCGTGCCCCCCGCGACGCACACCAGCGACAGCACCCAGCACGTCGCCGAGTTGCGTTCCATTGCGGAGTGAAGCGACACGATCGCGGCGGTAACCCACCCCACGAGAGTCATGTCGATTTCGGCGCTCGGCACTTTGTCGAGCCACAACACGGACGTCGGCAACAGTAGCGCCGCGAGCAATGCGACCCGTTCACCGAGTACCCGTCGGAACATGCTGTAGAAGAGGAACACCGCGACGGTTGCCGCGATGACCGAGGGCAGGCGAGCGCTGGCGGCGGTCACTTCGCCGAACGGCAGCGAGCACAGCCCGATGGCGGCGTACTGGCCGGGCGGCTTCGTGAGGAATGGTTCGCCGTACAGGACCGGGAACAGCCACTGGCCGTGAAGCGATTCGCGACCGATTATCGCACGCAGCGATTCGGTGCGGTACAGCGGGCCGCTTGCGACGCCGTGAACGAACAGAACGCCGCACCACACGGCGAGAATGAGTATGTGCGATGTGCGAATCGGCAGCCTCCATGCTGCGGTTTTGGCGAACGGCCAGCCCAAGCTGGCTGGTAGGCAGTTGGGGCGATTCACCAGCCAGCTTACGCTGGCCGTTCGCCCCGAGTAAACCCGCCAACCGCTTCGATCAACTCCCGCAACGCCATCCACGCGGCAACTGGGTTATCGCGATCCACCAACACGAACGGCACACCAGCATGTCGAGCGGCTTCGCCTTCGTCCTCGTCGCAGTCGCCGATGCTCGCAATCACACGGTGCTCGCGTGCAATCGTCACGTGCTTGTCCTTCTTGTGCTTCAGTGAGCCGTAATATCCGGGGCACAGATGCAGATTCCGAAAGCCCGGCAACCGGTGCTCTTCAAAGAATCGCTCTGTGCCTGCCCGTGACATCTCAGGGCGAGCCGTGACGTAATGCACCGCGACCCTCTGCCGATCGAGCTTTCGTAGCACATCGAGAGCTATCGAAATCGGACACGCGAACGCCGTGCAAACCGTGTCGTCAAGATCGACGATCAACGCCAGTTGCTTCGGCGGTAAGTCCTCACCAAACAGTTGTCTTGCCAGTTCAGACATATCTCACACTGCGGAAACACACGGGAAGCCGAACGTTTCGGCGACGGCAACGTTCGTCACGTTGCCAGCCTTCACGTTGACACCGGCCAAGAGCGCCGGGTTCTCCTTTACTGCTCGATCCGGTCCCTTGTTCGCCAACTGCATCGCATACGGCAACGTCACGTTCGTGAGTGCGTAGGTGCTCGTGCGGCCCACGGCACCCGGCATGTTCGTGACGCAATAATGCACGATGTCATCGACCATGTACGTTGGGTTCGCGTGCGTCGTCGGCTTGCTCGTCTCGAAGCAGCCGCCCTGGTCGATGGCCACGTCGATCACCACGGCCCGCGGCAGCATCACCTTCAGGTCTGCCCGGCGCACGAGATGCGGAGCCTTCGCCCCTGGAATCAACACGGCGCCAATCACGAGATCGGAAACCCGCAGACATTCGAGGATGTTCAGGCGGTTGCTGAACACGGTCGTCACGTTTTGCGGCATCACGTCGTCAATGTAACGAAGGCGGTCGAGGTTCACGTCGAGGATGAAGACGTTCGCCCCAAGGCCAGCCGCGACACGAGCCGCGTTCACGCCAACGATGCCCGCACCAATCACGGATACGGTTGCAGGAGGAACGCCAGGAACGCCCGCCAGCAAGATGCCGCGTCCGTCGAACGGTCGTTCCAGATACTTCGCGCCTTCCTGAATGCTCATGCGGCCGGCGACTTCGCTCATCGGCGTCAGCAACGGCAGGGTGCCCTTCGCGTCCTTGATCGTTTCGTAAGCCACGGCGGTGATGCCCGATTTCATCACGGCGCGAGTGAGATGTTCGTCGGCGGCGAAGTGAAAGTACGTGAACACCGTCTGGCCGGCTCGCATGTGCGGCCACTCATCAGGCAGCGGTTCCTTCACCTTCACGATGAGATCGGCTTTCGCCCACACTTCTGCGGCCGTCGCGATTATCGCGGCTCCGTTCGCGGCGTACTGCTCGTCGGGGATGCCGCTACCAGCTCCGGCACCCGACTGAATCAGCACCTTGTGCCCGGCACGAGTTAGTTCCTCGACGCCAGCGGGCACCATCGCCACGCGGTATTCGTCCGGTTTGACCTCTTTGGGAACGCCAACAATCATGGAAGCCTCGCGCTCATGTGCGGATGGTGTGCGAGGTATTGTCAGCGGGAGGGGGAGCGTGAATCAAGGGGAAGTGTTCGGACAGTCTTGGCGGGGTGTGCCATCGGTTTGCGGTGTCAACGTTTGTGGAGAGTCAAGCGTGATGTGTGTGGGAATTTGATTCCGGGCGACTTCCCCACCCCACGTCCGGAAACAACCATTTCAGACCCGGAACCATCCACTCTCGTCCGGAAGAAACTCCATCAGAACGACGCTG
>JAIOPV010000223.1 GCA_021413735.1 Planctomycetota bacterium
GAACTCGATGACTGTGAAGCCGAAGACATCCCACCCCGGTCCTCGCGAGGCTTGCTCTTCGGCTTGGGTGCTGGCGTTGTTCTCCTTGTGGGCGGCGGTCTGGCGGCTATGTTCCTGACCGGCTCATCAAAGCCCAAGGAGGCCAAAGAGCCGAAACCGGTTGAGCCACCCATTGCTGCCGTCACTCCCACTCCCACTCCTCTGCCGCCCAAGGAGTCTGTACGACCATTCGTCCCGGAAAAGCCAAAACCGGCGGGCGATGGAGAGAAACTCACCGCCAACGAGCTAATCGTCTCCTTCAATGGCTCACGGGCAGACGCTCTGACTCGCTACAACGGGGCCACACTCACGGTGACTGGGAAGCTGTTTTACCCCGCCCGACGCGAACCAGATGGGGAGGTCATTGTTCGGCTCTCGGGGAACCAACTCGTTGAGCCGTGTGTTGTCTGTCGGTTCGCCGCCGGACCCGATAGTGTCGTCTCACGCTTCCCGACGGGAGCGGAGATGACCGTGCGTGGCCGGTGCACGGGTTGGCGAGGAGTAGGTGGGAATGCGCCTGCCGACAGCGTCGAGGTGGAACTGGTCGATTGCTCACAGGTCGGGGAGTCGTCGATCCCGATTCCGAAGGGGACGGATCACCCCAAGGCGATCACCCACCTCGGAATCGAAATCCGAGTCGCCGCGGTTCGGATCGGTCACCCGCTGCTCGTGCTTGGCGGAGGTGGCCCGAACGTCGGGGCCACCGTTCCGACGAAGGAAAAGCTCCTTGTCTTCTACCTTGAGGTTCGCAATCGACGCACCCCCATTCAGCCGGTTTACATTTACGACCACCCTTACGGGAGTCAGCTCGCCCTCCTGGACGAGAAGGGCAACAGGTTCGGGTTCAAGGGTAGTAACGCGACGCCGGAAGCCGATCCGGTCTTTTTGAAGGAGTGGGCCGCGAATCCGAAGCGTCGGTTGAGGTTCAAGGACGACTCGAATCAACTCACGCTCGTCTCCGGTGAGGGTGCGACATACCTGTGGGTTTTCGACGCCGAACACCTCGGGAAGGGAGAGAGACTTTTCCTGGCACTACCGGATGGCATCTTCGGGTTGCGCGGTGAACCCGAGCAAGTGTTCCGATTCGATCAGAAGGTTGTCGAACGTCTCCTGGACGTTGCCCCCGCACCCACCGCAGTCAACCGAGTGCCGCCACCGGACCCAGAGCTGGACGCGAAAGTGGCCGCACTGGTTCTGCAACTCGGGAAGGGGAAGACTCCGGCGGACCGGATCAAGGCCGCCAACGAGATACTCGCTCTGGGGCAGAAGGCGAAGGCCGCGACATCGGCCCTGTGCCTGGCCATCTTCGACTCGGCCCCGCAGGTTCGTGTTACGGCGCTGGATGCGATGAAGGTGGTGAACCCAGAAGTTTATGGCCCGGTGGCCAGGCTCACGACGCCCCTAACGGATACCGACTTCCTGTTCATGGGGGCCTCTGGACGACCGGAGGCGGTCGTGGCACTTGCCAAACTTGGCAGCAAAGAAGGCCGGCCGGCCGTACCGATCCTCATCGCGTACAAGAGGATAATTAGCCGGCCTGGTGGGTGGCCTCATGTTCCGGCCGTGGTGGATGCGGCCGTTGGCTTGGCACCAGACGATCCGGCGGTCATCGCGATGCTGAGTGACGGATTGCTGAAGGATGGGTATACCGAGGCGCGAGTGACGGCCGCGAAGGCGTTACTCGTGACCAAGGCGACCAAGGAATCCGTCGCGGCTCTGGCCACCGCGGTGCGGAGTGACCCGGCGGCGGAGGTGCGACTTGAGGCTGTGAAGACCTTGGCCGGGATGGGGGCTGATGCGAAGGCGGCGTTGAAAAGCCTCGAAAAGGCGATGACCGACCCCGATGCGAGGGTGCGAGAGGCCGCGAGGGACGCTGTCGAGAAAGTGAAGTGACGAGCGGGCGGGCGATGGGTTACTCGGCCCTCATCGCTCTCCGGTGCGACTGGGCGTGGCATTCGTTCGGGCGGATGAAGAGTGCGAGCTGTGACAAGGCAGTGCGATTGTGCGTCAGGCGGTGCGTGCCATCGGTCGGATAAACCGCCGTGCAAGAAAGAAGCCCGCGTGTTTTTGAGAGTGACCGTCGCTGACTACTCCGCGTCGTTCAGCCCCATGACATGCCTTTCGTAAGCCCTCAGCGGCCCGTCGGCCACGAGACGATCACCGGGCCGTGCATCCTGATGCACGACTCGTAACGGCCTCGAAATCGGGAATTTCGTCGCCCTCCACCCCACGGTTGTGTCCCTTTGTCGTCGGAATCCTGAGCCGGGTTCAGGGACTTGCCTCGATGCTTCTAGTCGTTCAGGATTGTTAGACTGTTCAGTCGGCGAATGTTCGGCGCACCCAAATCAGCCGAAACGATTTCCTGGTTCAAGAGCGAAGGTTTAGCTTCAGACAAGCTCTCAGGCATCACCCAACTTCTGAGCCAGCGAACGCCCATGAGCATTCCTCGCACCCAGCTAGGTCGGATCGAGTTGGCTGACGACGACGTGAACCTTGTCTCCGAAGAAAGCTCGGTGGTTCGCGAAGAACTCGAAGTTCACAAGGTCTTGGAGAACGCTCGATCCATCATGCGGCAACGAGCCGAGCGAAAGCCCAAGCCATCTGACTCGGGACCAATCCGCCTCTCGTGAACCCACAGTCGTCCCCTTCCCGTTTCGTGAGGAGAAACCCAGATTCGATGTGCTGCTGAAGTCGGCTCGCTCCTCCGTCAGAACCGCCACGAACCACCGCTCGCCGCATCCAACTCAGTGCATCTTGCGTGTTCGGCGATTGAGAGTGAACCTACCGCTCGCTGCCTTGTGGTCTCGGTAGCCGCTTGCGTGTGCGCCTCTCTGGGGAGTTTTCTCGTCAGACTGATCGTCACAATCTTGAGAGTTTGTCCAGAAGTCCTCAGAGTACGGTACCCGTCAGGATCAAGGCCGCCGCCGAGAAGTAGATCACCAGCCCCGTCACGTCTACGAGCGTCGCGACGAACGGGGCCGAGCAGGTCGCCGGGTCGAACCCCAGGCGGCGCAAGACCAGCGGAAGGGTCGCCCCGGACACCGACCCGAACGTCACCACGCCCACCAAGCTGACCCAGACCGTCAGGGCGACCAGCATGTGGTGCGGCCCGTAGTTGTAGAGGCCGACGTGCTGCCACACCTCCACCCGAACGAAGCCCAGTAGGCCCAGCCACGCCCCCAGGGCAAGCCCGGTTCGCAGCTCTCGCCCCAGGACGCGAGACCAGTCTCGGAGGCGAACCTCCCGGAGCGCGAGTGCCCGGACGACCAGGGTTGCCGCCTGAGACCCGGAGTTCCCGCCACTCGAAATAATCAACGGAACGAACATCGCCAGTACGACCGCCTTGGCCAACTCATCCTCGAAGTGCGTCATGGCGGTCGCGGTGAGCATCTCACCGAGGAACAGGACCGACAGCCACCCGCCCCGTTTCCAGAGCATCCGCAGGAACCCGACCTCCAGGTACGGTGCGTCGAGTGCTTCCATCCCGCCGACCCTCTGCATCTCCTCGGTCGCGACTTGCTCGGCAACGTCCAGCACGTCGTCGGCCGTGATGATGCCGAGCATCGCTCCGTCAGAATCCGCCACCGGCAGCGCGATCCGGTCATACTTCTTGAACGCCTGCACGGCCTCCGCCCGGTCAGCCGTCGCCGGGATCGAGATCAGGACCCGGTCCTTCAGGTCGGCGACGCGGGCACTCGGATCGGCCAGAACAAGGGTCGCCAGTCGCACCTCCTGGAGGAGTTTCCCGTCGTCACGCAGTGTGGCGTCATGTACCGTCTGGCTGACCGTGCCGGGTAGCCCAAGTGGTCTCGCGCTGCCCTCAGCTCGTCCGGCGAGAGCGATTCGAGTCGGCCGGTTGCTGACAATTGTTGAAGGATGTCATGGGAAGCTGGGGGTGGTTGCATTTGCCAGGAACTGCACTGCTCCGGCTTGACCAAGAGCATCCTGTGTCATGCTCATCGTGTGGCCGTCGCAGTACAGGACGTTGAACACGTTCGTGTGTCGCTGGTCCGGATAGTGGGTGCGGGGAATGGTGGTGTCGGGATATGGCCACGGGCCGCGCGGGTTGGCGGATGTTGCCGCGTGGGTCGAGTCGGCACAACCCGGCGTCTTTCCGTGGTCCCAGATGATTAGGATGTTCGACGTGCCGTTCCCGTTCGTGAGTGAAATCAGGCTCTTCCCATTCGGGCCACCATTGACGTAGTTCATCCCGTAACTGCACTGAAACGCCTGCCCAGTAGCCACGTCGATCCCGTTCGGACACTTGAAAATCTTGACGTTTCCTTCCATGTACGGCCACAGAAACCCAGCCGGATACCCACCGCCGGAGTAGGTGTTGTCGGGATTTGGGCTTCCCTGTGCGTTTGTGGTTGTCGAAGGCGATGAGCGGTTGTCATACGGTGCCCACCAGATTTCGCCGTTGCCGGTCCAAGTGGTCGCGGACGTGAGCGAGAAGCAGTCCGCATCGTAAGTACCGCCGGTCGTGTCACACTTCCGGTATTTCGGGAACACTCCCAGAGTCGATTCGTAGTTGTGAATTCCCAGGCCGATTTGGTGCATGTTGTTGCTGCACTCCGTGCGAGATGCGGCCGAACGAACTTTCTGAACTGCCGGAAGCAGAAGGCCGACCAAAACCGCAATGATCGCAATCACCACCAAGAGTTCGATTAGCGTAAACGCGTATCTCAACACCGGGTCGTCTCCGTTATGTCCATTCGGGAATAACGAAGCTGATTTAAGTGGTGTCCGGAGGTGCGGCTAGTGGTTCGGCGGGAAGTGCGACATCCTGAGAAGTCTTGGCGAAACTGGCCACGAGCGAGTGATACAGACGAATGGCCTCCTGTCCGTGGGCGGTTACGGCCGCTCCACCGCCGCCGGACCCGCCCGGTTTGGCCTCGACGAGTTCGACTCCAGCGGCCTCATTCATTGCCTGAACAAGTTCCCAGGCACGGCGGTAAGACATGCCCATCTGCCGGGCCGCGGCCGAAATGCTCCGCTGGCGGTCGATGTGTTCGAGCAGTTCCACGCGACCGGGGCCGAGCACTTTCACGCCCGCTCGCTCGACCCACACTCGAACTTTGATTCCCCAGTCGGACTTGCCACTGGCCATGATTCACCCCCGCGTGCAATTGGAACGCTACAACGACTCCGTGGTGCAATGTTACGTCAGAAGGGGGTCGTCATGCTCAGTGCACGGAACCAACTCGTTGGGTGGTGAAGTCGGTTAAACTCGGCGACGTGATGGCCGAAGTGGTCAGCCAGTTGGGCAAGTTCGAGATCGTCTCCGCAATCACTCGCGGATCGGCCGAGGGGATGAACCTGCACGTCGGTGACCGCGGAAAGGCCGTGATTTAAGTCCACCGAGGTTTTGGTGGACAAGCCGGAGAAGGTGGCCAGTGACCGCTCGATGCATCCGACTTATGACATCCCTGGCACGTTCGTCAGTGGCGAATGCCCTTCCATCGTGCTGGATGGTGGTTTCCTCCGCCGGGCGTGGACGGGTTGGCCCTGTTACAGAAGTTCCGCCAGTCCGGTCGTTCGACGCCGGTCATGCTCGTCACAAGTCGCGTCGCCATCCCCGACCGCGTTTGCGGCCTCGACGCGGGGGCCGACGATTACCTGTGCAAGCCGTTCGCGTTCGAGGAACTGTTCGCACGCATCCGCGCACTCGCCCGCCGGGCGAGTGGAGCGGCCAACGCCGTCGTCAGTCATGGCGATTTGCGGTTGGACGTGCTGGCCCATCGTGCGGAGCGGGCCGGGAGGCAACTCGACCTGACGGCACGGGAGGAAGCGTTACTGCTGTTTTTCCTACGCCACCCAGGTGCCATCCTGAGCTACTCGCGAATCTACGAAGAGGTCTGGGAGGAGCAATACGACCGCTACTCGAACACGTTGCAGGTTCACGTCATGGGCCTTCGCAAGAAGCTCGAAGTTCACGGCGTGAGGCTGATCCACACAGTTCGAGGTGAGGGGTACTCATTCGGTGAAGAGCCGAAGTGACACATGCGGTCAATTATTGCCGCTCTCACACGACACCAACACTGCGAAGAGTTCCAGCAGAAGTGCATCACCCGCTTCGCATTTACTCGTTCCCTTGCTCGGATGGCTGAAGGTGGTCTTGCGGCGGGAACGCAATCGGGAGGAATATCGGCACATCGTAGCACAGGTACCCGACGCAACACGAGTTGGCCAATGACCAGACGGCGAGCGTTCTTGTTACTCCTGGTGTTGTCTTCGGTCGCAGCGATTCCGCTGTTGGGCGGAGTGTATCGAGGTCACCACCTCCGAAACTTCCACGTTGTCGAGCCGGGGGTCCTATACCGAAGTGGACAACTCACTCCCACCGGACTGGACTGGGTTTTACGCAAGTATCGAATCAAAACCGTGGTCACTCTGCGCACGGTCCGCGATCCCGGCCGGCCGTACCTCGATGCCTGGGAGGAAGAGGTGTGTGCAGGCTATGGGGCAAAGCACATACGAATCCTCCCGCGTGTGTGGTCGCCAGACACGACGGGTGTCGCTCCGGCAGACAAGGTCGTGCAGGAGTTCTTGGCGGTCGTCGGGGATACGGCGAACCAGCCGATTCTGGTCCACTGTTTTGCCGGCGTTCACCGGACCGGTGCTATGTGTGCCGCGTTCCGGATGGATTTGCAGGGGTGGCCGGCCGAGCGGGCAATCGAAGAGATGCGGGATTGCGGGTTTCAGCCGGGGACGGGGAACGATGCCATCGAGGACTACCTTCGGGCGTTCCAGCCCCGCGCACGCAGTTCAGCAGAATTGGGTGGTCAGTGATTGATGTCACGCCGACGATTCGGAGAGAAAGGAGTGGGCCGAGTTGCTCGCGAGGTGTAGAGTTGAGAAGACTTGAGTTCTGTCGCTCTACATTCTTCTGCTATTACAGTACACGCCGTCAATGAGTCACGACCGTCATTTTGAGGATATTCCCGCTTCGTTGCGAGGGCGGACATCATCCTTTGCCGAACGGTGGCCAAGCGTTATCCAGGCCTTGTTCCTCGACCTCACGGACCGTTTTCACATCCACGCTGAACTGGCTCGCGATTGCTTCACGGGATTCCTTCACGGACATTTTTCGTCTTGAGCCGCGACGAGGGCCGAGAACATCTCTTTCCACAGCTCAACTGACATCTCCACAACCGCACTCATCTGAAATTCCTTTTGCATGAAATTCGTGTATTAAGCCCACGCCCAACGACTTCGCGGCACCAGAACAAAACCATTCCCATCGGAAACGAAAAACTTGTCGAAGCCGCCGACCCGTTCTGGGCGACCTGCGACTTCGATGAAGTCATTACGCCGAAGAACCTTGGCCGGAGGCTGCTCCGTCATTCCTTCTCGGTAGACCCGACAGGCGAACGTCGTCAGAAGTCGAATTCGAGTCCGCGTGCTGACCCTGACGTGCTTTTCGCTCCCCCCGACCAACTCTCCGTCAAGCATCCGTTCGCTCCTGGTGCTTCACTTCGGGCGAGGTGAACTATCTAGAGCGCAAACGAGGCCGTGGCAGGGGAAGAAAAAATCTGAACGCAGAAGATGCGTTGACCGTTGATGTTGGGGATGAAGGAGAAGATTGGGGTGGACAGTGTAAGAAGGGAATCAGGGATGCACGGTCGGTGACGGCAAACCACCCGAATCGCCCCGGCACGCCGCACAGTCAGAATAATCTCATAAGAGTTTGCCAGAACTTGTTCTGCGGAGCTTGTCAGTGACGCTCTCTGATGTTAAATATCCATGAAGATTTTGTAAGGTGATCGAGTAGCTCGTCAGGATGATTCTCTCCCATCCACCCCGCACACGAAGTGCGTTTGCAAAGCTCTCTTTTTGAAGGCCAACACCGATTGGTGTCCTATTTGTCCTTGCCTTCGCGTATGTCCCGCTATTGGCGACGAGATGCGTTATCGACTGTCTGACCCGGAGCGCCCATGATTTCGTTTACTTGTCACTCCTGCTCCCGAGCGTATCGCACCCCAGACGAGACTGCCGGAAAGCGGACGATGTGCCCAAACTGTCAGGCCCTCATAACGGTTCCTGACGTGTCGGATACTGGGGAAAAGCAGAGCGTGGCCAGGGCAGAGAAACAAGAACTCCGGTCATTGCCCGTTCGGTCACGAAAGGCGAGTGTCGCCGGACGACTGAGCGGCAACGCGAAGGTTGCTGCGGGTGAGGTCGGCGTCCTCTGCGAACGATGCCTGACTGTTTTCGGAGCAAAACCATTGTGCGAGGTGCCGTGTCCCCGCTGTGAGGAGCCTTGCCTGCCTCCGGGCTTGGGCGAGGTTCTCGGGGCGTAATGTCATCGCGAGAATTCAGCGGTCTCAAATCACTTCGTCAATCAACCGTGGCATCCACTCAGCCCTCGTCATGACCTGGAAGTACCGCGTCGTTGGTTCGCTCACCATGAACACGATGAGGCGGTCCTGTCGGTCATGAACGAGCAGCCCTTGCATTCCCTGCTTAACGCGGAACCAAACCCCGTTCATCAACCCGTAAGTCGCCGGGATAATCACCGGTTCGGGAGCCAGTGAAGCCCACTTCCCGTCCTCGACGCTCTCCTGCTGTCGTTCGCGGTCAGAAACTTTACCACTTTCGCGGTCACTGGTAAAATGAACGCCTTTACACCATTCTTCTCGCCGCAAATTCCCTTCACGTTAATCTGAGGGAGTTTGCGGCGAGAAGAATGCATCCGCAGTTTGGTTGCCCACGGGCAACCTGGCCGCGAAAGTGGTAAAGTTTGAAACCGCTACTGACACATTCGACTGGATCGAACAAAACACGGGTCACGCATTGGGCAAGGCGGACGGAACCATTTCCGGTTGCTACCGAGTCACGCAGAACGGCTTGTGTGAGAGGCTGTCCCATATGTCGGTTTAAGCCGCCAAATGGTAGTGGAACTCAGCGTCCACGTTTTTGGGTTCCAGCCGATTGAGCATGAGTTGGATCATGGCCAACTTGACGAATGCTTCCGATG
>JAIOPV010000224.1 GCA_021413735.1 Planctomycetota bacterium
CGTCCGCCGAGAAGGTTTCGTCTTCGATCTCGCCAGATGCCATGCCGTCGAGGGTGTACGCGACCACGGCACCGATTTGCGATGGTTCGAGATGCTTCACGCCGTAGCCGATTTCCTCGTCGCAGGTGAACACGATGCGAACGGGGCCATGCGGAATCTGCGGGTTCTCCATCAGGATGCGTGCCATCTCCATGATGACCGCGACGCCCGCCTTGTCGTCGGCGCCCAGCAGCGTTGTGCCGTCAGTGGTGATGACCGTCTTGCCGATCACATCGTTCAGATCGGGGTTCGTCTTCACGCGAATGATCTTGGTCGGATCTTTGGGAAGCACGATGTCGCCGCCCGCGTAGTTGCGGATCACTTGCGGATTGACGTCTTTGCCTGAGTTCTCGGGGTTGGTATCAACGTGGGAGTTGAACGCGATCGTCGGCGCACTTGGTACGTTCCCCGGCACCGTGGCGAACACAAGGCCATGTTCGTTCTGGATGGCGTCTTTCAGCCCGAGCGCGAGGAGTTCATCACGGAGCATTGCCCCGAGAACGAGCTGCCCCGGCGAACTCGGGTAGGTTGTGGATTTCTCGTCCGCCTTGGTGTCGACGCGGACATAGCGGAGGAAGCGATCAAGCAGCGTGTTTGTGTTGAATGTCATAAGAGGATTCACCGCAGAGAACACAGAGGACGCGGAGGAAGAGTGTCTTCTTATTTACTTTCTTTCTTTCTCTCCGCCCTCTGCGTTCTCTGCGGTGAATCCTCTTTCTTTTTCTTCCGTTTGCGTTTCGCGGCCAATCCCTTCACGCCCACTTTAGGGCATATCGTCGCCAGTGCGCACTTCTCACAGCGGGGTTTCCGTGAGTAACACACCTTGCGCCCGTGCAGAATCAACCGATGACTGAACTTGGTCCATTCCTCTTGTGGCACCAGCTCCATCAGCACGCGTTCGACCTTCACCGGATCGCGATGTCGAGTCAGACCCAGCCGCCGTGAGAGCCGCCCGACGTGAGTATCGACCGTGATTCCTGGCGTCGCGAAGGCATCGCCAAGGATCACGTTCGCGGTTTTGCGGCCAACCCCCGGCAGCGTCACGAGATCATCGAGATTGCCTGGCACCTCGCCGCCGAATCGCTCGACGATGGCCACGCAGCACGCCCGAATGTGCTTCGCTTTGTTCTTGTAGAAGCCGGTCGGCTTGATGAGCTTTTGCAATTCCTTGATGTCGCAAGTGGCGAAGTCACTGGCCGTCTTGAAGCGTGCGAACAGAGCAGGCGTGACGGTGTTCACGCGAGCATCGGTGCATTGTGCTGACAGGATGGTGGCGACGAGAAGTTCGAGCGCGTTCTTGTGATCCAGAGCGCTGACGACTTCGGGGTAGAGTTGCTTCAGGGTCACGCGAATGGGGCCAATGCGTTCGCGTGCAGGTGGCAACTTCGGTGCGGGATCTGTGTCCATGTCGTAATGGTACGCCTCACGCCGCTCTGGGCAGCAGGCGTGCCGCAACCGGCAGCACAACCGCGCCGAAACCAAACGGTTTCAGCCACGCGGCCACAGTTTCGGTCGTTTCGACCGCAGTGTTCACGCCTGGGTAAAGAGCCACGCGGCCAGGGTCGCCGAAGCCGATGCGGAGCAATCGCCTCGCGTGCGGAAAGGGTGCGGGCGAGGATCGGTTGCTGCTCTGGCTAATGACGCACACGATGGTTCTGGGACGCACAACGGCCGCGAGTCTGAACGGGTCGTGTCCCGAAGCGACGAACACCAACCCGGCACGATCGAAGCCATCAAGTGAATCTGATGCTCGGACCCGAAGGCGTGCCTGCTCTGCTTCGAGCGGCGTGATGAAGCCCCGTGTCAGGGCTGTTTCGAGATGCGAGAAGACAGGCGCCCGGTTGCCACACACAACAGCCGAACCGCCACGAAGCACCGCTTCCGCGACGATTCTCGCCGCGTTCGGATCATCACCAAGAAGGGCGATCGTTTCGGGCAGGGGGAGAGAAGAACCCCTCCCCAACCCCTCCCCCAAGGGGAGAGGGGCTAAAACCAATGCAATGCCTGGCTCCCCCTTCCTTCCCAGAGAAGGGGTTTGGGGGGTTAGGTTCTTCTGCTCTGCAAATGCAGCACGCTCCGCTGCAAGCCCCACCAACTCGGCTGGCGAACGCGGCTTCGCCGGTCGCGTTTCGAGTCGGTCGAGGAACGTGCGAAGTTCGATCTTCGCACGGCGTTCACAGCACGCGACATCGACAAACCCCAAAGCTTGCGCTTCACGGCCCGAAAGCGTTTCCCCACTCGCAATCAGAGCGTCGGCACGATGGTCAATGAGATCACGCAGGCGAACGCTGCCGCCGAAACACGCGAGGCGTTCCGGGAAGCCGAGATGAGTTGTCGGCCGTGCGACGCAAACGCGATGATCGCAGGCGAGGGCGAGTTCCAAGCCGACGCCCAGACACGGGCCGTCGATCATGGCGACCGTTACGGCATCGAGCTTCGCGAGGCGATTGAAGACCTGCTGACCGTACCACGCGAAGTTCGCACGCTGTGTTGGGTGCGGCAGACTTGCGAGAGCTTCGGGGCGCAGACCCGCACAGAACCCGGCTGGCTTCGCGGACCGCAGCACCAGCACGCGAATCGTGCGTGTCGCCGCGATGACGCGGATGGCGGTATCGAGTTCGCGGAGTCTCGCGAGATCGAACGCGTTCACCGGTTCATCGGGGAAACCGAGTGAGAGCGTGCCGGTTCCGTACTCGACCGTGACGCGGATATTTGGAGAGTCGAAGACCATACGTGCAGATTGTTTCCGTGCTATGGCTTTTGGGTCAAGCCGAACTGTGATGGGTCTTTGCGTTGGGGTTGTGCGTTCGGCCACCTCTCGGCATGATCCCGCCGTTCGTCCTGTCTCGGAAAGGAGTCCGTGCATGTCTCGTTGGACAGCCACACGCTTTGCTCTCACCGGCTTGCTCGCCGCAGCCTTCGCTGCCCCAACAAATGCCAGCGACCCATGCGTCGCACCGATGCCCCACTCCGTCGTCAAGACGTTCGGCTTCCCACCGCTGTTCAAGGTCGAATTCGAGTTTCACGAAACCGATCATGTTCCGCCGCCTTGCAAGAAGGCCGGCATTCAGTTCGAGTTCAAATTCAGCACCGACGATTCCGATGTGTCCAGCAAGCCCGCGAAACCTCAGACGCATTGCCCGAATGCCGTGATGCCGCCGTGCTGTGCGTTCGATCGCGCAACGACGCTCGCCGTCGCACCGATGCCAAAGGCTGTTGACGCAGGTTATCGGGCACTCACCAAGTTCGGCACCCCGACTGGGTTGCTCATGGTAGATCCGCCGCTCAACAAAGAGTCATACGACCACAAGCAACTCGTGGAACTGTCCGTCGGCGTGTTTGAGACCGAGGATAGTCTGTTCATCCAGAGCGTCCCGCCGATGCCTCCATCGCCCGCGATCCAGCGATGCGAGGGCATCGTTCGCCAGCAAGCACCAGCGGTCTTGTGTCAGTCCACCGACATGCGAGTCATGTATCCGCTCGTCGGTGTGACGGCTGTGCGACGCGACGAATCGGGAACGTGGTGGGCCGAAACTCACGGCATCCCACAGCCGAAGCACTCGACTCCGGCAGTCCTGAGTTGGTCGAATAACTCGTGCTGGGTTGGTGGTCCGGTAGTCGAAGTTCGCCAAGCCAGCGCTGTGCAAGCGGTCGCGCCGTGTGCAACGAAGACAGGCGAACTGAGCGGAACCTGGGTCCGCGAGATCGACAGCGCCGTGGTCTCGTGTACGTTCACCAGCAACGAAATGAAGCTGTGCGCGACCCATCGCGATGATGGAGCCACCGTTTGCCTGACCGCGATCGCGGAATACTCGGTCACGAAGGAAGGGTTGGTTCACGGCGTCATCATCGGCAGCGAAGTGAACGTGAAGCGGCACGATGAGAAAGAGGGAACAGTCACCGACAAGGAACTGCGGGGGTTCACGCGGGAGTTGACCGACTGCCCGTTCTCGTTCCGTGTGAAGTCCACTTCGCTCGGAATGATGGTCAGTAACTTGCGGTTCGGCACTCTTCGCGAAGTCGCCGACAACGAACTCACGAGCCTGTGCGGAATGTACAAGCTCAGCAAAGACGGAACCGTTCCCGCTCCGAAGGTGATGAAGGACCAGAGTGCGAATGGTGGGCTGACGTTGCCAAGCGGTCGGTATCTGGAGCGGCACTATCCGCAATACTTCTCGCCCGATCCCGACTTCCCACTACAACGCGAACTCGCGAGCCAGGAAGATTCGGATGGCGCGGCTCGTCGCGCTGGCGGCGTGGCTCCCGCCCCGGCTCCGCCTGCTCCTCCAGTGCCGAAAGCAATCACACCGAACGACCGGACAGCAGTTAAATTCACCAGCCCAACTGGCATGAAGGTGACTTGCCAGTTGCCGAACGGCGGGTTCAACGACGAAGCCCAAGATCAGGCCGTTCCGAAGGAATTCAACTTCCTTCCGGGACAGGTCCACCGTCTCCGGTTGTCGCAGATTATGCCGAAACATACGGGCAAGGCGTTCTACCCAACGCTCGAAGTGTTGACCGGAAACCCAAAGACGCTTCCGTTCCTGACCCGTGCGTGCGTGCCGATCACGTTCACAAACGATGACTTCGACCACGCGGTTTCCGGCAATCTCGTCGTGAAAGTGCTCTATCTGGAAAATCGCGACGACCAGGGTTTCCAGTTGGTTGGGGGTGTGGAAGAAGTGAGCTCGATGCGGTTGGAACCGGGTACCGATCCGGTTGCCGAAGCCCAGCGGAGGGGTTCGGTTCTCGCAATCATCCGCCTCAGTAACATCGACCTTGAGAACCGCGTGGCTCCGGCCATGACTGATCGGCTGCCCAGTCGCCAAACTCGCACCTGTGGTTCCCCGCCCCTCTTGGGGGGTCTGACGGGAAGTTCGTATGCGACACCCACCTGCCCTACCGTCGGGACAGCGCCACCGCCTCTCGTACTACCAACGCCACAGCCTGCGAAGCCCGGGAATGTGCCTGCCGAGGCGTTCGATGTGCTGTCAGGCGTGTTCGGGGAAATGCTCAACGGAAAGCCAGCAGGTCCCGCTCCGTGTCCCGTGCAGACGTACACCGTACAGCCCACAGCGTACTCGGTGCCGTTGAACGCTCCGAGTGTTGTGCCGCCGTGCCCATTGCCGGCGTGCCCGCGACCAGGCATCACTGGAACATGGGTCCGCGAGATCGGGCCAATTGTATACGTCGTGAAAATGGCACCGGATCATGTGACCATCACCGCGACGACTTCCGCAGAAGTCCCCGGCGGGAAGACGTACACCGAAGGCATCGTGTTGACCGCCGACTACCACCTGACGCGAGACGGAACCACCGTCGTCGGGCTTATCACGAGCGTCGATGCGGTGATCGAAGGCACGATGCCCGCAGAGGTGGAACTGCCTCCGAACGGAGGCGAGGAACTGTCGCGGATTCAGAAGTTGCTCGTGGATAAACCACTCGCGTTCAGTGTGCGACTCTACGGCGATGTGCTGGCCATTGGGAATGTGCGGCTCCCAGAACTCGAATCTGCTCGCGGACCATGCTACCCGCTGGCGGTCATCGGCGGTCGCTACACGCAACTTGGCGACAAGCCGCAGCCGAAGCCTAAGGCCGTGAAGATGCTCGTTCCGCGGGATATTCTGCCGACGCCGCTGACGGCGGTTCCGAATTCGAGCTACATCCCGGCACCGCCGACGATTCTGCCGACGAGCGGTACGCTTCCGCCGTTGCCGCTGAACGTGCCAGATTATCCACCAGTTAGCTCACCGCTCACGCTTCCGATTCCGACGCCGGGCAACGTGCCGGTCGGTCTGAACTCGACTCCGCTTCTGCCATCCGAAATCACGCCGACGGTGGCAACGTCTGTGACATTGCCGCCTCCCAAGGAAGTGAAAACGGTCGCGAACGAGATTGTGGTGCTTTGGAGGAACAAGATCGAGTACCTGCCCGATCCGACCCGCAATGGTGCATTGGGTGCGGGCCTGACCGGGCAACTGTTCCTGTTCGACACGAACATGCGTGCGGCTCCTGCCGAGGGAAAGCTGACGATCGCACTTTATGACGAGACGCCACGGCAACCGGGTCAAACCGGAGCGGCCCCAGAGGTGTGGGAGTTCACGAAGGAAGCGCTCAAGTGTCTGCGAACAACTGATGAGCGATTCGGGGCGGGTTATGCCCTATATCTCCCGTGGCCGAGCTACCGTGCAGACGTGACCCGCGTGCGTTTGGCAGTTCGATTTGAACCAGTGG
The DNA here is from genome assembly GCA_021413735.1 of Planctomycetota bacterium. GTDB lineage: Bacteria > Planctomycetota > Planctomycetia > Gemmatales > Gemmataceae > Gemmata. The sequence goes on from JAIOPV010000224.1 coordinate 6,274, forward strand.
AAGGGGCGGCCATGTACCCACCTGAATCGCGCATCACTTTCGAATCGTCCCCATGGGCAACCGCACCGAGTCCGCGTGAGGTTCAGAAGCCCCGCAAAAAGGGGAAGAAGATCGCAGCAAGCCCGGATGAGAAAATGCAGCGGTTGCTGAGGGAGTCCGAAGATTTGCGACAGATTCAGAATAAATGACGGCGACACTGGTTCAACGATCAGCCCAGTCGCCTGACCCCTGAACGAATCCACGGCGGCATACTGTGACTCAAAGCCAATCGGCGACCCATGAGGTCGCCGATTGCGTTTCACGGGGAGTGCGATCCACCCACCGAATCACGCATAGAGTTCAATTGCCTTCACGATCTCGGCGAGGTCGTTCGGAACCTGCACGGCACGGTTGGCGAACGATGCCCGCTTCACGCCACGCTTGCCGAGCTTCGCCTCGAAGACAGCCGGATCAGCCGTGTGATACGCCACCGTCGCGTCTGGGTCTTTCAAGACGTGACCGGTCAGCACGCACGCCACGGTGTCGTCGCGGCTAATCACGCCTTCCTTCACCAACTTCAGCAATCCCGCGACGGTCGCCGCACTCGCTGGTTCGCAGCCCAAGCCACCGCCGCCGATCTTCGCCTTTGCGTCGAGCATCTCCTGATCGCTCGCCTCGCGAACCACACCGCCACAGCGTTCGAGTGCCCGCAGTGCCTTCGGCAAGTTCACGGGGCGATTGATCTCGATAGCCGATGCCAGCGTGTCGGCGCGGCGATTGGCCGCGTCCATCGCCGTCATGTAGCTGTCGAGCTTCGGCCTGTCGAACTCGCCAGCGTTCCACCGCAGACCGTGCCGGTCGTAAAGCTGGAAGAAGGTATCCGCCCCGGCAGCGTTCACAACCGCGAGCCGAGGGGCACGATCAATCAGCCCGAGTTCTTGCAATTCGGTGAACGCCTTCCCAAAGCTCGACACGTTTCCGAGGTTGCCGCCCGGCACCACGATCCAATCCGGAACCTGCCATCGCAGCGCCTCCAGAATGCGGAACATGATCGTCTTCTGCCCTTCCAACCGGAACGGGTTCACGCTGTTCACGAGGTAGATGCCGAGTCGTCGGCTCACATCCTGAACTTGCCGTAAAGCGTCGTCGAAGTCGCCCGCGATCTGCACGGTGAGCGCCCCGTGTTCGAGCGCCTGCGACAGCTTCCCGTAGCTGATCTTCCCCGAGCCGATGAAGATGACGGCTCGCATCAGTTGCGTCGCGGCGCAGTAGATCGCGAGACTGGCGCTGGTGTTACCGGTACTCGCACACGCGGCTCGCGAAGCGCCGGTCATGCGGGCGTGCGTGAACGCTGCCGTCATGCCGTTGTCTTTGAAGCTGCCGCTCGGGTTCATCCCTTCATACTGAAGGAACAATCGACCGGGCTTCATGCCGACGTATGCCGCGACCGCGTCGGCTCGCTGGCAGAGCGTCTGCCCTTCGCCGATGGTCATGATTTGGGCGTCGGGGGCGAACGGGAACATTTCCCGGAAACGCCAGACGCCCGAGAAGTCGAGCGGGTCGGAGCGATTCGACCACTTGCTCTCGAAGTGTTTCAGTGTCTTCGGAACCGGGAGGCGGTCCCATTCGTAGGCCACGTCGAGCAAACCGCCGCACTTCGGGCACCGAAAGCTGGTGTCCGCGAGATCGACGGTCGCCCGGCAAACCGGGTTGATGCAGCGTTGGAAGGCGAGATCAGACATGACGAATGTTGTAGCGGAACAGGCTCGCTTGGCGAACTCCCATCATTTCTTCTCTTCCAGTGGCGGTTTCGGTGGGCCAACCGGACCGGGCCACGCTTCTTCGAGGAGCATTCCCGATAGCTCCGCTGCCGACTTCCACGCCTCCGAAAGCGACTTGTTCAGTTCCAACCGCGCTTCCGCAATCGCACGCTGTGCCGCGATCACACGCAGATACTCGAACTGCCCACCCTTGAACGCCTCCAGCGACAACTTGTATGTTTCCTCGGCACGCGGAAGGATCTCGCGTCGGAAGCGTTCGGCCCGTTCGCGTGCCGCAGCGTAAGTCTGAAACATTGTCGCAACCCGAAGAGCGAGTTCGTTCTCGACCTTGCCCACGTTCTGCACTGCCATGCCGAGTTCGGCCTTCGCCGTGCGAATGTTCCCCTGGTTCCAGTTCCACACGGGGATCGGCATACTCACGCCAGCGGCACCGTCATACGACTTGTTTTCGTACTGCCGAATGAACGCCGCGTAGACCGAGACGTTCGGAATCGGCTCGACCTCTGCCCTGCGAACGGCAGCCTGAGCGCGATCGACCGCAACCTTCGCGCTTCGCAATTCCGGATGCGTTGCGAAAACCGCCGCGCGAACCTGTTCGAGATCGTAGACCGGCAATCCATCGAGCGATCCCGCGACCGTATCAACAGACAGCGAGTTGTTGCCCGTGGCTGCCGCGAGCCGACGATACGCGGCCGGCAACTCCTTCCCGGCAGCATCTCGCTCCGCCCGGAAGCGTTCGCGTTCCACTTCAAGTTGAATGAGATCGAGCCGGGCGATTCGCTTATTCTCAAACAGAGTCGAGCCGGATTTCGCAGCGTCTTCGGCCAGTTTGCTCAGTTCCGCCAGGATTTCGATTCGCTGTTGAAGGGCGAGCGTTTCGTAGAAGCCCGCCCGCACCAATCCGACAACGGCGTATCGTTCCGCGATCAACTCCAGCGTGGCCTGATCGACAGCCCTCGTCGCGACAAGCTGCGAGAGTTGCAGCTTCTTTCCGGTCACGATGGTTTGCGTAATTTTGGGGGCGTAGAGAATGCCGTTGCCAGTGCGGTCGCCGATTTCGTCCCATGTGATCGCGAGGTCGGGATTCGGATACAACCCCGCTTGAATCTGATGACCCTGCGCCGCGTCGATGGCGATGGTAGCACGAGCAAGCCGCGGGTTCTGCGTGACCGCGAGCCTGACGAATTCATCCACGACCGTGGGCACCGTGGCAGGCAGCGCCGGAAGATTCTCCGCGCTCGCAGGCTGCACGGGACCGGGAAATTTGTCGGACGGCTTCTTGCTCGAAGCACGTTGCATGAGCGGATCGGGCAACGGCGGCGGTAGCTCTTTATCGAGGTACGTCTTCACTCCGGTGCAGCCGAAGCTCCCGTTCACTGCGGCGATCAGCGCGACTCGGAGAAACCGTGTCATGTGCCATCCGGAAACTTCAGGAAATCCGACGCATCCACGCTAATATCGACCGTTCCAGCCGTCATCCTGAGAAGAATTGAACGCTTCTGGGTGTTAAGCAATGGGAATCAGGGCGTTTGCGAGTTTCACATTGGGTAATGTGTTTCATCGCCACCCCCTCGCTGGCACTCGGGGTTCGCCCCTGAAACCAAAGCCTTTTGGCGAACCCCGACCGCCAGGGAGGGGGTGAACCTACCCTACCCAATGGGAAACACGCAACCGCCCTGAATGGGAATCGGTCCCGCACAGCCCGGATTGACGAAACTTCTCCGATTCGGCTACTCTCTCCCGACTTGACACTCCCGGTATCCGGAAGGGCGGCCATGCTCGCGATCGCGCCACGCACAACAATCGCCCCCGATCGTGCATTGATCTGGGAAGAAACGCCCTGTCCGCTGTGCGGCCGAGATCAGGCAAGCCCACTCATGGAAGCCGCCGACCCGACGCCAGCAAGCGGCCCCGGGTTGCGATTCGCGGTTGTTCAGTGCCGCCATTGTTCGCTGGCGTACACGAACCCACGCCCGTCACCCGACACCATTGGGCAGTTCTATCCGCCGAATTACGCACCTCACGAAGCCAAGACCACGGATCGTGGAAGCGGGTTGCCGTCGCGTTTCTGGAGTCGCATCGCGGGGCATCCGTGCCCGGAACGACGCGGACTGTTACCGTTCGCACGTCCGGGGCGATTGCTCGATTTCGGCTGCGGTGGCGGGAGTTATCTCACGCGAATGGCGGAACTCGGCTGGCGTGTGACCGGTCTCGATTTCTCAGCCGAGGCGGTCCGAACGGTGCGCGAAAAGCTCGGGCACGAGGCGTTCTTCGGCACGTTGCCGCACCCGGACCTGACGCCGGGATCGTTCGAGGCGGTGACACTGTGGCAGGCTCTCGAACACGTTCACCAACCCGTGCAGGTGTTGCGTGAGGCGTTCAACTTGCTGGTGCCTGGCGGATGTTTGGTCGTGGCGGTTCCGAACTTCGAGAGCAAAACGCGGAGTTGGTTTGGTGAGCGATGGTTCGGGTTGGACTTGCCGCGACACCTGACGCACTTCACGCCGGCGACACTGACCGCGACACTTCAGACTGCGGGCTTCCAGGTGAATTCGGTGCGGGGTCTGGTACACGCGGGCTGGAGTCGAGCCAGCGCCCGGCGGTCGCTTGCGGCGGGTGAGGGTGGACTTGGTGTGAAACTCTTGAGCTGGCGACCGGTGGCTCGGCTTGTGTCGTGGGGTTGCTATGTAATGGGCGGTGCAGAGTGCATCGTCGCAGTAGCCGAACGCCCGGCGTGATGCGAAGAATTGGGTCACGCGTGGTGGTTTTCACCCCGAAGGGGTGTGACAACATAGCCCAGGGCAAGACAGCGAAGCTGTCGCCGCCCTGGGTTGCGGGACCAACAACCAACCGCACCCTGAAGGGATGAAAACCGGCCCTCGCGGATTTCTCCTCGGGGCAAGTACCAAAGGCACATCAACACGCTTCGCGATCGCTACTTCAACCTCGCCAGGATTTTCATCAGCGACTTATTCGCGGCAGCCTGAACCATCGGGTCCGCTGCCAGTTGCTTCAGCCCCCCCACGGAGTTCCCCGTTCCGATGTCGCCGAGCAGTTCGATCGCCGCGAGCCGTGTCGCGAACGGAATCGCCACACCATTCGGAGCAGCTCGCGACGCGAAAGGCTGCACCGACTTCTCGGCACCGGTCCCGATCTCTTTGAGCACGGCCACGGCTTCATTCATCTTGAGCGGCACAGCCAGGAACGAGGCCACAACATCAGCGGATTTGGGATCCTTGTACTCCTTGAGTTTCAAGAACACCACCGACTCGCCACCAGTACTCACCAGCAGGCCATTGATTGCTTCCACGTCATCCTTGCTGGACCACTTCAGAGCACCGCCGATCGCAGCGAGCTTTCCAAACCCCTTCGGGTCGTTGACTGCGCAGCAATCCAGCAACCCCTTGAACACATCCGCTCGCTTCGGATGATCCGCTCGGTAGGCTTTCGTGAGCTGCTGATAGGCGTCGTTGATTGCGCCGGCGTTCTGTGCCGCGATCCCGTCCTTGAGAGCCTTCACGACCGCCGCCAGGTCCATTTCGACACCGAAGTTCTTCGACATCTTCTCGAACACGATCTTGGCGTGATGGCTCACCTGTAGATCGGGATCGCGAGTCATCGGCTCAACCAGTTTGACGCTCTCCTTCGTCCCGACCGCCGAAACCACCTGAAGCGCTGCGACTCGCGTTTCCTTGGCATTCGTGGCACCCAGGTATGGCAGCACGAACGGCTCGATAGACGAATCGAGTTCCTTGAGCATCGTTTCGGCGGCGTTCCGGCGTTCCTGGGAAGCGAGGAATGGGGCCACGGCTTCCGCACAGCGGGGATCCTTGAACGCAGCGAGCTTGCCGAAGAGGTCGGACTGCCGCTGTTCGACCTTCTCGGCGGTGAGCATCTTGCTCAGTTCCGGCACGTCGTCTTTCTTCGTCCAGTCCATGGCCCGTTGCCACGCCAGGAACGGGATCGTGCCGACCTGCGGTTGCGTTGTCGGGGCGCCGGCGTGGGTTCGCAGGATGCGGAAGACCTCCACTCTGCGGGTGAGATCCGGCTTGTTGAGAAACCGCAGGTTCTCGGTTTCGAGTTGGTAGCGGAAGAAGTCGTTCTGCTGGAATCGGTGTTTGAGCCGCACGAGCACCGAGTCGAGATCGTTGCCGATGGGCAAGCCTTCCGCATCGACTGTTGGAGTTGGGCCGGACACTGGCGGTCGAAAGCCAGGGGGTGTTGTGATGTCGCCAGGCGTGTTGTTGGTTGGCGTGTCGGTCGAGTTGCGAGGCTTCCGCGTTGCCACAACAGCAACCACGACCCCAATGACGACAACCAAGCCAATGACGGCCCCGATGACGATGCCGGTCTTCCCGCCGGATGGTGTTTCGTCTTCTTCGCGGCGACGCCTCTTGCGCGGGCGTTCATCATCGTCATCCCGACGCCTTCGTGAACGCGCCTCGTCGTCATCATCGTCCCGACGCTTGCGGCGCGGCCGTTCATCGTCGTCATCGTCGTCATCCCGACGCCCGCGGCGTGGGCGGTCATCGTCATCATCGTCATCGGGTCGGCGTGAGCGGCTGGACGGCATTGAAAGAGGCTCTTCACGGGGAGAAGCGATGGTCCAGTCCTGAGGTCCACCGCATCGCCACAGCATAACTGCGCTTCCGCAAAGCGCCAACCCGCGCAGTTCACTCGATCTCGGCAGTTTTTTGGTAGGATGGGTCGAGTCACGCTTCGTGACGAGCCCACCATGAACCCAAAGCATTTCTCTTGGTTGTGGTGGGGCTCGACCGTAAAGTCGGTCTCGACCCTACACAAACACCACCTCAACCTTTGCGCAGCCCCGCACACCCCAAAATCACGTCTTCGCAGTCGGCAGTCGGTCGAAAGGGGTATAGTACCTGATATCTTTCTTCTCATTCGGAGTGCGTATTATGTTCGACTCTCCCCAAACCCGCAGACCAAGTGCGATAGCTCGCCTGGCGTTTACGCTTATCGAATTGTTGGTGGTCATTGCGATCATCGCGATTCTCATCGGCCTCTTGTTGCCGGCCGTGCAGAAGGTGCGAGAGGCCGCCGCCCGCATGAAGTGCAGTAACAACCTCAAGCAAATCGGCCTGGCCATCGCGGCCTACTCCGATGTCATGGGCAAGTATCCGCAAGGCCGACTCGGATGCGACGGCATCACCGACGCCCCATGGTGTTCGGTTCCAACTACCGATAACGTGGCACGCGCCGGTCAAAGCGGGTTCGTCCAGCTCCTTCCGTATATGGAGGCCGACAACCTGTTCAAAACGGTATCGGCCACCGATCCGCCGTGGGGTTCGTACAGCACCACCTGGGCAACCCCAAACAAAACGGTTGTCGAGACTCGCCCGCCGTTTCAGGTCTGCCCGTCGGATACCAGCCTGCCGTTTATCACGACGAGTGGGTTGAACGCGGCCACCGGCAGCTACGCATTCGTCCACGGGAAACTCGGCCCCAGTCAGGGAATCAGTAGCACCCTCAAGCTGTACAACACGGGGATGTTCAACTACCGGATCGCTCACAAAATGTCCGACATGACCGACGGCACCAGTAACACGATGCTCGTCGGTGAGGTGATCGACGCACACACCAACCTGTCAACCAATATGTGGACGCAGGGCGGTCGTCACGAGAGCTGCATGCGGTCCACCGAGAACCCGCTGAACACCAAACCCGGCACGGGGATTACCACCTCGCCGTATGGCATCGCGTTGTACGGAGGGTTTGGCAGTAAGCACACGAACGGCGGCAACTTTGCTTTCGGTGATGGGCGTGTTCAGTTCCTCAACAACAACATCGACTTGACGACCTACCAGGCCCTCTCAACCAGGGCGGGCGGCGAGGCCCGCAGTGCGCCGTGACCTTTTCTCCCGGAGGGGATCCATGCGACTGCTGATCGTGGCCGCGACGATGATCGCGGTTGTCGGGTGCCTCGCGGGGTGCGGGGGCGGACCGAAGATTGTGCCCGTGTCGGGGGTGGTCTTGATCGACGGCCAACCCCTCACAAAGGGGAGTGTTCAGGTGATGCCGGCTGGCTTCCGGGCTGCATCAGGAACCATCGGGCCAGACGGTCGGTTCACGCTCACAACCAACGAAGACAACGACGGGTGCGTGACCGGAACTCATCCCGTGCGGGTGGTCGGGAACGAGAACGTCGGGCCGTCTGACATCCGGTGGTTGGCCCCGAAGAAGTACGCGTCTCCGGGCGAGTCCGACGTGACGGTGACGATTGACGGTCCGACCAAGGACTTGAAGATCGAGTTGACGTGGGCCGGTGGAAAGCCGTTCATCGAAAAGGGCAGCGCCGGCGGCAAGGAATGAGGCCGTGAAACGCCGCTCCCATGGCGGGAGCGGCCTGCGTTGTTATGGGCAATCAGCGAATCACGTCCTTGATGTCGAGAACTTGTGCGACTGCGGTGCTGTTGCCGAAAGCCGTGAAGTTCTTGAAGGTCCAAACCACCTTCTTCTCGCGATTCACTTCGATGAGCTGCGGATTCTCTGGCCCCGCGTGACAGTTCCCGAAGATGATGTTGCCATTCGGGAGCACTTCCAGCGTCGTGACCCACGCCAGCGTGATGCCCGGCAGCTCCTTCTGGTCGATGCTCCACACGATCTTACCGTCTTTCTCCACTTCAAAGACGCGGTTGTTGTTGCCGCCCGCGATCAGCGTGTTGCCGTTCTTCAGCCGAACCGCACCGAACACTTCCGTCCCGTGACCCTCAGGACCGTGACCACCCGAACGCGGCCGACCGTTCAGGTCGAGCTTGTACTCCCACACAACCTTGCCCTTGTCGTCGTACTCGCGAACGCAGCCATCGCCTTCGTGACAGACGAGATAGTTGCCGCTGTCGAGTTTGCGAACCATGCGGGTGTCGCGGTGCGGGTCGGGCTTGTTCACCGTCAACGGGACTTCCTTCACGATCTTGCCATCCTTGTCAACTTCGACGATGCGCTTGTTGCCGGTCTCGGCGATCATCGTGTTGCCATCGGCGAGTCGCTGGCAAGCGTGAACTTCGACACGGCCCTTGTTCGCGGGCGTCGGCTTCGCCTCGTACTTCCAGACGATTTCTTTCTTCGGCGTGACCTCGGCGACGGACGACCCGCCAGAGTTGAACAGGATGTTGCCGTTGGGGAGCATTTGGAGGTCGTGTGCGTTGTGCTTGCACTCGAATTCCCATTCGACTTTGCCATCAGCGCCGACGATGGCGATGTGGTTCTTGTCCTGTGCGAGAACGCGATAGGCAGGGGCATCGGCAGCGAACGCTGCGAGTGGCAACGCGAGCAGAGCAGCGGAGAGGAGCAAACGCATGAGGGAATCTCGTGGGGAACGCTAAACGAGCGCGTCGAGCGCCGCTTTCAGTTTAGCCCCCACATCGGGTCGGACCATGCTCACGAACGCGATCTTGCCGATGAGCCAGTCGCGGAAGTTCGGGCGACCCTCGCGATTCTGCGCTTCGAGCCCCTCCGACTTCGCACGATGCAGAATCGCCCGCAGGCGACGCAACTCCTCACGGCTCACCGAAGGCTTATCGTTCACCACCACACCCGTGACGCTCTGTGCCATGCTGCGCCGCATCACTCGCGTCTTCTTCTCGTTGACCGCGAACCCCTCTTCCTGTGCGATGTGCCGAACCTTCGCGAGAAGCCAGCCGGTCTTGCTCGTCAGTTCCTCGCCACCGGAGAAAGTCAGGTCGTCGGCGTAGCGGGTGTAGGTCAGCCCAAGTTTCGCCGCGACGCCCAGCAACCGTTTGTCGAGCTTGCGTGCGACCTGATTCGACAACGCCGGGCTTGTCGGCGCCCCTTGTGGCAATCCCCGCGGGCCGGTGGCGGCTTCGTACTTGTTGCCTGCGTAGGTCACAGCGGCACGCGGACATTCCGTGCAGAGCAATGCGAGGATCGTGGCAACGCTGCCCGAGTAGCCGTAACGCTCGAACACCGCCCTGACTCGCGGGAACACGACCGTCGGAAAGAAGTTCTCCAGATCGAGATTCACGACGACCGTTTTGCCAACATGCGGGGACGCATTCGTCACGATCCCGCGACCCGCAACGAAGCCGTGAGCCGCTTCCGTGACTGGAAACTTCCCGACGATGTTCGCGAGGATGGAATGCTGTGCGGCCTTGAGTTTCTTGTGCGGCGCGGCAAGTGTTCGCATTCCGCCCGACTTCTTCGGCACCTGGAATTTGACGTAGTGCGTGCGGGTGGCGACATCGGTGTGGAACGCGAGCCACCGAAGTTGCGTGATGCTGAGGCCAAGCGATTTCGCGACATCGGCGGGTGTGTGCATCACGGGAAGCCCGCGTTCGGCGAGGCGGGCTTCGTCGCTGAGTCTCAGATGCAGTTTCCCGGAGACGCCGCGCCCGAGGAAGATGATGTCGTTCGCCCGGCGTTTCTTCACGGCTTCGATGCGTGCAGCTTTGCGAGCGACCGAGTCGGCTTTCTTCTGAGCTTTGCGGCGTTCCTTGTCGGCACGATACGCTCGCACGGCGGCATCGCCAGCAAGCCCTGCAGCCGCGGCCATGTTCGATTCGGTCGGCTTCACTTGCTCGTATTCGTCGCCGACGCGGTGAATCTCGGTCAACTCTTCCGGGCTCAGCAATCCGTTGGTGACGAGCGCTCGGTCAATGAGCTGCGTTCGCGGATCGGTGGTTGGCGGAATGACGCTCGGCCGACCGAACTGAAACGCGGTCGAGAGCAGATTGCCTTTCTTCGAGGCGTCGACGATCTCGGCTCGCGTGATGGGCAGGAAGTCGCTGCCGTATGGGTCCGCAACGGGTGCGGGTGGCGGTGGCTTTGGCGAGCCGGGAGCGTTAGCGACCGGAGATTCTGGCGTGGTGGGTGGAACGAGCGGTTCGCTCTCGATCTTGCGATTGCGACGGAACAACCAGTCGAACGCGCTCATGGGGATCTCAATTTGATGTTTTCGCCGCTTGCGGCGTTGCAAATAAATCGTGCAACGCCGCAAGCGGCGAAATCCCGACGGACAATTTCAACGGGTGGTTGGCACCGACTTCAATCCGGGACCAGAGACGTTCACGATGCCGGAGGGCAGGGGGAGTGCCTCCGGAACGCAGGTTGCTTCAGTAGGAGGCACTCCCCCTGCCCTCCGGCGAAAAGACCAACGACTCTGGGAACGCAATCGCAAGCAACTTCACCCACGGCGGAACGCCGCAGAGATAGTCTCGGCCACCAACCACCCGAAGACGCACGTTGTTTCAAGGAATGCCAGCAAAACCCAGGGCCAGCTTGTCAGTCCAGTCCACGAACGACAACTTCCACGAGTCCTTCCCTCGATAGAGGACGAAGAACCAGATCACGCCGCCGCGTTCGAATTTCTCCAGATACTCGTACCGCACCAGCGAAGGGCTCAGAACCGTTTCCCGCAGCAGATCGAACTCACCCGTGGATGATCCATAGAGATTGGCGTAAAGTTGTCGGTCGGCTGTGAGCTTGTCTTTGAACTTGGCGAATGCTTCTTCGGTCACGTTGGCGGAAGCAAACCTCGCGTCGAGCGCAAACTCATCGAACTTCGTGGCCTTCAACTTCGCGACGAAAGCCTCAGCCACATCGCGGGCTTCCGGTCGGGGCTTGGCCGGTTCGACGGGCTTGATCCACCGACTCGCGGCGAACGACACCATGCCGCCGAGCAATCCGCCCAACAAGCCCGCAATCAGAATCGGCTTCGTCATCCGTGATTCCTTCACAAGGATACAGTCTCAATCAGTGGGTGCGGTTTTTGCCCTCTCCCCTTGCGGGAGAGGGTGGCCGCGCTTCGCGGCCGGGTGAGGGGTCAAACCTTAACATCTCGGTGGGTTTTCCCCCTCACCCGCTCGCAAAGCCTCGCTGCCCTCTCCCGCAAGGGGAGAGGGCGAAGACACTCAGTTCGTGAATCGCTTGAACCAACTCTCCAGACCGCCCGTTTCCTGCCCGACGTTCAGGAGTTTGTTCCGAATCGCTTGCAGGTGCCGACACGGTCCCTTGCGCAGACCGCCCGTGTAGAAGTACGAGCAACCGCACTTCCCCGCCACGATGCGATCGTCTGCATCAAGCGTCAGTTCCGCATTCGACCGCCCATCGACAATCGCCGTCACGTGCCGCTGATCTTTGCCATCCGTGCGTTCGGTCATCACTCGCACCTTCCAACCCGTGATCTGCCGAGCTGCGACCGTCTCCTCGTTTTCCGGGCCGATGATCTCCGCCGAGAGTGTCACCGGCATCACCTGCCGCCAGCGATAGACGCTGTGCGGCAGGTCGTGAATCACCTGCCCGAGCAACGCGAGCTTGTTCAACCCAGCCGACACCACCGGAATCGCGGCCTTCGTTTTCGCCGCGAGAGCTTCCAGTTTCCATGTCGGATCAGCACGAAATGCCGCCGCGATGTCACGCATCGTTTCAGTGGACGGTTCCACCGGCGGCGCGAGCTGGTCGAGAGCACTGCCGCCGGAAGTCCAGTCGTTGGTCGTCCAGCCACTCAGCCCGAGTGTGAGTTGCATCTCCCCCATGCGACACACCCAGAACGCCGGTAAGCCCGTGCCGAGCAGATACACGTCAACGCGGTCCAGCACAGGGAGCAACCGGCCGAGGACACGAAGGCGGTCGCGACCCCACACGCGGATCGTTTCCTTCTTGGTGCCCGGGTACGGCGTGTCGTGCAGCAGGATTTCCTTGTTCCACGGTTCGAGCACGATCTTCACCGGTTGCCCCGGATCAAGCTCGAATCGCACGGCTCGCGGCGACGCCTTCGCCTTGTGTCGCTTCAGGAACGCGACCAGCGAGTACAGCCCCTCGCGGCTCACCGGCACTCGCTTCATCGGCAGGCTCATGGCCGATTGCAGCGTCGCGAACCCCCGCAGCCACGACTGCGGTAACTCGATCTTCTCTTCGCGATAGTTGCCGTCGTCGGTGGCGTTGGTCTTCACCTCGAAGCCGAGTGGGTCGATGGTGAATCGTGTCTCGCGGTAACTGCGGATCGTCTGAAAGTGTTCGTAGAGTCGCCAGGAGTAATCGACGTTCGTGGTGCCAAGCGAGATGTCCGCTTCGCCTTGGAAAGCATCGCGTTGGACGTTGAGGCAACCGTAGCTGCTCTCGTCGGCGCTGAAGCACTCGAAGAACAGCACGTCTGGGCTGACTGTGATGACCGGATCGCACGGCATCAGGATTCGCCACAACTCCGGGTCTTCGCGATACAGCATGTTGCCGTATTTATTGCGGGCGTCCCAATACTTCTTGCGGCAGCGTTCGAAGCGTTGTTCCAGCCCTTTCGGGATCGGCTTGTTTCGCTCGGCTTCGAGTTGCGTGCGTTTCAGTTTCACGGCTTCGGTGCGAATACGACGCTCGAAATCGGCTTCTTGCTTCTTCCACTGTTCGTAGCCGGCCTTGTCTTTCGGCTTGAATCGCAGGTCCGAGATCACGACATCGTGAAGCGCCGACATCGCTTCGCGGAACCGAAGCGGGTGTTTCAGCGTTCCCATGTAACTGACGCGATCACGTCGTAGATTCGGTGCGAGCGCGACCGCCAACCCAACCGGTGATTGGGTAACCGTGCTGTGCCCGCGATACGTCGTTTGAAGCTGCATCAGGAAGAACCCCTCCCCAACCCCTCCCCCAAGGTGAGAGGGGCTCAGAACCAAACCCAACTCTTGCCCCCCTTCCTTTTTAGGGAAGGGGTTGGGGGGTTAGGTTCTTGTGTTCGCGGTGTCCGCCGCGTCCGACTTCGATCTGGGACCCGAGACGTTCACGAACGCCGACCGTATCACTGGTCGGGCAGGAAACGCCGGTTGATTCAGTCCGCCCGACCAGTGATATGGTCGGCGAAAAGACCAACGGTTCGGGGGACGCAATCGCGAGCAACTTCAACCGCGACGGAACATCGCAGCATGGTGGTCTCGGACCCGACGGACACCGTGATTCTTCTTGGCGAGCCACGGGGTTTATCCCCGTGG
>JAIOPV010000036.1 GCA_021413735.1 Planctomycetota bacterium
AGCGAAACAAGCAGGCCGCCAAGTCCCACAAGAAACAGCGGCATAAATGCATCATCTAGACCCGCGCTGTACAGCTAATGCCATGGCCGCTCGTGCAGCCCGACGCCAGCCTCGCCCCGAACATCATCAGTAACCCCGCGAAGAACGCCGCCGTGAGTCGAAGCATGACGCTCCCCCCGAAGCGTTCCCGCCACAACGCAGGCACAGACTCGGTCCTTCGGTCCCCCGACATGCGAGAACTGAGAAACGCTCCACCAAACAGACCAAGGACGAGCATCCACTCCCACCCGATCTTCGGTGGTTTCCCCTCGACGGCCTTCTTGGCGAAATACTCGTTGGTCTGCTCCGCCTGAGGCACCGCCTCCTCCAAGCCCAAGGCAGCGGATGTCTCGAAGGCAGTTGAGACACCCAGGGGGTTATCAGCGGTAGCGAAGGTGAACCAACTCAGTACACCGACGCCAACACCGACGACGTAGGGCGACCACGCCTGCATGGTCAACGGATTTGTCACGGTCGTACTCCTGGGTGAAGCTGGCGTATAATCGGATCAATGTGACTCAACTCGACTCCTTGCAGCGTGGAGAGCGTGTTCGGCAGCGACCGACGTCTGGCTGTCACTCTCGGAAGGAATGTGCCGAAAGTCGCCACGAAGTGCCTTGAGAGCATACCGTTCGTAATCAATCTCGGTCTGGGTCCGGACGCCGTTACGCCGGAAGATGGGAAGCGGGGGGCACCAGCCCTGAATCGCGTGCTGGAGTAAAAAACTGCCGACTACGAGAGGGACCACTGCGAACCGCCGGTCCACGAGCAACGCAAGTCCCGCTCCAACTGCCGTGATGGTGGCGGCATTGGCCTCCAGCGTCCGCTCGATGTCCCACTCCCGGTCCAACTCGGCGAGGCGGCGTTCGATTGCCGCAGTGCCCGCAGCGGCGTGGCGGGCGATGCTCGCTTCGGTCCGACGGCGAATTTCGTCGTTGACATGCGGGGCTGTACTTTCAGGCACCCGTTGTGCACTCGGGGGGAGCATGAGATCGGCCTCCTGTCGTTGTTGGAGCCGGGCAGACTATCCCGCCCGACTATTCAACCCAGGAAGCAAATACTGGGCCTGATTTGGCTGACTGCCAGAAGGTGTTAAAAATGGAGTGGGGGTCGCAGTTCCGAGGTGTTTCCGCGTGGCGAAACTCGGCCCGCCCCCCATCTGCTGATGTCTCCTGAAATGCACAGCGACTCAGTGCCTTGAGGTGAGAGGCAATGTTCTCATGCGTGACAAGGTTCCGAGGAAGTTCTTGAAGTTGATGGCAGCGCGTTTCGCTATCTTGGCGGACCCCTCGCGTCTGGAGATCATCCATTGCCTGATGAAAGGCGGTGAGCAGGGCGTGACCCGCATCGTAGAAGCAACAGCGCAAAGCCACTCGAACGTGTCCAAACACCTCCGGCACCTGCGGGACGCCGAACTGGTGGCTCGCCGCAAGGAAGGGTTGCAAGTCTTCTACAGACTCAACGACCCATTGATCGAAAAGCTCTGCAAGCTGGTCTGCGAGTCACTGCTGGAGGAGTTCGACTCGCAAGTTGAGGAAGGTGCGTAAACATCACTCCTTGGAACGTGTCCGAAATAACATCCCGATCCGAAAGGTATGGCTTGGTGTTGACCTCCCACCTTGTGGGGAGGTCGCTCCGAGTCTTCGAGGAGCGGGTGGTGGTGGGAAACCTTTACAACTGTTGAGGCCTTCCCCCCACCGTCTCGCAAAGCCTCGCCACCTCCCCCACAAGGGGGGAGGCCAAAGCCAAAAACCAAAACCGGGAAGTTGTTTCGGACACGTTGCATGGCAGCGGCTGGATCGGAGGGCGGAAGTAGTGCCCTCAGTTCCAACTGCTCCCGAACGGCTGCAACTTACTTCTTCGTCGGGGTCGGCTTATCTTCGCCCGTTGCCGTCCATTGCCGCCCGATCACATTCACGTCTTTCGGCTGTGGGACCGCCGGCACGTCGTACCCAATGGCCTCGATCCGCTTCTTGCGGATGTCGGCGGTTGAGACGCCGAACTCCTTGTCGCGGACGGCGATCACCTTCGGGTCGTCCTGGCCGTCACCCGTCAGCGACCACATCAGCATCGGCTCGCCCATCGGCACCGGCGTCGTCGGGTCGGGCCAGGTGTGCCACGTCTTGCCCCAGGTGGTGAGCAAGCCCTTCATGAACGCCATTTCGTCCTCGGGCTTCATGCTCGGGGAAATCAGCCCACCGCCCAGCACTTCGTAGGTGTGCGGGTGCCAGTACCGCTTCTCCACGTCCGGCAGTTTCTGGAAAATTTCGTCGGAGACGATGTACTCGACCCCGAGCAGGCGAGCGTCTTTGCCGACCGAGTCGTAGAGCAGGCACTGGTGCATCCCCTTGCCGACCATCCCGCAGTAGTGTTGGGTGATGATCTGGATGCGGGAGTCTTTCTTGGCGCAGTGGATGCCGCAGAAGTGCAGGTGGTGGTTGCCCAGCGGGGCCATCATCTTGTCGTCACCCATCTTGCCGTGGCCATCGGCGGCGTGGGCTGTGCCGATGGCCGCACCGGCACCCATAGTCCCAACCGCCCCGAGGAGTTCTCGTCGGTTCATCTCGTTGTTACTCTTGTGGAACCACTTCGTTGCCGCCCCCGGCCGGTTCCATGCCGGGGGCGGGCTCGACAATTTCAGGTGAGTGAAACAGTACCGGCCACCGTCACCGCTTCGGCTCGGCATTGTACTCGCCGAGTTTGCCTTCCTTCGGCAGGTGATCCTTGAGGACGAACTCTGGTCGAGGCTTGGAGTCCACGAACGCGGCAACGTCCACCGCCGCTTGCTCTGTGAGGTCCGGGTCGTCCAGCGGCATGGCCACCTTCAGCCACGCCGCCAATTTGTCGGCGTTCGCCAGTCCGGCCCCCTGGTTGAACGACTTCGCTCCCCAGACCGGTGGGTTCTCTTTGCGGCCCTCGCCCCCCATCGCGTGGCACGATGCGCACTTGGCCGCGTACAATTTCTCGCCACGGACGAGGTCGGCTTTGTCCGCCTTTATAGCCAACGTCGGGACGGCGTTCGGCCCCTGGGGGGCTTTCCCGTTCAGCTTGACCGGCTGGCCGCTGGAGAGCCAAGTGATGTACGCGGTGATGGCAACCGACGGCTTGCTCCCAAGCGGCGGCCGAACGCCATTGCAACTCCGCATGAAGCAGTTGAGGACACGGTCCTCCAGGGTGATGACTCGGTTCTCTCGGGGGGACCATGCCGGGTACGCAGTTGCCACGCCGAGGAGGGTGGCGGCCATCGGGTCGGTGCCGTTCTTCAAGTGACATGAGGTGCAGTTCAGGCTGTTGCCGACGAACTCCTTCGTCAGCGGGTGGGTGACCGTCTGCTCGACCAACGCCTCCCCCAACTTGATCGTCTCTCCGAGCGGGCCGGCCGGCAGCTTGTGCTCGGGCTTCTCGTCGGCGTCGGCGTAAGAACGGAACGAGTCGCTGACCAATGCGACGAGCAAACAGCCGATCACGGTCACGATCACCAAGGTTCGATTCGTCACCCCGTACCTCCATGTAAATCACGAAAGAGAAGCCAAAGCCGGGCAGCGAGCGGTGCGACAGTAGGCTGCCGCACCGCCTGGGGGTAGATGGCTCAGGTCACGGAACGGAGATATCGGCGTACCCTTCCGTCTGATGTTCGATCACCGGCGTGCCGACAGCCAAACGCCCATCACTTCCGGGGTCACTTCATCCGTCTTGAATTCCTTCAGGGTTAACGCTTGCCCACAGGCGGGGATTTCGATCCCCGCCTCGGTTCGAGTCCTGAACTGACGCAAGACGGATGCCAAACACAAAAATATCCCGACTTTACGACATGTTCTCCGAAAAGTCACTCGCCTTTGCTGCCGAACCGAGCTTCGATGCAGGTCATGATGTCCGCCAGAGGGAGTTCAACGATCCGGTAGTACGCCTTGCGTCCCTCTTTCTTGCTGGTCAGGTATCCGCACCGTTGCATGAGCCGCAAGTGTTCGGAGGCCATGTGGCTGGGAATGCCGCACGCATCGGCCAGTTCGCCAACGGCGTACCGGCCCTGGAGGAGCATTTGCACCATCCGAAGTCGATGAGGATGGGCGAGTGTTTTGAGGCATTCTGCAGCTTGCGTAAGGGCGTCCAGCGGCGTGAGCTTCGGGCGACTCGCGGATTTCGTTTTGGTAGCCATCTTCGTTCTCCGTTCACTCAAATATATCGGAACATTCCGACTTGTCAATCAATCTTTCCTGACGGACAGGTCGGTTTCTGTCCCCCGGCGGCACCTTGCTCTGCCGTTTCGACTGCATCGCTGGGTCCCGGTCTTGTTGCCCTTCCTTGGGTGAGAACAACGGGGAGCGAGGGTCGCCAACACACCCGTCAACCAAAACAACCTCGCGATCCACATCCTGGAGCAATTCCGCGTCTCGATCAGGGCTAACCTCTTGAGAGGCGTCAGCCATTGCCAACCGCCCGATGCGGTCCTCAACGAGATTGACGCCGTTCCATACCCTCCGGCGGCGAGTGGTCGCCCTTGATGAACTCGACGAGCGTGGCACGGGCCTTCGGTCCGAAATGGATGGCTCGCGTCTTGCCGTGATGGGCGGACTTGTGACCATTGCCCGGACGTGCCGGTTCAGGTGAGGCAGCTGGCGGCAACGTGTGCAGGATCGACGGGCTTGACGGGTTCGGGGTCATGGGTTTCAGATCGCCCTCGCCGGAGTACAGGGAGAGCACGAAGAGCGAAGTGGCGGAGGACTACGCCTTTTCCCGACGATCCTGACCGCGCCCCCAGACCTTCCGAGGGTAAGCTGAAGTGCTTGAGTCGACGGTGGGTATTGACAGTGGGCCCGGTCGGAGTCGAACCGACTTCCAAGGTGTTATGAGGCGACCGAAAACCACCCGCCGAAACGTCACGAACCACTAGGATTCCCAGCAGTCTAACGACTTGAACGAACTTTGCAAGGACGCACATTCCGCGCGAAATAGTGCAACGAATTCACGAAGTAGGACGGGTTTTGCGGAAGAGCGCGGAAGGTTGAAGTCATCGAAAACTCTCGGGGTATTCGCCACCTTGGAACTGTGTTTGGCGGCAGTGAAGTAGCGTCGGGGTCGTGTCGGGTAGATCGCATCGACGCCGTTCACTCCTCTCCCAATCACCCTGCCCCGTACATCTCTTCCCACTCATCAATCGCATCATCCCATTCCTGCAGATCCTCCTCCGAAAGCAAGTGCTGATTCATCGCCGTCACAAGCCGCCCCGTCTTCTCGAAGGCGTAAATGATGTCGGGAGCGATCCCTACTGCCTTCATGTCCTCGACCATCGCGGCTTGTAGCGCTGCACCATTGTCGTCCGCTGGTGGCCTCGACCGTCGCGTTCGCCGCTCTGCCTTCGCCTTCTCTTTCTGCTTCCGCGAATCTCGCTTGCGTGGCATGTGAGGCTCCTCCTCGGTCGCTCGTGAACACTCGATTCGTTGAGGGTCTGAAACGGCCCCAGAGTATCCGATCACGCCGACGATCGCCCGCGGAAAACCCGTCTGAAGTTCGTGTGTCGGCGAGAAGCCTACACGCCCGCGTCGCTCCCCCGGACGTTCACACCTTCCTGCCCAGTGTGGTAGCATCGCGAGCAGTCTCAGAAGACCTTTCCGCGGATGTGAGGGGCGACGATGTTGCGGTTCCTGATCCTGGGCTTACTGATTGCCTTCGTTGGCTGCTCACGTCGCGGTGGGGTATCTCCGCCAACTCCTGAACCTGACACGGGTGGCCCCAAAGCTGTTGCGGCCGGCGACGCCATCGGATCAGGAGCAAGGGAACTCAATCTCACTGATTCCCGCAAACTCATTGCGGCCTTCGACGCCAACCCGAAGCGCGCTGCCAAGGAATACGCGGGTGTGCGATGGCGGCTCCCCGTTCGCGTCGAGAAGATCGGCGCGTCTCGGCTCGTCATCGTAATGGGTGGCGCTGCGACGGGGCAGTTCTCGGTGCAGATGCGTTCAGATCGAGAACTCGAAAAGCTCGATCAAGGCAAGTTCGCGCTGATCGAGGCGCGGCTCGTTGAGTTCAATTATCAAACCTACATGGGTATTCATTTCGATGACGGGATTTGTGTCTCAGTGGATCGCCCTCCCTCTCCCAAGCCCATCGAGGGGAAGCGTGAACTCGATCCTGCCAACTTCAAGGAAGTGTTCGAGGCGTTCGACCGCGGCGGGGGCAAAGAGCACTACGCAAAGGTGCAGTGGAAATTCTCAGGGAAGGCGATTCGCAAGGTGGAAAAGGAAAACACCGCCTACCTGATCGACGTTCCAGGCTCGGGAGTTGTGAAGATGATTTACCCAGGTGCGGCCGCGAAGCCCGCAATCGGGGGGAACGCGACGGTCGAGGATGCCGTTGCCATTGCGCTGGAGTTCGATGGCGACAAACCAGTTCTTTGCTTCGAGAACTAGCAACAATCTTTCCTCGGTTGGTTCAGGTGACCCACAGTGGGTCACCTGCTTTTCCAAATCGCGTTGAATAGTCCCAAGGCCAACGCCCACCACTTCCGCAATCGCCCGCTGGTTCATCCACTTCGCGCCCGACGCACAGGCAATCCACCCCATCAAAGTAACGCGACCGCGAAGGATCTCACCCCTTCGCGGTCGCTCACATTCACCACCTGCACGGCGGCACCTTCACCTTAAATCACGGGTGCCAGATGTGCCAAGCTGATTGCCCGCTCGATGAGCCACATTCCAAGACGCGCGAACGTCGCCACGCATCGCAATATCTGTACGTCCGCAAGGCACGTGGCCGCGTGTACCAGTGCCGCATCTGGATCACCGGAATCGGTTCTCTGAACCTCGGATGCTATCAAAGTGAATGGCTCGCGGGGCAGGCATCGAAGGCGTTCGCGAGACGCTTTCGACCCGATATTCACCTGGCGGATGTGATCGCCAGCCTTCGTCGAGACGGGATTGTGCCGGCGCACGTTCTCATGAAGTACGTATACCGCCTGCCGGGCGGCGACTTCGGGGCGAAGGTGAAGAAGCACGGGCGGAAGATCGTGCTTCCCGGACCATACCCGACCGAGAAGGAAGCGTATGAGGCGATGCGGGCACGACTCGCGGAACTGGGGACGATGCGGAAGCCGTCGTTTGTGTCGAAGGGACTCGTCACGAGATGGACAGCAAGCCAGCGACTCGGCATCACCCGCAAGCAGTTCGAGCAGTTCTGGGACAGCGTGTTCAGCGATCCGCGGCGCCCTGCGAAGTGCGAAAGCCCCAACCGGATGGTGATCGCGACGGAGCTTGAGGTTGCTCTCGAGTTCGGTGGCGGCGTCTCGGATGAGGCACGCAGCGCGGTGGCGTTGTTCCGAATGGGTGCGGGTCGGATGTAAAAACGGGAATTCCCGTTTTATGGGAGAGGATCAACCGGACACAACTGCCGTGGCATTATTCAATCTCGGCGTTCACTCTTCGCAGTTGGCGGCAGGGCAGATCAACCACCCGAGCCCGGCCCATGAGTCGAACGCCAGCGACCGGACCTTTCACCCCACGGCACAACTCAACCACCGTTCCGGCAGTGAAGCCCTGATACGGTTCGAGGAATTCGACCTCATCGCCGACCACGACCGCGTTACCCGCTTCATCCTTTGGCGATTCGGCCCGCCGGCACTTCGCGCAGTCGCAATCCATCCGAGGCAGATCCGCTCGATGTTTGCATTCTGAGCACTCCCGTTCCGCCGTCCTCGCGTGACACCATCCGCAGATCGTTCGCGTTAGCATGGGTCGCGCTCGCGTGAGTCGTTCATGGGAAAAGCGTCGGGTGACAGATACCCGGTTAGCCTTTGCAGTTCAAGTGAAGGACCGGTAACGGTGCCCGTCTTTGCTGTGCGGCGGCCCGGACCAGTTGTGGTCATCATGACCACAACTGCCCACCTCAAGCCGCGTTGCCCTCGCCTGTCGCAGGCTTGGCGGGTGCCGGCACCCGTTCCTTCCACACCGCATCACATCCCGAGCACCGATACTTCGTCTCGACCTCCTGGGTGCCGTCTGGCGATTCCACCGTCTTGCGGGCACGGAACGCATACTTCGGGCTGTCACACTTCGGGCAACGACGATCAGGGCGAACGAGTGAGGGCATGGCGTGGGTTCCTCGGACGCGGAACGGGCGGAGAGAGGTATCGGCATCAGATCGGGAAGCCTTGAACGCCGGGAGGGGCCTTTGTCGTGGGGGCTGTTGAGGTTGCCGGATGGGGCGGATGTGAAACGAAACGGGAATTCCCGTTTGGGAACTCGTTAGAGCGTCGAATCGACGGGATTTCCGGTCGTTTAGACCGGTGTCAGTCTAACGGCGATAATATGGGAATTCCCACATTATCCGAGAGCCGTGAGCGGCGGCTCAAATGCTGGAATTCCAGCATTATGCCGTGCGGACGTTCCCTCGCCTTGATCCCTTCTCGATTCCTGGCGGTTTGCCCACGGTTCGCGGGCCTATCGTGCCGACTGGTGCGATACCCGAAAATCGTTTCCACGGAGGAATAACACATGCCACGGACGCGACCCGTGTTCGCGCCGATCCCCGAGTCGCCCGCGATGGTGGCGACCGTGACGGCTGCGGATGTGTGGGCAGAGGGGGCGCTCGGTGTACCTGCTGCTGCGGAGTTCGTCGGGGTGTCAACGCGAACCATCTGGAACGAGATGGACGCAGGCCGCATCGCCTTCGTGAAGCACGGCACGAAACGCCTCATCGCCAAGCGTGTGCTGGTGGCGTGGTTGGCTCGCAAGGATCACTCAGGGGTCAAGACATGAACGCGAACCGACTCGGTCCCCCACATCTGACCCGACCGCGCGGCTTGTCACCTTGCGCAGACCGCCTTGTCGTTGTCGCTGATTGGTGTTACAGCCGGGCAGGAGCTTATTGTTCGGCAAGAGAGTCCCCGAGGTATGGAATCATGCCGGTTAGCACGGATGTGAAACTCCCGAAGTCGCACCCGCCGATCTTCCCGGATCGGTGCGTCGCATGTAGGGCTAAGTCTCCCGGTTCTATCTACCGCGCCGGCACCAACGCTATTGGGTGGTGGACGTGGGTGTTCATGGCCTTCGGCCGGCGGCACACAGTCGAGGTTCCGGCCTGCAAGCCCTGCCGTGGCCAGATGGGCCGACAGCGATGGCTGCAACTCTCGGTGAATGTCGTGGTCATCGCGGTCGGGGTGGTCTTAGCTGGGTCGCTGCTCGAATGGTACCAGGGGCCGTTCAAGAGGTGGCTCACGCTGGGGGTCGTGCTGGTCTGCCTGCTGCCGGTGTTCCTATGGGAGATATTCTTTCCCCGGCCGTTCGATATGACGGCGTTCTCGGACGAGGTCGATTACGAGTTTCGAGACGCAGACTACGCCGCGGAGTTTGCCACGCTCAACCAACCGCCTGCGGAGGAGTAATGGCGACCGAACCAGGCCATTGCACCTGACGGTGTGTGGGCCGCGACGGTGGAAGACTCCTTCGGTTGAGGTTGAGGGAAAAGCCGATGTCCAAATTTGGACATCGGCGGGTGTGGTCGCAGTCATCACCCAGAAGGTGACAACTCAATTCGACGCTGCCAGAACGGGCACGGTCCAGGGGAAGTTGCGCTGCGCCATCTCCATGGCGTAATCTGTCGAGATGCTGGCGATGATGCTGAATAGGTAGTTTGCTGCCCCCGCGAGTTCGCCATCCGCGTCACAGGTCTCGCGGATGATCGGTTCATCTCTCAGGTCGTCGATCGTGCGGATCAGTTGACCCAGGAGAAGAAGCAACTGATGTTGCCGTCTGGCCTTGGCTGAAACGGGTGCGGCTGCCAGTGATGCCTGAATCGCTCCCTGTCGCTTCGCCTTGGTCGCGGTTGCCATGTGAAAGCCTCGTTGTGTTGGTGATGGGGAATCGGTTCAGCTTTTGGTGCTGGTGCTGGTGGTAACAAAACTCTCGAGGGTCGAG
>JAIOPV010000200.1 GCA_021413735.1 Planctomycetota bacterium
ACGGAAGCTCAGTCTGTGGACGGAAGACAGAGTATGACCGACAGAGGGAGAGCCGGATGCAGTGAAAGTTGCACGTCCGGTTCGGAGGGGGGAGTCGGAAAACGGATCGAGAGATACCGCGTCCGGCTCCTACCCTACTGGCAAGGCGTGATTGCGGGTGTGATCGGGCGAAGAGGCTCGGAGGGCGTGTGATGACGGAACAGGAGTGGCTGGCGTGCGAAGAACCGATTGCAATGATCGAGTTCCTCAGGGGAAGCCCGGTCGGGGAGGATCGCGTATCTTGGTGGCATAATTCGCACGAAATCCATCTGCCGCAACGGGGCAATGATCGGCGATTCCGGCTATTCAACTGCCTGTGTTGTCGTCGCATCTGGGACCACATTCCAGAACCAGCAAACCGCGCGGCTGTGATCGCCGTAGAGGAACTTCTGGAAGGTCGGATGTCCCCGGACGATGCGTGGGCAGCCTTCGTCGCGTCATCGGCTGTCGAGAACACAGAGACGGGCAGACGCACCGAGTTGGGCTACTGGGTGGTGAAGTACCTCGGTCGCGGCTTCTACAAGATGACCGCAGGTGCAAGTGCTTTGCTCATCTCAAGCAGCGTCATCTGCCTGTCAGATGCGGAATATGGAACTGAAGCAAGACACGTCTTCGATGGATGCTATTATGCTGGCGATGGTGTGTTCCTAAGTCCCTTTCGATGGCCGCATCCAATGCCCGCCGTTGTGGAAGCGGAATGCTCGTATCAAGTTGCAGTTCTCCGCGACACGTTTGGAAACCCGTTCCGCCCCGTCGCGTTCCCCCCAGAGTGGCGAACATCCACGACCGTCGCCATCGCCTGCGAGATGTACGAGTCCCGCGATTTCTCAGCGATGCCGATTCTCGCGGACGCCCTTCAGGACGCGGGCTGCGACAACGAAGACATCCTGAACCATTGCCGCGATGCAAACCAAGTTCACGTCCGAGGGTGTTGGGCGGTCGATCAGATTCTGGGCAAGGCCTGACGCTTGAGTTGGTGGCAGCCGACACGCGGATGTGCTTCGGGCCTGGGTGGTCGGAGTGAGTGTGCGACGCCGCGTGATCGGGCATCATCGGGCAGAAGCGGTTCGGAGGGTGAGCGATGACCGAGAGTGAGTGGCTCGCTTGTGAAAATAACCCATCAATGATGTTTGAAGCTGTCGGCCCCATCCGAACAGAACGCAAGAGCCGCTTGCTCGCTGTCGCATGTTTCCGTCGGACGTGGGCCTTTCTTGACGACGAGCGAAGTCGGCGTCTTGTCGAGATTGTTGAGCGGTATGTTGATGGTTTGGCTAGCACTGACGAGTGGACTGCGACGACTGCCCAAGCCGCCCAAGCTGAACTTGAGGCCACTGACCGAGCGATGAAACTCTTCAACTCGGTTGACAGAGACTTTCGCGCTGAAGCCGATGCGTCTGCTCGACGGTCGTGGCTGTTCGGGGTCGCCTACGGGCTGAGTCGCGACAGAAATGCGAAGTCGGATGAATGGAAGCAGCAAACGCTGACCGTATTCCGCCATACCACTTCCGAGGACGCTAAACCACGCTATGCGACAGAGGTGGATTACCAGTTGGAAATCCTCGCGCAGTGCGACCTACTCCGCGACATCTTTGGGAGTCCGTTTCGTTCCATTCCCTTTCGTCGGCGGTGGCGTACCGACACAGTTCTCGCCATCGCCAAGCAGATGTACGAGTCACGTGACTTCTCCGCGATGCCGATCCTTGCGGACGCCCTACAAGACGCGGGCTGTGATAACGAAGACGTCCTGATGCATTGCCGCGACGCGAACGGCGTACACGTTCGTGGATGCTGGGTGGTCGATATGGTGCTGGGCAAATCTTGATGGCGAGTATGATCGGCTGAAGCAGCACACGAGGGCGAGCGATGACAAGTTCGGAATGGGTGGCGGCGACCGACCCGACGCCGATGTTGGCCGATCTTGTTTGTAAACGGAAACTCCGACTGTTCGGGTGCGCCGCATGCCGGCGAGTCTCAGTTTTGATATTTGATAACGCCTGTCACGCGGCAATCGAAGGCTCCGAACACTACGCGGACGGGCTAATCACGGCAGAAAGACTCGATCTGCTGTCGGTCGCAGCAGAGGAAGCGTGGAAGGACACCGTCCTCGAACCGCGCGGTGAAGGTGACTTCGCCGCCCTTGCCGCGTCTTACGTCTCCAGTCCGTCGTCGAACGTTCTTGCGGAAGCAGTCGCCGCCGCTGCTCAGGCGAGTCACGCCGGCACCGAGCGAGAACGGGCCGCGCAAGCTGATCTACTACGTGACATCTTTGGCAACCCGTTTCACCCAGTTACCGTTGATCCCGCTTGGCTCACTTCAACCGTCCTTCCCTTGGCCCGGCAGATGTACGACACCCGCGACTTCTCTGCGATGCCAATCCTGGCCGATGCCCTTCAGGACGCGGGCTGCGATAACGAGAACATCCTTGAACATTGCCGCGACGCGAACGGCGTTCACGTCCGGGGGTGTTGGGTGGTCGATCTGGTGCTTGGCAAGGAATGACACGACACTGCGCATGGTCGCAGTGGTGGTGGTGCGAGGGTATCATGGGCGAACGCACCACAGAGGACGACCTATGATCGAAGCTGAATGGCTGGCGTGCGAAAACCCAGGCACGATGGCGCACTTCGTTCAGTTGCAACGTAAAGCGAACGACCGCAAGCTGCGTCTCTTCGCGGTCTCGCGGTGTCGTCACTTTTGGACCGAGTTGGTCAACGAAGCCCAACACCGAGCGGTCGAAACCGCCGAACTGTACGCCGATGGGTTAGCCCAAGTTGATGACCTGATCGCCGCAGACGATGCGTTACACAAAGAAAACCGTGCCGCATTCGTACACACCACGTGGGTTCGGGAAGGTTTCGTGAGCTTCGCATGTCAGCCACAAGGGGGAGACATCTGCGGAAAGATGTTCGCTTTTCGCCCGCCATACCCTCACCACGATGCCCAAATCATGCGCGACATCTTCGGAAATCCCTTCCGCCCGGTCACCTTCTCTCCGGAGTGGAGAACCTCCACTGCTGTCGCACTCGCACGCCAGCTATACGAATCACGCGATTTCTCCGCGATGCCAATCCTTGCCGACGCCCTCCAAGACGCCGGTTGCGACATCGACGACATCCTCACGCATTGCCGCGACGAGAAACAGGTTCACGTTCGCGGATGCTGGGTCGTCGATATGGTGCTGGGCAAATCTTGATGGCGGGTGTGTTTGTAAATCAGCGTGGGAAACGGCTCGGAGGGCAAGCGATGACGGAAGCGGAATGGTTGGCAGAAAAAGAGGTGCCAATCCTTCTCAAGCACACAAATTGGAGATCGTGGGACCGAAAACCTCGTCTCTTCGCGTGTGCTTGTTGCTGGCGGATTCGCCATTTGTTTCGGAACGACGCAGATGCGAAAATCCTCCGAACTTCGGAACTATGGGCTGACGGTTTGATTGAGTTCCATGATTCGCTGCCGCAAAGGATTGATGAACGTCAACTTGCGAATTTGGCTCACCCCCCAACCAGCGCACTTGCCTATACAACCCGTCAAGGAAGTGTCGATGTTGTCTGTGCCGCTGGCTTCGCCGCTGATTCCATCGCTGATACGCAGGCGGCAACTGATACATGGCAAGCGGTGCGGGACGCAGAAGAAGCGTTCCAAGTTGCCTTGCTGCGAGACATCTTCGGTAACCCGTTTCGCCCAGTCACGCTCTCGCCTGAGTGGCGAACAACCACAGTTCTCGCACTCGCGAACCAGCTATACGAATCACGCAACTTCGACGCGATGCCGATTCTCGCGGACGCACTTCAAGACGCGGGCTGCGAGAACGACGACATCCTCAACCATTGCCGCGAACCGGGCGAGCATGTGCGGGGGTGTTGGGTCGTGGATATGATCTTGGGGAAGATGTGATCGCGGGTGTGGTGCGGGTATCATCGGGGGAAGCGGCTCGGAGGGCGAACGATGACGGAAACGGAGGCGGAAGCGGACTGGCTATGTTGCGATGACCACCCAGTCCACCTGCTGGGTCGAGTTGCCGCTCACCAAATTGATAGCGACCGCAAGCTCTTGCTCTTTGCAGTCGGTTCGTGTCGTCTCTTTCAAGATCGGTTTGGCGGGGACTGGTGCAGCCGAGAGCTAGAAGCAATCGAGCAACACGCCGACGGCAGCGACCCGGCAACGCCGCTCAGAAGTGAACCTGAGGCTTTCGGGTATCAGGACATCCCCGGTGATGCAACGGTCATCATCCGCTGGGTATCAGCATACCACCCGATTGAAGCGGCGTTTGAGGTAACACGGGACCACGGTCCTGCGGACGGTTCCGCACGTGGGATCATGGCCGATCATGCCGGCCAGTGCGCCCTCATCCGAGACATCTTCGGCAATCCTTACCGCCCTGTGGGAGTCGATCCTTCATGGCTGACTTCCACCGTCGTCGCCCTTGCCGAAGGCATCTACCAAGAGCGTGCCTTCGACCGTTTGCCGATTCTCGCCGATGCCCTCCAGGACGCGGGCTGCAATAACGACGACGTGCTGAACCACTGTCGCGAACCGGGTGAGCATGTGCGAGGGTGTTGGGTCGTGGATTTGGTTTTGGGAAAGGCATGAGCCATGAACGAAGCGGAATGGCTGGCGGCGACCGACCCGACGCCGATGCTGGAGTTCCTCGAAGGCAAGGCAAGCGACCGGAAGTTGCGACTCGCAGCAGCGTCTCTTTGCTCTCGGCTTTTCGGCTCAGTCCTGGACGACCGAAGTCGAATGGTGATACGCCGCACCGAGGAAATGGCTGACGGGAAAGCTGCGGCCTCAACGATCAGAAGGGTTCACAGGCAGGCATTCAAGGTTTGGAATGCACGACAGGAGAACATGAAATCCGGGCGACTACCCCGTGACCTTCGAGCTTGCGGAGCAGCAGAAGCCTTATGTCTAATTACTGCAACAGACCGTCCGGTCGTGGAAATCTTGGCAGGTGCAGCATTCCTGTGTCGCATGACACTTGGCAACGTCCGCCGTGAAGGCGAGTCCCAATCTCAGTTGATTCGAGACATCTTCGGTAATCCCTTCCGACCCGTCGCCGTCGAATCTGCTTGGCTCACGTCCACAGTCACTGCGTTAGCCGAAGGCATGTATGCTAACCGCGACTTCTCCGCGATGCCGATTCTCGCCGACGCCCTTCAGGATGCCGGTTGCGAGAACGCCGACATTCTGAACCACCTACGCGACCCAAACACCACGCACGTTCGCGGCTGCTGGGCGGTCGATTTGGTTCTCGGCAAAGAGTGATTGCGGGCGTGATCGGGCGAAAGGGGTACGGGGGGCGTGCGATGTCGGAAGCGGAATGGGATGGCGGTGAACTCTGGCGTATGCTTCATCATCTCTATCACGCCAGTCTGATTTCATTCCGAAAGCAATTCCTGTATTGCGTCGGGGCATGCCGACTTCGTGGCAACTCGATGCCAACTGAGTATCTCCCGATCTTGGCTGGACTCGAAGCAGTAGCCGACTGTCCCGACCTACCGACCACACCTTCCGTCAAAGGCTTCTGGGAGTTGCACAGGAAACAAACCGAACTCGTTACTGGGAAGGTTGGAGGACAACTCGCCGCACTTCGCAATCAAGCCAGCGACGTTCAACGGAATCGCTTCGCATTTTTACTCGCCCCGGATGAGCAACCACCGTCACTGGAAGGCGATCCCCGCTTTGACGCAGATGAGGCGGTCGGCTATGCGGTCATGGGAAACAGCTTTGCGTGTTCACACGGTAACGGTGCTGGCGACTTCAAATACTTAGTTGCGGAGGCTGGACTTGTGCGAGACATCTTCGGCAACCCCTTCCGCCCCGTGACGGTCGATCCCGCTTGG
This sequence comes from Planctomycetota bacterium, assembly GCA_021413735.1. Taxonomy (GTDB): domain Bacteria; phylum Planctomycetota; class Planctomycetia; order Gemmatales; family Gemmataceae; genus Gemmata. Next base: position 5,880 of record JAIOPV010000200.1, read on the forward strand.
CTAACTTCAACCGTCCTTCAACTCGCAGGGGGCATTTACGAAGACCGAGCGTTCGCCCGCCTCCCGATCCTAGCCGATGCACTTCAAGACGCTGGCTGCGACAACGACGACGTGCTGAACCATTGCAGGCAACCCGATGAGCATGTGCGGGGATGTTGGGTGGTGGATTTGGTTTTGGGGAAGAAGTGACACAATCGCGCGTGACGATCATGGTGAGGGCAAAGCAGAGGGTGAGTGATGACGGAAATAGAATGGCTGGCGAGCGAAGACCCCCGCCGGATGCTGAAAGAACTCCCAGAGAATGCGAGCGCCCGAAAGCTCCGATTGCTCGCCTGCTGTTGTGCGCGGCGACTTGAAGCGATGCTTGTCGAGAGCAGGGCAGTCAATGTGGTTCGGGTTGTTGAGGATTATGCCGACGGGATTGTTGGCGAAGAAGAGCTTCGCGGCACGCAGGTATCCGCCTTCTCAGCAATCGAGAACTACGAAGGCGATGGTTCAATCTACGCTTTGAATTGCGCATACGCCCTTTGCAGTTGGGGCGCAGCCCACGCGGCTTCGAGCGGATTGCAGTTCGCCGCGCAAGCGGTGGCAGCAGGAGCCAGCGATGCTTACACCAAATGCGATGTTGCTGAGTCCGCAATTCAGTCAACATTGATCCGCGACATCTTCGGTAACCCCTTCCGCCCCGTCTCGGTCGATCCCGGTTGGTTGACGACTATTGTCATCGGACTCGCACAGCAGATGTACGAGTCACGCAATTTCTCCGCGATGCCGATCTTGGCCGATGCACTCCAAGACGCCGGGTGCGAGAACACCGACATCTTGAACCACTGCCGCGACGAGAAGCAGGTCCACGTTCGCGGATGCTGGGTCGTCGATCTTGTGCTTGTGAAGTCTTGATTGCGGGTAGCAACGGGGAAGCCGCAAAGGGGGCGAGCGATGACAAGTGCGGAGTGGATGGCGTGCAGCGACCCGCCACCGATGCTTGAGTTCCTGCGAGGCAAGGTGAGCGAGAGAAAGTTGCGGCTCTTCTCGACAGCGTGCTTCTTGCGGCTCACTGCACTTCTGCCCGATCCACGACAGCGGCAAGGCATCAGCGTTCTGGAACAGTTGGCAGAGGGCGTCATTCTTCAATCTGAATGCCGGAACGTGACAGCCGAGATACGGCGTGCGATCCCGCCCCGTGATGAACAGGTTGTCAGCCAGATTCCAACTGACGATTTTCACTTTGTCGCCCTAATGCTCTACCGAGAGTTTTGTTCCTCATCAGTCGCTTCCCACGCCATTTCAGCGACGGCTGGGCTGGCAGACGGAGCCGAGGAGCAACGCCACCAAGCGCAGCTAATGCGAGACATCATCGGCAACCCCTTCCGCCCCGTCACCACCGATCCCACTTGGCTCACTACCGATGTTGTCGCACTCGCCACTGGCATCTACGAAGACCGTGCCTTTGACCGCATGCCGATTCTCGCCGACGCCCTCCAGGACGCTGGCTGCGACAACGACGATATCCTCAACCACTGCCGCAACGCGAACCAAGTTCACGTGCGCGGCTGCTGGGTGGTCGATCTGGTTCTCGGCAAAGAGTGACGCGGGTATCATGAGCGAAAGCGGCTCGGAGGGCGTGCGATGTCGGAAGCGGAATGGCTGGCGTGCGATGATCCTGACCGCATGGTGAAGTTGCCTGATAGAACGTTGAGCGAACGCAAACTGCGGTTGTTCGCAGTTGCTTGTTGCCGCCGGAACTGGCACCTGTTGGATGAAGAAGTCTCGCGGCCTGTGGTCGAGGTCGTCGAGCGTTATGCCGATGGCTTGGCCACAAGCAGCGAGCTTGAAATGTCGCATCGAACAGCACGAGCGGAAGGGAAGAGTTTCGAAAAACTTTGTGATTGGCACAGAACCACTCGCGGAGCTTCGCGACAGGCTGACTCGCTGTATCGTGAAAGCCAACAAGCCTACCTGACAGCGTATGCTGCGCAGAGCAATGACTACTTGCAGATGGTGGTGCTGTACACAACACAGTGCAAAGTGCGAGAAATTGTCGGATTCCGGCAGGTGATCGACCAGAAAGTAAATGAAGAGTGGCACCACCTCTGTAATGCCGACCGAGCAGAACTGGCAGCTTTGCTTCGCGACATCTTTGGGAACCCGTTCGAGCCTGTCACCTTCTCTCCAGAATGGCGAACGTCAACCGCCTTCGCCATCGCCCGCGAGATGTACGTGTCGCGCGACTTCTCCGCGATGCCCATTCTCGCGGACGCCCTCCAAGACGCCGGTTGCGATAACGAAGACATTCTCAATCATTGCCGAGACGCGAACCAAATTCATGTGCGTGGGTGCTGGATCGTCGATCTGGTGCTTGGCAAGTCGTGATCGCGAATATCATCAGGAAACACGGCACAGAGGGCGAGCGATGACCCAGGCACAATGGCTGGCATGTGCCAACCCACACCCCATGCTAGAATTCATTGCCGATGCGGTGCGACACCGAAAATTGCGACTGTTTACCTTTGCGTGCGTGCGGCGGGTGTGGGAGTGTCTCAGCAACGACGAATACCGTCGGGCAATCGAGTTTACGGAACGACTCCTTGACGGAGAAGTGACCGAAGCAGACCAGCAGGTGGCGGTTGTTGCCGCCAAGGCGATTCTGGGTGATCGCCGAGAACCGCATTTTGATTGGTGTGCGATAGGGGCAGTAGACGTTCCGTCCGACTTCTCCGCGATGTTCTACATGGTTGCTCACGACATCGCTGGAGGGATCGTCGGGGGCATTCGGGAGACTTCGGGAACAACACGAGAGACGGATACCAAAAGGGAACGCGAGGCACAGGCTGTACTCCTCAGAGACATCGTTGGTAATCCGTTCGGCCACGTCGCCTTCAATACCGAATGGGGCACATCAACAGTTCTCGCGTTGGCCCGACAGATGTACGAGTCGCGCGACTTCTCCGCGATGCCGATTCTCGCCGATGCACTCCAAGACGCGGGTTGCGACAGCGACGACATCCTCAACCATTGTCGCGACGAGAAACAGGTTCACGTTCGCGGATGCTGGGCGCTCGATCTGGTTCTAGGCAAAGAATGACGGCTCCGCGACATGGGTGACACATGACCGTCGAGGAGAAATGGTTCGCGTGCCGTGATGTCTGGGACATCATCAACAAGTACCTGCCGAGTTGCTTCCGAGGGAAGACCGGCGCACGCAAGATGCGGTTATTCGCGTGTGCGTGCTGTCGTCGTCAGTGGCAGCACATTGAGGGAACGCCAGCAGCACGACTCGTCGAAGTGACCGAACTCTTCGCCGACGGATTGGCTTCAATCGCCGAGTTGAAGGATGCGCGAGAAGCGGCTGAAAAAGCCTCGTCCGCAATTGATGATGACTGGCGAAATGAAGTGCGCCCGAACTACCCTGCCCACTACACCGCGACAGCTTGCATTTCTGCGGCCGCAGACCCGGCGATTGGCGAAGTCCACGACTCGCCTCAAAGAGCGGCCATCTTCGCGGCACAAGTTTACGCTTACAAAAAGCGAGGATTCTACCGAGCAGATGACCGCAGTTGGGATCGACATCAGGCCAAGGAAAACGCTGAGCAAACGGCGATCTTCCGCGAAATCTTCGGCAATCCGTTTCGCCCCGTGACCGCCGATCCCGCGTGGCTCACGTCGGATGTCGTCGCCCTCGCCACTGGCATCTATTCCGACCGCGACTTCTCCGCGATGCCGATCCTGGCGGATGCCCTCCAAGACGCGGGCTGCGACAGCGAAGACATCTTGAACCATCTTCGAGACCCGAACGTCACGCATGTTCGGGGGTGCTGGGCACTCGATCTGGTTCTCGGCAAGGAATGACGCGCGAGTCGGTGACCAGCAAGACGCCGTGGTCATGCTGTGTAGGACCACGGTGGGCTGTCAGACCCTGGTGCACGAGCGCTCACATTCCGAGTCATCACCGTGGTCAAAGAGCGCGATCCCGACCATGTGAGTCGAGGGCGAAATTCGTTGAATTCGTTGGGGAAGCGAGCAACTTTCCGGCGGGAAATGTGTAACGGCTACTGACGGGAATGCCGGTATCCAGCCTGACGGCACCCCGTCGAAACTACGTCACACGTTCTCAGGCGGTCATCTCTTCGCTCACCCCGCCAGTTCTCCCAGTGCCTCCGGGCACGCCTTCTTTGCCAAATCACCGAACGCTGACAACTTCTGGACTAGGGCGAGCAATTTCTCGTTGCTCATGCCGAGGAACTCGGCCAACTTCTTGGCGTTCATCAGATCGGCCACGGTGGTCGCGACTGTAGCGTTCTTGCGTTCTTGCCCCTTGCTCGCCTTCGAGAAGCCGAGTTCGCTGCGGGCGGAAGCCACGTATTTCGGCGGCTATAGAGCTAGCACGCGCCGCACAACAGTTCGACCACGAAGCAACAACGAAGGTGCTGACCGCTCATCCGCAGATGATCGAGAATGCACTCGTCGTCGCACCCCGCATCCTGGAGTGCGTCGGCAAGGATGGGGAGCCTGTCGAACGCTCGGTCAGTCGCGATGCCGTGGGCCAGCGCGACGACGGTGGACGTGAACCACGATAGGTCGAGTGTGGGCTGCCACCGGCTTCGGCACCACGCCTCTGCCATCGACATTACCTCCGCGTGTGCCTTGCCCAGGCCTTCATCCTCCGGGTGTGGCAGGGCTTGCTCTTCGCGGTAGCTCCGGTATTCGACAATTTCCTCGATTATGTGGTACTGGTCGATGAAGGGCTGGAGCGGGGCGAGGGCGGTCGGGGGTACTTTCGCCGACGATGGGTATATGAGTGCAAACTCGACGGCGTGCAACTCTTGCAGCATTTCACCGGCGGTAGTCAGCCCTTCGACCAAGCGGACGACGTGGCATTCCAGCAGCGTGTCCACGGCCGAAGTGGGATCAGGAATGGACGACTCAAGCTCCTCCATCGCCGACTCGAATAGTCTGATGCAGTCTGCCCAGCGGGGGTCGCGGGCCGTGGCCAACTCGCCCAGGCTGTACGAGTACACGCCGTCGTTCAGCGCGTCGTCCGCCGACTTTATCAACTGTTCCTTGGTAGCCACGCCCAGTGCGTGGTAGGCGGCTGCCATCCGTAGGCTGCGGTGCTGCATGCCGATCCTCACGGACTGTTCGTCTGGCTGAATCAGTGGCCCGGCCTGCGAGGGCCGTATTAAGCTACTGGTTCCAGCACGGGTAAAGTTTCGAGTCGGGATGGCGAGGCTCCTGCCGAGCCGAACGCGTCTTCAGTTTTCCTCGTCCAGTCGTTGCGCGGCATCAGTTCATACCGACGCGTGTCGTTGACGTCGGGTCATCAACTCTTCACCGCACCGAACGCTGCAAAGCAGACGTTCTTGTGCAGCACCTCAACCTGGGCGAACCCGACATCCCGGAGCAAGTCGAGTTGGTAAGTCAGGGGGCGCGGCGTGTCTTCGCGCTCGACGTAGGCGAAGACGTGATCCCGATAGTCAGCGCCCTTCAGCCCGGACAGGTACTCGCCGTACCTCGCCCACATCAACTTCTGAACGGCCGGGATCGTACTCTCGACCAGATCGAACACCCACACCGACCCGCCCGGCCGCAGTGCCCGATAGAACGCAGTGAACACCGTCCGCCATTCCTCATCGTTTCGCAGGTGGTGCAACACCGCTGCGGCGACCACGATGTCGAACCGGCCCTCGCCGAGTGCGACATCTCGAACGTCACCCTGGATCGCAGTGACCGTTCCGGTGGTGGCCCGACCCACCCGCTCGGTCGCCCGGTCGAGCATCGGGCGGCTCAGGTCGATCAGCGTCACGTCGAGGCCGGGCAGGGATTCGAGCAACTTGAGAGTGTAGTTCCCGGCACCGCACCCTACGTCCAGAACGTGTCGGGCGTGGGGCGTCGTGGCGGCAGCGGCCAGGGCTACGAGCGACATCGCCAGCGGTGCATCGACCGTGGCGGACTGGCCTGTTTCCAGGTTCGAGAAGCGTTCCACGTCGGCATCGAATCGCTGCCGGATTTCATCCACCGTCGATTTCATCGTGTACCCCAGTGCGACCTTGCCCACAGGCATAGCTGCCCTTGATATGTGCCAGTCCTTCGATCAGCGGGTAGTTTATCGTTGCGGGCCACCTGCCGCACTCGAATGGGTGTTACTCCCCCCAGTGATCCAGTTTGTCGATCACGGTGATGAATTGTGAGTAAAGGAACGACGAACGTGATCCGCCCCGAAACCCAAGCCGTGCGTGTCGCCGTGGTGCAAGCGGCCCCAGTTCTATTCGACATCCCTCGGACACTCCAGAAGCTCGCCGACCTTGCCGCCGACGCTGCACGGAAAGGGGCCGAACTCGTCGTGTTCCAGAGGCTTTCAACCGTGGCGGTTTCCCCAAGGCATTTGTCTCGACCGACCTGTCGGTATGTGGCCTGCTGACGGAATATGCGAAGGCATTGAGCGTCCAGCAACTCTTGCGAGCCGAGTACGGTAAGCCCAGGGAGGCATTTCGGGTGATGGCGGGTGGGGCCGGATCGAACGCCGCCCGCCGCGAGGGAGAAAATCATCATCATGGACACGGGCAACTACCGCCCGATTGACCCGCAGGTGCGCATCGGGCACGTCAACCTGAAGGTGGCCGATCTGGAGTGGGCATTGAGGTTCTACTGCGGTGTCCTCGGCTTCGAGATCACGCAACGGTGATGGACAGTGGCGGGTTCAGCCTGATCGTCCTGGACGGTGCCCACGACCTGAGTGACAACTTGCGGCGGTTCGGCCAAGGGCCACGGGCAATGCGGGTACATCCGGGTAACGACGAAGCGGTGCCAGGAAATCGGCGAGTAAGCGGACCCTACCAACGGGAAAATTTGAACGCTTGGCGATCTATTTGTCCGGGATATCTTGTCAGATGACAGAATTCAATGACTTTCAGCCCCGCGAGGAGATGCAGTAGGCGGCGCACTCCGGGGCCGCTCCGAACCGGAAAGACAACAGGTAAGGAATGACGGTGCGGTTCACTTCTTCCTTATGCGTAATACCCAATGGTCCACTCTGAGTCGGCACGGCTCGCTTCATTACCCGTAACCGTAAGCGAAAGGGGTGCGGAATGGCCGAGCATCTACTGACGAGTCAGGAAGCGACGGAGGGCGAACTGTTCCGCCTCCTGGTCGAGAACGTGCAGGACTACGCCATCTTCGTCACGGACCCGGAGGGTCGGGTGCGCAGTTGGAATCCGGGGGCCGAACGACTCTTGGGTTACTCGGAGGGCGAGGTCGTCGGCCAGCCCGCCGCTCTCTTTTTCACGTCGGAGGACATCCAGGGGGGCGTACCACAGAGGGAGATGGCGAAGGCGGTGGAAACGGGCTGTGACGAGGACGCCCGCTGGCACGTCCGCAAAGACGGCAGCCGCTTCTGGTCGGCGGGGACGATCACCCCGTTGTGGGATGAGGGGCGTAACCTCCGGGGCTTCGCCAAGATCATGCGGGACCGCACGTCGCAGAAGCATAGCGACGACGGACTCAACGATGCCCTTGCCTACGCCCAGGGAGTCGTGGAGACGGTGCGGGAGCCGCTACTGGTCCTCGGTGGCGACCTGCGGGTGAAATCCGCCAATCGCTGTTTCTACCAGACGTTCCGAGTTTCGGCGAAGGAAACCGAAGGTCAGCTTATCTATCACCTTGGCGACCACCAGTGGGACATCCCCCCGCTGCGAAAGCTGCTCGAAGAGATTCTGCCTCAGAATACGTCCTTCGACGGTTTCGAGGTCGAACACGAGTTCGGGGCCATCGGGCGCAAGGTGATGCTGCTCAACGCCCGGCGTTTCTCTCAAGAAGGGAACCGAACGGAATTGATTCTTCTCGCCATTGAAGACATCACCGAGCGCAGGCGGTTCGAGGAAGAGCGTCAGATAAGTGAAACCCGCTTTACATTGCTGGTGAAGCACATCAAACTCCACTCCATATTCACGATGGACTTGGACGGGGGCATTACCACTTGGAACTTGGAAGCCGAGCGTATCCTGGGCTACTCCGAGGCCGAAATCCTCGGCCAGCCGTACTCGTTGATTTTTACCCCCGAAGACCTCCAGGCCGGAATGCCGGGCCAGGAGTTCCGCAGGGCGGAAGTCAATGGTTTTGCCGAAGACGAACGCTGGCACGTTCGCAAGGGCGGCGAAAAGTTTTGGGCTTTGGGCATCGTGACCCCGACGTTCGACGCCAGCGGAGAGCGCACCGGCTTCTCCAAAATCCTGCGGGACATGACCGAGCGGAAACAGGCCGAACAGGCACTCCAGCGGGCGCACGATGAGGCGGAAGCACAGGTCGGCGAACGAACGGTTGATTTGCAGCGGGCCAACGTGGCGTTGCAGCAGCAAGCCGCCCAACGGCGTCAGGCGGAGGAATCGCTGCGGTTGCGGGACCGAGCAATCCAAGCCGTGTCTCAGGGCATCCTGATTACCGACCCGAACCTACCCGACAACCCGATCATCTATGCCAGCCCCGGCTTCGAGCATATCACGGGATATCGGGCCGATGAAGTCTTGGGGAGGAATTGCCGACTGCTCCAGGGCAAAGAGACGGAACCTGATGCGGTCGCCACCGTCCGGGCGGCAATTCGGGACGGGCGGGAATGTTCGGTGGAACTGCTCAACTACCGGAAGGACGGGACAAAGTTCTGGAATGCCCTGTTCGTGACACCCGTGCGTGAGGACCAAAGGCTCGCCTACTTTGTCGGCGTGCAGGCCGACGTGACGGATCGTCGGGCTTTGGAGCAGGCGTTCTACCAGTCGCAGAAAATGGAAGCAGTCGGGCAGTTAGCGGGCGGCGTGGCTCACGACTTTAACAATCTGCTGACCATCATCTCAGGCTATAGCGACATCCTGCTTTCGACTTTGGGAGCGAGCGACCCGGTGCGAGAGTCCGTCAAGGCCATCAGCGAGGCCGGGGGACGGGCAGCCTCGCTCACCCGCCAGTTGCTCGCCTTCAGCCGCCAGACGGTGTTGGAGCCGAAGGTACTGGAACTGAATGAGGTCTTACGGGAAACGGAGAAGATGCTGCGGCGACTCATTGGTGAGGACATTCTGTTGACCGCCGTTCTCGATCCGCACATCAGCCGGATCAAGGTCGATCCCGGCCAACTCGATCAAATCCTGATGAATCTATCAGTCAACGCCCGTGATGCCATGCCCAGGGGCGGGAAACTGACTCTCGAAACTCGGAACGTGGATTGGGACGGGCAGTACGCCCATTCTCACGTCGAAGCCGTGGCGGGCCAGTACGTCATGCTGGCCGTGACCGATTCCGGCAGCGGCATGACTCCTGAAGTCATGGCACACATCTTCGAGCCGTTCTTCACGACCAAGGGCGTGGGCAAAGGGACCGGCCTGGGACTGGCTGTGGTCCACGGCATCGTTAAGCAGAGCGGCGGTCGCATCGAGGTCTACAGCGAACCCAGCTTGGGCACCACCTTCAAAATCTATTTCCCGGCGATCAAGGAGATTGCCGACACAGCCAAGTTAAGTGCCGAAAAGAGTGACATGCGTGGTAACGAGACGATTTTGCTCGTCGAGGACGAGGACGGAGTTCGTGGTTTGGCTTTGCTAGTTTTGCAGACCTATGGCTACAAAGTGCTGGCGGCGAGCGACGGAAGGAGGGCGCTTCGGGCGATTGAAAACCATCAGGGGTCAATCGACCTGTTGGTAACGGACGTAGTGATGCCGGGCATGGGGGGCGGGGAACTGGCCGAAGCCGTCAGAGAGCAGTTCCCGCATATCAAGGTGCTTTTCTCTAGCGGTTACACGGACGACTCAGTCGTAAGGCAGGGCATTCTGGAAGCGGAAGTCGCCTTCCTTCAGAAGCCGTACTCGCCGCAATCGTTGGCGAGGAAGGTACGACAAATTCTGGACAAGAAGTAGCGACTTCTCTGGCGGTGGATTGCCGTGCGGGTTCGCCACTCACCTACAAGTGACCGCTACCCGGAGTGCGAGGAAGCCGTTCTTGTGCTTCGGTGAAGGTGGTCGCAAGTGCGAATGAGAACGGCAGAGTGAATGCATCGGATAACCGCCCTGATAACCCCGCTGCACCCACTCCGCCAAACAAGTCAAAGCAGATCGTATGCCGCAGTGACCGCCAGCGGCACCATTCAGAACGGGTGAGATCGCACTCGGTTGTTGTTCCGCTCGCGTATACTAACTTCACGCTTCACGTCTTAGCTGCACTTCACACCTCGTGTTCAGCGTTCTACTTCGCCCGCCGACATCGTTGCTGCTTGCCACGCCCTCCCCATTATCTCGTTCAGCGAGGAGTTGCTCTCATGTGGTGTGCCCTGTTAGTCTGTTCAATCACTTTACTCATCGTGAGGATGACTAACACCGCAGACGCGTCTTCAGTGCCAATTTCCACGAAATATCAGGTTGTCGTGGAGCCGATCCTTACGCCGCCTGGTGTAGTCGCGATCTATCGCGTTCAAATACGGAGTTCCAGCGAACACCCGATCAATTTGGACTTCGATGATGGCCAAATCGCGCAATCACTGACCCCACGGCTGGTGGATGAAAACGTCTGGCAAGCTGATGTGGTGATCCTCGTCGAAATCCGACCCAATCCAGACGCAACACTCCGAGCGAAGGCTTCTGAGGTGGTCTACCGACTGCTGAGTTCAGGAAGCGGCGGACTCACATACGCCGAGCAGGTGGATGTTAAGACAACACTTGAGCAACTCATCGAGGTGAAAGCTGGAGCGTACACTCGAAAACTTGGTGAAAAATGTCTGGTCGCGCGGCTTAATGGGAAGGCGATTAATGTGTTCGCGCTATCGGGGTGAACTGCACTCTCGATCCATCGTTGCCAACCTCACGGCAGCAGAGAACTGAGAACTGGGGCGAGGGGAGCCTTCAACGGCTAATCGTCACAGAGGCCACCACTAACTCAGCGGGAGTCACTAGACGGAGGATTCGCCTGGATCACTTCACCCCAAGTTTCAACAACGTGGAGGAGTGCGTGAAGAGAGACTGGCGTCACGAAGTGAAGGTGAAACCCTACTTCGGTTGTGCGGATACGGGCCGCTTCATTCCCGGTCGCCGTGACCGCGACGTAAAGGACTCGTTTGGATGGCGGGGCTTCATTCTGAAAAGCGACGAGTAGTTCGTCGCCGTCCATGCCGGGCATGTTCAGATCGAACATGCAAACATCGGGTGCGAAATCAGGGCCGACGGCTCTGGCACTCGCGCCGTCATAACACACCGTGACATCCAGTCCGAAGTGGCGGAGAAAGTCGGCTGCCGAGTCAGCGGTATCGCGGTTGTCATCGACGTAAAGCACGCGCGGCCGCCGTCGGGAACACATATTGATGCACCTCACTTTGTGGGCTGAGCCTAATTGGCAAAGCCCATGCCAAGTCGTTGGCCAGAGCAAAACACTCGATGAAGATTGAAAAGTTGTTCGATCCAATTGCTTCGCGTAAGTCAGGGTGGCACCGCATGTGCTTGGTACAACCTGCCCCTTAACTCGGCCTCTTTGCCGAACACGGCAGCAGATTCCAATCTCGAAAGAAGTACCGTGGGTACCAATAAGACTTGTTCAACGAAAGTCGGCATATTCACAACGAAGACCGCAGCCGATAAAGCGGTCGCTGATCTTCGTGCAGCAGGCTACCGCAACGACCAAATCGGCATTCTCGCCAAGGATTCCAGTGGCACAGCAATGAAGACGGACGGAGCCGGCGAGACGAACGCGGGAGAAGGTGCGATGATCGGGGCGGCTGCCGGTGCGGGCGTCGGCGGCTTGGTTGGCTTGGGCATCCTGGCAGGCGTGATTCCTGTCATCGGGCCGATTCTCGCCATCGGCACTTTGGGTACCATCCTGCTCAACGCTGCCGGTGGCGCTGCAATCGCCAGTCTGACCGGGGCGCTCATCGGCTGGGGCATCCCCGAAGAAGATGCGAAGTATTACGAGAGCGAGGTTCAGGCCGGCCGATACCTTGTCACGGTTGATGCGGGTGATCGAACCGATTCGAGTGCCGTGTTCACGCGGCACGGCGGTTACGACCGAGCAACAGCCCTCGCCACATCCGGATCGACAACTTCCACCGGAGCGGGTCGGACGATGGAAGTGAAGGAAGAGCAGTTGCGGGCGACCAAGGAGTCTGTGAACGTGGGCGAAGTGAAAGTCCGCAAGGAGGTTCACACCGAACACCAGCAGATCACCGTGCCCGTGGAACACGAGGAAGTAGTGATCGAGCGGCGGACGGCAAGTGGTCCAGGTGGTGCCATCCGTGCGGAAGAGATTCGCATCCCCGTCAAGGAAGAACAAGTCAACGTGAGTAAAGAGACGGTCGTGAAGGAAGAGGTCTCTGTCGGCAAACGCAAGGTTCAGAGTACAGAGACCGTGGCGGGTGATGTCCGCAAGGAAGAAGTCGTTGTTGAGAAGGACGGCAAGGCTCAGGTTCGCATGACCGGCAAGGGCGAGAAGAAGTAAGAGCCGGTGTCGTCGAGAATATATTCGCGACAAATCGAACAAGCTGGGGAGTAATCCCCAGCTTGTTGTCGTTATAACCCGGCGACGAATCAAGTCGTAGTCGCTCGACGGCTCGCCAGATGTTACGGCCATCGACTTCCGCCGCGAGTCGCTCCGTGAGCGTCACAAGGACCGCGCATCGGTAGAATGGCCATCAGCCCAGCCCTTCCCACAACGGCCCGGCAACCTGCCGCCACCGAGCAACCCCACAAGGCAGCAGATGCCCGACCGCCCCGAAACCGTTGGACGCCCCCCGCCCACGGCGGCGAAGGCCAACATCCTGCTGGTGGACGACAACCCGGCCAACCTGATGGCCCTCCGCGCCGTACTCGACGACCTGGACCAGAACCTCGTGGAGGCCCGGTCCGGTGAGGAAGCCCTGATCCGATTGCGGGGACACGAATTCGCCGTCGTCTTACTGGACGTGCAGATGCCGGGTCTCGATGGGTTCGAGACCGCGAAGTTGATGCGTCAGGAAAGCACGCGGCGCGTTCCCATCATCTTTCTCACGGGCTTCGAGAGCGACCGGTTCCACATCGAGCAGGCGTACTCACTTGGAGCCGTCGATTACCTCGTGAAACCGTTAGCCCCCGTCGTCGTCCGGGCCAAGGTGGCCGGGTTCGTGGAACTCTTTGAGAAAACCCGGCAGATTCAGCGTCAGGCGGAAGAACTGCGGGCGGCTGAACGCCAGAGGTTCGACCGCTCGGCGGAAGAGCAGCGGGAGTGGTTTCGGGTGACCCTCGCCAGCATCGGCGATGCCGTCATCACCACGGACACCAACGGCCTCGTCACCTTCATGAACGCCGTCGCCCAGAGGTTGACCGGTTGGGCGGAAGCCGACGCGAAGGGCCAACGGTTGGAAACGGTGTTCCGGATCGAACACGAGCAAACGCGGCAGCCGGTCGAGAATCCCGTCGCCGCCGTGCTGAAGGACGGGCGGGTCGTCGGGCTGGGCAATCACACCGTCTTGGTGGCGAAGAACGGGACGGTGAGGCCAATTGCCGACTCCGCCGCCCCCATCCGTGCTTCCAACGGAACGCTACTCGGCGTCGTTCTGACCTTCCGGGACGTAACTGAGCAGCGTCGAAACGAACGCGAAGTCCGACAGAGCGAGGCCCGCAAGAGTGCGATCCTGGAGACCGCGCTCGATTGCATCATCACGATGGACCACGAAGGGAAGGTGGTCGAATTCAACCCCGCCGCCGAGAAGACCTTCGGCTTTAGTCGGTCGGATGTCATCGGCCGAGAACTTGTGAATTTGGTGATCCCCCCGTCGCTGCGAGATCGTCACAACAAGGGCATGGCGCATTACCTCGCCACGGGTGAAGGGCCGGTTCTCGGCCAGCGGCTCGAACTCCCCGCCATGCGAGCGGACGGCTCCTTGTTTATCGTCGAGATCGCGATCAATCGCATTTCCGTGGAAGGGGCACCGCTCTTTACGGCCTACCTGCGAGACGTCAGCGACAGGATGAAGTCAGAACAATACCGCAACGCCCGGCTCGTCGTGACCCAAGTTCTCGCGCATGCGACGAGCGTTTCGGAAGCTTCCGTCGGAGTGCTGCGCGCGGTGTGTGAGAGTCTGGGTTGGGACGTCGGATTCTTTTGGTCGCTCGACGCGGACGCGAAGGTACTTCGGTGTCGGGAGGGCTGGCACATCCCCGGCAGCGACACCCTGGAGTTTGAGGCGGCAGCGAGGCGGCACGAGTTCGGGTGCGGCGAGGGGTTGCCCGGCGAACTCTGGGCGACGGGCAAGCCGAAGTGGATACCGAACTTCCCGCACGAGGTGAATTTCCCACGGGTGACCCTAGCCTCTAAAGCGGGTCTGCACGCCGCGTTCGGCTGCCCGATTGTTGTCGGAAACCACACGTTGGGGGTCGTCGAGTTCTTCAGCCGCGAGATTCGCGAGCCGGACCCCGACTTGCTGGAGTTGATGAACACGGTCTGCGGTCAGGTCGGGCAGTTCCTGGAGCGCAAGACGGCGGAAGAGCAGTTGCGCCGGAGCGAGCGAGAGCTTGCCGACTTCTTCGAGAACGCGGCAGTCGGCCTCCACTGGGTCGGACCGGACGGGATCATCCTGAGGGCGAACAAGGCGGAACTCTCCCTGCTCGGCTACCAGCCGGAAGAGTACGTCGGCCACCACATCGCCGAGTTTCACGCCGACCAGGATGTGGTCGGCGACATTCTGGAACGGCTCAAGTCACGCGAAAGGCTCAACGACTACCCGGCCCGCATGCGGTGCAAGGAGGGGTCGGTCCGGGACGTGCTGATTCACTCCAGCGCGCTGTTCGAGGACGGCCGGTTCGTCCACACACGCTGCATCACCCGCGACGTCACGGATCGCCGGCGGGCCGAAATCGCCCTGGAAGAGAGCGAGGAGCGGCTACGACTGTTGGCCAACACCATTCCGCAGTTGGCGTGGATGGCCCGACCGGACGGCTTCATCTTTTGGTACAACCGCCGCTGGTACGAGTACACCGGCACGACGCCCGACGAGGTGGAAGGTTGGGGGTGGCGGTCGGTTCAAGACCCCGAAATGTTACCAAAGGTTCAGGAGCAGTGGGCGCGTTCACTCGCGACCGGCGAACCGTTTGACATGGTGTTCCCGCTCAAGGGTGCCGACGGGAAGTTCCGCCCCTTTCTGACGCGGGTGAACCCGCTTTGGGACCGGGACGGGCGGATCGTGTACTGGTTCGGAACGAACACCGACGTCAGTGAGATCAAGAGCATGGAGGAGGCGCTGCGGGACGCCGACCGCCGCAAGGACGAGTTCCTGGCGACCCTGGCCCACGAACTCCGCAACCCGCTCGCCCCGATCCGCAACGCCCTGCAAATCCTCAAGATGCCGAGGGCCGATGCGGCGATGGTCGGGCGGTCACGGGACATGATGGAGCGGCAGGTGGAGCATCTGGTCCGGCTGGTCGATGACCTCCTGGACGTGTCCCGTGTCATGCGGGGCAAGATCGACCTCCGCCGGGAGCGGGTCGAACTCGCCGCCGTCGTCGCCCGTGCCGTGGAGACGGTCCAGCCGCTCGTGGACGCCCAGGGGCATCAGTTGAGCGTCCGCCTTCCGGCGGACTCCCTGCCCGTGGACGCCGACCCGGTGCGACTCGCCCAGGTCGTCGGCAACCTGCTGACGAACGCGGCCAAGTACACCGAGCCGAACGGGCGGATTTGGTTGGCGGCGGCGGGTCGCGAGGGGGGTGAGGCCGTCCTGAGCGTGCGTGACAGCGGCATCGGCATCGCTCCGGAACTACTGCCGCACGTATTCGACTTGTTCGTCCAGGCGGACCACGCCACCGACCGCTCACAAGGCGGACTGGGCATCGGCCTGACGCTCGTAAAGAATCTCGTGGGGATGCACGGTGGCACGGTCGAGGCACGGAGCGCGGGGTTGGGCCACGGATGCGAGTTCGAGGTGCGACTGCCGCTGGCGGCTACCGGCACCGAGAGGCCGGGCGATTCGGAGGGCGGGGCCGAAACTCGGCCGGCCAGTTCGACTACGGGCCACAGTCTGCTGGTCGTCGATGACAACCGGGACGCCGCCGACAGCCTCGCCGAACTGTTGCGGTTGCACGGGCACGAGGTCCGCGTCGCCCACGACGGGCCGGCGGCACTGGCACTAGCACACTCCTACCGCCCCGACCTGATATTCCTCGACATCGGGATGCCCGGCATGGACGGTTATGAGGTCGCCCGCCGCCTGCGGAAGACTCCCGGCCTGGGGCACACCGTCCTGGCGGCGCTGACCGGCTGGGGGCAACAGGAGGATCGCCGCCGCACCGCCGACGCCGGCTTCGATCACCACCTTGTGAAGCCGCTGGAGCCGAAGGCATTGGAAGGCCTATTGGCCGAATTGGAGCGGCCACAAGCCCGGTGATTACCGAACAATTGACTGCAAACAGTTGATGGCAAGCAGCGAAGAAGCCCTCAAACTGTGGATCGCACTCACACGGATTGGCTGTCCCCCACCCCCAACCCGCCTACGCAGTCTACACGGAAGCGAGGCTGTTCGCCCCCGCTTCCGGCTCGCCGGAGAGCCGCTCCATCAGCTTCACAATGACACGCTGAATCTCATCTTCCAACTCGTCTGGCACCGCCTCGCCCTGCTCCGTTAACTCAAACTTCACCCGGAGCAGCCGTCGCTGTATGCAGATCGGGAGCCGGAAGAAGCATAGCCGGTCACACCGGCAAAGGCTCTTGCAGACCTGACAGCGGATGGCAAATTGGTAAACTTGAACGACAAGAAGTCTCACCCGTTCCCGTCATGGAGACGACGAGACAACCAACTGAGTTTGTTTGGCTAATGATCCTCAGTTGCGACAGGAGATGAGTATTGGCCAACTTCGGCATCATTCTCAAGACACGAGCCACCCTCCACCCGGACGGTGAGCCGAGTGACTTCGTGTCGGAACACGCAGGAATCATTACATGCACGAATGACGAAACCGGGGAGCAGACGAAGGTCGGGAAAATCGCCGCGCTGCGAGTTCACGCCGCCCTCGCGCAGAATGCCGGTGAATCACTCTTCGACGTTTGCGATAGCCACAGCGGAGAACTGCACTTCCTCCACACCATGCTCTACGAGTGCGACTGCTACCACTTCCGCGATTACGTCACGGATCGGTTCGACGCCATGCAATCCGACCTGTTGGTGCTGGATTACGTTGTTCTCTCGCCGAAGTGGCGGAAGTTGAAACTCGGACTGCTTGCCGTGCGGAAGATGGTGGATTTGATTGGCGGCGGGTGCGGTTTGGCCGTCAGCCTGATTGCCCCGCTTCGGCGAGACGCGGCCAAGCTTCTCGGTATCCCGAAGGGCTGGCTTCCCCGCCATGAGAGCAAAGAAGAGCGACGTGCCGCAGCCGTGAGATTGCGCGGTCATTACCGACGGATGGGCTTTTCTCGCCTGGGGCGAACGCCCTACTACGCCTTGCCGATGAACCAAGTTGTACCGACGGCTGCTGAGTTGCTTGGGCCAGAAGCCACTTAATCGCGGGGTTTGAGTGAGCCGAGAAATCGGTCCAGGACCGCCATGTACTCCGGCGTGGGCGGGTCGTTATGCCCACCGCTTGGCACGGTGACGAACTGCTTCGGCTCATTCGCCGCCTCGAACAATCTGCGACCAATGCTGTAAGGGACAACGCGGTCAGCATCACCATGAACCTGAAGAAGCGGACCATGGTAGCGGCGTATTTTGCTCGCTGAATCGAGCCGAGTGTGCATCAACATTCGGGCGGGCAGTAATGTGAGATGGCTCGCAGCCACATCGGGCAGAGAGGTAAAGGTACTTTCCAACACGAGCGCCCGCGCGGCGTCGGCCGCCGCGAGGTCTACTGCAACGCCACCACCCAGAGAGTGACCGACAAGAACGATGTCAGACTCGCGAACGCCGCAGTTCTGAGCCAACCAACCGCGTGCCGCGCGGGCATCATCGAGAACTCCGGCCTCGGTCGGCTTACCTTCACTCTTCCCGTATCCACGGTAATCGAACACCAGAACTGAAGTATTCAGCCGGTCATTGAAGAGGCTGAGAACCTCGTGGAGATTAGTGATGTTTCCGCCATTCCCGTGGGTGTAGAGGACAACGGCCCTGGGATGTTCTGCCCTTGCAAACCAGCCGTGTAAGCGAACCCCATCAGACGCTTCAAACCACACATCTTCAACCGCAGGGTCTCTCGCCCAATCGCCCTTGGGGTACACCTGTGGTTGGAAAAGGATGGCGTTCTCAATTGGCGTAGTTGGGCTGGCGAGTGATGCACACCCAATCCCGAAGTGGGCGAGGACGCCACCAGTTGCGAGCGCGTAAGCTCTCCGCATGGTATCCTCCCACGGTCTTTGGAGTGTCGATGAACAACGAAGATGACCAAATAGCTTGAAGGGATGTCAGAGTCAATCGCGAAAGGATAAAGGATGTGGTTCACTTTCACGAGACAGTGAACATCTGATTCCTACTTCAACAAGCATCCTGTCAGGAATGGCACGACCCAGCGATCCGCGTCGCACGAACAATGCAAGCCCGCAGCAACTCTTGGTTACTGCGGGCTTGCTCATGAGTGACGCCGCCACGACCGGTTATTAGTCGAGGAACGCGACGTTTTTCATCGCTTTTGACTGCCCCTCGGTGTTCATCACAACCCGGTGCCAGCCGTGCAGCGTGATTGTGGCGTGGTCGGCGTGCCGCACCCGACCCCGAACATACACTCCAGGGTTCCGTCGCATCGCACGCCAGCCCCAGTGCTTTGCCTTCGGGTTGCCGTTCAGGATGCCCTTGTATTGCACCTCGGTCACACCGCTGGGGTGCCGAGGGCAAACGTAAACGTTCTCGCCGCCCGTTCGGTATAGAAACTCCGTCCAGTGTGGCTTCCCGCCGTTGCCCCGTCGCAGTGGCTCCCAACGGAGAACCAACTTCTCTTCGACAGCGAAGCCAGGAACGGGTAGGAAGAACCATTCGCCCTGCCGAACGAAGGCCGCGTTCTTGCGGCGGTTGCGGGCCTTGGCCGGGAGATGTTTGCCAGCCTGGGCACTCAAAACCTCAGCAGGCTTCAAGGCTTCCTTAGCCTGACGTACGGTGCCGACCGGTGCGGCTTCTGGAATACCAGCGACGAACCAGTGTCGCTCGTCGTGACCGCAGAGGAACTTGCTCTTCTCCTTGCCTTCTCGCACGAGCAGTAGCAAATGACGGTCTGCGGGTTGCACATCAAGAACGGTGATCTCAGCGGCGATTCCAGGTCGCGTGGCAATCTCGAAGAACTCGCCTTTGCGGTCGGCC
>JAIOPV010000204.1 GCA_021413735.1 Planctomycetota bacterium
GGGCCACGACTGACGAGATCAAGCGGTTCGTCACACTCTACGAGAAGTGCGTGGGCACTGGCGACCGACCCGGCGCGGCGAAGACCATGCTCCAGGCCGTGCTGCTCAAGACAGACGCCCTGTACCGCTCCGAAATGGGGCGGTCGGTTGCGGATGGGACCGGCCGCCGTATGCTCGCACCGGAGGAACTGGCCGTCGCGATCAGTCTCGCTCTGGGCCACCGCCGCGATTCCGCGCTGATGACTGCGGCGGCCAAGGGCGAACTCACGACTCGCGAACAGGTGTCGGCTCACGTTCGTCGCATCCTTGCCGACTCGAAAGCGGACACCTCACGTCTCCTGGGTTTCTTCCACGAATACTTCGAGTACGGGAACGCGGAGGCCGTGTTCAAGGACAAGCCGAAGACGTTCGTTCACCAGCCCCGGCAACTGGTGTTGGACACCGACCGGCTCATCCTGCACATCCTCGCGACCGACAAGGACGTGTTCCGCGAACTGCTCACGACACCGAAGTCGTTCGTCAACTACTCGACCGCGAAGAACAAGCAGAAGGGTGGCATCGAGGAACCGAAGCCGGGTGTGGTGCTGAACCCGATCAACAACAAGGGGCAGACCGGGGTGGAATCGGTGTACGGTGTCGAGAAATGGGAGCCGCAGCAGCCGGTCACGCTGCCCGAGAACACCCGCCTTGGGGTTCTCATGCAGCCGAGTTGGCTCATCGCGTGGAGTACGAACTTCGACAACGACCCGGTCCGCCGCGGACGCTGGGTTCGCGAGCGGTTGCTGGGCGGGAACGTCCCCGATCTTCCCATCGGTGTCGCTGCACAGGTGCCGGACGATCAGCATCGGACCTTCCGCGACCGCCTCACCGTGACCCGTGAGGCGAAGTGCTGGAAGTGCCACCAGAAGATGGACGAGTTGGGGCTGCCGTTCGAGCAGTTCGACCACTTCGGCCGATTCCGGACCGCCGAACCAGTGCTCGATCCAGACGCCACGGCGAAGAACGTGGACAAGAAGGGTAAGTCGCTCGGCTCGGTGTATCGCGACGCCCCGCTCGTGACGACAGGCATGATCGCCGACAGTGGCGCACTAAAGCTCGACGGGCCAGTGATGGATCCCCGCGAGATGGTGAAGAAGATCGCCAACTCGGACCACGCCCGCCAGGTGTTCGTCCGCCACGCGTTCCGCTACTACCTTGGCCGCAACGAAACGCTCGCAGACGCGAAGACGCTCCAGGACGCCGACCGGGAGTATGTCGCGAGCGGCGGCAGCTTCAAGGCGCTGGTCGTCTCGCTGCTGACGTCCGACTCCTTCCTCTACCGCTCCGCCCCGAACCCCACTGCGGGAGATACCAAGTGAACACCGAAAC
The DNA here is from genome assembly GCA_021413735.1 of Planctomycetota bacterium. Classification (GTDB taxonomy): domain Bacteria; phylum Planctomycetota; class Planctomycetia; order Gemmatales; family Gemmataceae; genus Gemmata. Next base: position 1,369 of record JAIOPV010000204.1, read on the forward strand.
CACACGCCGCGAGATACTGAAACTCACCGGGTACGGGGCGTCGGCCTCTTTGCTCACGCCGATGCTCGGCCAGTTGGCAGCCCACGCCGCCGGGGACGCAAAGTCCGCCAACCGCAAGAAGGTCGTGTTCGTGCTCCAGTGCAACGGGATGAACCCGGCGCATCTCATGCCGTCTGGACTTGAGCGGCCCAAGAACGGGCGGCCGACCAACGAGAAACTCGAAGAGGAGTCGCTTAAAGATCGCACTCTGCACGCCGCGCTCGAGCCGCTGACGCCGTACAAGGATCGGCTGGCCCTGGTCCAAGGGCTATCCGGCCGCATTGCTCTGTCCGACCACTCGGCCAACCACGGCGCGCTCGGCTGCTACCCGGCGAACAAGGGGCCGATGGCCCAGACCATCGACTGCGCCCTCGGCGAAGCCAATCCCGGCATCTTCCCGTACGTCGCACTGGGCATGGCGGAGAAACCCGACCAGACGCTGAACTACCAACTCTCCGCGGCCGGCCCGGGGAAGGCCAATCCGGTGCAGTGCAACCCGGAACTGGCGTTCAAAGCGCTGTTCGGCAGCGTGGCCGGCGGCAACAACCGGGCCGCGTTCGACCGCCGCACCAACCTCCTCGACTTCATGGCCGAGGACGTCAAACGCACCCGCGGACAACTCGCCGGTGAGGAGCGACAGAAGTTCGACCAATACCTGGAAGCGTTCGAGAACCTCCGCGACCGTCAGGCCAAGATCGACGCGATCTCCGACGACCTCAAGAAGCACGCTCCGAAGCTCGACGCAAAGTTCGCCAAGCCAACCGAGACAAACCGGCTGGAGGCGCAGTTCGAGATCGCCGCGGCGAGCCTCATCACTGGGCTGACGAACACCGTGCTGCTCACGAGTGGCGGGGGCGGGCAGCATTTTCCGCCGTTCCCCGAACTCGGCATCCCGGTTGGCGGGCACCACTACGGGCACGGTGGCGGAGTTCCGGGCAAGACCTACGAGGATTGCTTCATCGCCGTGCGCCAGTATCACTGCAAGCTGATCGCGAACCTCGCGAAGACGTTGGAGTGTGTGAAGGAAGGCGACGGGACGATGCTCGACAACACCGTCATCGTGTACCTCTCTGACTCCGGCGACGGCCACCATCCGCAGTTGCGCGAGTGGCCGGTGGTTCTGCTCGGTGACCTCGCCGGCAAGCTCAAGACCCGGGGTCGCTACTTGCAGTTCCCGGGTTACGAGACGAAGGCGCACCGCACAATGGCCAACCTGTACTGCACCCTCCTCCATGCGGTCGGCAAGCCGACCGACAAATTCGGCGTGGCCGACCCCGGTCTCAAGGACGTGAACCAATCGGGGGTGGTCGCGGCATTGCTGAGTTGAGCTGAGGCGCCGCGCGAGACGACCGCGCGGCGCCCTCCGACCGATTCAATTCCCGCCCAGCACGGTCTTCCCAGCCACCCGCACTGGGTCGAGGCTGGGAACGTAATTTTTCATCGCGTCGCCGCGCTTCACAAGTTCCCCAACGAATGGTTGCACCGGAACCTTTTCCTTCTCGGTTGGTTTCTTGTCGATGAATGCGCCATCGGTCAATGACACCCACACCGGGCGGCGGTAGTTGACCACGTCCGCGCCCAAATCCTTGACCTTGTGAATCGCGTCGCTGTTCGGACCGACGGTGAACTCCAACACGCTGTAGTCCGGCGAGACGCGAAAGTAGCGGTAGCCACATCGCGGCGGTTCCCCGTTCTTCATCACATCCGGGTACTCGCTGAGCCAGTACAGATTTCCCTGCACCCAGTTCACGTACACCCACTCGTTCGCCTTCAGGATGTCGTTCATTGACACCCGCTTCACCACCTCTCCGGTCTTCTTGTAGATCACGAGGCGGTCGGCGAAGCCAGCGTAGTTCTTGAACTCATTGGGCGGGTTCTGGTTGACCTGCTTCTCCTGTCCTCCGGGTGGCTTGCTCCCGCCGACGGCCCAGCTTGCCGTCTGGAAGACCGCGAACGTTTCGCCGCCGGGTGGGACAAAAATGTGCGTATACGTGACCTTGAAGTGCTCAAGCCCGTAGGGCAGACCAACCAGCCACCCGGTGTGCGTCGTGCCGGTCTTGTTGTCTTTCCAGGTGAACTCCCAGCCATCCTTGCCGTCTGGTTGTTTCTTCGACTCGGCGGTGACGACGTATCGACCGTCGGCCGACTGGCAGCCGTCGACATACCCGGGGCGAGTATGTCCAGCGAGCGCAAGGGTAGGAAACGCGAGAAACGCAATGATGAGCAGTGAGATTCGGGACATGACACTGGCCTCAGGGTGAAGGCGTTTGCGAGACTTGGCGACGCGGAGTTACTTCTTTTCGGCGGGAAACTGGCTCGTTTTGTCTGCGGTGGGAAAGTTTTCAGGGACTGCGAGCGTGACCTTGCCGGTTGCAGCCCACTCGGTGCCTCTCCACATCGTGGTGGCGAACCCGATGCAGCTCATCGCGAAGACGTCGTGACCCATCGGCGTGTGGACGACCCGTCCCTTCCCGTAGTCGACCGTCCACACGATCGGCTCGTTCGTCTTGGTCGCCGGGCAGTACGCGGTCGCCAGCACCTTCATCCCCTCGGCCGGGCCTCGCAGGTTGTGCATGAGCTGGTCCTTCGCATGCATCCACTCCTTCGGCATACCCTTCGTAATGGGGTGGTTTGAATCGCGCACGACGACCGCGTACGGGTGGTTCGTCTCGCCCGTTCCCTTGCCCTCGCCCTTGGGGACGCGGACCTCCTTCCCGTCGTCGTCGAGGTAGACACGCTCGCCAAATTTACTGTCACGCCACCCGAGGCCGATCATCTTGTTGAACTCGGGCCAACTCCCGAAGCAGTTGTTCGCGGCATGGAAGAGCACGAAGCCGAGTTTCCCCTCGCGGACGCGGGCCTCGAAGTCCTTCTGAAACTCCGCCGGCCACGCGGCACCGTTGTAATTGCTCACAACCACGTCGTACTTGCTTAAGTCTGGCGGGAACGCGACTGCGCCCTCTGGGGCCTTTTCGCCAGGCTTCACGTTCGACGACACATCCACCGTAAATCGGCCGCTCTGCTCAAGGACCTTCCTGAGATACGGCGTGGTCTGCTTCCAGTTGTGGTTGTGCTGACCGTCGATGATGAGCACCCTGATCTTCGCGTCGTCGGCCGCGGCCGGCGATGCCAGGCACGCAGTGACCGCCGCCGCGACAATGAGTTTGCTGAACCGTCGCATGTTGTTCCCCTTGGTCAGAACGCTTCCTTCACCGGTTCGGCCTTGGTGCCCAGGAAGGTCATCGGACGCCCTTCCTTCGACATGTATTCCTTGTGGCAGTCGATCTTCAGAGCGTGGCAGATCGTTGCGAGGAAATCCTGAGCGTTCACCGGGTGGTCGATCACCTCGCCGCCCTTCGCATCGACCTTGCCGATCACCGTTCCGCCACGGACGCCGCACCCGGCCATCCATGTCGTCCAGGCTTTCGCGTAGTGTCCTGCCCCAAGCGTCTGGTTGTACCCACTGTCGGCCAGTTGCGGGGTTCGCCCGAACTCGCTCATGAACACGATCAGGGTGCTGTCGAACAGGCCCCGGATCTTGAGGTCGTCGATCAGCAGCGAGATGGTCGGGTCGAGGTACTCCGCCCGACGCTTGATGTTCTTCGCCGCCCCGCCGTGGTCGTCCCACCCGTCGAGCGTGACCTCGATGAACGGCACGCCAACCTCGACCAATCGCCGCGCGAGGAGCAGCGACTTACCGAACTGCGTCTTCCCGTAGGCGTCTCGGGTACGGAGCGGTTCGGCGTCGAGGTCGAACGCCTTCATCTTGTCGGAGTGTAGGAGTTGCAGCGCCTTCTTGTAGTTGGCGAGGTGCGTGCTGCCAGCGGCCGATGGTCGGGCCGCCTGGGCGTGGCCCTCGAACTCGGCGAGGAGTTTCGCCGTCTCATCGAACTCGTTGGTCCCGATGGCGGTCTTGAGGTTCTCAATCCCCTTCGCCGGGTCGTTGACCGGGACCGGCGCGAACTTCGGGCCGAGGTAGGCAGGCACGCTCCGGTGGAGCGGCCCGCTGCCGAGGCCGTCGGAGCCGGCGTAGACGCTGACGAAGTTCGGCAGTTCCGCGTCCAGCAGGCCAACTTCGCAGGCAGCGACGTTCCCGACCGACGGGTAAGCGACCGTTCCGTTCGGGTTGTAGCCCGTGTGCATCAGAATACGGGCACGCTCGTGGACGCTGTTACCGGTGCTCATGCCACGGATGAGGCAGATGTCCTTCATCCGTGCCCCGAGCTTCGGGAAATACTCGCAGAACTTCACGCCAGCCACGGCAGTGTCGATCTGGGAGTTCTCTGCCTTGGACTCGGGGACTGTGAACGTGTGGTGCTGGCTCACCCCGCCCTGCATGTGCAGCATGATGCACGCTCGGGGCCGCCCGACCTTACCCTCGGCCGCGTAAGCGGCGCGGGGCAGGAGCCAACCGGACGGCGACACTCCAATCACGCCGGCTGCCGTCAGCTTCATGAAGTCACGCCGAAATACGGCCTGTTGAAAAGCCATCGGAACACTCCAGAGTCGGGAGTCTCACGGGTCAGTTCAGTTCACCACCATGAACTCGCTGCTGTTGACCAACACCCACACGATGCGGGCGTAGCCGTCGCGCGTGGTCTTCTGCTTCTCGACGAAGGCAACGAACTTCACCCGCTCGGCAGGCGTCGGCTTGCGGGACAGCACCGCGAGGAAGAGTTCATCAACGGCTTCGGTCGGTGACTTCGCGGTCATCGTGACACGGTCCGCCACCTTCCCACCGTTGTTGAAGTTCGGGTCGTTCATCAGCTTCAGCGCGTGTGGCACGCCGAGTTTCAACTCGGTCGACTCGTCGGCCTCGCCCGGCCCTCGGAAGAACGAGACGAACACGCTCCGCGGGCTGGGTGGCGGCGGCGCCTTCGGGTTCGGCTTCTTTTTCGGGTCGACTGGCGGCGCAATCTCCGGTACTTCCAGAGCGACGCACAGCGCGTCGTACAGTTGCTCGGGGGTGAGGACCTTCGGTGCCATCCTCGCGAACAGGGCGTCCGCCTCCGGTTTCTCGTTACCCGGTGCCACCTTGCTTGTTCGCTGGTATGCGTCGCTGAGGGTGATGCAACGCACGAGGTGGCGGACGTCGAAGCCGGACACGACGAACTCGTCGGCCAACTCGTCGAGCAGCGCCGGGTGCGAGGGGGAGTTGTGATCGCCGAAGTCATTCAGCGGGTTGACGAACCCGCGGCCGAAGAAGTGTGCCCAAAAGCGGTTGACCGCGGCACGGGCGAACATGCGGTTCTCCTTCGCGGTCAACCATTCCGCGAACGGCGGGCGGTGGCTCTTGGCAGGGTCTGCAGTCAACTTCGCCCCATCGAGAAGTCCGGCCGGCACCTTCTTGCCACCGTTGCGGGCTTCACCGTCGTTGGGGATGTTGATGCTGATCTCTTTCGGCGGCGTGGGTGGCTTTTTCCCGGGTTTTGGTTCTTCGAGGTGTCGCTCCTTCACGCCCGGTGTGTTTTTGTTCTCCACCGTCTCCATCCGCGCGGCTTGACCGAAGAACGCGGCGAGATTCCAGAAGTCGGTCTGCTTCCACGCGCCGAACGGATGGTCGTGGCACTCGGCGCACTGGAGTTGCACGCCCAGATACACCTGCCCGATGTTCCCCGCGAGGATCTTCGGGGCGAACTGCGAGTTCATGTCGCCGTTGTAATAGAAGAACAATCCCTGCGGCGCGTCGCTGAGAGGCCCGGTGGCGGTGAGGATGTCCCGCGTCAGTGCGGCCCACCCGCGCCCCTCGTTGAGTTGCTTCGCGAACCACTCCTTGAACGGCTCCGGTTGCATCGGCCGCTGGTTGACCGTGGTCAGGTAGAACACGTTCACCCACCGTTCACCGAAGTGCTTGCCGTAGTCCTCGGACGCCAAGAGGGAATCGATCAGCTTCGCTCGCTTGTCAGCGTCTGTCGAATCGAGGAAGCCCGCGGCTTGCTGAGCCGTCGGTGGCTTGCCGACGATGTCGATGTACACACGACGGAGGAACTCGCCGTCGTCGGCTTTCAGCGAGGCGGGAACCTTCGTGGCCGCCAGTTTGGAAGCGATCTCGCGGTCGATGAACTTCGCGACCTCCGCGGGCTTCTTGGCCGCGCGTGCTGGAGCCGTTCCGGTTTTCTTCTCGATCCCCTTCGCTCCGAGTGCGATCCACTCCCGGATGAGCTTCTTATTCGCGTCCGAAACCTTGTTGTCGGTCTTCGGCATCTCGTCTTTCACGAGCTTCTGCCAGAGGAGGCTCTCGTACGGCTTGCCGGGCACAACGACCGAGCCGCTCTTGCCGCCCTTGAGCACACTCGGCAAGGTGCGCAAGTCGAGGCCGTTCTTCTGGTGAACACCGCCGTGGCACTGAAGGCAGTGTGTGTTCAGCACCGGCAGCACGTCGCCTTCAAATGTCGGCACCTTCGGTGTGTCGGCCGTGGTGAGGCTGGGTGCGAGCAGAATCGCGATCAAACTGAGCAGACTGCGTGTCATGGGACTGAGGCTCCGCGGGCAGGTCACAAGCTGAACCCCGGCCGCGGCAGGCGCAGACCGAGGAGTCGATTCATTTCGTGAACGTGATCCTCTTGCCGTCGAATGTCACCGTTTGGCCGCCGACGGTCACCTTGTCGCCGTCGGCCTTCACCTCCGGGTGCTTGTCCTTCGAGAGCGTCAGCACGGTGAATGTGTGCCCGCCAGCGGTGACCTTCGTGAACTGTGCTGTGTCATCCGACTTACCCTCGCCGATGCCGACGCCCACGAGCAAAAACGGCGCACGAGACGCGCCGGAGAAGTCCACCGCCAGGTGCTTCTCGCCCGCTGCGATCACGCCGGAGCCGTCCTTGCCGGGCGCGAAGTCCGGCGGCTTCGCGGAGAGGAAGTTGCCGAACTCGTAACGCTTGCCCAGACCCCACACCACGACCGGGCCGAACTTTGGCTTGTAGTCGCCCTTCGGACCGTATCCCAGGAGCGCGGTCACGACGATGTCGTCGGCGTCCTTCCAGCGGTTGCGGAAGCAGTAGTAGCCGTGGACGCGGTCCTCCACCGCCTGCGGCAGGATGCCCGCGGGGTTCTTCGGCTCGACGCCGATCGGCCAGTTCACGAACGCGACGACCGCCTTCCAGGGTGTGGTCAGCGCGTCGAAGCTCTTCTCGTCCTTCGCGAGCCAACCTTTCTCGTTGATCCAGGCTTCCTTCGCAATGAGCTTGTGCTCGGCCGGTTCGACGAAGTTCTGGTACACCCACAGCATCGCGGGCTTGTACTTGTCCTCGACGATGCCGAAGCCCTGGGCGAACTGCCCGCCGTGGGACCAGTCGCCGCCCCGGGTGAACTCGTGCGTGCCGTACGATGGTCCGGCGGCCATGCGCAGCGGATACTGCGGGCGCCCGTCCTGCGGAATTATCTCCATGACCCACCGCAGGGCGACGTACTGGGCGTTCGGTCGGGGTGTGATGAAGTCCTTGCCGCAGGCCATGCGGGCCGACGCCAACCAGAGCTGGAAGCCGGTGTCGGAGGAGACGTGGCTGGGCCCCTGGCTCTCGGCGTACCAGCCGTGGTCGCCGAAACCCTCGGCGAGCATCGCCAGCGTGTTCTTGTATGCATCCGGCAGCCACTCCTCCCAGATCTTGACGCCCTCGGCGCCGGGGTCACCCGCGAGCGCGGCGGCCGCGACCGCGCCGCACATGATCCCGCCCGTGTGGTTCTTCGCGGGTGGGTACTTCGGCTTGCGGACCACCTTTTCGAGGTTGAAACCCTGCTTCGTCTTGATGTCGAGGAACGCCTTTGCGACCCGCTTGCGATCGGCCTCGGGCCAGCCGTCGTAGCACAGATCGTAGCCGAGTGCCGCGACCGCCCACGAGGAGCCGGCGCGCAGTTCGCCGTTCGGGTTGGTGAACGAGTAGCGTCCGTCGCGGTCGGCCTCGCCCTTGATCATGCGGTCGAAGCACTGGAGCCCGAGGTCGGCGTACTTCTTGTCGCTGGTGAGCTGGTAGAGCAGGCCGTACCCAGCGGCGTGGCCGATAGTGAACGCTCCGACGGTGTGCTCCGGCTGCCCGGCGGTCAAGAGCGTGTCGCCGTTCTTGCCGTCGAGCAAGAACCGCAACCGCTTGACGATGGCTTTGCCATCGGGCGTCTCGGCCCGCTTCTTGATTTCGGGGACGTCACCCTTGCGGAAGAGTAGACGCGGGTGCTCGCCGGCTTCCGGCTCTTTCCAGTCCTTCACGTCGGCCGGCCACGGCGATTCGGCCGCGGAAACGGCGACTGGTAGTGCGAGGCAAACCGCGACGAGGCCGAGTCGGAGAGCGTATTTCATGTGCTGCCGTGCGGGAGGGGTTCGGGGAAGGCACCCACTGAACCCCGCCTGTCGGCTTCCTCAGACAGCCGCGAGCGTCTGCGCGCGTGGTCCGGTGGGGTTCGGCTGGCGGTAGCCTCCTTCGCACAGGTCCGACCCCATGCCCCGATTACTTACCCTCGCCTCCCTCTTCGCGTTCGTCGTACCCGCCCTCGGCGCGGAGCCGGACGCCGCCCCTTCGGGCGTGTACACGGCGGAAGTGGTCGAGGGCAGCCCGAAGATGACCGCGGCCAGTATGGCATGGTGGAACGGCAAGCTCATAATTGCCGACCGCCGGGGGAAGCGGCTCGTCGCGTTCACCCCACCGGACAAGTTCGAGACGCTCCGCGAGGTGCCGACCCCGGTCGGGCTGGCGGTCGATCCCGACGGTCACCTCGTCCTCACCGAGCGAGATCCGAGCCGAGTCGTGCGCATCAAAGCGGACGGTACCAGTTCCGTTCTCGCGGAGAAGGACGTCGGCACCCCACAGTTTGTGACCGTTCACAAGTCCGGCCGGGTGTTCTGGTCCGGCTTCCCGGACGGCGGCACCCGGAGTGTCGTACCCGGCAACCCGGTCGAAGTTCTCTCCCCGAAGATCGGCCACACCTACGGCATAGGCTTGAGCCCGAAACAAGACTGGCTCTACGTTGCGTCGAAGTTGCCCAACGCCGATGGCCGGGCCGTGTGGCGGTTTCCGCTCGACGCAGACGGGAAGCCTGGGAAGGGTGATGTGTTCTTCAAAGTCCAGGATCTCAAGCCGCAACTGGAGAAACTCCCTGCGGCCAAGGACAGTCGCGAGAGCCTGCTGGGGTGGGTCGGACGGTTGCAGGGGCTGGCGGTGGACCAACTCGGAAACGTGTACGTCGCCGGCGCCGAGTCGCACACATCGGGCGAGGCCGTCGCGGTCATTTCCCCCGACGGTAAGAAGGTCGTGGCCATGGTCCTCGGCGTGCCGCGGAACGTGTCGGGTCTAGCGTTCGGCGGGAAGGACGGCCGCACGCTCTACATCACCGGGGCCGGGGATTACGAGCTGCACCATGTCCGGTTACCGGTCGCCGGTGCTGGGTGGTGAGCCGTCTGTCTGGCGAAGCGTCGGCCGGGGTTCGGTCATGTGGTACAGTGTCAAGTACACCCCGCCGGCCTTCCCGCCCCGAGCTATTCCCCATGACCCGATCCGTTACTCACGCCGCCGAATGTCGCCGGGCCGACCACCACCTGTCACGCCGCCTGTTCCTTCAGGGTGCGGGTGCCGCCGCGGTGGGCGGGTTCGGCCGCCTCTTCGCCGCCGACAACGCGGCAAAGACCGTCGCACAGCAGAAGCACGTCATCCTTGTGTTCATGTCCGGCGGGCCGAGCCAGTTCGAGACGTGGGACCCGAAGACTGGGCGGCCGACCGGCGGGCCGCACATGAACATCCAGACCACCGTTCCAGGCGTGAGGTTCGACGAATACATGCCGAACCTCGCCCGGCTCGCCGACAAGATGGCCGTGATCCGCTCGATGACGAGCGACCTCGGCGACCACCTGGAGGGGCACTACCTCGCCCAGACCGGCCACAGGCCGACGAACGTGGTCGCCACCGCGCCGCACTGGCTGTCGGTGTGCGCCCAGCAACGGCCCGCGGCGAGCGGGCTGCCCTCGTATGTCGTCCTCGGGGCCGAGCAGGGTGGAAACATGGCCGTGCCGGGGCCGGGCTTCCTCGGCGCGGGGTACCAGGGGCTCTACTGCCCTGGCAAGGGGCAGGGGCCGGAAGACCTCCCGGCTGCGGGGGCGAAAGACTTGGACGATTACCGCCGACGGGCCACGCTCCGCGCCAAGTTGGGTGAAGGTTTCTCGACCGGCCGCGCCACCGTTGCCGCCGACAGCCACGACGCGGCGTTCGGGTCGGTCGAGCACCTGCTCCGCAACCGCGACCTGTTCGACCTGTCGAAGGAGCCGCCAAAGCGGGTCGAGAAGTACGGCCCGACCGCCCTCGGCCGGGACTGCCTGCTCTCGGCCCGGCTGGTCGAGAAGGGCGTGCCGTTCGTCCGCGTCCAGCACCAGGGCGGGCTGGCGTGGGACAAGCACCGGCGGGCGTTTGACAGCCAGCGGCACCTGACCCGCGAGTTCGACATCGCGACAGGTGCGTTGATCGAAGACTTGAGAGAACGCGGGCTGTGGGACAAGACGCTCGTCATCCTCATGGGCGAGTTCGGCCGCACGCCCGGTGCTAACCGAGCGGTGCTACTCGTGCCACTCGGCCGAGGCCCAGGCGCAGAAGAAGCTCAAGGGCGGCCTCCTCATCGACACCCGCGACGGACTCCTCCGCGGCGGCGACTCGGGTCCCGCTGCCGTCCCGGGCAAGCCCGCCGAGGGGACGCTACTCAAGGCATTGCGGCACGACGGTGACGTCAAGATGCCGCCCAATGGGAAACTGCCCGACGACGTCGTGAAGGACTTCGAGGCGTGGGTGAGGGCAGGCGCCCCCGGCCCCCGCGACGGGAAGGTTACCGCGTCTGGCGTCGATGTCGAGCGGGGCCGGCAGTTCTGGGCGTTCCAGCCGCCCCGCAAGCACGCCCCGCCGGCGGTCAAGGATCCGGCCTGGCCCCGCAAGGACATCGACCGCTTCGTCCTCGCGGAGTTGGAGAAGCGGGGGCTCAAGCCAGTCGCCCCGGCCTCCCGGCGGGACTGGATACGGCGCGCTACGTTTGACCTGACCGGCCTGCCGCCGACACCGGAGGAGGTGGAGGCGTTCGAGAAGGACGGTGCCCCGTACGCCTACGAGAAGGCGCTGGACCGGTTGCTGGCCTCGCCCCACTACGGCGAGCGGTGGGGCAGGTACTGGCTCGACCTCGCACGCTACACCGACGACCTGGGTGGGACCGTCGGCCCGGTCCCGGCCCCGAACGCCTGGCGGTACCGTGACTGGGTCGTGAAAGCGTTCAACGCCGACATGCCCTACGACACATTCGTCCGGCTGCAACTGGCCGGGGACCTCATTCCGGACCCGGCGGCCGACTACGCCGAGCGGCTCGGCGGCCTCGGCTTCCAGGGGCTCGGCCAGCGGTTCAGCGGTAACGCGGTCGGCATGGTCAAGAAGAAGGCGGCAGACGAACTCGACGACCGGGTCGATACAGTTACCCGCAGCCTGCTCGGGTTGACGGTAAGCTGCGCCCGCTGCCACGACCACAAGTTCGACCCGATCCCGCAGGTCGATTACTTCGCACTCGCTGCGGCCTACAACGGGGCAACGCTGAGCACGGAAGTCGTCCTCGACTCGCCCGCGAATGTCACGGTGGCCGAGCGGTGGCGGAAGGACGTGGCCGACCGGAAGGCCCTGCTCGACCGGCTCACACAGACCGAGGCCCGCCGGATCGGCCGCGAAGAGTTGGCCCGCGTCGATGCCTACCTCTTGGCGGCCTGGCGGTTTCGCCTCCTGACCGAGCGGGGCGAGAAGGTCGACCCGGACGTCACCGCCCGCGCGGCGGGGTTGCGCCCCGTCTTTCTCGCCCGGTGGGCGAAATCCCTCACCACCGAGAAGCCCCTCCCGCTGCTGGCCGACTGGCAGGCTGCCGCGACCGCCGGTCTCAAGGCTGCGGGCAAGGATGGCCCGACCGACACGCCGAAGACGGTGGTCGAGGAGACGGCGAAGGTCAAGGAACGGGTGGCGACCGCCCTGCGCGATCTGGACTCCGGGAAGAAGCCCCCGCCCGAGAGCGACACGCTGCTCAAGGTGTTCCTCACCAACGACGGGGCGTACTTCAAACTGACGGCCGCCGAAGTCCTTCTGCTCCTCGACCCGGACGAGCGAAAGGAGTACGAGCGACTGGTCGCGGAGTTGGACGGGCTGAACAAGGCCCCGCCCGCGCCGCAGGTGAAGGCACCGGCGGTGACCGGCGGCGGTCAGCCGATGCGGGTCCATGTCCGCGGGAATCCCGAGGTGCTCGGCGACCTCGCCTCGCCGGGCTTCCCGCAGGTGCTCACGAAGAAGGGGGCGGTCAGGAAGGAGACGTTCACCCGGCTCGACCTGGCCGACGCCATCGCCAGCAGGGACAACCCGCTGACCGCCCGGGTGTGGGTGAACCGCGTGTGGGCACACCACTTCGGCTGCGGCATCGTCGCCACACCGGGCAACTTCGGCGCGCTCGGCGAGAAGCCGACCCACCCAGAACTGCTCGACACCCTGGCCGTGCGCTTCGTGGAGAACGGCTGGTCCACCAGGTGGCTTCACCGGGAGATTATGCTCTCGGCCGCGTACCGGCTGGGGGGCGCGACCGATCCGGCGAACGCCGCGAAGGACATGGACAACCGCTACCTGTGGCGGGCAACCCCGCGGCGTCTGGACTTCGAGGCGTGGCGGGACGCGATGCTTGCCGTCGCCGGGCGGCTCGACCCGCAGGTCGGCGGGGCGCCGTTCCTCGACCCGCTCGGGAAGGCCCAACTCCAGCCCGAAGATCCGGCCAACCGCCGCCGCACCCTGTACTCGTTCATCAGTCGGTTCAAGCCGAACCCGACGCTCACGCTGTTCGACTTCCCGGAGCCGAACGTCACCAGCGACGCGCGGACGGCCACGACGATCCCACAACAGCAATTGTTCGCGCTCAACAGCCCGTTCGTCGTCGCTACGGCGAAGGCGTTCGCAGCCCGCGTCGAGAAGGTAGAGGCGGGTGAGGGCCCGCGGTTGCGGCTCGCCTGGCGGCTGGCGTACGGGCGGTCTCCGACAGACAAGGAGGCCGACCTCGCCCGCGAATTCCTCCGCGCCGCGGCCACCGACGCCGGAGACGGTCTCCGCTCGTGGGAACAATTGTGCCAGGCCCTCCTGACCGCCAACGAGTTCGCCTTCCTCCCCTGATAACCTCCCGACACGGTCGAGACGAGCCATGAGTCCGAGCCGATACTACCTTCCCTCGCGTCGCGACCTGCTGGCCCATACCGGATACGGGGTCGGGGCGATCGGCCTCGCTGCGGCACTGGCCGCTGACGCCAGCGCGGGTGAGCCTGCTCGCCCGCTGGCCGCCCGCAAGCCACACTTTCTGGCGAAGGCCAAGCGGATCATCCACCTATGGATGAACGGCGGGCCGAGCCAGGTGGACACGTTCGACCCCAAGCCGGCGCTCGAGAAGTTCGCCGGCCAGCGGCCCGAGAGCACGGCGAAGCTCACGACCGAGCGCGCCACCCGCGGGCTGATGCCCTCGCCGTTCAAGTTCGCCAAGCACGGCAAGTCCGGGCTGGAGGTGAGCGAACTGTTTCCGCACCTCGCCCGGCACGCCGACAATCTGTGCGTGATCCGCTCGATGCACACCAACGTGCCGGTCCATGAGGCGTCCAACTGGATGATGTTCACCGGGCACGTGCAGCCGATCCGCCCGGCGTACGGGTCGTGGCTCCTGTACGGGCTCGGGTCGGAGAACGAGAACCTGCCCGGGTTCGTGGTGCTCGGGGAAGGGCAGCCGGTGAACGGGCCGTCGAACTGGAGCAGCCGGTTCCTCCCCGGCATCTACCAGGGGTGTCAGGTCGTCCTGCCGGTCATCTACCAACCGCGGGACGTTATCGCGAACCTGCAGAACGCGCAGCTCACCCCGGACGCACAGCGGCGGCAACTCGACTTCACGCAGAGGCTCAACGCCCTGCACCGCGACCGGGTCGGGGCGGACGGCGGGCTGGACGCCCGCATCGACTCGCTGGAGTTGGCCTTCCGCATGCAGGCGTCCGCGGCCGATACTTTCGACATCAGTCGCGAGCCGGACAAGGTGAAGGAGGCGTACGGGCTGACCGGGCCTGACGCCAAGGCCGCGGCGAACACCAACGGCGGGCTCAGACGGGCCGCGTTCGCCCGCAACTGCCTACTCGCCCGCCGGCTGGTCGAGAGTGGGGTGCGGGTGGTGCAGGTGTACACCGGCAACCTCCAGCCGTGGGATACGCACGACAAGAACGCCGAGGGCCACCAGAAACTGGCCCACATCGTGGACCAGCCAATCGCCGCGCTGCTCGGCGACCTGGAGCAGCGGGGGCTGCTGGACGACACGCTGGTGGTGTGGGGCGGTGAGTTCGGCCGCACCCCGACCACCGAGGGGGGCAGCGGGCGGGACCACAACCACTACGGCTTCAGCATCTGGCTGGCGGGCGGCGGCGTGAAGGGCGGACTCGCGTACGGGGCGACCGACGAGTTCGGGTTCCAGGCGGTGGACAAGCGGGTCCACGTCCACGACCTGCACGCGACCATGCTCCACCTCATGGGCCTCGACCACGAGAAGCTCACCTACCGGTACAGCGGCCGCGACTTCCGCCTGACAGACGTCCACGGCACGGTGGTAAAGGACATCATCGCCTGACGCTTCGACGATCCCGAAGAATGAACCGACTGCTGCTTCGCGCGGCCGCCTGGCGAACCCCAAGGAACGCCGGGCGGTCGCAGACGCGGGTGCCTGGGCCTTCACCCCAACTGGATTAGGGCGTGCGGCCCGCGGTCGAGCTTCACGCCTTCGAGCCGCAACGGCTGCTTGGCTGCGGCGGGCAGAAAGCGTCTCGCCGGAGCCTACTTCTTTTCCACCCGGTCACTTGAGCGTGGACAGGTAGATCACCAGATCCTCGAACTCGCGCCGGCTGAGGCCGTCGGCGAGGCCCTCTGGCATGACCGAGATCTTGGTTACTGACCGGGCGGCGACGTCGGCCTTCGGCACCCGCACGACCCCGTCGGCTGACAACACACGCAGCGCGTCGCCGTCGTCGCGGACGAGCCCGGTCAGCACCCGGTCGTCGGCCGTGCGGACCGTCTCCGCCTCGAACCCCGTCTTGATCACCTTCGACGGCAGTAGTACCGACTCGACGAGGTATTCGGGCTTCTGCCCGCCGATGCCCTTGAGCGACGGGGCGAGTTCGGTCGTCTGCGTGGCGGTGGTGTGGCACTTCGTGCAGCCGGCGCGGTCGAATACCTGCTGCCCGAGGGCGGCCCGGCGGACCCGGTCGGCGGGTGGCACCTTCGCCACCTGTGCGGTCGCGTCGCGCCCGAGTTCGTCGCGCGTCGGCACCGTTGGTAGGTTCAGCCCCTTCAGCTTGTCGTCCGGGGCACCGAGAGCGCGGGCGACGGCAGCGAGGTCGCCGGCGAGTTCCGGGTTGCCCTTCAGGAGTTCCGGGGCCGCACTCAGAAGCGAATCGACCCGCGAGGCGTCGCTTTTGAACGCCCGCCACGCCCGAACGGCCTCGGTCCGCACGCCCGGATCCTTCGCGGACAGCAGCGCGGCCCACCGCTCGGCGTCCGGCTTCGGCTCGACGCGGGCGAGGGTCCCGATGGCTTCTGTGCCGAACTGCGCCGCCTTCTTCTCGTCGCTGAGGATGGCCCACAAGTCCTTCGCCAGCGCGGCCGCCTTCGGCCCGAACCGGCGGGACAGGGCGTGGGCGGCGTCCCTCACCTCTCGGTTGTTCGACCCGAACTGCTTGCCGATCAGCCGCAGCGCGGCCGGGGTGGGCCCACCGGCCTCCACCAGCGCGAACACCGCGACGAGATCATCGGGACGGTCGAGGGCGAGCTTCCCGGCGTCGGCCGCCTCGGCCATCTTCGCCGCGAACTTCTCCTCGAGTTTCGCCGACGGCGAGCCCTTCGCCCGGAGGAACAGGAGGGCACGGCCGACGACTGCCTCGGGCAGGTCCGACTTCGCCAGCAGCGCCTCGACCGCCGGGCGGAACGACACGTCGCCATGCATCTGAACGAGGGTGAGGAGCGACCGCGGATCGCACGCGCCGGGCGCCGCGACCGCGCCCTTCAGCGCCGCGACCGCGTCGGGTTGCGTGGCGAACTTCTCGTAGCAAGCCACGTCCACGGCGATCATGCCTGCGAGGGCCATGTCCGCCTCGGCGGAGGCGAGGAGTTCCTTGAACGCCCCGCCCAGCCGGGCCAGGTGCCACGCGGCCTCGTACCGCGTGTGCGGGTCGTGCGCCGCGCCGCGGGCGAGGGCCGACACGAGGGCCTTTCGGGTCTCGTCGTCCGGCAGCGAGAGCGCCGCGGCGATCAGGACCGCGGGCGACTCGTCCTTGCCGAGCGAGCGGGCGATCTCGGCGGCGTCCGGGGCCTTGTACCGCCGGACCAGTTGCGCGGCGAGGCGACGCACCTTTGCGTCGCCGTGCTTCGCCCCCGCCCCGAGCGCCTTCTTCGCGTCGTCGGTGCCGATCCGGGCGAGCAGCCACAGGGCGTTCGCGGCCCCGAGCGGTTCGGCCGCCTTCGCCGCGGCATCGGCCAGCGCCGGGACGGCCTTCGCCGCGTCGGCGGTCAGGAGGAAGTCCGTGCAGACCTCGCGGGTGCGGTGGCTCGGGGAGCCCAAGCCCGCCGCGGCGTCGGCAACGGTCAGAGCCTTCGCGTCTGGCACCGGGATGGGCTTCGGGGCGTCCTTCCCAACGTACCGGATCCGCCAGATGCGCCCGGTCAGGTCGCTCTCGTCGTCCCGGCCGTACCAGTCGGCGACGAGCAGGTTGCCGTCCGGGTCGAGGCAGACGTGGGCCGGCCGGAAGTGCGGGTCGGTGCACCACACGAACGGCTCCTTCGCGGCGATCCGCCCGGCGTCGTCGGGGACGTAGCGGAACACCGCGCGGTTGGCGCCGGCGAACCCGTGCCGGCCCCAGTTGTCGAGCAGTAGACTGCCGCGGAACGCCGCCGGGTACGCCGCGCCGTAGTACCGCATCAACTGCGTGTGCGCGCCGCCCGGCAGTTCGAAGCACGGCGGGGCGAGCGGGTGGTTGCCGGCCAGCCAGTTGTTGTCCACGCCCCGCGTGTAGCAGTGGTAATCCACGCCCTCGATCACCCGCAGGAACCGGTTCGGGTTCCCCTCGCCGTTTGACAGCAGCCACATCTGCCCGAACGGGTCGAACTCGAAGGAGTACGGCACCCGCAGCCCGTGGACGAGGTACTCCATGTTCGTGCCGTCCGGGTTCATCCGCATGACGAACCCGGTGCGCCCGCGGCCCTTCAACTCGCCGCCCGGCCCGACGAGGTGGATGTTGTGGTCGCCGACGCTCAGGTACAGGAGCCCGTCCGGCCCCCACTCGAGCACGAACATGCCGAACGGGTTCCACGCCTTGTTCTTGTCCGTGACGAGCGTCTTCTTGTTGACCGCCTTGCCCTCGGGCGTCAGATCGAAGGTGAAGAGGTAGTTGTTCGCCGCGGCCCAGAGCCTGTCGCCCTTCACGGCGATACCCATGACCGGGTCGTCGAACCCCTCGGCAACAACGGTGCGGGTGTACCCCGTGCCGTCCGGCTTCGGGTCGAGCCGCACGAGCGGGTTGCTGGCTGGCTTGACCGGCGTGCCGCTTGGGCCGTAGCGGTAGGTGTGGCTCTCGCTGACGTAGATGCGGCCCTTCTCGTCGCACACCATCGTGACCGGGTTGATGACCAGCGGGTCGGCGGCGACCAGTTCGACGGCGAAACCGTCGGGGCACTTCATGTGCGCCTTCTGCTCCTCGGCCGTCAGCCGCCCCTTGAGCGACTTATCGACCTGCGTGACCTCGGGGTGCGGAACCGGCTTCGGCGGATCCTCGGCCGCGGCGACCGCGGGCGCGAAGAGGCAGAGTGCGGCGAGGCGGGAGAGCGAACGCATCACGGGCTCCGGGGAGTGTCGGTCTGTGCGGGCGGGTTTGCCCCGTTCCCAGCGGGCGAGGCCGCCGCGGCAGGTCAGAACAGGTCGTCGATGACGGCGTGGTTATCGACAGCGGCCTTGATGTCGCGGTGGACGTCGGTGCGTAGACGAAGTTTGCCCAGATCGAACAGGTGGTGCATCACCGTCGCGAACAGGTTCGCCGGCTTGTAGACCTTCGTTGTCGGGACCGACGCGGTCGCGTCCGTCTTGCCGATCACCTGCCCGGTCTTGACCCCGCCGCCAGTGAGAACGAGCGGCGTGACGTTCCCATAGTGGTCGCGGCCGCCGTTCTTGTTCAGCTTTGGCGTCCGGCCCATCTCGCCGGTCACCACCAGGAGGACGCGGTCGGACAGCCCGCGCTGCTTCAGATCCTCGACGAAGGCAGCGACGGCATGGTCCACCTGCGGCGCGAGCCACTTCAGCCCCTCCATGTTCTTGGGGCTGTTGTTGTTCGCGTGCATGTCCCAGCCGCAGTCCGACACCGTCACGAACCCGACGCCGTTCTCGACCAGCCGACGGGCCAACAGCATCTGTCGGCCGAGCAGGTTCGTGGCCCGCTTCATGTCGTGCCAGCGGGTGGCCTCCTCCAGCTTGAACAGCTTGCTCGTGTCGTACCGCTCCACCGTCTTCGGGTCTTCCTTCGACAGGTCGAATGCTGCCGTCACGCCGCGGGTGATGACGTCGGCCGCCTGCTGCTGGTACTTGCCGGCCTGTGCGACGGCGGGGTCGCGGTCGAGGTCGCGGCGGAGCCCGTCAAGGTCGGCCAGGAGTTTCCGCCGGTCGTCGAACTGCTCGCGCGGGAGGGTCAGGCTCATCGCCTGTTTGAGCTTCGACCCGCCGGACGGGTTGAACGCCTCGCACTGGGGCCCGAGCGAACCGGGCTGGGTGAGCGTCGGCAATGCTCCCGTCTCGAAGTTGTTCTGGAGCGTCAGCCCGTCCTGCACGGCCTCGGGCAGCACCAGCACGTTGGTGGGGAGCCCGCTGCGTGGGTGCGTGGTGCCGGCGAGGTTGGCGTACGCGGCGCTCATCGAAGCCTTGGCCCCGTTCCCGCCGGTGGTGACTGCCTGATAGGTGTGCCCGCCGTTGCCGGAGGCGAACGACCGGACAAAGGCGAACTCCTTCGCCAGCGCGGCCATCTTTGGGAAGTGCTCGCTGAACCGCACCCCTGGGAGAGCCGTGGGGATCGTGTCGCCGAGCGTGCGAGTCTCCTGTGGCGCGTCCGGCTTCGGGTCCCACGTTTCGAGCTGCGTCGGCCCGCCCTGGAGGAACAGGAGAACGACAGCCTTCGCCTCGGTCGAATCGCCCGTCGCGGCCCGCGCGGCGAGCAGGTCCGCGAGGGTCAGCCCGCCCAGCGCGAGCCCACCGACGCGGAGGAATTCGCGGCGGGTGCGGCCCTGGCAGGTGTGGGCGTAGCCGCGGTCGAAGATCGTGAGCATCTGCAATCCCTCTTTTTCGGTGCGACACGTGGCCAGTCAAAACAGCTCGCTGATCGGCTGGCCGGTGTTGACGAGGTTCGCAACCTCGGCGGGCAGGAGCGCAGGATTGGTCCGCACCGCTGACGTGTCGAACAGCGTGTGCAGCACCGTCGCCAGCAGGTGCTCGGGCTTGTACGCCTTTGTCACCGGCTTGGCCCCGGTCTTGTCGCTCTGCCCGACCACCTGCCCCATCTTCAGGCCCCCGCCGGCCAGCACCAGCGGGGTGATGTCCGCGTGGTGCCCCGTTCCGCCGTTCTTCCCCTTACTCGGGCTGCGTCCCATCTCGCCGGTGATGATCAGCAGCACCTTATCTTCCAGCCCGCGATCCTTCAAATCGTCGAGGAACGCTGCGACGGCGTGGTCAAGCTGCGGCCCCAGGAACTCCATCCCCTGCGGGCAACCGGGGTTGTTGCCGTCGGCGTGGAAGTCCCAGCACGAGTCGAGTACCGTGACGAACCCAGCCCCGCGCTCAACCAGACGGCGTGCGAGCAGCATCTGCTTGCCGAGCAGGTTCGTCACCCGCGACTGGTTCACCAGCTTGTTGTAGTTCTTGCCGTCCTTGTGGTAGTCCTCCATCTTGAACAGGTGGCCCGTGTCGTACTTCGCCACCGTCTTCAGGTCTTCCTTCGTGATGTCGAAGGCATCGGCGATCCCCTTCACGAGCACGTCGGCGGCCTGCCGCTGGAAGGCGTCGATGCCGGCGGCCTCGCCGGTCTTGTCGAGCGTCCGCTTGAACCCGTCGAGCTTGCCGAGCAGGCTCTTGCGGTCCTCGAAGTCCGACTGCTGCATTTGGAGTTGCAGGTTCTTCAGCAGCGAGTCGGCTCCCATCGGGATGAAGGCATCGTAGGCGCGGCCGACGCCGCCAGCCGGGATGTAGTTCTTCAGCACGTAATCGAGCTGGAACGGCCCGGTCGGAGTGCCGAGCCTCAGATCGGGGCGGATCGCCTCCGGGACGACCACCGTGTTGGTGGGCACGCCGGTCTTGGGGTTCATCGCCCCGAGCGCGCGGGCCACGATCGCGGCCATCGGCGATTTCATCGGGCTGCGACCGGTGATGACCGGAAGTTGATTGTGCCCGCCGTCCGTGCTGCCAAATGACCTCACTACCGCGAGCCGGTCGGCCCGCTCGCCCATCTTTGGGAAGGTGCCGCCGAACTTCACGCCCGGGAGCTTTGTCTGCACCTCGCCGGTGCAACTGCGGATGTTCTCCGGGACATTTTCTTTCGGGTCGAACGTCTCGATCTGCGGTGGCCCGCCGACGAGGAACAACATCACCACCGCCTTGTCGCGGTACGCGGCACCGGCTTCCGCGACCCGCGCCCGGAGCAACCCCGGGAGCGTCAGGCCGCCCAGGGCGAGACCGCCGACGCGGAGCAGTTCACGCCGCGACACGCCGGCACAGGTGCGGGTGTTGTCCGACCCAAAGACCGAAAACATGAGCGTCTCCCGTGCGAGGGTGGATTCTGGTTGGGTTCGGCGATCAATGGTTGAACAGGAACTCTTTGGTGTTCACGAGTGCCCACAGGATGTCGGCGTAGGCGGCGCGGTCGTCACCCTTCTTCTCGATGTGGGCGGTGAGCGTCGTCATCTCGTCGGCCGATGGTTCACGGGACAGCGCGACCACGTACAGTTCGCGGAGCTTTTCGGCGTGCGGACGCTTGTCCGCGACAAGCTTCGCCAATCGCTCGCCCGCGCTGGTCTTCGGGCCGGCGTTCGCGGGCGGTTTGGCCTTCGGGTCACGCTTCGGCTCCGGCAGCGGGGTGCCGATCTTCGCGAGCAACTCCTCCGAGTTCATCAGAAGCAACGCCTGCGCGAGGTTCGCGTCGGAAGCCCGTTCACACTCGCAGGCGCTCGCCCCGTCCGGGCGGCCGAACACGCTCAGGAAGTACGAGTCGCTCTGGTTGTCCGGCAGTTGCACCGCACGCGTGCCGCCAGGGACGCCACGGAACTGCGACTTGGCCAGTGTCACGGCGTCGATCGCGTCGAGCAGCACCTCGGCGTTCAGCCTGCGCGGATAGAACCGGGCGAAGTGTTGACGGTCATCCGCGTTGTACTCGTTCGGCGTGCTGCTGAGGCGGTACACGTTCGACGTGCAGATCAGTCGCACCAACTTCTTCACGTCGAACTTGTCGGTGACGACTCGCTTCGCGAGGGCGTCGAGCAGTTCGGGGTTACTCGCCGGATTGGTTGCCCGCAGGTCGTCCTCGGGATCGACCAGGCCGCGGCCGAAGAAGTGCTTCCAGTACCGGTTGGCGAGGGTGCGGGCGAAGTACGGGTTATCCAGTGACGTGACCCACTCGGCGAGTGCGTCCCGCGGGTCGGCGTCGTCAGCAAGGACGAACGACTTCCCGTCCAGCCCGGCGGGGGGAAGTTTCGCGCCGGTCCGAGGGTGCGGCATCATCGCCGGCCCTGCCTTGAGGGCGACCGCCAGCGGTTTGCCGGGCGTGTCCGGGATGTTCTTCTTCGGGTCGCCCTTCTTGACCGGCGTGGCGAGCTGAACGTCGGTGCGAGCGAACGCTGCGGCCAGACCCCAGTAATCGGCCTGCGTCCAGCGGTCGTGAGGGTGGTGGTGGCACTTGGCGCACGCGACCCGCTGGCCGAGGAACAGTTGTGCCACGTCCTCGGCGAGGTTGGCTGGTTCTTTCAGCTCGCGGTACCACACTGCTCGCGGGTTCTCGTCAACCGGGCCGGCGGAGGTCAGCAACTCGCGGACGAACTGGTCGAACGGCTTGTTGTCCTTGAACGAGTCCCGGACCCAGGCGTGGAACGCTGCGTTCGGCTTGCCGTCCTCGTTGGGCGCGTTGCGGCGGTTGCGGAGTAGCGCCGACCACTTGTTCGCGGCGTAGTCCGCGTACTCCGGGGAAGCGAGGAGTCTGTCGATCAACTTCTCGACCTTGTCCGGGCTCTTGTCCGTGACAAACGCGGTGGCCTCGTCCGGGGTTGGCAACCGTCCGCAGATATCGATGGTTGCGCGGCGGATGAAGGTGGCGTCGTCGCACATAACCGACGGCGGCAGTCCGAGTTCTTTGAGTTGCTTGAACACGAGTTCATCGACCACGGTCTTCGTGGGCGGCAGATTCGTGACGGACGTGCCGAATGGAACCGTCACGCGGGCCACCGCGACCGCGTCCCGGTAGCGGGCAGTGACGGTAGCGGAGCCGGATTTCTGCTTCGCGACAACGAGGCCGCTGGCGTCCACCGCGAGGATTTCGGGCGGCCCGGCCTCCAAGACAGTCAACTTCGTGACATCACGGGTAGAGCCATCGCGGAAGTGGGCAACCACGGTTGCCTGCACCTTCCCGCCGCGTGCGAGGATCGTGCTGCCGGGTCGAACCTCGATGCGATCGAGCGCTGGATCGGACGCGGGCGACGGCCGCGCCCCCTCGGCCACCCAGCGGCGGAGCAGTTCGTAGGCGTCCGACTTCGGGTCGAGGCGTTTCCCACCAGCATGCGGGACGGCGCCAGTGCCCTTCAGCAGCAGGAGACTCTGCGCCGGGGCGGCCGCGAATACGCGACGGCCGCGTGCCTCCTTGACGATGTATTCGTAGTCGTCGGCCGGCTCGAACCCAAACAGCGACAGCTTGAACCCGTTCTGCCCCTCGGCCTTGCCGTGGCACCCGCCAATATTGCACCCCGCCTTCGTGAGTGTAGGGACCACATCAGCGTTGAAGCTGGCCGGCGGTTCGGCGGAGATCGCCGTGTTGGGCCAGAGCAAGGCGAGGACGACGAGTGTGACGCGGGCGAGTGACCAGGCTCTGGGGAACATGGCAGGCTCGGGAGACAAGGAGGCGGGCGGTTCGGCGGGTGGTGGCTCGTGTCCGAACCACGTTGTCATCTCTGAACCCCGCTGCGAGTACTCCCCAGACGCACGGGATCGCTATTTCTCGAAAAAATGGTGTCGCCGTCTGCGCCCCGCGACTGCGGGGTTTGGTTGTTTGTTCCTCTCGTGGAGTCCGCCCCGATGTTCCGCTTCGCACTCCCCGCCCTCGCACTGGTTGCTGTCTTTCTCGGTGCCCGCGCCGCCGACCCGCCCGCTGGTCCGACCGAGTTCAAGTTCGAGACGGCCGCCCAGAGCAAGTCCGAGTTCGACAAATCCGCGGCACCATTCCTGACGAAGCACTGCGCCGAGTGCCACAACGCGAAGAACGCGAAGGGCGACCTCGACCTGGCCGCCCTCGACCCGGACATGAAGGCGACCACCAGCGGGGCCCGGTGGGCGATGGTGGTCGAGAAACTCGCCACCGGCGAGATGCCGCCGAAGGGCAAGCCGCGGCCCGCGGACGCCGAGCTGGTCGCGGTCGGGCAGTGGGCGCACGCCGAGGCGAAGCGGGCCGGGCGGCCGTTCACCCGCCGGGCCGCCTACGCCAACGGCAACGCCGTCCCGCACCATGTCCTGTTCGACCCGAAGAACGTCCCGCCGTTCGACGGCGGCCCACGGGTCCGCCGGCTCAGCCCCGAGATCTACGCCGCGTTCACCAACGACCTCGCGAAGGGCAGGCCCGGCATCGGCCAGCCGTTCTCGCCCGAGGGGAAGTCCACGTTCAAAGACATGGGCGCGCCAAAGATGGATGAGCCGGTCACGGCACAACTGATCCAGAACGCCCTCGCCATCGTCGAGTTGCAAACGGCCTACAAGGTCGAGGACGGGCAGGTGAAGGGCGTCGGCTTCACGCAGAAAGAGTTCCTCGCGCTCTTCGATCCCAAGAACCTACCCACCGACGTGCAGTTGGAAGCGGCGGTGGCGAAACAGTTCGACACCATCCTGAAGCGGCAGCCGACGGCGGAGGAGAAAGCACGCTTCGTCGCACTGATGAAGAAGAACATCACCGACGCCGGGCAGACGGTCGGCGTCCGGTACGCCTTGGCGGCGGTACTCCTGCTGCCGGAGGCGGTGTTCCGGATGGAGGTCGGCGCCGGCAAGCCCGACGCGAAGGGCAGGGTCCGGCTCGCCCCCCGCGAGATCGCCTTCGCGCTGGCTTACGCCCTGACCGACAAGCGGCCGGACGCCGAACTGCTGAAGGCCGCGGCGACCGGCGAACTCGACACCGACGCGGGCGTGGCGAAGCAGGTCCGGCGGCTGCTCGACGACCCGAAGACGGATAAGACCCGCATTCTCCGGTTCATCCGCGAGTACTTCGGTTACGACGCAGCGCTGGAAGTGTTCAAGGACAGCAAGGATAACCCCGAGCACGACGCGCGGGTTCTGATCGAAGACACCGACCGGCTCGTCCTTTACGTTCTCGAACAGGACAGGCAGGTTCTCAAGGAGTTGTTGACGACGAACAAGAGTTTCGTCGCGTACAAGACGGCCGCCGACACGAAGAAGAAGCGGGCGGAAGAACTCGCGAAATTCGAGAGGGAGAAGGCCGCGAACCCGGAGAAGTTCAAGGGCAAGACGTACAAGCCCTTCGGCAAGAGCGTCTACGAGGTCTACGGGCTGAAGGATTTCCCCGATACCCAACCGGTCGAACTTCCCGCGGAGCAGCGGGCGGGCATTCTCACCCAGCCGGCCTGGCTGGTCGCGCAATCCACGAGCTTCGACAACCACGCGATCCACCGCGGCAAGTGGGTCCGCGAACGGTTGCTCGGCGGCGTGGTGCCGGATGTCCCGATCACGGTGGATGCGCAACTGCCCGACGCGCCGCACAAGACGCTCCGCGAGCGGATGGCCGTGACGCAGCAGGAGTACTGCTGGAAGTGCCACCGGCTCATGAACGACGTGGGCTACCCGTTCGAGCAGTTCGATCACTTCGGCCGCTTCCGCACGGCCGAGAAGGTGCTCGACCCGGTTGCCACAGAGAAGAACAAAGACCCGAAGGGGAAGCCGCTCGGCCCGGTGACGCGTGACGCCCCGCAGGACGCCACCGGCCTGATCGCCCACGTCGGCGACCCGGCGCTGGACGGTCCGGTGAAGAACGTGGCCGAGTACATGAAGCGTCTGGCAAGTTCGGAGCGGGTCGAGCAGGTGTTCGTCCGGCACGCCTTCCGCTACTGGACGAGCCGCAATGAAAGCCCCGGCGACGCCGCCACGTTGCAGGCCGCACACAAGGCCTACCGCGACAGCAATGGCAGCATGAAGGCGCTGATCGTCTCGCTCTTGAGTTCCGAGTCGTTCCTTTACCGCGTGCCCCCGCCCGAGTCGAACAAGTAACCGACCTTCGTCCCTCCCACCCCGCCGGAGAATCTGCCATGTCCCTCGACCGCCGCGACGCCCTGAAGACCCTCGGCCTGTCCGCCGGGGCCACGTTCCTCTCGCCCGTCCTGTCGCGGATCGAGGCGCAGGCTGCGGGCACACCTGTGACCGCGAAGCGGTTCGTTTTCGTGGTGGAGAGCAACGGCGTTCCCCCCGAGCAACTTGCCCCGTCCGGGCTGACCCGCAAGCGCCGGGAGCAACGGGAGCTGAACGGGCCGGAAGAGTTCATCGACGTGCCGCTGAAGGACAAGGAACTGCCGTTCTCGCTGGAGCCGGTGAAGGCCTGGAAGGACAAGGTGACCATCGTGCAGGGGCTCTCCAGCCGGGTCTGCAGCGGCGGGCACTCGAACAACTTCCAGGCGCTCGGTGCCTTCGGCGCGGGTCGCGGCAACGGAAGCGAGAGCATGGCCATCCTCGGCGAGACGATCGACGGGGCGCTGGCGAAGGCCAATCCGGGCATCTTCCCGCACGTCGGTCTGGGCATCTCCAAGCGGCTGGAAACCAACGTGATGTACAACATCTCGGCCTGGGGCCCGAACAAGGGGCTGCCGACGATGTGCAACCCGGCGAACGCCTACGGCACCCTCTTCGGCCTCGTCGCCGACGGGGCGGCCCGTCAGGAGTTCGCGGCGAAGAACAACCTGCTCGACTTCATGAAGGACGACGTGAAGACGGCGGGGTCGCGGGTCGCCGGGGCCGAGAAGGAGCAGTTCGACGCCTACCTCGAATCGTTCGAGACGCTCCGCGACCGGCAGAGCAAGCTCAACGAGATCAAGCACACCCTCCGCGAGAAGGGGCCGGTCGTCTCGGACAAGTACAAGTCCGCTGTGGAGACCGACCGACTCGACGCCCAGTTCGACATCGGGGCGGCGGGCCTGATCTGCGGGCTGACGAACGTGCTGACGCTCTCCAGCGCCGCCGGCGTCCGCGACTTCGACATCACGTTCAAGGGTCTGGGGCTGAACATCGACAAGCACTCGATCGGCCACGGTAAAGGGCTCGAGGGGAAGACCTCGTCCGACCTGTACAACATCATCCGCCGGTACCACTTCGACCTGATCGCCGGGCTGATGAAGAAGCTCGAGAAGGTGCCCGAGGGTAACGGTACGATGCTCGACAACACCGTGATCGTGTACCTGAGCGATGGTGCCGAGGGGCACCACTCGAGGTGCTGGGAATGGCCGATGGTGGTGGTCGGCGACATGGGCGGCAAGCTCAAGACCGGCCGCTACGTGGACTACCCCGGGTACGGCCGCAAGGGCCACCGCACGACCGCGAACATGTACCTGACGCTCCTGCACCTCGCCGGGGCGAAGCGGGACTCGTTTGGCATGCCCGACCCGAACCTGAAGGATCTCGACCAGTCCGGCCCGCTGAGCGAGTTGTTGGCGTAACCGCCCCGCTCGCCCCAACTGGCACCCGGACCGCAGGCCGGATTCACGCCCGTACCTGTTGAGCGGTCGCCCACTGCGACTCAACCTGACCGCCGCCACCCCTCGTACGAGGATGACAGAACATGTTGAAATTCCTGGGATCTCGTTACCGATGCTGCGACGGCAGCACCCGCCGCGACTTCCTCCAAGTCGGCGCCCTCGGGCTTGGTGGCCTTACTCTGGCGGATTTGCTCAGCCTCCAAGCGCAGGGTGCCGCTCGGCCCAAGTCCGCGGTGAAATCGATCATCATGGTCTACCTGCACGGCGGGCCCAGCCACATCGACATGGTCGACATGAAACCCGACGCGCCGGCGGAAGTTCGGGGTGAGTTCAAGCCCATCTCGACGAGCCTCCCCGGCCTGAACATCTGCGAACTCTTGCCGGAGTTGGCCAAGGTCGCGGACAAGATGACGGTGATCCGCAACATGTGTTTCTCGGAGTTTGCGGATGCCCACGACCCGGTGCTTGTCTACACGGGTTTCCACTTCCGACCCATGGTCCGACCCACGTTCGGATCAGTGGTCAGTAAGCTGCGCGGCGGTGCCGTGAAGGAGATGCCCCCGTACGTCGCCTTCGACGATCCATGGACGCCCCGGCTCTCGACGGACTTTCTTGGTCTCTCTCACCACCCCTTCATCCCGGGCGCGGATCTGAAGGCGATTGGGCCATCTGGGGGAATGACGCTCGACCGTATGGGCGATCGGAAAGATCTCCTGTCTTCCCTCAATTCCTTGCAACGCGTCGCCGACAATGAACGCGGCAGCGTGGGTGCGCTGGACGCGTTTCAGGCCCGAGCTTTGGACATGGTGCTCAGCCCGAAGGCCCGCGATGCCTTCGACATTCAGAAGGAGCCCGATACGGTTCGGGCCAAGTACGGCGTCGGTGGGACGCAGTTTCTTCAAGCTCGCCGACTGGTCGAAGCGGGCGTCCAGGTGGTGACACTTACCGCCAATCAGGAAGCCAAAACGTGGCACACCCAAGGTCCCTGGGACCATCACGGCGGTGTCTTCAAGGGGTTGCGAAAGGAGCTGCCGGCGCTCGACAAGCATCTGTCCGCCCTGATTACGGACCTGTACGAGCGCGGGTTGGAGAAGGACGTGGCAGTTGTGGTCTGGGGCGAGATGGGACGGACTCCGAAAGTGAACGGGGGGGCGGGCCGCGACCACTGGAATGAGGTCGGCTTCACGCTCGTCGTGGGCGGCGGAATGAAAATGGGCCAGGTGATCGGCTCCACCACGCGGTGGGGCGAACGGTCGAAGGGCAGCCCGTACACGCCCAAAGACCTGTTAGCCACGCTCTATTCCCATGTGTTGGGCATTGACCCTACGACCACGCTGACCGGGCCGGATGGTCGACCCATCCGCATGTTTGAAGATCATGGCATTATCGGCGAGTTGACAGGCCAGGCGTCGAACATCGGAGGCCCGATCGTCCCTCGCCATTACACAAAATGAACCGGCAGAGAACCGTTCGAGCCCGATTGCGTTACCCTTCGCCCGCCTCCCGCAAGGCGATACCTGCCGGAGGCAAACCGACCAACTGGGCCGTCCGGGGGCGAGCCGGTCATCATTGCCGACCCGCACCGACGATTCTGCACAACCTGCTAAATATTGACCGGATGCGGGCGGTTGCAAGGTTCTCTGCCAAGGTGCTCGCACGGGTTGCCAAGGAAACCCCATCCAGGAGTTGGTCTCGTGACCCGCCTCGCGCTGCTCGTGGTCGCCTCCGCCCTCGCGCCGTCCCTCGCTCGAGGCGCGGACGACTCGCTGACGTTCGCCGGGCACAAGGGGTTCGTCACCGCGGTCGCCTTCACCCCCGACGGCAAGCGGATCGTCTCCGGTAGCGAGGACGACACTGTTCGCCTCTGGGATGCGAAGACCGGAAAAGAAGTGTGGTCGGTCGAAGTCGGCGGGAAGGGCGTCACGAGCGTGGCGCTGCCTCCTGGTGGGAAGCGGATCGCGGTCGGGTGCTGGGAGCGTTCGACACGCGTGTTCGACGCTGAGTCCGGCAAGGCGTTGCTGACCCTGAAAGGACACAAGGAGACGGTCACCTCGGTGGCCTTCAGCCCGTGCAGCGAACGAATCGCGACGGGCAGTGCCGACGATACGCTCAAGGTCTGGGACGCGAAAACCGGCAAACTACTGCTCACGCTGGAGTCCGGCAACGACTATGACGTGACGGCCGTGTGCTTCAGTCCGGACGGCAAACGAATCGCGTCCGGAGACGGCGACAACATCGTCACAGTCTGGAACGCGAAGACTGGCGACGAGGAATTGACGCTCTCCGGTCACGACGCGATCGTCACCGCGGTGGCGTTCAGTCCCGACGGTAAGCGGCTCGCCTCCGCGAGTCGGGACGACACGGTCCGGGTGTGGGACGCGAAAACTGGCAAGTGTTTGCTCACACTCAAGGGGCACACCGAAGATGTCACGTCGGTGGCCTTCAGTCCGGATGGGAAGCGGCTCGCTTCTGGGAGTGAAGACAAGACGGTGAGACTGTGGGACGTGGTCACCGGCGACGAGGTGGCAGTCCGGAAGGGAAAGAACCCAGTCGCCTCGGTGGCGTTCAGTCCGAACGGCAAGCGAATCGCGGCAGCGTGCGGTAACGCGGTTGTCGTGTGGGAGGTGTCGAAGTGATCGGTCGTCTTCTGATATCCGCACTGGCAATCGTTCTGCTCGTGGATTCCGTCACGGCTGCGGATGAGTTTGCCGATGTTGCCGCGCCGTTTCTCAAACAGCACTGCCTCGCCTGCCACGGTGAGAAGAAGCAGGAAGGCGGCGTCCGTCTCGATCAGGTCACTGGTGTCGAGGCCGGGAACCGCAATCTCTGGACCCTGGTCCATCAGAAGGTCGCGTCCGGGGAGATGCCGCCAGCGAGCAAGCCGCAGCCAACTGCGTCCGAGAAGGAAAAACTCCTGAAGTGGGTCGCCGAGAAGCAACGCTCGCTGGGCGTCAGCGGCACCCGGCGGCTCAACCGTCGCGAACTGGCGGCATCCCTCCGCGACGTCACGGGCTTGAACATCGACTTCGCCGCCTCGCTTCCTGGCGATGGGACGGTCGCGGGCTTCGATACCGGAGCCGATGCCCTCCAGGAAGCATCCGACGGGGTTGCCCAGTGGCTCGTGGTCACTCGCCGGGCTGTGGACGGGCTGCGGTTCCTCGATGCACCGCGGGGGAAGCCATTCGCGATGAACTTCCGCGAGGTGAAGGATCTGAAGAAGTCGTTCGACGAGTGGAAGGCCGACGGGTTCACCGGGAAGGAACTGAAAGGCATCCTGCGCCCGGGTACCGGCCTCCTGATCGAATCGCGGGCCGTGGGCGACCGCGAGGAATTGAGCTTCAGTGTGCCGGCACCGCCGAGTAAGGAGGGCGTGCTCCGCCTGGCGCTCAATATCTCGGTGCTGAAGCCGTTCCCGAACTTGCCCAACCCGCGACTGTGGGTCAGGATCGGTGGCCGTGACCTCGACTTCCGCGAGATCACCGCTGCAGCCAACAAGCCGCAACGCTTGGTTTACGAGGTGCAACTTGGCGACCTGGTGGTTCAACCCAAAGGCGTGACAATCTCCCTCGCGAGCAAGGTGGAAGTGCCTTACACCGTCGATGGCTTCGAGAACGAGGACAAGAGCAACCCGAAAGACCCGGTGCCCGGTGGGACGGGTCTCTTCCGCCCGTTCTTCGATCGCAAGCTGCCACCCGACAAGCAACCCAGCCCGTTCGTGGTTCTGCACGATATCGCCATCGAGCCGGACACGGTCACCGCATGGCCGCCGGCGAGTTGGGGCGCGAACCTCGGCGAGGTGAAGGCCGACGCGGATTCCGCGAAGCGACTGCTCGCTCTCTGGACCGATCGGGCGTGGCGACGGCCGACGAGCGAGTCCGAGCGTGAGCCGTTCTTCAAGCTGTATGAGAAGCTCCGGGGCGAAGGGCTGAACTTCGACGCTGCGTTGCGTGCCGCGTTCCGCTCCGTGTTGATGAGCGCCCACTTCCGCTACCACGCCTCGCCGGCCCATTTGGACAAAGTTGTCGCCCAGTTCGCGATCGCGTCGCGGCTCAGCTTCATGTTGTGGGGCGAGCCGCCGGACACCGAACTTCGCAAGCTCGCGGACGCGGGCAAGCTCCGCGACCCCGCCGTGCTCGACGCCCAGGTGGACCGACTGCTGGCCGACTCACGGAGCGACGGCTTCGTGCGGCCGTTCGTGGTGCAGTGGCTGGAACTCGAACAGCCCATCACGATCGCACAGTCGCACATCAAC
The DNA here is from genome assembly GCA_021413735.1 of Planctomycetota bacterium. GTDB lineage: Bacteria > Planctomycetota > Planctomycetia > Gemmatales > Gemmataceae > Gemmata. Next base: position 32,668 of record JAIOPV010000204.1, read on the forward strand.
AAGCAGGACTTCCGCTTCGCCCGCTACCTGAAGGCGTCGATGCGCGAGGAGACGGTGGGATACGTCTCGCGTCTGCTCGCCGACAACCGGCCGGTGAGCGAACTCGTCGCCAGCGACTGGACGATGATGAACGACGCCCTCGCACTGCACTACGGTTACCCGGCAATGGAAGGCGGGCACCTGCGGAAAGTGAAGTTGCGAACCGACGACCCGCGTGGCGGCGGCATCCTCGGGCACGCAGGAATTCAGTCGATGCTGTGCTGGATGGGCGACAACTGGGTGATCTACCGCGGCGCGTGGACACTCCGACACGTCCTTGACATGCCCCCGCCCCCACCGCCCCTGGAGGTGCCTGAACTCAACCCGTCCGACGGCAAGAACAAAGGGAAGCCGTTCCGCGAATTGCTCAAGCAGCACCAGTCGGATGCGAAGTGCTCGGTGTGCCACAAGACCATCGACCCGCTCGGGTTCGCGTTCCAGAACTTCGATATCAGTGGCCGCTGGCGCGAGGTGGAACACGAGAGCTACAAGCGCGGTGAACTCGACGGTCGCATTGCCTGGGTCGGTGAAGGCAAGACCCGTCCGGTGGACGCGACCGGCCGGTTGCCGCGCGGTGAGGAGTTCAAGAACTTCGCCGAGTTCAAGCGCGTCGTGGTCGAAAAGTACCAACCTGACATGGTTCGAGGTCTATTGAAGAACTGGTTCGTGTACGCCACCGGCCGCCTTCCCGGCATTGACGACCTGGGCGAGATCTCGGAGATCATGACCACGAATCGTGCGAAGAACTACCCGCTCCGCGACTTGCTGAAAAGCGTCGTCAAGTCCCGGGCGTTTCTGGAACAGCACGAACTTCCTGCTGAAAATCAACCCCTCCGAAAATAAAGGATCGAGCATGAACCCGAAGACACAGTGGATCACCCGCCGAACCCTGCTTCGTGGGTTTGGGGCAGCCATTTCGCTCCCATACCTCGACATCATGGGCGGCCGCACGCTTGCAGCCGAGAGTGGTGTGAAGGAACCGCGGCGACTCGCCTGTTTCTACATTCCGGGAGCCATCAACCGGCATACGTGGTTCCCGAAGGACACCGGCCGCGACTACACACTGGCCGACGCCCACAAACCGCTGGCGAAGTTCCGCGACGAGTTCACTGTGCTGACGAACTTGTCACACATCACCGGGCGCATCAGTGGACACGTCCACCCGTACAACTGGCTAACCGGGCACAACATTAACATCGTTCCCGGCACCATCACCAACACCGTGTCGATGGATCAGGTCGCGGCCAAGCACCTTGGGCCGACGTGGATGCCGTCGCTGGCGCTTTCGTTCGCCGATGGGGTCGGCACGGCCACGCTCTCGCGGAATTCGATGGGCGTGGACATCCCCGCGACAGCCAATTACCGCATCGTGTTCGAGCGGTTGTTCCCGCCGGCCGACAAGGCGCAACTCAAGGAGGCCGACGCCCGCATCGCCCTCGACAAGAGCGTGCTCGACACGGCGACGGGGAGCGTGAAGGGTTTCCAGAAGCAACTCGGGGCCGATGACCGCCGCCGGCTCGATCAGTACCTGGAGTCGATCCGCGAGGTCGAGAAGCGTCTGGATGACAGCCGCGAGATTCTGGAGCGTGGGCGGCCGAAGTTCGACGAGGAGGCGGTGAAGACAGTGCCGCAGGGCAAGAACAGCATGCGGGAACACCTCGAGCTGATGATGGACTTGATCGCGCTGGCCTTTCAGACGGATATGACGCGGGTGGTGACCCACTCGCTCGGGGGCGAGGGTGGGCCGAACTACGACGAGTACAAGGACTGGGCGCAGAAGAGCGGGGCGCCGGTTCGCGGGGCGCACGATGTCCACCACAAGGGTGGCGGCGAAGCCGAGTCGCCGGATGCCAAGGTGTTAGGGGCCCGCGACGAGATGCTGGTCGCGTGCTTCGCTCGCCTCGTGGAGAAATTGAAGGGTGTGAAGGCGTCCGACGGCACCCTCCTCGATCACACCGTGCTATTATTCGGCGGGGCGCAGATCAGCAGTCACTCGGGCAAGAGCTTTCCGACGCTGCTGGCCGGCGGTCGCAAGCTCGGGTTCCGGCACGGCCAGCATCTGAAGTGGGAGTCGAACAAGAAGCCGATGTCGGACCTCTATCTCACGATTCTGAAGCAACTCGGTTGCCCGGTGAAGTCGTTCAAGGAGAGCACCGGCCCGATTTCGGACCTGATCCTGTGAGGTGGAGAACAACCTGCGGTCTACTTTCCCGGTGTGGTTTCGTTGCCGCGACGAATCGCCATTTGTCGGAAGTGGCGTTTCGGCACTCCAGCAGAGGACTTTTCCGACAATGCCGACGCCGAACTTGTGTGGTTCTTGCCGAGTGTCCATGCCGCACTTTGTGCCCTTCAAGCAGCCGGTTGCGGGCGGTCCGACGACTTCGCAAACTGGGTTTGCCGTGACCGTCACCGAACCCGAGACGCCCGCAGGAACAAGAAACGCATTCACGCGAATGTCTTTCGTGCGAGCAACGCGAACACCAACACGGCACAGGGAACACCCTCGCTGGGCTTGCCGCATCCTCTTGCGATCGGACTGAATCAATAAGACCACAACTTCATCGCAAAGATGGTTTTCAGTCTGCTTGTGGACACAACCACGCCGAAAACCATCAAACCGTGAAATTCGCGGTTTCATTTTCTAAACCGAAATTAGCATGTGAGTTGTGGCTTAACACCAGTCATTTTCGATGCTCTGGATTTCCCATCCTCCTTACAGGGCCTTCAGCCTTTGCGTCGCCACGCGCCCACGAATCGCCATCGCCGCGTGGTTCCACGGACCACGAGCTTGCTCCCCAACGAAATTTAACCTGTGTGTCAATCGCTGCGAACCCGCACAGGTCGATGATGCGGTGACGGTGGCAGAAGCTGGCACAGAGCACGACCTGAGCGAAAACGAAGGTTGTGCGGGTGTGGGCGGTCGGTGCCGCGAGCCCACGGTGGGCGTAAGCTTAACGGAGATTGCGATCCGTTCACCGGTGGTAAATCATGTTGCTGCGTTCAGATCTGCGGCACCGGGCTTCAATTCCGAAGAGGTGCGGCCACAGACAAGGTTGGGGGTCCGGTGGGCAAGCCATTTCAGTCGGAACTCGCACAGTTGCCGCAGACGTACCTTTGGGCCTCGGAGTTCTCTGTCGAATCTCTCGCGAAGGCTCTGCGTCGGTCAAAAGTACCGCTCTTGGCGGTCGGTTCGGGAGGCTCTTTCACAACCGCTTGCCTCGTGACGGCGTTACACGAGCGCCACTTCGGACTGCCCTGCGTCCCGATGACTCCGCTTGAAGTCGCTCGCAGCGAGATCGACCTCCGGGAGACGGCTGTCCTTCTGTTGACGGCCGGGGGTAAAAACGCTGACATCCTCGGAGCGTTCCACTCGGCGGTGCGGCGTGAGCCGAGACGACTGGTCATCGTTTGCGCCACGACGGGTTCAAAATTGGCCGCTGCGGCCGCAGAACACTCGACCGTCGAGGTATGCGAGTTCGACCCGCCGCCGGGACGCGATGGCTTTCTCGCCACGAACTCGCTCTTCGCCTCGGGGCTACTCCTGATCCGCGCCTACGCTCTCGCGTCAGGTGTCGCGTCACAACTTCCCGGTGACCTTCAAGCGCTCGCTGGTCCTCAGTTTCGCAAGGTGGATTTCTCCTCCCTTCTGTCACGGGAGACGATCGTCGTGCTGCACCCGCCGTCCCTCAAGACAGTCGCGGTCGAGATCGAATCGAAGTTCACCGAGGCGGCGTTGGGGCACGTACAGATTGCTGACTACCGCCAGTTCGCCCATGGCCGGCATCACTGGCTGGCAAAGCGAGGTGACGAATCGGCTGTGTTGGCTTTGAGCACCGTCGCCGATGACGCGATCACATCACGGACCCTTCGGCTGCTCCCCGACTCCATCCCCGTCGTGCGACTTGCCCTGCCACACGCCGGACCGGTGTCTTGTCTCTCCGGGGTCGCACACGCCTTTGAACTTGTCCGACAGGCGGGCAAGACGCGGGAGATCGATCCCGGTGACCCAGGCGTCCCGACGTTCGGGCGTCGCCTGTACAACTTGGGTGTTTTCCCGCGGATGCCACCTCCTCACGGGATTGCCACCCCGGAAGTAGCAATCGCCCGTAAGTCCCGCGTGCCGGGGGCGCAATCCTCTGCCTCGGCTTGGCAGGACGCCTACGCGGGTTTCCTCTCGCGCCTGAGTTCGGCTCGAATCCGGGCACTTGTGTTAGATTACGACGGAACACTCTGTGACGAGGCGAAGCGGTTCGATCCACTGCCCGCGCCGGTGGGAGATGAGTTATCTCGAGTGCTCCGCGCCGGAATCCCCGTTGGGATCGCGACCGGACGCGGGAAGTCGGTCCGCGAGCGCCTGCAGGAGGCACTCCCACGCAACGTGTGGGATCGGGTCCTGGTGGGGTACTATAACGGAGCGGACATTGGGTTGCTTTCGGACGACAATCGGCCGGACGGCACCAAGATGGTTTCGGAGCCGTTGCGGCCGGTCGAAGATCTGCTCGTTCGACAGAGCCCCTTTCTCGGCCCCTGCGAGACGGAACTGCGGCCGTGGCAGATCACCCTGAAGCCAGCCGAGTCGATGGCCCTTGATCGCCTCTGGCAGTGCATGCAGGGGTTCGTCGCACATCTCACCGGGGTTGAGGTTCTCAGGTCGGGGCACTCGATCGATATTCTCGCGCCAGGTGTGTCGAAGCTGGCCGTGGTCCGTCGGCTGACGGAAATGGCTGGCTGCTCGACCGAGGAGGTGCTGTGCGTCGGCGACCAGGGGTGCTGGCCGGGTAACGATCACAAACTCCTCGGCACTTCGCTCTCTCTTAGCTCGAATGTGACCTCCGCTGACCCGGACCGCTGTTGGAACATTGCACCGGCCGGGGTGCGCGAATCACAGGCGACCCTGGGCTACCTGTCACTGCTGAAAAAGTCACGCGGCGGGCTACGGTTCGACCTACCCACCGCAGCGAGGAATTCGTCGTGAACCAGGAGTTCGTACTCGGAAAACTCGCCGACCTCATGGAATGGGACAACGAAACCGCGCGCGGCGAGTTCGCCTGGCTCCGCCTTATGTCTCGGATGAAGTACGACGGCTACCCGGAATTTCTGGCAGGAATGCGGTTCATCGAGAGTCTGACGGATTGGCTCCAGCAGTTCAAGCCGGCGCACCGGGTTACCGCTTACAAATTCGTCCGTGAGAACCTCGTGTTCGTCGGAACAGCGGAGATGCGCCACCTCGTCGAATTATTGTACCCGGAGACGGTCCAGCCCCGCCTTCTTAAGCGGGTGGCCGACTTGCGTGGCATTCCGCAATACCAGGTGTGGGCCGACCCGGAGGCGACAGCGCTCTACCAGAAATTGCTCAAAAAGACCCTCTTCATCGAATTAAGCGACGGCGGCAGGATCGACATCTTCCGTCGCGCTAACCCAGGGGTCATCAAGAACGAACAGGTAGTAACCGCTCCCCAGATCAACGCGACCAAATGGGACGATCTCCTGAAGAAGCTTCGCAAGGCCACTGGGGACGTGAACGACCGTTTCGCGTTCGTGTTCCTTGTTGATGACTTCACCGCGAGCGGAACCACGCTGCTCCGCCTTGAGGAAGACGCATGGGACGGCAAACTGTTACGGTTCTGGAACGACATCAAGACCGCCGTGATCCCGAAGTACTTCGAGGACGATTGGACCCTCTGCGTTCACCATTACCTCGCAACCGAACTGGCCGTGAAAACGGTCGAAGAGCGGGATGAAGCCGCCAGGGGAGAACTCGGGGCGGATGGATGGTTCCGGCAGAAGATCGAGATGAGTTATGGGATGCGAATCCCGGCCGAGGTCGGTATCACGCCTCAATCGCATGAGGATTTCGCCGCCATCGTTCAAGAATACTACGACAACTCAATCGAAAGTGAGCACATGCGGAAGGGCGGAAACGACGCCCGGTTCGGGTTCGGCGGATGCGGGTTACCCTTGATCCTTGAGCACAATACCCCGAACAACGCGATCGCCCTTCTTTGGGCGGAGACCGATGGGAAAGAGGGACAGCACCCGATGCGACCACTCTTCCGTCGGAGACAACGGCACAGTTAATTCCCCAAGGAGGGAAGTTCGATGGAGAACCCGTTCCTCCGGCGCGCCAGCGAACTCCTCCGAGATGATGAGGCGTTCCTGGCAGTCGTCAGTCCCGAACCGGTCAACTATCACCTCAAACGGCCGGGTGAAGGCGGGACGCTCTACGACCGACTCGTACTCTTGCGCGGAACGCCGGGGGTTGGGAAGACGACGCTTGCAAGGCTGTTCGAGTTCCCCACTCTCAGCACGCTGCTTCGGAATCAGAGTTTCACGGGTCACAAAGAACTCCATGCCGCTCTCTCGGCCTGCCGCGCCATTGAGGACGACGAACCGCGGGTGCTCGGCTGTCGGCTGCCGATGGAGAGTGACTATCGCGACTTCTGGGAATTCCCATATTCGAGCGAGGTGAAGATCGGTCTGATGGCATCACTGCTTCAAGCGCGGACCGTACTCGCGTGGTTCCGGCATCTTCGGGCCGCAGGAATACAGCCCGATCAAGTTGAACTGATTACACGGCCGGAGTCTCAGGGCGTACTCGACACCATCGGTGGGGTTCACGGCGAGGGCCTCATCTCGCGTGCGGCGGATGTTGAGAACCGAATCTACAAGGTAATTTCCGCGATCATCGCGCCCGACGAGTCGACGCTCGCGACCGAGGTGGGCGGATCGTACAAGCCCTTTGACCATATCGAGCGGATTCGCATTCCGGCCATTCATGGGGTTGCCGGAGGGACTCGCGACTTGATTCCCCTCGCCATCTTCGATGATGCACATGTGCTGCACCCGGAGCAGTTCAGGGCACTGGAGCACCTCCTCATCCGTCGCGAGCTTCGGATCGCGCGGTGGATCATCGCTCGGTTCGACGTGCTCCTTCCGGATGAAGCGCTGGCCGCAGCGACCGAGGACCGCTCGGACGGGACAGAACACCCAGGCGTGACTGCGGACAGGGAGACGGAACCGATTCTCCTCCAGAGTTCCGGTCGGCGACGAGAAAAGAGAGAGCAGTTTCGTTCCGTTGCGAAGAGCATGGCATCACGCTATCTCCGCCGCATGCCGCTGTTAAACGAAAAGGGTCTTAACGTTCTCGGGAACGTGCTGAGCGAGGCGGAACCCGGACTGACCGCGGGGCGGCTGAATGAGCTGGGGAAAAAGGTGAGCTCGACCCAGAAGCGGCTGAAGGTTTCAAAGCCGAAGCGGGAGGGGTTCGAAAAGCAGATCCGCGACTACTGGGGGACAAAAACGGCTTTGCCGCCCGACGTTGCACTCGCCATGCTCAGCGTGATGATGCACCGGCTGAACGTGCGGCGAGGCCGCCCCAGTCCGGGGCTATTCGATACGGATGACGACGAGGTTGCGACCGAATCCGCGCCTGACGAAGCGGCCATCGCCGTAGCCGCGAACCGAGAGGTGTACGAAGCAGCCGTCTTCCACCTCTTCCATCAATACGACCGGCCCTACTTTTACGGCATCGACAGTGTCTGCGACGCCAGTTCAGAGAACGCCGAGCAGTTTCTTCGCCTCTCCGCGGAGCTCGTTGAAGCTGTCGCGACGCAGCTCGCGCGAGCGAAGCCGCCGTCACTCACCCCGACGGTACAACACAAACTACTCCGGGAGCGCGGGTCGAAGATCATGGAAAAGTGGGACTTCCCCCAGGACACCGCCGTGCGGCGGATGGTGGAACGGATTGCGAATTTATGCTTGGAGAAGTCACTGGAACCGAACGGTGCGATCATCGCAAACGCCTTCGGCATTCCTCAAGAGGAGTTCGAGAAGCTTGGCAAGACTGCGCCCGAGGTGGCTCGGGTACTCCAATTCGCAGTGGCTTACAACGCGATTACTTTGGTGCCGCACTACACCTGCCAAGACGAATCGTGGTGTCTGCTCGAACTCGGCGGGGTGGCGCTGCTTAAGTACGGGCTTACCCTGAAGCGCGGCGGGTTCATGAAGGGCAGTGCTGCCCAACTGGGGGCATTCGTGGTGGAGGAGTCGGCATGACTGCTTCGCTACGATGGGAGCCGTGCGTTCATCACAGAGGCGAAGCCGCAGAGGCGTTCGCCCGCGATTACTTCGCGAGGAAAGACCGTCGCATCGGACTCATCGCAGGTGCAGGGTTCGACCCCCGTTCAGCGATTGTGCCCCAGTTGCTCGCCTCTGCTGCGCCGGGCCGAGTCCGCGGCATGTTTTTGCGAGAGGAGCGTCCCTCTCCTCACGCGCATTTGCTAAGTTCGGCCGAGGCATCCCTTTTCACACATCACGTTTGTTCATTATTGAGTAGTCGTGAGGTGGCGATGTGTTTCGCTTCTGGGAAGCGGGTGCGGGGTGGTCTCGGCTTCTTCGGTCCACGGGTCGCCTTTCGATACCGTTTCAGGTTCGCAC
>JAIOPV010000232.1 GCA_021413735.1 Planctomycetota bacterium
CTACGAACCCCGCCACAGAATCATCTGTGGCGGGGTTTTGTTTTTTCTGCATGTTCCTTTCCGTGCGTCTTGAACTGAGTCTGACCAAATCTCCAGCCTCTCGACGAACCCCGAACACTTTCCCGCTATCTTGTCTGCTATGACCGAGCGTGAGTTCGCCCTCGATGTCGTTCGCAAGCTCCAACAGGCCGGCTTCATCGCTCTGTGGGCCGGTGGCTGCGTGCGCGACGAGCTCCTCGGCCTCACCCCCGCTGACTACGACATCGCCACCAACGCCGTCCCGAAGCAACTTCCGGCCCTGTTCAAACACCGCAACGAAATCGGAGCCAGTTTTGGCGTCGTGCAGGTCATCGGACCACGCGGCGACCACGGCGAATGGCTCACAGTCGAAGTCGCCACGTTCCGCTCGGATGGCATCTACAGCGATGGCCGGCGACCCGATAACGTCGTGTTCTCGTCACCGCAAGAAGACGCACAACGTCGCGATTTCACAATCAACGGCATGTTCTTCGACCCGATCAAATCGGAGTTGATCGACTACGTTGGCGGCCGTGCCGATCTCGATGCGAAGATCCTTCGTGCGATCGGCAACGCCTCCGCACGCTTCAGCGAAGACAAGCTCCGCATCCTTCGCGCTGTGCGAATGGCGACACGATTTGAGCTCGCAATTGATCCGGACACGCAAGTTGCCGCTCAGAAGATGGCGAGCGAGATTCGTGTCGTTTCGCCTGAGCGGATTGCCGAAGAACTTCGGAAACTGTTCACGCACAAGAACCGTGCTCGCGGTCTGCGGCTCATGCGTGACTTCGGCCTGATCGAGCCTGTGTTGCCGGAGTTGGCGGCGACGTTCACGCTTCCGCAGGGATTGCCAGCCGCACCCACGGGAACACTCTGGGAACACACCGTTCGCGTTGTGGAAGAACTGCAAGGGAACGTGTCGTTTCCGCTGGCGTTCGGGGCGATTCTGCACGACATCGGCAAGCCACGGACGTTCGCACGCACCCCGGACCGGTACACGTTCCACCGTCACGAACATGTCGGTAAGCAGATGGCCGAAACCATCGCCGACCGTCTACGGCTCTCGACCGCCGAGAAGACCCGCATTGCGTGGCTTGTCGAGAAGCATCAGTATCTTGCGGAAGCGCCGGTGATGCGAGCGAGCAGGCTGAAGCCGATTCTCGTACATCCTGGGATTCGCGAACTGCTCGAATTACATCGTGCGGACGCGGTCGCTAGCGGGAAGAGTCTCGATCACGTCGCGTTCTGTGAGCGGATGCTGCGGGACACACCGCCCGAAGAGTTGAACCCGTCGCCAGCAGTCACCGGCGACGATCTCATTGCGATTGGCATGAAACCCGGCCGCGAGTTCAAGCAGCTTCTTGACGCTGTTCGCGATGCTCAACTGGAAGGGCGGATTCGGACGAAAGCAGAGGGTCTGCAACTCGTTCGCGAGCTGCAGTCGGCAAGTCGACCTGTCGACGGACCGACACATCAGCAGGCACGGCCACCCGCGTCTGAATGACCGTCGGCGAGATCGGCACTGCCGTCGGTCCGAAGACCACGTTCGACCACCAGAACCGCAGCAATCGCGTGGCGGTTTTGGGGATCTCCCGCAGCGAAACCTTGCTCTCGCCGCTCGCTCGCGGGCGGTGCGTCACGGGCATCTCGATCACCGGGAAGCCGAGTTGCCGGGCTCGCGTCATCATCTCCGTGTTCACGAAGAACCCGCGACTCTCGGGCAGCAGTTTCGCCAGCGCCTCTCGTCGGAACACCTTCAACGCACAATCGACGTCGCGAACGCGAGTGCCGAGCAGCGTGCGGGCCATGCGGTTGTAGCCCCACGAGAAGAAGCGGCGTTTCACGGGGTCTTTGCGGTCGAGTCGGTAACCGGCTACGATGGGGTACTCATCCGCGAGCGATGCAAGCGTGCTGAGTTCGGTCAACTCAAACTGGCAGTCAGCATCCGTGAAGGCGATCAGCGGGAACCGTGCAGCCTCGAAGCCCGTTCGCAGAGCGGCACCGTAGCCTTTGTTGAAGCCGTGACGGATGAGCCTGGTGTGCGGAGCAGTGTCGCGAATCTTCTGGTAGACGCCCGCAGTGTTGTCGAAACTGCCGTCGTCGATGACGAGAATCTCGAACTCGTCGAATCGTCCGCTGAGCGAGGCTTCGGCTTCAGCAATCGCTTGCGCGATCACCGCGGCCTCGTTGTATGCGGGAATCACGAGACTGAGGGAACTGGTCGGAAGAGTCGCGTTCATGCCTACCCCATCCATGGGAATCTGGGCGCCGGCAGAGTACCACCTTCGCGGGGTGAAGGTAAAGGCGAGCCGCATGGGATGAAATCGGAACGCGGATGACGCAGGATGAAACCCCGCAGATAAACACAGGATCAGACAAAAATCCTGTCTTTCATCCCCGTTTATCCGCGTGCCTTGATCCTGCGTCATCCCGCGTTAGGTTTTGGTTTCCCACCGAGCCCAAACCCTTCCTGAGACAGCGTCTCAACGAAATAGCACTTGTCAGATACGATTACCACGCATACAAATGGCATAGAACCAGTGCTGATTCATTAACCCCTCGCGAGGACGAGTCGTGACGCTGCTCAGCCGCAAGGCCGACTACGCCCTCCTGATATTGTCCTACCTCCACCAAAACACTGGCGGTGGCAATGCTCGCACCGTGGCCGACAAGTTCGGGCTCAGTCCGTCCTTCGTCGCGAACATTCTGAAAGAACTCGCTCACCACGGCTTCGTAGCGGGGCATCGCGGCGTGAAGGGCGGCTACGCTCTTGCTCGCCCCGCCGACACGATCACGCTCGCGGAACTGCTCGAATCCATCGAGTCGGGGTTCCGTCTGACGATGTGCAATCCGTCGTTGCCGGATCAGCACCACGAGCAATGTTCGCTTGCCGGAGCTTGTACCTTAAAAGGACCGTTGACGGTGGTTCACAATCGGTTGCTCGAAGTTTTGCGGGCGGTCACGCTTGCGGAACTCTTCGACCCGAACGGGAGCCTGAGCCAGCCGTCCGCACTGCTTTCGCTCTCTCTGCTGCCCGCGACAACGACAACGACGTGCCGGTCTGAGCCGGCGACTGTGACCCAGGCTTGACCCCACGCGAGGGAAAGCGACACCCGGAGTTTGGCACCAATGACGGCGAAACTGCCCGTTTACATGGATAACAACGCGACGACTCGCACTGATCCGCGAGTGGTCGATGCGATGTTACCGTACTTCACCGAGAAATACGGGAACGCCGCGAGCCGTAACCATCCGTTCGGTTGGGAAGCGGAAGCGGCTGTCGAGGAAGGCCGCGAACAGATCGCCACGCTGATCGGCGCTTCCGCGAAGGAAGTGATCTTCACGAGCGGCGCGACCGAGAGCAACAACCTTGCAATCAAGGGCGTTGCGGCGATGTACAAGAAGAAGGGTAACCACATCGTTACCCAGGCGACCGAACACAAGGCCACGCTCGACACCTGTAAGCGGCTCGAACGCGACGGGTATCAGGTGACGTACCTGCCCGTCGATAAGTTCGGGCTCGTGAACGCCGACCAGATTCGCGAAGCGTTGACCGATAAGACGGTTCTCGTGTCGATCATGGCCGCGAACAACGAGATCGGCACGGTTCAGCCGATCAAGGCGATCGGGAAGTTGTGCAAGGAAAAGGGCGTTCTGTTCCACACGGACGCGGTGCAGGTCGTCGGGAAGATGCCGGTCGACGTCGAAGACATGGGCATCGACCTCCTGAGTCTGACGGCTCACAAGCTGTACGGTCCGAAGGGGATCGGGGCGTTGTACGTTCGCAAAAAAGACCCGCGAGTGCGTCTGGAACCGCAGATCGATGGCGGCGGTCACGAACGCGGAATGCGATCCGGAACGCTGCCGGTGCCCCTGATCGTGGGCTTCGGCAAGGCGTGCGAAATCTCGCGTCTCGAAATGCCGGAAGAATCGGCTCGCACGTTCAAGCTTCGCGAACGGCTCCGCAGCCGGATCATGGGCGAACTTCCCGAGACGTACCTGAACGGCCACCCGGAACACCGGCTGCCGGGCAATGCGAACATCAGCTTTGCGTATGTTGAAGGCGAAGGGCTGATGATGGGCATCAAGGACGTGGCGGTATCGTCCGGTTCGGCGTGTACGAGTGCGAGCCTGGAACCGAGTTATGTCCTGCGGGCACTCGGAGTTGGCGACGAACTTGCACACTCCAGTATCAGGTTCGGCATCGGTCGGTTCAACACCGAGGCCGAGGTAGACTTCGTGGCCGATCTTGTGATCCGCGAAGTGAGCAGGCTCCGTGAGATGTCACCGCTGTACGAGATGGTCCAGCAGGGCATCGACATCAAGAAGATCGAGTGGGCGCACCACTAATTTTGCAGCCCCTCGACTAAACCCTTACGACAACCGGGCGCATCCAATAAATAGGAGTAGGTCATGCCATACAGCGACAAGGTTCTCGAACACTACAACAACCCGCGGAACGTTGGCAGCTTCGACGCCAAAGATCCCAGCGTCGGCACCGGACTCGTCGGCGCTCCCGAGTGCGGCGACGTCATGAAGCTGCAAATCAAGGTGAACCCCGACACGGGCGTGATCGAAGACGCCAAGTTCAAGACGTTCGGTTGTGGCTCGGCTATCGCGTCAAGCAGCCTTGCCACCGAATGGCTCAAGGGCAAGACTGTTGATGAGGCGATGTCGATCAAGAACACCGAGATCGTGGAAGAGTTGGCGTTGCCGCCGGTGAAGGTTCACTGTTCGGTTCTCGCGGAAGATGCGATCAAGGCGGCCATCGCGAATTATCAGCAGAAGCAGGATCAGGACGTCGAAAACCTCGCCGAAGCGAAGGCAGAACCGGCGGGCGTGTAACGCAGTTGCCGAGATCGTGTATAATCCTTCAGACACCACAAACTTAACTGACCCGGAAAGGGAAACTCATGGCCACCGCTGTTGCTCCAGAAGTTCAGAACCTCGGCGTCAAAGACGCTGGCACCTGCAACGCCCCAAGCGCTCCTCCGCTGAGCGTCACCGAGAAGGCCGCAGCCGAAGTGCGTCGGCACGTTGCTGACATGGAAGCCCGTGCTGACGTGGAACCCGGCGCAAAGCTGTACCTGCGAGTTCGCGTGCAGGGCGGCGGTTGCAGCGGTTTCCAGAACAAGCTCGACCTCGACGCGAAGTACGACGAGAAGACCGACCACAAGTTCGAGTTCCATGGAATCGAAGTGGTCGTTGACAAGCGTTCGTTGCTGTACCTGAACGGTGCGGTTGTGGACTTCCACGACGACCTGAACAAGCGTGGTTTCACGATCACGAATCCTCAGGCCAAGAGCACCTGTGGCTGCGGCAGCTCGTACTCCATGTAAGGGGAGCCGTCAGCTATCAGCTCTCAGCCGTCAGCGAAACCAAAGTGGGGTTTCGCTTGGCTGATACCTGATGGCTGATAGCTGATAGCTATGTCCGATCTGTTTGAGCGCCTCGGTTTGCCGAGGCGTTTTTCGGTTGACCCCGCCGAGTTGGAGCGGGCCTACCTGATGAAGTCGCGGGCCGTTCACCCGGACTACCATCTCGCCGGCCCCGACGCCAACCTCGCCGCGAGCCTGGACGCTTCCGCTGGCGTGAACGAAGCGTACAGCACGCTCCGCGATCCGTTCACACGCGCAGATTATCTGTTGACGTTAAGCGGCGGGCCGACCGCCAGCGAACACAAGCAGATGCCGGCGGCGTTTCTCGCGGAGATGCTCGAAGCTCGTGAGCAGATCGAAACCGCACGCGGCAACGCTGCCGAGATCGCTCGGCTTGACGCGGAGTTCACGAAACAGTTCGGCGAGTTGATACAACAGGTCGGGAAGCTGTTCGCGACCGTCGAGCAGTTGCCGGAAACGGACCCGAAACGTGCGAACCTGCTACCCCAGATTCGCGGTCTGTTGAATGCCGCGAAGTACGTCCGTGGTTTGCTCCGCGATCTTCACAGTGAGTCGTAACGTCGAAGGTCATAAAGTCGAAATCAGTCTGCAATCTGGCGTTCTCGACTTTATGACATTAGGACTTGATGACTTTCGACTTTTGAGGGAAACGCGATGATGTACGACATGGCGAATCTGAAGAAGATCAAGACGATGAAGGAGCTCGCCCCGGAACCGCTGGCGGCGTTCGACGCTCTCAACGCGGCGGTGTTCAAGGATGGGGCGTTGACCGTGAAGGTGAAGGAATTGATCGCGGTTGCGGTCGCCGTGACAACGCAGTGTCCATATTGCATTGATGTCCACGTCAAAAAGGCGAAGGCGGCCGGTGCGACCGAAGCCGAATTGACGGAGGCCACGATGGTCGCGGCAGCGTTGCGAGCAGGTGGTGCGGTCACCAACGGAACGCATGCGATCGGTTGAAGCGGTTGGGACGTTTGGGCGTGTAACTCAGCGGTTAGAGTGCCTCCCTTACAAGGAGGAAGTCGGGGGTTCGAGTCCCTCCTCGCCCACTGATACAAGTCGCGTTTGCCGAAGCACTTGCGCTTACCGTCGGGACGTTCCCGACGTGCGGCACGAACCCTGGATTCTGCGGAAGATTCCGCACAACTCCTGGAGCGTGTTGCATGTCCCGTCCCAAGAATCCCGTCCCCACTTACCGCCTACACAAGCAATCAGGGCAAGCCGTCGTCACGGTCAACGTGGACGGACGGCGAAAAGACATCCTGCTCGGCGTCTACAACTCAGCCGAAAGCAAGGAAGAGTATCGTCGCGTGCTGACGGATCTCGAAGCCGGGCGACTCTTCACGAATGCCCCCACCGATCTGACCGTGACCGAGCTGTGCATGCGGTTCTGGCGTCACGCGGAGCAGCATTATCGGCATCCAGACGGCAAGCCAACCTCGCAGATTACGGTCGTCCGAATCGCAATCCGTGCCCTCCGTGAGCAAGCCGGGCACCTGCTCGCCCGCGAGTTCGGTCCGATGGCGTTCAAGAATGTTCGTGAGGCGATGGTGCGGAAGGGCTGGGCACGGCCGACCGTGAACCAGTGCTGCGGGATCGTGAAGCGGGCCTTCCGGTGGGCGGTCGAGAATGAACTCGTTCCCTCTGACCGGTGGGAAGCGCTTCGGTCGGTTCCCGGTCTGGCGAAGGGCCGGACCTCGGCACCCGAACCGGAGCCGATCCTCCCGGTTCCACTCGCCCATGCCGCGGCCACGTCCCCACGACTCAGCATCACCGTGTGGGGAATGGTCCGCGTTCAGACTCTCACGGGCATGCGGCCCGGCGAGGTGTGCCGGATCCGGCCGTGCGACATCGACACGAGCGGTTCGGTGTGGCTGTACAAGCCGGCACACCACAAGACGGCATACCGTGGCCGTTCTCGGATCATCCCGATCGGGGCGAAGGCCCAGGCTGTCTTGAAGCAGTTCACACCAGACGTGCCGACGGCGTACTACTTCCCGCCGTCCCGTGCGGTCGAGGAGATGCGTTCCGAGCGTGCGGCGAAACGGGTCACACCCTTCTACCCCACCCAGGTCGCGAGGTCGAAGGCGAAGCGGAAGGCGAACCCGCAGCGTCAGCCGGCGGAGTTCTACCCGACGCAGAGCTACGCCGTCGCGGTCCTGCGAGCAATCGAGCTGGTCAACCGCTCACTGGTAGAAGCGGGTGTCGATGTGGCCGAACACGTCCCACACTGGCACCCGAACCAACTCCGTCACACGTTCGCGACCGAGGTGAGGAAGGCATACGGGTTGGAAGCTGTGCAGGTTCTTCTCGGTCACGCACGGGCTGATGTGAGCCAGGTTTACGCCGAGCGTGACACCGCTCTCGCCGTCCGTGTGGCTGCGGAAGTCGGGTGAGCATCGCTAATGACGGAACTGTACGGAATTGCGCGTGCCGCGAAGGGCGTGAACCCTTCGGTAGCGACAGATCTCTAATCTGTCGCTACTTGACTCGGGGCCCGTGGAAGTTCATAATTCTAAAAACGACCGCGCCAGCGGCATTCAGGTTGCATCAAAACCATCGTTATGCTAGCCAGACCTGGCTTGCGTGAGAGGAGTTGCCCGTGCATCGGAAGGGAGGAAAAACAGTGAGTACCAAACTTCCCAAAAACCGCATTCGCTACGCCGAGTCCAAGGTCACTTTCTTGGAGGGCGAGAAGGAGCAATGGCTGAAGGATCATCTTGAAGCTCAGGCGTGTCTGAAGAGCGAACTCTTCATCCGCGATGTAAATCAGTTGCTTCAAGACATCCTGTGGCTCGATAGTGAGATCCAATCTGACTACTGCGACGGCGTGCCGCACGATCAGAGTTTGAGCGAAAAAATGGAGAAGTTGATCTCGAGATGGTACAAACTCGCCGTTGCTGTTGAGGTTGGGGCGACCGCATTCGAGAAAAAGGGTTATTCTGTTGAGGGTGTGACGGATTTGCGTCGTGGGATCAGCGAGGTCGGAGCCCTGTTGAACCCATCTGACGAAGTTGGTGGAGCAATTGCCGCTCTTCGGGATAAGGCACTCCAGTCGCTAAACAGCGGAGAAACCCTCGAAGGGCTGGTCGATTGATGACACTCAAGCCGCCCAACTTGACTACAGCTCCTTCGTCCGTCCAAATCAACAGGCGGACGAAGGAGTTCCGTTTTATGTTCGACGAGTTGCCCAAGGAGATTCAGGCACTCGCCCGGAAACGTTACAAGTTGTTCCAAGAGAATCCGACTCACCACTCCTTCCGTCTGCACGAACTGAAAGATATGAAGCGCGGGCATCATGAGAGTGGAAGCATCTCAGTTTCAGTGAACATGCAGTACCGCGCGATCTACGTTGTCAATGGCAACATCAATCTGTGGTATTGGATCGGGACGCACGCTCAGTACAACCACTTCACTGGCAAAAACTGACCGAACCTTGATCGCGGATCCGGAATGCAGAACGGCAGGTGTCCACCGTGGACACCTGCCGTTCTTGTTTTTGGTTCAGCGTCACACTTCCCAGGCAGACTGATCGGATGGTAAGGAGACGACGGAGGCTTGCGAATGTCAGGCGAGAGCGTGAGGAAATTTGGGAATTCTTGACACAATTTGAATCACGATCTCGATTGGTACTTTTAATGGGCATCCCACGTCGGTGATGTCCAGAACTCCCCCACGGTGCCGATTCGGCCCAAGGATAAGACGATGTCGAAGTTTGGAATGGCAGCAGTTTTCGGACTGGTTGTCGCTGGGTTTGGGATGGCGGGGGATGTCGTCATCCCCGAAGACACAACCCCCTTCACAGTGAAACAAGGTGACACGGTTCGGATTCTCGTCAAAGGGATTGCAGGAACCCAAGTCAAGGCGAAAGTGACCGGGCCAGCAAAGGAGACCGTAAACAGCGTGACCACCCGCGTGAAAGGAAAGATGCCGATTGGCCCTGGGAATCACGAGGTCGACGTGAAGCCGACTGGCAAGGGGAAGGTCGTCGTTGAGGTTACGATCACTCCACCGAACGGGAAAGAAACGACGGAGAAGTACGAATTCGAGGTCGAGTAAGCGATACGGTTCGATTCGCGACCGCGCGGATCCTGAACACAGAACGGCAGGTGAGCACCCGGTGCTCACCTGCCGTTGTTGTTTACTAGCCAACAACCTCGTCAGTTATTCACCATGCCAAGACGTTGCTGAGCAACCTCGACCTGCCCAGATCTGACATCGCACCCGATTCCCGTTCGCCCATGGCGAAGTGCAGCCTCGATCGTCGTCCCGCTTCCCAGGAACGGATCAGCCACGCAACCACTGGGCGGGACGAACCACCTGACGAACCGTTCGGCAACGGCCAGCGGCATCGGTGCTTCGTTCTCGTGAGCAACCGGATTCCCCAAGTGCGGGCCGACAGGCGAGCGGATGACATTGCCGGGGTTGCAGACTTCAGGATCCGTATACGCCTGCCGTCGGCGTTTCCCGTTCCGCATCTGGTGCGAACTCTGGCCGCCTTCCTTTCGCGGTGGCTCACCGAACGCCGTGTTGTCTGCCCACCGAAGCGGCAACCGGTCGGGCAGGCAGAACGTGTACAAGGCTTCCCAATCTCGCCGTTGGTACCTCTTCCCACCTGAGCCGGGGATGCCGTTCCCGGTCACGCTGTCGCATCCTGATTTCACCCAGGCGTATGGCGACGGGCCACACACCAACCCGTCGAGGCGGGTGAGATCGGCAACCAGCCATTCGAGAGCTGGGCTGTATGACCAGTTCCGCACCGGGCAGGCAGCGTTCACCACGACAAGCCCACGAGATACGCGGGCCGAATCAACGACGATCGGGCGAAGCCATTCCACCCACTCGACACCAGCGCGGGCCTTGTCCGTGCCGTAGTCGCGTTGCTTCTCATACGGTGGGCTGAAGAACACTAACGAGACGCACCGATCCGGAAGCCTGCGGAGCCAGTCGAGGGCGTCAGCCTGCTCACAGCACCACGGCCGTCCGTCTGTCAGTTGCGGTACCGGGTTGTCAGGACCGGAACCGGGAAGCGGAACGAGTCGGCCGTCTCTAGTGGCGACCAACCCGCGAAGACGGAGCAACTTGCCGACGATGGAATTGCCGATCCCGGCAGCTCGTGCCAGCGACCGTTGAACTCCACCGTGTTCTTTCGCCGATGCGAGGGCGAGCCGCAACCGGGCCTCGTCATCGAGCAGTTGGTTAAATCGGGCACGGACGGCAAATTCGGTTGATGGGTTGAGTTGGCTTGTGGGCATGTTCTTCACGCTTCGCGACCGTATCCAGGCGGCACGGGCAAACGCCTCGAACGGGGCCATTGGGTAATCGTGTCGAGGGTTTGGCGACATGGCGAAAACCCACGGTTATCCCGTGGGTGTCGAGACACCCGACGTTCACTCATTGCTCTGCGGACTGTTCCTCATCGCCTTTCAGGTTTGCGTTCATTTCTAGCTGGATTTTCTTCTCTTGCGGCCCCATCACACCGTTCCCTTTCATCGTGCCCTTCATCGTCATTTTGCCGGCACTCGTCGAGGCATCGATTGCAGTGTCGAGGGTCACGGTGATCTCGAAGGACATGGGCGTTTCAAACGTGATTTCCTTCATCCTCTTGACGGCAAGGTTGATGGTGAATTCCATCACACCAAACTTCGCTCCGTCCTTGTCGAACACCTTCACCAGTTTCCCCTCGGCGTGGCACTTCTCCAGATCGAGATCGTCGAGTTCTGGCCCGAACCCCTGACCGACCTTTTTGACATCAAGCTTCCAGGTTTCGCCGATCTTGACCGGTCCCAACGGCTCGAAGTCTTTGTTCTGGAGATGGTGCTTGTGATTAGCATTCTTGATTAGGTGCGCTATGTCATGTTGGGAGAGCGGTGGGTTGCCTTCGCCGGTGAGGTCCCACTTGCCGTCTTTGTGGGTGTACACGACCGTTCGCCCCTGGTAGGGGAACGGTATCAGTACGCCGTCATTCAGCTTTTCGGCCTTGTCGTAAACTCGCTTGTACTTCGTCGCCTTGTCGCCCTCGACTGCGAGAGCGGTGAGGGTGTAGACATTCACGTCCTGCTCGTGTTGTTTCCGCTCGTGGACCTTGCCGTCGGGCCCTTTCACGAGAATAGTGAACTCCATCGTGGAAGCACTCTTGATGGTCAGGCTCTTCCCGAGTGCAGGGTCCCCTTTCAGCTTGATGGTGTGGGTTGCAGACTTATCCCCTTCGTTCTTACTCGCACACGAGATGACAACGAGTGCCAAGAATGCACTTCCATAACGTCGCATTGCGTACTCCGCGTCAGTGAATTAAATCAACATTCGAGTGTCAACCTTACCCTCACGTCGGGTGGCGAGCAACGATTATGCCCCGATTTGGCCCCTTCCTTGCGTCTTGGCGGTTCGGGTGAATCTGCTGGCAGGGGGTAGTGAAACCGATCACGCTGTTCCTTGGTGAGCCGGCCCATGTTGGGCAAATGCTCATCCCAGATTTCTACCTGCACAACCCGCATGATCTTGACGGATAGCCCTAGAGTCTGCGGCTCGTTCTCAGCCGATGCCGACTCTCTTGCTGTGAGTTGCTCGTTCACTTCTTCCCTCCCTTCTTCGTTGCCGGCTTCTTCGGCTCGGGTTCCGTCGTGGGCTTCACATCCACACCGACCACATCCGGAAACGGCGTAGGCGGCGGCACGGGAACCGGCGGAGGAGGCGGATAGGTCAGGTGCCGCCGCATTGCCTCCGCAACTGCGTCTTTGAATCCTTGACCTCGATTCTTGGCGAACTCCTTCATCTCGTTCACCAAATCAGTCGGCAATTCCAGGGACACCATCTTGGCCCCGGAAACGGGTCGCTTCGGCATGTGATTACCTCCTACCACCAATCATATCATCCTGCCCCTTGACCGCCCCAAGAAAAATCCCACAAGCCCCTTGACTGCCCCTTGGGGTCACTCTATGATTGCCCTATCGAGATGAGTCAACCCGACCCGCACAACCCGGAGAGATGGTCATGAACACGGAACCCAGCCTGCGAGTGAAGAAGTGCTACACGTTCGGGAAATGGCAGGATGCGACGGTCCACACATTCCACGGCACGAGCCGTTGCTTGGTCACGCGGCACGATCCGGTTGGGACGTACCCGTCGGTTGAGGAGTGGACTGAGGATTACAAGACTGCCCACGGCATCGCCAAGTTGCACGCCCTCACGATGAACGCGAAGTACAACTGACCGGCTTTCGACCCGCCCCGGACCAATCGCCGGGGCGAGTCAGGAATCCCACCGCCAAACGCAAGAAGGAATCGACCATGAAGACGCGAACAACGATTGTTGGCCTCCTGACCATGCTCGCCCGCCCGATCCTCGACGCCATCGCGGACGAGCGAACCGCATGGGCGAAGCGTCGGCCCGCTGTCCCTTGTCCCGCTCCGGTGGTTGTGCCAGTCGCCGAGGTCGCCACGCCGGAACCTGCCCCGGTTGCGATCCCTGCACCAACTGAACTTGCCGTTGTTGATGCGGTCCCCGCTCCGATGGCTGTCGAGACACCCGTTGCGGAACCAACTGTGGTGGAGATCGCCACGGTTGAGCCGGAGATCGTCGTCGCCCCGACAGTCGCAACGGTGGTTACCACGACAACGAAGAAGGTTCGCGCACGCAAGCCAACTCTCGTGATGGCAGGGGCATCACGCACGACGACAAAGCGAACACGGGCCAAGGTCGAACCGGAAGCCGTTGAGCCAGCGGAAGAGAAGCCCGCCACGGAACCGGACACTTTCCGCGTGCGGATGTGCGACACAAAATCGGACGGCAGTTGGATGATCGCCTGGACGCCAATCACCGGACCTGGGCCGACGGCCGGCGTCCTCACGATCGACTCGAAACGCTCCCACGCCAAATACGCGGTGATGGAGTTCCCGACTGGATGGGCAGGCCGTGGGTTCACGCTCGCCAAACTCCAGGGCGGGACAGATCGCGACAACGGCGACTACTCGGTGTTCTGCTCGCAACACGGGCCGGAGGCGGATTCGTGCGACTGCAAGGGTTCGAGCCGCTTCGACCACTGTAAACACCGTCGGGCCATCCGTGCCCTGATCCTGAACGACAAGTTGTGAGCCAACCCAACCGAATTTCTCCCGACGTCGGGAGAAATTCACCCCGATCGCAACCCGGATTCTCGACCGCGCGGTCGAGATCATTACCACCATCATGATGGAGATGACCAATGACCACGAAGGCAAAAGCAACACGCGAGTCAGTTCGACGGACGGCGGTTGAGGTTCTGCGGAAGCGGTTCCTCACCCTCGCACGGCTCCGCTACGAGGTGCGGGCCGCCTGCCCGCACGACGCGACCGCCGATGACGGGGTTTTCCAGGAAGCGTGCTGGGCAGCATGGGATTACGCGGAAGCTGCCGTGAAGGAGATGAAGCGTCGGTGTCGCCAACGCTCGAAACGCACAACCGCCTGAATCCTCTCGTCGGCACGGCTCACGTCTGGGCGTGGGTCTGGGCGTGGGTCTGGGCGTGGGTCTGGTGGTTATGGGCCGCGATCCTCGTTGGCCTGGATTGCTTCCTGAAAAGCTGTGGCCTGCTGTTCCTGTTCGAGCGAATCGCGAAGTGGCGGGCGCAGCGTTAGCAAGCAAACTCGCGACCGGTTCAACGTGGACCGGGCAATTCCCTGATCCCTCGGGGTGGAGATCATGGCGACTGAGAGCACCGTTCCGGCGGAAGGTGGAGCGAAACTCCGCATCCTTCCTCCGGATGAACTTCGTTACGGCGGGAACGGCTGTCGAGTTGGCTGGAAGGTGTGGCGTGCTGTGAAGATCGTGGCGGAAGCAACCGATCCGGTGGCCCTCGGCGACTTCTACAAAGCGGTCTGGCCTGAGAAGGAGAAGGGTCCACTACGATTGACGGTGCAGCAACTCATCGGTCGGGCGAACGCGGCTCTCGAAGGTATCAGTTACCCTCGGAGGCTTCGACTCGAAGGCGATACGGTAGAGTTGGCTGATCTCTGAACGCAACGCAGGCCGCGATCCGGGCAGGGTATAGTGCGAAGACGGCCCGATCTGTAGGGGCCGAGAACCTGACAAAACCTGACATCTCCGCAGCCATCACCACGGCACAATCGAAACGCGAGGAACGCACCGAAGTCACGCAGGACATGGTGGTCAAGGAGTTGGCCCGAATCGCTTTCACAACACCTTCATTTACCATCATTCGAGCCGCATTCTTGTTCGCAGTCCTCCCCGGCTCGTTTACTCGCACAAAACCTCACACGTCCCAGGTGTCCCAAGTGGGACACTCATTGGTTCCGAAGTCGCCAGTCGCGAGCCGCCTTCCGTAGTTCGTTGCTCCAAATCTGGCGGGTCGGCAGGAATGTCTTCGGGATCTTTGACATCTCTGCTCACTAGGGAACGGCCGTCCACCGAGGCGGTGCAATCCAATCACTCACACCGACCGCTCACCGAGGTTGCCGTCATGTCGCTCGCGAAGCCCAAACCGAGGCGTTGCCACCTGCCGCTTGAGCGGATCGTGTTCGAGCAGGAGTTCCAACTCCGCAACGCGACGTTCGACGAGGCGTATGTTTCGCAGTTAGTTGATGCCTTGGACAACGGCGATATCCTGCCGCCGCTCGATGTTGTTGAAGTCCAGCGGGGTCGCAGACTCGATCCGCTCTGGTTGTGCATCGACGGGCACAACCGAAGCGAGGCATATCGACGAAAGGGAGTGTCGTCGGTCGAGTGCTTAGTGTACGCCGGTTCACGCGAAGACGCTCAGTTGTGGGCACTGTCGAGCAATAGCCGGCAACCACTCGCCCGCACGCCCGAGGATTGCCGCAGGGCCTTCGACCGGCTCATCGGGAATGCCCTGCTGCTCGACCGCGTAATCCAGGCCAGTCGGGGCAAGGGTGGAACTGAGCGCGGCATCGCCCAGACGTGCGGGATCTCGCCCAGCATCATCGGCAAGTACCTTCACGCCAGTGGCCTTCAGTCCGACCGCCTGACGGGGAAGTTGATCCCCCTGGGTACGGAGTCGCCGGAGCGAGTAGCCCGACAGGAACCATCCCTTTTCACACATCACGTTTGTTCATTATTGAGTAGTCGTGAGGTGGCGATGTGTTTCGCTTCTGGGAAGCGGGTGCGGGGTGGTCTCGGCTTCTTCGGTCCACGGGTCGCCTTTCGATACCGTTTCAGGTTCGC
>JAIOPV010000206.1 GCA_021413735.1 Planctomycetota bacterium
CTCGCACATCTGACCAATGACCACCACAAGCAGCAGGATCACCACCACCGCGGCCAGGATCAGGGAAGCCGTTACCATGTCCGTTCTCCGTTCGTGGTTCAGGGAAAGCCCCGGACACGGTGCCCGGGGCGTGGGAAGCCGACTCACACCCAGCGGTTCTCGATCAGTGCGAGGCTCGCGGCGATGTGCTTGCATGTGCCCTTCACGCCGCTGTAAGCGAATCCCTTGCAGTCGCAGACGTGACCGCGACCGCTGCGAGCGATGAACACGCAGTACGTGTCGCTCTCCTTGTCGGTGCCCTCATCGAGTTTCACGAACCGGAACGCTCGGCCGTCCCACGTCGTCGAGAACTCGTTGAAGTGGTAGTTCACCCGAACGCGGCCCATGTCGATGATGAACCTTCCGCACGCAGCAACCTCGGAGGGAATCCAGGTGATGCCGTTGTGCTTGCTCGTCTTCGTGGCGGGCAGCAGTTCGTTGCACTTGATCGCGGCGGTGGTGTTCATCGTGCGTTCCTCGCGTCTGGGGTGCGGTGTTCGGGTTGAGGGAAGCCCCGGCGAACCGGGGCGGGTTGTGTTGCTCAGAAGGGGATTGCGTTGTCGTCGAAGGGCATCACGTCAACCTCGGCGGGGATCGTCTCGACGGGTGCGGTGTTGAGTTCCGCGTAGATGGCGTCCAGTTCCTCGGCGGTCGGGGCGTACTCGTCGCTGTCGTCGGAGTACATTCGCAGTTCGTGTTCGATCTCGGACATGGGAGGTTCCTGCGGGCTGGGTGTGGTTGTTCGGTACTTCAGATATGGTACGCTAGTATGTGTAGTACGTCAAGATGTGTACTACGATAATTTCGGAATTGGTACGCTTGACGTGGTACGCATAATGGTGTAGATTTCAGATTACACGAGAGGGCTACAAATGCAGTTCAAAGACGAGCTACGGCGGCTTCGCGAGGTGGCGCAACTCACACAAGAGTCGCTCGCTCAGAAGGCCGGAACGTCGATTGGAAACGTAAGAAACTACGAGCAGGGGCTTCGTCTGCCATCATTCCCCATCGTGGTGAAACTGGCGTCTGCCCTTGGTGTGACCTGCACCGCGTTCGCGGGGTGTGAAGACGTTCAGGGCGAGGCGAGCGAGGAACCCGAGCCGAAGAAGCCCGCCCCGAAGGGCAAGCCGAAGAAGTGACCGCACCGTAAGCCAACCCAATCCCCAACAAACCTCGCGAGATCTTGTTTGATGACCGCTGCCCAACTCAAAGCCCAGGCCGAATGGGTTTTTGCCTTCGGAGAGCCAACGCGGCTTGCCATCGTTCGCGCACTTGCCACAGGAGTGAAGACCGTCACCGAAGTGGCAAAAGCAACGAAGTCCGAGATGGTGAACGTCTCGCATCACCTGTCGGTGATGAAGGCTGCGGGAGTTGTCGCTGCTGAACGCGATGGGCGGTTCATGCGGTACAGCCTGATCGGCGCGAAGGCCACCGCAGTGGCAATCGAGATCACGCATGAGTCGGGTGCCAAGGTCACGCTGTCGCTGAACTGAGTGAAGAAGTGAACCCGACCGATGCTCTCAATCACGAGTCCCAACATGGGGAACGCTCCGTCTGACCGCAAGAAACAGGAACTGATCGACCGCCAGTTGCAAGTGAGACTGGATCGGCTGCGTCGTGTGAAAGAGGAGTTGTGGGAGGAATGTTTACCCATCCCTCCGGAACTGGAAGAGAAGATCCGCGAAGTTCGCAAGGCGTTGGGGCTCGTCGAGGATGAGCCAGCAAAGGGGAAGGGAGGGGCGAAGTGATGGGCACCGAGGAGTTTCTCGCGATGCTGGGCGCTCGGCCAGTCATAACGATCTCCGTTACGACTGGCCCCGTTTCCCCTTTGATCCCTCGACAAGGCACAAGATGCGGGTGCATATCGGCACCTTATGCGAGAGATCCTGGCGACCGGTTCCACATGGTCAGCTACAAGAACCTCGCTCGGGCCGAAGTGCTCATGACATGAAAGCCCTTGCTCCCATCATCCTCGCCGTGTGTGCCCTCGACCTTCGCCCGCTCGATCTTGGGGCGATGACGCTCGAACGTGCCCGCATCCTCGACGGGAAGCCAGTCACGGCGAAACCCACGACGACTGTGCCCAAAGCTGCAAACCCCGCACTTTGCCTAATACCACATGGAGTCGACGCCACCGGACGCGCCCGTTGCGTTCAGTAGCGCGGGTTTGAGATCAGGTATTGAGTTTTCATGCCTCACTTCTTCCAAGCGTCAAGAAGTTGCCACAACAGCCCTCTGGCAGTTTGACACTGCCCATCCGCGACGTACGGTTGGGGGTCACCGGTGCCCCACTGCCTCGCAACGCGACGGCGACCCGCACCTTCCGCCCAGACCCGATCGAGCGTCACGCGACACGAACGCCGTGACCGCCTCGCCGGACCTTCAAACCTGTGTTATCTGAGGCTCCCGATGCGATTCCTCTCCCTCTCCCGCTATCGTCGCGTGCGTACGTCCCCGCGGTCAGCCGTCGTCCTGTCCGTTACCCGACTCGAAGCCCGCGACGTCCCCAGCGCGACCGTTCTAGACCTGACGATGCGCGGGGTGTCGGCAACATTCGACCAGAACACCGCTGCGGGCGCCGCATGGTTCACACAGGCTCAGTCCCGGCCCGCAGGGACCGGTGTGATCGACAGTTTCGTCCGCGTTCAGGCTCTGGGCAACAGCACCGTCGAGGCAGGATACAACACCGATGCCCGCCCCCTGGCCTACGACGAGAACAAGAGTCCGCAGTTCACGCGGTCGCTTCGCGTTACGGACACTCCGGTGTGGACGGATCCCAGTACTGGAACGCGATACCGAGAGTTCCTGCTCGACATCAATCAAAAGGCGTCGGCCCCCCTCCTGTCGCTCAACGAACTGCGAGTGTACGTCGGGAGCAGTTCGACCCTCCACGGCAGCTTGGCTGCGGACGGAAGTTTGCCCGGAGCAACGCTGGCGTACGACATGGGGGCTGGTAACTCGGTCGCACTGGATGCCCGGTTGAGCACCGGAAGTGGGTCCAGCGACATGGTCCTCGACGTCCCGGAGCAGTTGCTCATGGGAGGGGACTACCTCTACCTCTATTCGAAATTCGGTGCGACGGGCGGCAACTACGCGGCCAATGGCGGGTTCGAGGAGTGGGCAGTTCGTGGGGTAGGCGGCGGCCCGATCGTTTCGGACGCGAGCAGCATCTCCGGGACTGTTTACTTTAACGGCAGTGCCGTTCCGGACGGGACGGTGGTCCGCCTGATGATCGGCAGCACGATCGTCGACGAGGCGACAACAGTGAACGGAGCGTACACATTCAACAACCTGCTTCTCGACGGTGCCACCAGCTACACCGTGCTGGTCCCGGCCACGGTGATCAACGACACGCCCACGGCAGATACGTCGGCTCAGGTGTCCCTAGCCCCCGGTGAGCATAAGGTTGGGGTCGATCTGAACCTCGAGTACGGTTTGTTGGGGTGAACTAAGCCTCGTCCATTCGGACTGCGTGGGTAGCCTTCTCCGGTCTGATCCAGATGTACGAGGCGGGAGGCTTGGGGCGTGAGAAATACACCCCCGAACGCAACGACGCACCGGAATCTCCGGTGCGTCGTTATTCTGTGGAGCCTTGAAGCGCACCACACGCTCCTCGGTCGAACGATGGTCGGCGCTGCCGACCGCGATGACGACGTGGAACGTGGGGCGGTGTTGTTGGGCAAGCGCCTCGACGTGAAGGAAGGCGAGCGGGTGGTGGTGCGTGGCGTTCTGCGAGTGATTCAGCACAAGGGCGGCGTGGTGAGCGGGGTGATTGCGCCAGCGTGGCTCGAGGTGCGGGTAACGGAAGTGAAGTAACTGGCGGAACCCAGCCACTTATGGCTTCTTTTTCAACTTCTCCTCGAATTTGTCACCTCGTTCGCCTGGCGTGTAGTCCGACTTGTCCCACGGTTCGTACCCATCCTTGGCCATCCGAAGAGCATGTTTACCGTCCCTTGTCATGTACACGACTCGTGGCGTCTTGCCTCGTTCCGCCCCGTTCACCGTGACTGCCGCTTCACTGGGGTCAGATTTGAAATGAACCTTCACAAACTTGCTGAGGTCGGCGAGAACGCTCTTTAGTCCACCCTTCGCCTCGTCCACCCGCCAGGTCACCCAGATGGTGATGAGGAGATCTTTCATTTCGTCGGCGTTCTGGGGCAATTGGTTATCCTTTGCCTCGATTCCAGTCATTGCACGCATCAGGAGTTTGCCTTCATCCGTGGCAAGAATCTTTCTCAGGTCCTCAAAGTCACTCTGGATAGTTTCCGGTGTGATTTTCTTCTTCGCGAGGTCCATCGCGAAGGTATCCTTCTTTGCAAGCAGCTCTTTGCAAGCATTCCCAGCGGCATCGAACTGGTCCTGCTTCGCCACTTGCCTGGCTGGTGCGGTTGTCACACAGATCCAGACAAGGGCACCGGCGAGGGAGAGGGTTCGCATGGCGATTTCGCCTTCTCGGAGTGTTCTTTGACGACGTGGGAGCAGAACAGTGCGATGGCAGTAACAATCATCGCGGCAACCCAAACTCCCCGCTGCCAGACATAGAGGTTGTCGATTCGGCTGTCCCGGAAGTCCATGATCGTCAAGTCTTTCGGATCCTCGTACTCAACGGGACCCGCGGCGTGGACCGTAGCCATGGCGTCTGTGTACGCAGAATAGCAATAACCACTCACCAAGAACAGCACGTTGGCGCTCAAGAACATAATCATTTCGGGACGGTCTGTGATGCGAAGTGCCCGATCGTCTTTCTTTGCAATTACGAGGCCCCACAAAATCCCGAGCACGACGAGACTCGCCTGAAACAATCCCTTTGCCCCTTCCAACTTTTGAGTGATTGCTGCTTTGACCGCGTCGGTGTAGTGAACGCTGTCGATCACCGCGTTGCCACTGAGAAGTTCGGCGTTCGCCGACACCTTGGTGTACACGATCACTGCCGCAAAGATTGCGGCCAGAAGGCACACGAAGGCGCAGCATCCCCGAATCACGGAAGGGAGGTTCTGATTCCAGTGCGGCTTCTCATCTGATCCGCCCGAGGCCTGGGTTAGTGTGGCTGTACTCATGATTCCCTCCCACTTTTGCTTGCCGAAGCTCAATTCCAGCGATGTGGGGAGCCAACGCGAGACACCTTACACCCGAACCAAAATCGACCACAAGGCTGACTGCTGATTTGAAATCGTCTTTGATCACCCCGGCGACCGGGTGCCTACCTCTTTTATGATACTCACACAAAAGGGCGATCTGGTGGGAAAGTTGGAATCAGTCCGGCAACCCCCGAACCATTCCCGTCCCGTCATCTTCTTCGACGGGCTCACCTGATTCCCTTCTCACTGGCGTCGCCCCGACGGCCACCACTCGAAGCCCCTTCGCCATCACCCTGGCGAGCAGTTCGCGCACTTCGCTCGCATCGCCCACCAACACCGCAGCATCAGCCAACTCGATTAGGCGAGCATCTCGCTGTTCGATGGTGTTGCCGGGTGTTGCTCATGGTCGATGGGGATTGCGACGAAGGGCAAACTGCGAGAGCGAGCGTAGCACGCGGCGAGTGCTGGCACACCGGGGCCGCCCGCCGTGAGAATCTCCACATCAGGCAGGCGGTTGGCGAGCAACATGTCGAGGGCATCACGCAGCCGAGCGTACTCGAAGCGTTGCCGGCCGCCGATGATGAGCACGCGGAACGTCATGCTCGAAGTCTGAGCATGGCATGATTTGGGTGGCGATGTCGGTTGATCGGAATCAGTCCAGGCGAAGACAAACCCGAAAGCCGAAGGAGATGTGATGAATTTGAAGCCCACCATTGCGGCGGGAAGCGGCACGACAGTGTTCTGGCAGGCTATACCAAGAGCCCCCACGTAGGACACGACCGCTG
Organism: Planctomycetota bacterium; assembly: GCA_021413735.1. GTDB lineage: Bacteria > Planctomycetota > Planctomycetia > Gemmatales > Gemmataceae > Gemmata. The sequence goes on from JAIOPV010000206.1 coordinate 5,903, forward strand.
GGTTCGGTTTCTGGGGAATCGGGTGGCGAACTGTGAGGATAACTCCGGCACCAACCCGCGCAGAACTCCCAGACGTTGCCATGAACATCAAACAGACCCCACCCGTTCCGGGGGAATAATCCAACATCCGTTGGCTTCTTGCGATTCTCTTCCGTTGGCGATTTGCTCCGATCGCAGTTGGCCAAGTCGGTGTTCAGTGCATCACCAAAGTGGTACTCGGTCGTGGTGCCGGCCCGACACGCATACTCCCACTCTGCTTCCGTCGGCAACTCGACCCGACCTCGCCCCGACAACTCTGCCGTCAGCTTCTCACAGAACTCTTGGCAGGCTTCCCACGAGACCTGTTCCACCGGCCGGTTCGCTCCCTTGAAGTAACTCGGATCTGTGCCCACCACCGCCTTCCACTGTGCCTGCGTCACTGGGTGAACACCCATGAAAAACCCGTGTGTCAGAGTCACCTTGCGAATCGGCCTCTCATCGCTGCTGGCATTCCCGCCCATCAAGAACGACCCCGGTGGAATGAACGAGAGTGTCATGCACACGCCCCCTGGCAACTGCACTTCACGCTGCGGGACACACGGACGAACACCCGCCGCAATCAGTTCGACGATGCGGGCTTGCCACGCTTTCCTTTCCGGGTGGGCATCCGGTTCGCAGCAAGTGCCCAACAACATCCGGTGCAGCCGGAGCAACTCACCCCGTCGGACGTCGTCGTGTTCCTCCAGCCAGTCCGCCAACACGAGCCAACGGGTTTCCTCAGTCGGGTCAGCAACAATCTCGGCGAGCATGTTGTTGAGCGTGTTCATTGCTACCCTGCTGGCCAATTCACTTCTTCTCAAGCACCAGATCCACCACCCAACATCCGCGAACGTGAACCTGCTTCTCATTGCGGCAGTGCGTGAGGATGTCGTCGTTGTCGCAGCCCGCGTCTTGGAGGGCGTCCGCGAGAATCGGCATCGCGGAGAAGTCACGGCTGTCGTACATCTGTTGGGCGAGCGCGAGGACGGTAGACGTTCGCCATTCCGGGGAGAAGGTGACGGGGCGGAACGGATTGCCGAAGATGTCGCGCAGGAGACGCGCCTGCCGTTCAAATTCCGCCCCCTGCTCGTCGGGCGTGAGGTCGCCGGTCCGTAATACTACTTGCTCGTTCGTGCCCGCGGGGCGTCTTGCGGCCCAGCACGCCGCATAGCACGCGAACCGAGATGCGTAGCCTGCCGACAATTCGGGGGGATTCGTGCCCACGGTCGCAACAGCAGCCGTAGCCGCACAAGCCCGAAGCAAGGCTTCGTCGTGTTCAACGCCCACGGTTTCCGCCGACCGGTGGTACGCCTCGGACCACGCCGCCTGTCCCTCTCGCTCGACGCTCGGCCGCCCCTTCTGTCGGTGGGTGCCGGCTTCCACGTGCTGCGTGGCGAACGCCAATGCCGCTCGGCTCCGTGGGTCGGTGATGAGGTGATCGATGCTCGCGCAGCAGGCAAGGGCAAAGTGCCGCAACTTCCGTGATGCCGTTTTAACTGTGGCAACTTCCAGCATCCTCGCCGGCTCTTCGCACTTGAACCATTCCGCTTCCGTCATCGATCGCCCTCTGAACCGCCCCTATCATGACCGGTCGGCGACACGATGCAAGGCAGCCTCTCCTATTGGCTCATTCTTGCAGAAGCAATCGCGTCGTGTCGAGTTCGTCGTGTCAGTGGTAGGTTGAGGCAGGTATGCCAGACGATTCCGAGGAAGAAATGCGTCCATTCGTCAGGCCGGATCTGCGAGTGAGACTCAAACGACTGCTGCGGGTGCGAGAAGAAGTGCTGGAGGAAGGCTTGCCCATCCCTCCGGAATTAGAAAGCCAGATTCGGAAAGTGCGAGAAGCGCTCGGGATGGATGAGCCCTAATCGGCGAGACGTTCACATCGGATAACTGCGTTGGTAATCCCGTAACCTTGCAGTGTCCCGATTTGGTGTCGGTCGTCCTCTTCCGCAAGAAGCAAATCACACCACCAGGCCCGCAGCCAGTTCGGCGACCGGCCGAGTCGTGGGCTTCGTCGATTCGGCACGCTCAGAAATAATCTCGGCCTTCACACGGCGAGTCATCTGAAGAACGAAGGCAGCATCGCGAAGCATCTTCCTCACTTCATCGTGGCTTGTGGTGTTTGGGGCAGTCTTGGCAGCGATGGCATTCGGGGTCATGTTCATACCTCTTTTGGGTTTGGTTCGTTCGTGACCCTCTCCAAAGCACTAGCCGTGCCATTGACCGCGAAACCGTGAGTCTTCCTGCCGAACCCAAGGATTCGGAGGCGTTTTCGCTCCCGATTGAGGATCTGCAATTCTGCCTACCCTTCTCGGAAGGTTGCAACTCTTACCACTTCACAGAAAGCGTACAAACCGTAGAGAATTCCTTGCAATCACAACAGAACGCTGCGGGCTTTGAACGATCCCGGCAACGTTGGCGATGTTCGCCAAATAGATGAACTGGAGAGACTACGAACATTGACACCTCGCGAATCGCCGCCGATCATCCTGCCACTCACCACCTTCGAGGGGAAGCGATGACCAAAGTAGGTATCGTTCGCATGGGGCAGGCAATGCACGCCGTAATGCTGGTGGGGCTATTCCTCACTGGAGCAGTGCTGATGCAAACAACCGCTGACGCAGGGCAAGAGAAGAAAGTCGAACCGAAGACGAACGACATGCCACCCGCCAAGCCCTACAAGGAATGGGTCACACTGAAGCCTTGGAATGAGAACGGGAATAAATTCCTTCTCCCCATCGTGAACGTGTCTGCCGTGTGGGTCAAAGACTCAAACGGCGATGATTTCAAGGATAAAGATGGGCGGCGGTTGATATGTCTCGCATCCGCCCAAGGTGGCCACTCGGCTCAGGCGAAAAGCGAGATCACCGACCGCAACGGAAACACCTTTGTCATCTTCAAACGAGCTGGCGCAAACGGGAACGGCGGGATCAACGTCGTCGTTGAACCCAAGCCCGAGAAGTAACTCAGTAAGTTCGGAACAGGAGCGCGTGCTGCCGGACGTTGAACAGGCCCGTCTCGTCCGGCAGCAGTGAGATTTCCGACCAGTCAGCTCCGCGCTTCGTCGCGAGATACCAACCCTGCGACCCTGCCTCGGAAGCCACGGACGAGAAGAAGTAAAGCCACAGGTGAGGCGCGAGCGTCTTGGCTTGCCACCGATGGGTAAGAGTCCAGCTCAGCACATCTCCAAGCGGATCGTACTCCAACTCCTCCTCGGTTCCAAGAAACAGCAAATACCCTGGCTCGAATCCCAGGAATGTCTCGGCATTCACCGTTCCCGCGAATGGTTTCTTCCCTGTTGGCACATCGCCGTAAACTCGCTGAAAGAGCGGTGTTCCCGGACCCCAACAATCCAGAGGGACGCGATGCCATTTCCGCGAGATCGTGAGCGTCGGAACAGGGAAGCCGAGTGGGTACGGGATTGGTTTGGAGAAGGGAATTGCTCCCACCGGAGGCGGTCCCCAAACTCCTCCCTCGACGTTGTACGCCATCGTGCCACCTGGCAGACCGAGATAGCTAATGTCTGAAGTGGACGGCATAACCTGAACGTAGGTCTCGATCTGGTCAGTCGTCACATCGTCTTCAAGAAGCGAGTACGGCAATTGCTGGAAAGTAAACGCTAACTTGGCGTAGTTGTATTCAGGGGTGAGTAATTCATCTGGAGCGTCATTGTCTTGTGTGAACTGATGGCCGGTAGCGCTATCAAGGCGAATGGCGGCGATTTGAGGTTTACCGGGCCACGTCTGTGGAATAAGCCGACTGATCTTCAGGTCGCCCGAATCGTCCCACGACTTCGCCGCACCGAGCATGTAGCAGATAGCGCGTTCGAGGTACTCATACCGGCAAAAATACGTCGCCTTGAGTGTGCAGCCGTTCGAATCGCGTGTGTGCGTGGGGAAACCGCCCTGACGGATGTCGTAGGTCTGCAACTCCATCTGCGCGACTTCTGTGGGCGTGAACGGGATGATTTGACCGGCATCGTTCACGTTGTAGGCGACAGCCATTGCGATGAGTCCTCGGAGGTGGTGAGCCTCCAAGGTCGCGAGGTGCATTGCCTGTCTGCTCTGCTCAGGACGTCGAGGGGAATGTCTCTGCCACCCACTCAATGCGCTCAATCCTCGCGGTGAGGCCATCAGGCAGACCGGCGGGGAACTCGCTGGTCTGAACTCCGCGAAGTTTCACCCATCCCACCCCGGTGAACGCTGCTGACGTGAAATGAACAACCCCGAGATGCGACACATACGCGGTGTATTCTCCTGGGGTGTCTGCCGCGAGGGCCAACTCTGCGGGCCAGCCTTGTTGGAGCAGAAAAACGCGTTCCTCTCGAACTTCGGCCTTACCATCGGGCCGAGCGCGGGCAGGTTCCATCAGAACTCCTCCGATCAGCAACATCGCTGCCCAACATCAAAGGGAGGGATTGGCTGTGCAGTGGCTGCCGTTTACTGTCAATCAATCTCAGCCGCACCACGATGCACAGAAGGCGGTCCCGCTGGTGGTGGCCCCCCTGCCAGCGATTCTCGAATCGCTGCTATGTCGTGACCCGATCGAACGAGTGCTTCAAGCATTCGTTGCTGAATTGCATCGCCGTTCAATGCTGCCAGTTGAGCACTCTTCCCAACATCGGCAAGCCCAGAGAATTGGGCTTTAGGTCCGATGCTCTGGAGGAACGATGAAATCGCGTCGTCAATTCCACGTCCGCCTGCTCTGCCACCTCCAGTGCCAATCACTTTGAATTCCCCGCCCGTCAAATCCGCTTTCCGTCCTGCCTCTCGTCCAGCGAGGTCAAATGCTCTTGCAAGATCAGCAGGCTTGACCCCTGTGAACGCGCCGCCAATCCGAATCACTTCATCAGAAGTGCCTGCTTTCCGAGCTTCACGGATGGAGTCTGCTCGCTCCTCATCGGTTGCTACCGGACCAAGGACCGCATTTCGGAGATCTCGGGCCAAGTTCGGAATCTCCGACGTGAAGTTTGCAACCGCAAGCATGATGTCAGCCAACCCATCAGTCAGCCTGAAAAAATACTCGATCAGTTTCGCCAGCACTGGGATTAGCCCGTCAAACACCAGTCCAATGAATTGCTTCATCCCCGGGGCGAGTTTCGTCTGAAGCACGTCAGCGAAATCCAGTGCCGCGCCTGCCATCGCAAGGAACACCGGCAGCACGATCGGTGCGAGCGTGGCGGCAACCACGTTCATCGCCGCCGTGAACACTTGAAACCCGCTCGCTGAACTGCCGATGATTTGGGCAAGGCTCGTGATGGGTCCAAGGGCACCGAGCAATTTCCCGGTCAGTGCATTTCCAATGGTGGCGAAGGCGGATGGCTTTTCCTTCTCTTTCTTGTCGTCCTTGTCCTTGGGCGATCCGCCCGTGTTCTGCTGCTCGCCTGTCCCTTTCGCCCGGATCGCCGACACCTGCCAAAGAATGTCCTCAAGGGTCTTGTGTTGCTTTTGAGACAGGATAATGGACTGTGTTTGGTAGTAGAGCGTCGAACCAACAGCAGCGGCGGCGGAGCCTCCGCCACCGACACCGACCCCGCCTACCTTGCTCGCTGCGGTGTTGGCGATGGTGGCCGCAGTGTTGGCGATGAGTGCGGTTGTGAGATTGGCGAATCCCTGGACAAACATCGCCTCGGCCGCAACCAGCATGGCGCGGGTGATGAGTTCGCTCGGTTCGGCCCCACTGGTGCTCGCCATTCATCGACCTTTGCATGGGCGTTTGCCTGCTTGCTACGCCAGCATCGCTGACAGGGATGCCATCGCTCCGGCGAGTATCCCGCGATCCCGGGGACTCAGCTTTTCGTCACGAAAAAATCTCTTCTCGATCACAGTTCGCTCGGGATCCGCGAGTCGCGTAATGGCGGCCCTCACTTCCTCCCGGCTGGTGCGGTCGGCGACCTCGTCGCCGACGTCCGGGAGGCTGAGATCGGGAACAAAGTCCCCAAGGGTCCGCCCTCCGTCTCGGCTGCCGGCACCAGCGGGTGCGGAAAGGCTGACGCACAGAACCGACCGCATCGTGATTTGACGCTTCAGATCACGGAAGGCGTTCGGGACAACGACGTGAAGCCACGTCGTGAAAGCCCCTCGGGAAGGCGCGTAAGTGTCCCACTGCTCCAAGATGTGCAGCACAATCCACTGATACGCCTCATCGGGGTCGATCTGATAGCGGCGTGCGTACTTGCCCGCGAACCGCAGCAGCAAGCCATGCCACTTCTCAATCTGTGCGGCGGCGGTCAGCGGCTCAATCGTCGGCGCGGTCGCAACCATATCCGCAGCGCTCCGGGAGAATGGTACCGCGTGTGAAATGCACGCGGATGAACTGCCAACTCGCCCCATCCGTCGCGGTCGGAACAATCGTCACAACGCAAACCAATTCGTGCAAGTGGCCGATATGCCCGCAATCGCAATAGGACGCTCGATAATCGCAAAACGCCTTCAGGTGAGCCGGGGTCGGTTTGGGCGGCGTTCGTGCCCTGTGCCGCACGCTGTGCGATTGGTGAGCATCTGGGGTAATAGGCGATGAGCGAAGGTCATTACACGGCCAGTCGTTGCCTGCTGTGAAGCCGCCTCACGAATTGTCAGGAAACGTCAGATGTGCGGGATACAACGCAGAGCCGTCGAGAATCAAACCGACGTTTGCGGATGGTACAGAACGCGACAGTTACGACGCAAGGACGCATGTCAGAGAACGCCAGAAAGGGTCAGTTTCGGCGTGTCCAAAGGTGTTCCTTTTGCGAGGACGGGCGCTAGATGAATCCTCAGAAAACCTCAGTTCTGACGGCGAAGAAGTGTAAGAATTGTTAAGTTTCGACGCGAACTCCGCGAATGGGCGGGTGGTGAGAAATGTTGAGTTTTGGGAAGTGGGCAATGCTAAGAAACGCTAAGATTCGTGGGCAAAACACGCTCGGACGAGGTGCATCAATTGTTATCCTTTTCGGCGACGTTGCCCTGACTTTCCCAGGCGATCCGAGCGAGGTTTACGTTGGTATCAAATGCCATCATTTTCGGCGAACATTGCCGACATGTCGCACCTTACAAAACCTTACATTTTCAGACGAAGTGAGCGTTTCAAACGCGTCATTTTCGAGCAGGGCAACTGCGGCAATCTGGGAGTTGGGAAAACCTATCATTTTTTGGGCTCGCGCACTGCAGCGGCAAGGCGAACGGAGGTTCGGCTGAAACACTGCTCACACCCATCAACAATCCTCAAACCGCCCCTATAGCAACGCACGCTCAGAAGGCAGCCAAGAGAGCAGATAATACCTAAATGCCTTGTGTGCCATTCTTACACCGAAGCGAACGATTTTAGCCGGTATTCGGTAGCCATTCGCTTCGTCGCAGAAGGTGATGCACGCTGCACGATTTCGAGGAATCCCGCCGTGACCAACGAGGTGAGCAAACGGGCCGCTGTGCGGGAAGGAATCCCAGCTACATTGCCAGCCGTTCGAACGCTCATGTGGAACGCCCCGCCCGTTTCCGCCGCCAGCGCACGGCAAGCCGCTTCCAGTTTCTCTCGTGGCGTCATTGCGGCCGATGCTGCACAAGCCATCACACGCTTCGGGCGGGACTGGCACATCGGCACTGCGCAGGTGCTCCAACTCCTGCGGAAGTCCGCGAGTGTCACGCCGAACTCTTTCGTTTCGATGACCGGCAACGCCATCTGCCACCACGTTCGAACTGAGTCGAACAACAATCCGGGCGGCGCATCCTCGGGAATGTGATCGCGAAGCGACCGAGCGAACATAAAGAGTTTGTGGTTCCGCTCACCCGCTCGGTGCGGCAGCGTTCGCAGGATGGCTTCACGGATAGCGTCGGGAAGGGTCGCGGGCTCAAAATCAGGGATCGAAACGGGCGTGGGCGCAAGGCTGGCTTTGGACCGCTTGGACGGCTGATCGTAACTCGGAAGGAATCCCGCGGCGACAAGATCGAGCAATGGGAACTCTGACAAACCCAGGGGCGGCCCGTTCACCCAAGTGTAATTCACGCCCGATGGGTGCCGAGAAGGTGGCATCACCGCGAAATGCTTGTTGTCCCCGATCACTTCACCGTCATCGAATTGCCGATAGATCGACACGCGAGATCGGATACACACCCGGAATCCGCGTGCTGTGCGAACGGTCGGGGCAACACGGGCGAGTCGTGGGTGTTCGGCCGCCCACCGGTCGTATGAACTCTCGATGTCGAAATCGCGGTTCACAAGACCGCCACTGGCCGAACCAGTCACGACCGCAACTCCAGCGACGCCACGGATGCGGAACATACTTGCGAGTTCGCGGTCGGTGGGCCGCCGGCGCTGCATCCGCTTCCACCGCACAAGCGGCCGTTTGTTGCTGTCCACGGGAAACGGACACCATCCCCAGCCACGGAGAATGAGCGCTTCGCCCAAGGCAACTTCAGCAGTCGGGGCAGCTTCGTTGAGTATCATGCTGCTGCCCTCGGTTGCAGGTCCGACCGAATCTCGCCGAGGCGATGACATAAGAACAGCACCCTTGCATCTGACGGACTCATCGACCCGTCGCGTGCATCGCGAAGCAGTTCGTTCGCCGCGTGGATCGCTGCTCGCCTCTGGGCGAGCCACTGGATGAGTCGGGCCGCCGCGATGGGTGCCGCGGTGAACAGCGAGACATCGGGCGGAACGAAGTCGTCCGCCCACCATCTTTCGATTCCAGAAAACCACGGCTGCACATGCCACAGATCGAAAACCCAGCCTGCCGGATCGTGCCCGAGTTCCGCTAACTCACCCCTGCGTTCAAGGGTGCGGTATAGGTCGAACGGACCGCACGACGCAAACCGGTTGAAGAGGTCCAGCAGCGTTGTGAAAACGAGTTGGTGCGCATGGTGGTAGAAGTCCTCCACTACCAACCCGCCCATGACCATCGGCGGAATCGTCTCGTCACTGTCTTTCATCATGCCCGCGAGAATCACGCGTTCGGCGGTCGTGCAATGCGGGGGCATCCTGTGCGTTCGTCGCGTCATGGTTTGTACGGGCATTGACTCCTCCCATGATCGCAGTACAGCGGATCGGCCAGGCGTGCCCGGTCTTCGGGGTCGGAAGCATTACGACCACATTCGCCACACATTTCCGTCAGGAACTCAACCAGTGAGTCCCGATTAGCTTTGACATCTTCGAGGAGTCGCGGGGGCATGATGCGCTCGCTGCGGCCAGCTATCAGCACGGGACCGAAGAGCGTCAGTTGCACGTCGTAACCGCACGCACGAACCCGCTGGATGATGTCGGGGGCGTTCAAAGCAATTCCCCCCACTCGCAGTTGAGAAGGTCCGTTTCTTGCGCCTCGGAAATCAGCGAATCAACGGCTCGCAGGACAGCATCCGCGAACGCGGTGTCAGAGCGAAACCACTCGGCCGCGGTCCCCACGAACGTGACGTTCGGATCGGTGGCAGAGAGGTGCGGAAAGTGAACGTCGTAAGCAGCCACCCACTCATTGAGATCGAGAGAGGGGAGATCCACGTCCGGCGGAATTGTCTCTCCGGAATGCGCCCATCGCGGCGCGCGGCTGAACCAAACGCCTGCCGACCACATCCTGGCAATCGCGTGCTGCTGTTCCGCTTCGGTGAGTGTCATTTTTCACCTCGCATGAGGCGAATGAGATGACCTGCGAGTCGTTTCAGTTCGTCGTCGCGGAGGGCGTAAAGCGAGTAGCAGACCCGCTGGTGCAACTCGTCGATCCCCTCGCCCTGAGCCTGCTCGATGTTGGCGGCCGCTTCCTGACGTTCCACCCAGGACGGTTGGCCGCGGGGAACGCTCTCCTCCTGGGCACGGGCAACGTCGTCGGCTCGCCGAAGCGCGATCGCCTGTTCCTTTTTGCAGGAGTTCAACGTCGTATTCGCTTGCTCGGGCGACCACAGCCGAACCGCTTCGGCGCGATAGCCGTAGCCTTCGAGGAGTCGCACAACCTTCGGGTCGGGACGCTCTTTCGGGGCGGTGGTTTCGGTCTCGGTCTTCTGTTCGAAGAGGGCGGTCATTTGTCGCCCTCCGGTTGGGCAGCGTCTTGGTACGCCTTGAGTAACTTCTCCTTAGCCCTTGTTTTTCCAGGCAAGCCCGCCAGCTTCACGACTCGGTAGAGACCGCGAAGGCCAACACACTGCCAGCCGTAATGCCGCTCGCCGACGATCTTGGCGCGAGGGAAAACGAACCCGATATCGAGCAAGTAACGCCGAATCTTCGCGTCAGGTTCGGCGTCGTTCACCTCAGCCGAAATGCGAGAGGCAAGGTTGACAATCGCTTGGAGAAGTTTGGCATGTGGGTGGTCTGGCTTTGCGTCGGCAACTTCATGATCCTGGGCATTGGTGGCAGCGAATTCGGGTTGAGAGTCGGCCTCGACTTCGGCTTCCGCCGTGCCTTCTTGCGAAAACTCCTCGACGACTTCCTTCGCCGTCTCACGGGGGTCTTGTGAGAACACAATCTCGCGCTGAACTTCGGGCGGCAGGTCGGCTACCTGCGCGGCGACCTTGATCGGCAGGTCACCGTCGTCCATCGCCCCAACTAACTCGGGCGTACCATGGTCAACGACCTTCTTCATCTGCTCGTAGGTCCGGCCACTAACTCCGAGCGCCTTCCCGACGATGTCCCGCGTTTTCCCCTTGTTTTCCGGTGATGGAACCGGTTCCACCACCGGGCGCGAGCCGTCCCGGATCTGCGTTGCGGCTTGCCTCTTCGCTGCCTCTTCCCTGGCGACGCTCTCGATGGATTTGCCCAGCGTGACCAACTCCGAAGCCGTCATTGGCAGGCGATGGAGATTCTCGTCGCGTTCACCTTTTAGAGCGGTCAAGGCGTCATCAAAGCGTTCGACCACGAATGCGGGAATCGCGGTCCAGCCGAGGTTTCGTGCTGCCTTCAAGCGACGTTCGCCAGCGACTAATTCGCATCGAGTATTCAGGACAATCGGGCTCAACAAACCGATTTCAGCGATCGACGTCTCAAGCCCTCGAAGATCGCCGCAATCGTCGCGCCCCCGTTTCCGCACCATGATCTGATCAATCGGAATTGTTTGTATCTGGAGTAGTTGGCTCATTTGGCACCACGATAGTTAGATAAAATGGCGAGAACGCGACCGCCCGAGGCCGCGTTCGTGGGGATGGTTCAGGCCGCAGGAGTGCGTGCGAGACGTGCCTGATCGCTGTGTTGCTGGATGCGACGCAATACTTCGATCACCTCGTCATCATTGACCGTGAAATGTAGGCGATGATGAGCGATAATACCCTCTCGCTCATCATCGCTGATATGCCCGAGAAGGGCCGCGATTATCTGATCGATCGTCTTGGACCGACACGAGATGCGTAGGGCGATTCCACGCAATTGGTGAGCTGTTGAGAGGGCCCCAGGGAATCGCGACAAGCGATCGCAGACGCGAATGAATATCGCGTCTGCATTACGCCAATCGGGTGGGCCGCTCGCGAGAAGTGCGTTGTAAATCAGGCGCAGTTCCGCTTCGCGAAGCTGGGTGGGAGGATATTCGGTCGCGGCAATGAAGAGGTCTGGTCCGGCGAGGAGGATGCCCACGAGCACACGCTCCAGGGCGTCGCGATCTCGTATGTCGAGAATGCCAGATTGCGGGTTGATATTTTGCTTGTTGAGAGTCATGATAGATTGCTCCAGAGTTAGTTGCACATTGAGTCGAAGAACAAGCCCGAGACCCCCGCCTCGGGCTTGTTCGTTTCCGTTCACGCGAGCATCGCGTCGAGCTTCTTGTCGGTGACTGCGAGAGCCTTGCGACGCTGAGCTGGCGAACGTGGGATAGGCGATGATTCGACCGAAGTGGATGCGTCTGTTAAGGCACTAACGAACCGCGCGACAGCTCCACGTGAAGTTAGCCATCGACCACCCACGCGGACGCATTCGAGCTTGACGAGCGTGCCATCGGTAGCACGGGCTCCGGTGTTGCGCCACCGCCACACAGTGCACGCTTGGACCCCATTCCCTTTGCCCCGATGGCTCGGGAATGTGCGCCCTGCAGCGGCAAGGGAGAGCCCCTCTCCCGACTGGATTTCGGTTAACACTTGTGGGACGTTTGACCCAGAAACGATATCGGCCACAGTTCACCTCCACGCATGGTTTGCGATGGAATGAACAGTAGCCGTCGCCTTGTAGACATGCTGTCCACGACAGTGGACAATCTCCAACAGAAGCACCGTCACGCACATTCAGGAAGTCGAAATGCGTGGCCTCGACCAGGTTTCACATTCAAAATGTTCTTGAGTTTTTGGGGTGTCTTCTGCGAAATTCTCGTTTGATTTGCCCCCCGCAAATCACTCTTCCTGCCCCCGACATCAACTGGTGTCTTCGCGATTTCGGAGAAGGTCATTGGGCGAGGGTGGTTGGCAGCAAGTACAGACGCGTAGACATACACTTCTTCGTCGAGATCCCGAACGATTGGTTTTCCGTCAAGTAGAACAGCCCGGGTCGCTGGATCGCATACGATGCGTTGTTGCGAGAGAGGCAGCACTGACGGCCTCATCCGTTCAATCACTGCCTCGTATTCAGTTCGCAGGTGGGTCGTGTGTTTCAATGCATTTACATGCTGGAGAAAGCACCAGCCAAACCCAAAAGCGCACCACAGACGTGCGTGAAATCCCGGTGCTGGCTCATTCCAGTTGAATCGGTGGGTATACCCAGACACGACCCGTAACCTCGTCCAGATCTCTTCCCGAGAACGACAGAGGTTTGGATGCTCGCTCTGAGAAACCAACGAGAGGTCCGATTGTCGCCAATCAACACTGTCCGGGAACAACCAATTCGCGTCTTCCACATCTTCCGCGGTTCCGACCCAAAGCCGCATTCGAGAGAGGTCTTGGCCAATCAGTGCGTTCGCAAAAGCCTCGTGCCAGTTCCGATATGCGACTCCACCGATCTCTGCTCCACGAGGCCCAAAGTGCTCCAGCGATCCCCAATTCCGAACCACGTTATCGCAGACAACTCCATAGCACGCGAACAGACCGCGAACTCGTTCCCAATCTGGCGAGCCGTTCGAGGCGAGCAAAAGAGCCAACTCTTCCGCTGTTCGACAAAGCGATAAGGTATTGTCGTGTAACTCAGCGAACCGCGTGATCCGGTCATCGTCGCCGCTTATTGGTGACATGATTTCGCATCCTCACGGGCAGACCACCAGTAGCGCTGAGCGGATGCGTGCCCGATCGCTGCTGGTGGTCTTCGCGAGGTAGCTACTCCCCACGTTCCCGATGAGTCGCTATCGGCACGCAATAGCGTGAAACTTGAGGGAACCTCTTGAACTTGCCATATTTGAGGTCATTCTCTTAGATCACCGACAACGAGGGGGCGGATCAGCCGTCGTGTCAGTGGCTCCGTTCGTGGTAATGTCCTCTCCTGTAAAAACGACCGTTTCACGACACGATCAGCGTCGGGTTTGACGACATTCCGTTTGGAATTGGCTGCGAGGGTGGAATCGTGACGATTTGTGAAAACGTGGTGGCGATTCTGACGGCTGACGAAGGACGGACGCTGGACGATGCCTATTATGTGATTATGTGATACAGCCGAGTTGACATTTTGCCGAATTAAGTGATAATATCACATCTATCGGTCAGGTTGACTCTTCCGGGGTAGGAGATCCAAAATGGCGGTTACCGGCTGCAATTTCGTTCGGTTTACACGCCATGGGCTCCAGTCCATCCGGGCCTACTGGAATGGGTTGGGGGATAAGTTTGAGGTTCGGCGTCAGGCACTCAAATTGCGGTATTGGGATGAACGGCACGAGCATGAGCCGGGGATGTTATTCGATCACAGTTATGAGAGCATTAAGGCTTTGCCGGGTTTGGGTATTTATGAACTTCGCCTTGATGACGACATTGGCGGACAGACGAACATCAGGGTTCTGTTTCTCGATCCACCAAGTGATTGGGTTCCTGAAAAAGTTCACGCTCGTCCGCTTCGCGTTGTTTGGGTTCTTGAGGCAATGCCAAAACGACGCGATGAGTGGACGAGAAACGACATCACTCGGTTTAAGGGGGCAAGACTCTTGATCCAACAACGTTTCTACACGTGAGGATCGACCTCGCCCTTTCTTTTTGAAATCAGGAGGATCGTTATGGAATCTCTCGTTTCCAAGCATGCTGCGAATCATTTCGCTGGAGATGTTCAGGTTTCCGCGTTCAAGCTGGCGTCTCCGTTTGTCCTCGCTCTGAATGAATGCGACCCCAAACTGCGTGATGTCGCCTTGGAGTTGTTTGAGCAACTCGGGAGCGGTGAGTTGGATCCAGAGCAGGCGTGTGCAACCACAGCGTTAATCGCTGAAATCCTTTTCCCGAATGCTGACCATCGCGGCGAGCCTGGGCTCGACTTGGAAGAGGCGGAGAAGCTCGCTATCAGTCTTGATCCATCGGCGGGACCGCTGATCGCGGCAATGGATCATCAGGAGGCGACCTTTGCAAACCGCCTCCGGTTGGCAATGGACGAGAAGGGATTGACGCAGGCCGAATTAGCGAAAAAAGTTGGCATCGGCCAACCTGCTATTTCGATGATGCTCAACCGCACTTGTCGCCCTCAACGGAAAACCATTCATCGGATCGCCAATGCCTTGAGCATCAATCCGGAAGAACTCTGGCCAACATCTCCAAGTGAGTCAGGGAAGGCTGGCAAGTGATTCAACCTCGAACCCTCAGTAGACTTCTACTGAGGGTTCGAGGTTACAGGACATGAAGTTGCTGTATCACCCGATCTCCCCCGCCACCTTCACGGCAAGAGATTCATCGCGCTCAGCGTACACCTGCGTCACATCTGCCCGCGAATGTCCCAACAGCACTTGAGCTGCTTCCAATCCGTGAACCTTCCTCACCTCAGTTGCGAACGTGTGACGGAGTTGATTTGGGTGCCAGTGGGGAACGCCGGCGGTTTTGGTGGCGTACCCGACCGCATGCGCGTAACTCTCGGGCGTGTAGCGGTCCCCGCATGACCGCTCGGGATTCTTCTTCTTGCGGCTCTTCTGGCTCGGCGGCACCTTGCTTTTCCGCTTCGCCCGCATCATCCGATACCGATCCTCCTGCCCTTCTCGTGATGAGAACAACGCGGCGTGTGGATCGACCACACATCCGGCGATCAGCACAACCTCGCGGGTGATGTCGCGGAGTAGCACCGCATCCCGTTCGCGGCCGGCTTCTTCGTAGGCGTCCGCCATTGCCAATCGCCCGGTGTGGTCTTCGACAAGGTTTACCCCATTCCAGCCTTCGGGCGGCGCGTGGTCGTCCGTGAGGAACGCGAGCAGCACGGCGCGGGCTTTCGGTCCGAGGTGGATGGCTCGGGTCTTGCCGTGATGGGCGGTCTTGTGCTTGCCGGGACGGTAGACCCATACTTCCCTCGACCGATCAACCTCGGCGAGTGTCATCTTGCACACTTCGCCAGGACGCATCCCGGAAAGAGTCTGAAGTTCCACCATCGCCCGGACATGCCGATTCAAGTGGGGCAACGTTGCGGCGACATGGGTCGGATCGACCGGCTTGATGGGTTCCGGTTCGTGGGCTTCGGTCCGCCCACGCTTCAGGCCCGCAAGCGTTCGGAGTGACTGGTAGACGGCGACGGGAACAAGTTCTTCGGCGGTGGCCCACTTGAACATCCGTTTCACCCGGTCAACACGCTTGTTGATGAGCGTCCGACACAGTTTTGCCTTCACCATCTGATCGCGAACGACGGCCAGGGCACGCGGCCCGAACTCCGTCGCCAGGGTACTCGCGTACAGATCCTTGAGCGGTTTGAGTGCCCGCTTGATCGAGGAGAGTTCACTCGTCTGGGTTCCGTCGTGGGTCTTGTAATAGGTCTGTGCCCATTCCAGGAACGCCACCATCACCTCACCAACGGTTCGGTCTGAGCCACCAGCGCGAGCAGCAACGGTTGCCGCGCCAGCGACTTCCAACTCCGCGAGAAGGCGGCGGTACTCGGCCTGGCTCTCAGGCGAACCATATTTCCCCAGGAGCACATCCCGGCGAGTGCCGTTTGTGCTGATGGTGACGATTGCTTGGCCGGATTGCTTGTGAAGACGATAGCTCGGGACGTGGTTGCGAGGACGCGGCATGTGTGGCACTCCGAGGTTATGCGGAAGTCTTCCGCAGAATCCTGGTGTTCGTGCCGCACTTCCGACCATCGGAAGGTAAGCGTAACCGCTTCGGCTGCAAGGCGTTCGGCCAGTGGGCCCGGTCGGAGTCGAACCGACTTCCAAGGTGTTATGAGCACCCTGCTCGACCGTTGAGCTTCAGGCCCGATCCACGCATTTTAGCAGACTCAGCCGGGTGTGGTACTCCTCCTGAACAAACACAATCACCAGACACCACCGCTCCTCGTACAACAACATTCCGGCCGAAACCCTTTCCCACGTTCCACCACATTCCCGGAGACCGCCCCGTGAACCGACTGTTCCTCCCCGCACTCGTCTGCCTTGCGACCGCCATCGCTGCGTGCGCCGGGCAAAAAGTCGCCGACCCCAAAATGGTCGAAAAGGTTGAAAAAGCTTTGCCGGAGAAGGCTCCAGCCAAACCGAAAGCGACCCGCAACATTCTCGTGTTCAGCAAGACCGCCGGCTTCCGGCACTCGTCCATCGAGCTCGGCACCAAGGCTATCGTCCTGATGGGCGACAAGACCGGCGCTTACACCGTCACCGCCACCGAAGACGAATCGTTCCTCGAACCCGAAAAACTCGCCAAGTTCGACGCCGTGTTCATGCTGAACACCACCGAGAACTGCTTCCGCCCGAAGATTGCTAACAAGGAAGAAGCCGACAAGCGTGAGGAACTGCTGAAGAAGAGCCTTGAGGATTTCGTCGCCAGCGGGAAGGGGCTGATCGGCGTCCACTCCGCGACCGATACCTACAAGAAATGGGACGCTTACAACAAGATGATGGGCGGTGCGTTCGTCAGCCATCCGTGGCACAAGAAAGTGCCCGTGAAAGTGGTCGATCCGAAGAGCCCAGTCACTGCGGTGTTCGACGGCAAGGATTTCGAGATCGCCGACGAAATCTACATGTTCCGCGATGACACAGCCTTGGCGAAGGACCGTCGCTACCTGCTCGTCATGGACATCGAGAAGATGGACGAGAAGGACAAGGCCGGCGGCAAGCGAAAGGATGGCACCTACCCGATCAGTTGGATCAACACCTACGGGAAGGGGCGCTGCTTCTACTGCTCGCTCGGGCACCGCGAAGAAATCTTCTGGAACCCGACGATCCTCCAGTACTACCTCGCGGGCATCCAGTATGCTCTCGGCGACCTCGAAGCCGACGCGACCCCCGCCAGCAAGTGACTGTTCGGTTTCATCGTTGCGAGGTTGCCTCGCGACAGTTACAACCATCATTCGTTGTGGGTTTGGTTAGCTCGTTGCTCTGCAACAGGGTGATGTTGCGTCCCCCGAGCATTTGCCTTGCGATGCGTCTCGAGGAAGGCTGTT
The DNA here is from genome assembly GCA_021413735.1 of Planctomycetota bacterium. Classification (GTDB taxonomy): domain Bacteria; phylum Planctomycetota; class Planctomycetia; order Gemmatales; family Gemmataceae; genus Gemmata. The sequence continues at coordinate 23,324 of JAIOPV010000206.1, forward strand.
CCAGCACCGCTTTCGACCGGTTGGGCGCCGGTCGCGGCGCGATCTGGAACAACCCCCACAAATCGTGGTTCCGCGAGCATGGTGGCCATGCCGACGGTGGCGGTGCCGTGAGCCTTCCACGGAACAGGTCAGGAAGTAAACACCTCAATAGATAGGAAAGCCCACGGAATCAACCGTGGGCTTTCTGCTTTTCACTTCGCGTTGCGAGTGTCGGCCTTGAAGCGGAACGCGGGCTTGCCCGTGATGTCGGTGCTGACGAAGCTCGGACACCAGTATCGCTCAACGTGTTCAACCACGCGGTCGGTCCCCTCAAAGTGGCTGATGCCGGGCGGGTGATCCGGGTTGTACATCGTGTCGGTCATGTCGCGCATCAAGGCCACATTCTTGCCTTGCAGCACCATCCCGCGAATCGCGAACGGCCGACCCAGCACGCACATATTCAGGTGAACACCGCACAGCACGACATTGTCGATTTTCCGCTCGGTGAGCAGGTTCCACGTCTCTTGGCCGTTGTCGGTGATCGCGTCGTTCTCGCCGATCTCGATGGTGGCAATCTGACGAGTCCACGGACCGCGAATCTCGCACTTCACCTTGCAGTCGCAGCCCATGTCGGAGTCGTCAATCGGCAGCACGCCCTCGCGTTTGCCGTCGGGCCAGTTCCAGGCAGTGCCCCAGCGGTCGTTGGCGACGAGCGGCACCGGCGTCTTCGCGAACGGAGCGTTCTGAGCACGCTTCCGCTGTGGCGTGTCCTTGTAGAAGCCAGTGCAGGTGCTTGGTGCGTGAATGATGAAGACGCCGCCGTTTCGGGCAGCCTTGAGCATCTCGTTCATGGGGCCAGCGAGTTCGCAAACGCGAGCCTCAGCCGATTTGCACCAGTGGTGATCCCACATATCGCAGACGATGATTGCGGTTCGTTTCGTTTCCCAGTCGGCTTTGCGTTCGGTTGGCGAGATAGGTTCTTTGCCCGGAGCTGCGGCACGCGAACGGAGTGTTGGATACATGTGAGTATCGACGGGTTTGCTGATCGCCGACGCGAGCGTGAAGAAGCCGATGGCCATCACGACGATGGGGTACAGGCAGAGGTAGTGGCGAAGCACGGTGCGGTCCTCGACGGGAAAGGGCGGTTGAAGAACACTCTACCCCGACGCAACGAACACTGCCAGCGCCGTCGTTTAGCCTTGCGATTCTGCTTTCTGCTTGCCGGATGTGCTGGCGTCGGGATAATCACACTGGTCACAATTGCCCACCGCACGAACCCACCTGCATCACACAATGCAATACCGTCATTTCCTCCCCGCGCTCGCGGTGCTGTTCGTTGGCAGCGCCGCATCCGCCGTTGAGCCGTCCGACCTGAAGCCGGGTCTCGTGGCTTCTTATCAGGATGCGAACACCACCATCACGCGACTGGAACCGACGGTTGCACTCGCGTTCGGGAAGGATCAATCCCCGCACCCGAAACTCGGCGAACTCAAAACTGTGAAGTGGTCCGGGTATGTGAACATCACACGACCTGGGAAGTACACATTCTCCGCGAACCTTGTAAACGGCACGCTCCGAGTCAAGGTGGGCGGCAAGGAAGTGCTCACAGGCAGCGTTGATATTGCCGTTCTTGCTGACGTGGGCAATGCCGAAGTGCAACTCGAAGGCGGCGTGCAACCATTCGAGGCAACATTCACCTCCAACGGCTCTCCATCGCGGGTCGAACTGTTCTGGGTCGGGCCAGGCTTCGTGCGAGAGCCGTTGCCGCACCAGTTCCTCGGGCATCTCCCGAAAGAACGGCCCGCGACGTTCTCCCAGTATTTCGAGCAGGAGCAGGGCCGCCTGAAGTTCGAGGAACTCGGCTGCATCAAGTGCCACCAGCCGAAGGCTGACGACAAGATGGCGAAGACACTCGTGGACCGCACGGGGCCGAACCTCAGCGAGATCGCGAAGCGAGTCTACCCCGGATGGATCGACGCCTGGCTCGCCGACCCCGCGAAGTTGCGTCCGCACACCACGATGCCGAAGATGTTCACCGATGACGAACGCGGCAAAGCCGAACGCTACGCCGTCACGCAATACCTGATGTCGTTCACGACCACGCCGCTGACGCCCCCCAAGGCAACCATTAATCTGACCGGCGACGTGAAGCAGAGTTTCGACCGAGGCAAGACGCTGTATACCGTCGCGGGATGTGCCGCCTGCCACCAAGAAGCGAAAGCCGTCGCGAAGAATCCCGAAGACGACCGCGAACCGTTGAAGCCCGAGGAGCTAGTCTTCGGGCCGATCACGAAGTACGCCCTCGGGGCAGTCGGCAGCAAGACACGCATCGAACCGCTTTCGGCTTACTTGCAGAACCCGCTCAAGACGAACCCGCACGGCCGAATGCCGAACATGAATCTGAGCGGCACCGAGGCGACTGACATCGCCCGTTATCTGTGCAGGCTCACCGATGACGCGATCGAGGCAGACACGCCGCCAGCTCCGAAGACGAAGCCCGCTGACGTGCTCGCGAACCTCGCCGAAGTCGATCTCGATAAGCCGATCAGGGACTTCGAGAAGCTGCCAGTCGCCAAGCAATGGGTCGCCGTCGGCTCGAAGCTGTTTCAGGCGAAGGGCTGCATGAACTGTCACTCGATGGATGCTGGCAACAAGCCCGGCAAGCCGCAGGCGTTCGCGTCGTTGGACAAAGTGAAAGCCGCCGGCGCAACAGGTTGCATCGCCGCGAAGCCCGACCCCGCGAAGGTGCCGGTTTACACGCTCGACGCCAAGAACAAGGCCGCACTTGCCGCGTTCGCGAAAGATGGTCTCACCGGTTGGGGAAGTGTTGCTCCAGCGTATTCCGCTCGCATTGCGATCAAACGATTCAACTGTTTGAACTGCCACAGCCGCGACGGTGAAGGCGGTATCCCCGTTGACCTCGCGAACGAGGCCCGTCTGCTGGAGAAGGTCGAGAACGTCGATGATGTGCGGCCGCCGTTGCTCACGGGTGTCGGGCACAAGACCCGCACATCGTGGCTCAAGTCGGTCCTGACTGCGGGTGGTCGCGCTCGTCCGTGGATGGGACTTCGCATGCCGCAGTATGGCGAGCAGAACGTCGGCTTCCTGCCTGAAGCGCTCGCGGCCCTCGAAGGCACCGCGACCGACGACACGGTTCGCAAGGTCGAGATCGGCACGCAGAAGATCTCGCTCGGTCGGCAGATCGTCGGCAAGGCGGGTCTCGGGTGCATCTCGTGCCACGACATCGGCGGTATTCCGAACACCGGAACTCGTGGGCCCGACCTCGCCACCATCAAGGATCGCGTGCGGTACGAGTGGTACGAACGCTGGATGCATCAACCGCTGCGGATGGCCCCCGGCACCCGAATGCCGCAAGCGTTCGTCGAAGGCAAATCGACGCTTTCGACAGTGCTGAACGGCGACCCGAAGGGTCAGGCGGAAGCGATGTGGACGTACCTTTCGCTCGGCATGGGGCTGCCGTTACCGGATGGAATGGAGCCGCCGAAGGGGCTGGTCATCGCGGTGAAGGAGCGGCCCGAAGTGCTGCGAACGTTCATGAATGATGCAGGCAGCAAGGCGATTGCGGTGGGTTATCCGGGCGGCATCAACATCGCGTTCTCGGCAGATCAGTGTCGGCTCGCGTACTCGTGGGCCGGGAACTTCATCGACGCGACGCCGGTGTGGGCAAACCGTGGCGGTGCACCCGCGAAGCTCCTCGGTCCGAAGTTCTGGTCGTCCGCGAATGGCCACCCGTGGGGTCTGACAACGAACCCGCACATCCCGCCGGACTTCGCCGCTCGCGCGAACAACCCAGCGTTCGGTCTGCCGTTGCCGCTCGAACCAGCCCGCATTTATGAAGGCCCGCAAGCTGTGCAGTTTGACGGCTACTCGCTCGACAAGGATGGCCGACCGACGTTCCGTTATCAGTTGAAGGAGAACCCGCTGGACGCCGTGCTGACGGTATCCGAGACGCCGATTCCAATGAAGCCTTCGGTGGCGACCGGCTTCACGCGGAAGTTCGCGATCGACACGCCTGCCGGCTACACACCGTGGTTGCTCGCAGGTCAGACGAGCAAGGAACCGCGAATCGTGTCTGTGACAGGCGAGAAGGTCGCGGGGCTTGATCTGAAGGCCGAGGAGCCGACGGTTCCCACGACTGCAACGCGAGTGGTGTTACCGCAGGATGGCGACAAGGCGGTTGTGTTGGAAGCGCTCGACGCTCCGGCCGGTTCGGTGTGGCGATTCAGCCCGAAGCCCGGCGGCGGTTACTTCGTGATGCTGCGGATGCCCGCTCCGAAACTCGCAGGGAAGGGCGTGTTCGATCTCGTGCTGTGGTCGATTCCGAAGGACGACGACGCACTGCTGAAGGATCTCGCAGCGAAGTAAAGTTTAGCGGCAGTCCCAATGGGGCTGCCGCTTTCATATCAGGACCACACATGATCTCGGCCCCGACGCCCGCATCCCCGTCTGCTGCCGACGAACCGCCGCCGCCCGAGACACCGTTGCCGCGAACGCCGTGGAAGTGGCGAATTGCCATCGCGGGGGCGGTCGCGGTTGTCGGCGCGATTGCGTATGCGTTGCACACCACGCTCGGTTATCGCTTTCAGGCCGGGTGCGGCATCCTGTGCTTCCTCGGCGTCGCGGCGTTCTTCTCGAACAGCCTGCAATCGGTGAAACGCAAAACGTTGCTGTGGGGCATCGGCTTGCAGTTCACACTGGCGTCTGCCGTGATCTACTCGCCGCAAATTCGAGTCGTCTTCGAGACGGTCGGCGACGGAATCAAAGCTCTCATCACTGCGTCGGACAAAGGCGCGGACTTCGTATTCGGCCCACTTGCAAAGCCGGTTTCGCCTCCTTCGAATGCTGTCGGTGCAATGGGCAGCGGACTGATGATGGCTGCGGAACTGGAACAGCATCCCCCGCAACCGTTCATCTTCGCGTTCAAGGCGCTGCCGCCGATCATCTTCGTGTCGTCGTTCTTCAGCGTGCTCTACTATCTCGGCGTGCTGCAATTCTTCGTGCGGATCATGGCCGGCGCGATGCGATACATCATGGGCACCAGCGGCGCGGAAACGCTCTCGGTGTCCGCGAACGTGTTCATGGGACAGACCGAAGCTCCGCTGATCGTGAAGCCGTTCGTGCCAAAGATGACACGTTCGGAACTGCTCGCGTTGATGTCGAGCGGCATGGCCCACATCTCCGGCGGCATGATGGCTGTGTACATCAGCTACGGTGCCGACCCGGTTGCCATCCTTTCGACATGCGTGATGGCGTGCCCGTGTGCCCTGTATCTGACGAAGCTCGTGTACCCCGAAGCAGGCAAACCCGCCACCGCAGGCGAAACGCCGATCACCGTTGAAACGCCGTATGTGAACGCCGTGGACGCTGCCGCTGCTGGCGTGAAAGATGGGTTGCTGCTTGCGATGAACGTGGCTGCGATGCTGATTGCGTTCATCGCGTTCATCGCACTGTTCGACATCATCCTCGGCGGCTTCTTCACCGGGCTGACGCTTCAGAAAATCTTCGCGGTACTGTTCTCGCCGGTCGCGTTTCTGTTGGGCGTAGATCCTTCCGAATGCGACAAAGTGGGGGCGTTACTCGGAATCAAGCTCGCGGCGAACGAACACGTTGCGTACCTGACGCTCGGCGGGAAGATGCCGGATTCGCACCAGTTCACGGAGTTATCGCAGCGCTCGAAGTTGCTCGCGGTGTACGCCTTGACGGGATTCGCGAACTTCGCGTCGGTTGGCATTCAGCTTGGCGGCATCGGTGCGATTGCACCCGGTCGAAGGGCCGATCTCGCGAAGCTCGGCATGAAGGCGTTGTTCGTTGGGTTCCTCGCAACGCTCATCAACGCGGCCGTGGCGGGATTGCTAATGTAAAGAGTTTGAGTCCGAGCCCGAGCGTCAGCGAGGTATCACGCTGAATGGACTCTTCGGCAACGCACTTCGCCGTTCGATTTCTAGTCACTCGCCGAATTGCTTCACGATCGGCGCGGCTCTCGCTTGTCTCAGTGACACCGCGATGTCACTCGTGAGCTTCTTGTCGACGATCTCCTTTCCCACGGCGTAGAGCGTGCTGATGTACGCCAGAGCATCACTCGCCTTCGCCGGGTTATTCTCCTGGGCGTCCACGAACTTCCGCTGTGCCCTATCGGGAATGATGTCCGCTTTTGAGCGTTAAATTGGTGGTGGAATTGACCTCCTCGTGTCATGAAGATACCCACGCCGTTCGAGCGTGAGCCGGATGGCACAACGGGCCATCTCGCCTTCTGACGTTACACGCTCACCCGCTGACACACAAGCGGCCGACGCATTTTCCAACTCGCTTCGCATCTCCGCCAATGTCCTCCGGCACGCCGCTCGTTCCTCACTCGTGATCGGCATTCGACTCGCCCACGCCTCCTCTGGACTTGGACCTGACGCGCCGCGAGGACGAGCCAGCGTGTTCGCTTCCAACCTTGCTTGCGCGACATCGTCCCACGTCCAGTAACCCGCGTGGCCCGCGCGACACGCCGCTGCCTCCGTGCGATCCTTCAGCGAACCGATGCCCGCCTCGATTGCCCCGTTGTACCGTGGCCAGTACGGCGGCGATAACAGACTCACCACCTCATGTTTGGCCAACAACTCCTGAACCACACTTCCTGTGAACGGCGACCCGTTGTCGCTCTTGAGGACCAATGGCGCACCGTGCGTGACGAACAGCGCCGCCAGAGCATCGCGAGCCACCTCACCGGTCGCGTTCTCCACGGGCAACCACAGTATCTGTTCTCCCGTGCACACATCACGCACTGCGAGGAGATAGGGATATCGTCCATCGATGGCGGGCAACGGATCACTGAAGTCGATGGCCCACGCGCGGCCTGGACAACGCCAATCCAGCACACGCAACGGCACGCGATTTCGTTTTCGCAACACGCGGCGGTAACGCTTCACGAGGTCCGTCAACTCAGATCGACTCATCGCCGGGAAGCAACTCCGCAGCGTACTGACACCAACGTGCGGGCCATGTTTATCGAGGAAGTGGATGACGAGATTGCGGTCTTGCCGTGAGGATCTTGGAACCGGACGACCGATTAGGCGGATGATGAGTGATTCTTCTTCGTCATCCTGACGCCAGCGACGCAGCGTGCGTTCGGTGATGCTGAAGTGATCGGCGACGCAACGCCAAGTCGAACCACCCTGGACCAATTCGCTGCCAACATTGGCAGCGTGTCGTCGTGTGCGTTGCTCGGCTCGTCGTCGAGC
>JAIOPV010000207.1 GCA_021413735.1 Planctomycetota bacterium
GAAGATGGTGTCTTTCCTGAAGAAGGAAGACGGCCCGACCGCAGTTGAGTATGCCGTGATGTTGGCCCTTATCGTTGTGGTCTGCATCGCCGCTATCTCGGCCCTCGGCAAAAACGCCAACCAGACCTTCAGCAAGATCGGTTCCGGCCTGAGCTGATTCTCGAAAATCCAGGCGAGGTCGCGGGACACGATGGACTCCCGACTGTTTCGCACCCGTCTCCAGGACGCTTTGACGTTTCCTGGGTTTCCCTCAAACCCATCCGGCTTTCCGGGTGGGTTTTGTTACAGGCGGAGATTGGTGTACAATTTCCGAACGCGAGCGGAACTTTGAGGCGCCGGTGAACGAGGTTGAGCTCCGACAACCACCTTCCCGGCGCTTTCCCAGACCGCTGTCGCGGATCGCCCTGAATTTGATGGGTGAGGTTTTTCCTCACCTTTCCCTACACCCAATGCCCTTTGGACTACCATGCGCAATATCGCAAAGAAGCTGGTTTCGTTCCTGAAGAAGGAAGACGGCCCGACCGCAGTTGAGTATGCCGTGATGTTGGCCCTCATCGTTGTGGTCTGCATCGCCGCCATCTCGGCCATCGGCAAAAACGCCAACCAGACCTTCAGCAAGATCGGCTCCGCCGTCAGATGAGGTTGCCGCCGTCGGCTCTCGCCCAATCCTTGATCACCCGTTCCGAGCCGAGCCAATTGTTGCTCGGCTCGCGCATTTCGTGGGGTTCGCACCCAGTTGAATGTCCGGAAAGTGGCAGATCGCACGTTGTGCTAATACACAAGCCTCGCAGCAACATGGAGGCCCGATTCTCATCCCACTTGTCCCAAAAGAGTTCTGGCAACCATTTCGCGGAGTACACTCACATTCAACCACAGCAACCACCAGCCAGCGAGGCTCCCGTGTCCACTCCCGCGTTGCCAGCCCCCGAAACCGACGATTCCCTCGGCCTCGACCGTGAATTCGCGATCAAGATGGCACGCATGCCGCTGTTCGCGCTCCTCTGGGTCGCCGCCGCTGCGCTCTCGCATCAAATCTGGGCTGCCTTATCTCTTGCAGAACTGAACGCGGGGCCGCTCATCGTCCTGTCCTTCGGCATGATCCTGGCCGCCTTTATCGACGGCTGGGCGCTCAAAGTTCCGAACTGGGTCACGCTGCCGCTCATCCTCAGCGGTTGGTTGCTCGGGTTGCTTCACAATGTTGACTTGCATCCCGACAGCGGAACGGGCGGAATCGGAAACTCAGTCCTTTGCACCGTGATCGGCTTCTTCCTCCTGTTCCCAATGCTCGCGATCCGCGGCGTCGGCGAAGGTGACGTGAAGATGCAGATGGGTTTTGGGGCGTGGGTCGGAGCCTATTTCGGCTGGGGAGACACGACCGCCGGAGCTGGCTTCGCAAACCTGACTGGCCCCGAGGTGACATTCTGGGGGTTCGCGTATGGCGCGATTGTTGGCGGGGCGTTCGGGTTAATCATAATTTTTATTCGCCGTCAGTGGAACGCTAATGCGAGCATGTACCGCGAGATTGGCAAGGATCTCACAATGTTCGCTCAGGGCGAGACCGGCGAAGCCATGAAACGCGCCGAAGAACGACGTAAAGTGTGGGTGAAATTGCCTTACGGGATTCCGCTGTGTGTCGGATTTCTCCTGTTTCTGGGGTTCAAACTTATACTCCAGGGCTGAATAAATCTGTGTCCCGGTCGGAAATTCTGGCATTTCAGGCCAATTATGAACTGTCGTGAACTATAGAATCGGTAAGCTGCGAATTCTTTGCGTGAACCCGCTAGCCGGAAAGATTGAAGTAACCCGACGTCTCGCGTCGAATCTTTACGTGGGGAAGCCGAGTTCACGCGCCGCATAAGCTGGGTAAATCCGCTAAAGTTGAGGGACTGTCCAGAATCCGATTTTCGGACGACTGGACGGTGACCAGAAAAGCGGGTCGGACAGCAATTCGGGGGCGTCGGACTCCGGTCACCTATCGGTGGTCAGTCTCTGCTTCAGCCGCAGAGTCGAGAGATCCCGATCACTACCCCTCAACAGAGGCGGAAACCGTCGCAGCCTTGCCGTCGGCAGGAGTCGGCATCGAAGGTCTTTTTTCCCGAGGGGCAACACCATGAAGCAGAAGAATCTAGTTTTGATGGGCATCGCGATCGCTTGTGGCCTCGTCGCCGCAGTCCTGACTGCCAAGATGGGGCAAACGCCGCCGGTCGAAACGGTCAAGGTACTCACGGCGTCCAAAGACCTTACGACGGGGACTTCGTTCACGAAAACCAACGTGGAAGAATTCACGATGGTGACAGATGTTCCGAAGTCAGCGCTTCCTCCAGAAGCCAAGCTCATCACGAGCAAGGAAGAGTTGATTGGCAAACGGCTCACGCGAGCCACCCACGCAGGCGAATACTTTAATGCCGCCGACGTGAACGGCAAGACGGTGCTTCTGTTCGAGGCAGGTAAAGACATTATGTCGCTCCCGATGACTGCATCGAAAGCCGCCGGCGGATTCGTCGGCCCAGGATCGAGGGTTGATATCGTGGGCAGCGTCATCGAAGGCAAGAACCGACGGGTGTTCACGCTGCTGCCGGACATGCATGTGCTGGCGGTCAACGGAATCCAGGACTTGGTCGAGAAGACGCAATTCCCGGACATGAACACGGTGTCGTTCTCGGTGACCGAAGACGAGGCAAAGTTGATTGCTCTGGCCAACCAACGCCAGTGCAACCTGGAACTGCTCCTTCGTCACCCGGATGCCCCGCACCGCTTCCCGACGCCTGAACTGCGAGAAGCCGCACGCATGAAAACGCTCAACATGCTCACGAAGCTCGGAGACGATAACAGCGAGCTGACCTCACCCGAAAAGCCCAAGGAAGAGAAGAAGGAAGAAGTCGAAGTGTACGTCGCCAACGAAAACATTGAATCGAACACCCAGATCACGACGGAGTTGATCGAGACGAAGTTCTCGAAAGTGAAGAAGCTCAAGGAGACCGTGGAGGGCGCGTGCCTCGACCTCAAGCCTCACGTTGGTCCTCCGGCCTTTGAAGCCTTCAAGCTCGGCGTTGCGAAAGGTCAGTACGTGACGGAGTCCATGATCGGGAAGATTGAAATCGTCAAGGCTCCACCACCAGACAGGGAGATTGACAACAAGCCCGAACCCAAGATGACAACGGAAGTCGTGATCGTGCCAGAGATCGCGCCGATGCCGCACCTGTACATCGAACCGCCGCCGGAAGCACCGCGAATTCGCGACGTTGCTCTCCACACGAACCAGGGCAGCCTTGTTCACCGCTACCAGGAGACCGGAGTCAACACCAACGAATGGAAGTTGATCGCGATTCTGACCCCGACGGACGCGGCGATGCTGAAGAAAGCAATCGACAAGAGGAACGACGATAAGAAGGGCGATGACAAGAAGAGTGACGATAAGAAGTCCGATGACAAGAAAACGTCTGACGCGAAGATTGATTGATTCTGGTTGGGTTGGTGGATCGTTGTTGAGTTGAGTGAGATCTGTTCCTGGTGGTGGCGAGATCGCCAGGAACGGTGAGTTACCCCGGTGAGGCAGGATGCCCCCGGACCGATTGCCGAGCTGTGGGTGACGTGCCCCGGCCGCGATTGAACTGATAGCCGGGCGGATGACCGCCCTTCTAGCGAGGAGAGGTGAACGGATGCACCAGATCCATAACGGCCGACGACTCCTGTTGGGGAGCATCGTCCTGCTGACAGGAATGTCAACCGCGGTGAGTTACGGCAAACAGCCCATAACTCCCACGGTGCCCCCGGTTGCCGGCGTCGTCCAGAAGGACCGATCCGGTGCCTTGCTCGTCCCGCTCGGGGGACTCGTAACGTTCGACCCAGAGTTGCAAAAGGGCGACGTCCTCACGGATATCATCGTCGCCCGAGAAGATATCCTGTCGGTGCGGCTCGATCCAGCCAACCCCGGCAAACTGCTGATGACGGGGCGAGCCGCTGGTCTGACGCAGCTCACACTCATCGTCCAGGGCAAGCCGCGGTTCGTGTACGATGTCCTCGTTCAGCCCGACCTGAACTTGCTGCGAGGGCTGATTAAACGAACCGTTCCGTCCGCTGCGGTTGAAGTGCAACCCGGCGTCGGAAACGTGATTATCATCAGTGGCTATGCCGCAAGCCCAAAAGATGCGGACATCATTGAACGACTGGTTGCGAGCACCGTCGGCAACGTGAACAACGTCGTCAACGCCGTCCAGGTGGGTGGTGGGCAGCAGGTTCAGATCGACGTGGTTGTGGCCTCGGTCGATCGAAACATGCTCCGGCAGCGTGGCTTCGACTTCGCTGTGCGAGGTGCGAACTTCCGGTTCGACAGCATCGTCAGCGGTTTGTTGAGTGGTGGGTTGCCCGCGGCACAGGTGCCAACGGGTGGCACCTTGCTGTTCCAGGGCGGTGTCCCCGCTCAGTTCCTGGGTGCTCTCCAGGCTCTGCGAAACGAAGGCGTTGCGAAGTTCATCGCCGAACCGCGAGTTGTGACTCAGACCGGTCGCCCTGCGTTCTTCCGAGCAGGTGGTCAGCAGGCGATTATCAGCGGAACCTCGGGCATCACCGGTCCTGGTGTTCAGTTGGTTCCCTTCGGTACGGAACTGGAAGTCCTGCCGATCGTGTACGGAAACGGAATGATCTGGCTGGAACTGAACCCGCGAATCTCGGCGGTGAGCCAGGCCCTTGGTATCAGCATCGGTGCAACGGTTTCTCCCGGTTTTACCGAGCAACAAGTTCGGGCAGCGGTTATGCTGGAGTCCGGCCAAACGTTCGCAATCGGTGGATTGATCCAGAACAGCATTCAGGCGACGGCTTCCAAGGTGCCCGTCCTCGGGGATGTGCCGTTCCTCGGGACTGCTTTCAGCCGAGTCAGCCACGAAATTCGGGAGAGTGAACTGGTCATCCTGGTGACGCCGCGAATCGTTGCCCCGATGAACTGCGATCAGGTTCCTGGCCGGTTGCCTGGTCGTGAGACGCGCAACCCCGACGATTATGAGCTATTCTTGGAAAATATCCTGGAGGCTCCTCGCGGGCAGCGTAAAGTTTGGAATGGTCGGTGCTACAATGCGGCCTGGAAGAGCAGCCCAACTGCAGCACAATTCCCCTGTGCAGGCAACGTTCACACCGGGGGCAACATGGGCGGCGGCTGTGCGAATGGAAACTGTAGCAGCGGTGGGAACCTCGGGATCATCGGGCCGAATGGCATTGGTCTCGCGAACCCAGGTGCTGTGACGGTCGGAGCGGTCAACCCGGTCGCTCCGACGGACCGATTGCCTTCAGTGCCGATGGTGCTTCCGCCGGTTCCGCAGCCAGCAGCTCCTGTGAACCTTCCGGCGGTTCCTGGTGCTCCGATCGACGGACCAACGACCTCGATCCCCGCGGCACCGACTGCACCGATGACCCCGAGCAGTCAACGAAGTGGTGCAGAACCTGCCCCGATCAGCCTCCCTCCGGTGGTGGTGATCCCGCAGGCTCCGCAGAAGTGATTGTGTAGTATGGTTGAGTTGCCCCGAAGTGATTCGGGGCAACTCAACCTACTGTCCCTTACCGTAGTGGCACAACACGCGACACATCCGACCCGGTGGTGGCCATGCAACGCGTCGCGATCGTAGACCCGACTGAATCGACCCGCGAATCACTCCGAACGCTGTTGCTCGGCGTGGATTTCGTCTGGCTCGACAACGAGTGCGCTCGTTATGAGTACTTCGCCGATGTAATCCAATCCGCACCGCCGGAGTTGGTTATCGTCGCGCTCGATGCGGACAAGAACAAAGCTCTCCAGCTTATTCAACAGTTGTCCGCCGAGCACCCAACACTCCCAATCCTGACGATCAGCCACGATCACCAGGCGCTCCTCCAGTCGCTCCAAAAGGGTGCTAAATACTTCCTGACGCATCCTGTCGGGTTACAAGACATCCTCTCGGCTCTTCGTCGCGCTCTCGGCGAACACAGCGGCGGAGCCAGCAGTCAATCGGGCCGAATCACCCAGAATACAACGTCGTCTGTCGTTGCGCTCCTCGGCTCGCGGGGTGGTGTTGGGACCACGACGATCGCGGTGAACCTCGCCGCCACGCTCGCGGCTGATCCGAATCACGCCGTTGCACTGCTCGACCTCGACCTCGCCCTCGGCGACGCCGATATCTCGCTCGAAGTCAGTGGCTCCGAGAACATCAGCATCGCTGACCTCGCCCACAACATCGAACGACTCGACATGAACTTCCTTCGTCGTGCGCTCGCCAAGCACGAAGGAACTGGTCTGTCGATCCTTCGCCACCCGCTCGAAATCGGGCAGGTGGGAATGATCCACGAACAGCACGTTGACCGCATCGTCAACCTGCTGAAGATGAGCTACACCAACCTGATTCTCGACCTGAGCAAAGGATTGTTGCCGACCGACCTGACCGGGTTGCGGATGGCCGATCAGATTTTGCTCGTGGCCCAGCTCGAACTCGCGAGCCTCCGAAACGTGGTTCGCCTGCTGCACTGTCTCGGCGGGGAAGATGGACTCGTCGAGAAGATTCGCGTCGTCATCAACCGCCAGGGTGCGGAGACGATCGAGGAAGGGATCAGCATCAAGAAGGCCGAGGAAGTCATCGGCAAGCCGATCTTCTGGCAGATTCCGAACGATTCAAAGTCGGTGATTGGAGCCCGCGTTGCCGGGCACCCGCTCATTAAGTTCGCCCCCAAGAGTGCCGTGCAGAAGAGTTTCGTTGGTCTTTCGCAGGCGATGTACGGGAAGCCCGCGTCGGGTGGCAACAAGGGAAGCAAGCGAGGTTGGTTCGGCCGAGGCTGATGGCTTTCGGCAGCGGATGTCGAACCAGTCGGATGATTTGGAATGGATCGGGAGATCAACACCCAGACGGATACTGAGGGCGGACAATGTCGAGACTGCAACAGGGAATATCAAAACTTAACAGCCTCAACAACCCCACTGGAGGCGCTGGCGGCGCGAGTATCTCCCGACTCGCGAATCCGAACAGCCTCACAACTGGCGGTGGTGGTGGCGGCGGCAAGAACTACGACGACCTGAAGCGGCAGATTCACTCGAAGCTCGTCGATCGGCTCGACTTCACCCGCGTGAAGGATTTGTCGAGCGACGCCATGCGGCGAGACATCCGCCGGGTCATCGAGCACTTGTGCGACACCGAAAACCCGCTGCTCAATCGCATCGAGCGCGAAAAGCTGATCGAAGAAGTTCTCGACGAAACGCTTGGCCTCGGGCCGCTCGAGATTCTGCTCAAGGATCCGTCCATCAGCGATATTTTGGTGAACGGTCCGCACAAGGTGTACGTCGAACGCCGCGGTAAGCTCGAAAAGACCGAAGTGAAGTTCCGCGACAACGACCACCTGTTGCAGATCATCGACCGAATCGTGTCGAAGGTCGGCCGGCGAGTCGATGAAACAAGCCCGATGGTGGATGCTCGTCTTCAGGACGGCTCCCGTGTGAACGCGGTGATTCCGCCGATCGCTCTCGATGGTGCGAGCCTCTCGATTCGGCGATTCGGTTCCAACCCGCTGAAGCTCGAAGACCTGCTGAACTACAAGGCGTTCACGCCCGAAATGGCGATGTTGATGGAAGCCTGCATCAAGGCCCGCCTCAACGTCCTCATCAGCGGCGGTACCGGTTGCGGTAAGACGACGCTGCTCAACACGCTGTCGAGCTTCATTCCTGGCGACGAACGAGTCGTCACGATCGAGGACGCGGCCGAACTGCAACTGCAACAAGACCACGTTGTGCGTCTGGAAACGCGGCCGCCGAACATCGAAGGTAAGGGTGCGGTTTCGACTCGTGACTGCGTGCGAAACGCCCTTCGTATGCGTCCTGAACGCATCATCATCGGCGAAGTTCGAGGATCGGAAGCCCTCGACATGCTCCAGGCCATGAACACCGGTCACGGTGGTTCGCTGGCCACGCTGCACGCCAACACGCCGCGAGAAGCACTCACGCGGTTGGAAACGATGATTATGATGGGCGGTTTCGAGTTGCCGATCAAGGCGATGCGGCAACAGATCGCGAGTGCCATCGACCTGATCATTCAGGCGAACCGACTCCAGGGCGGTCCCCGTAAGGTGACCCACATCACGGAAGTGATGAACATGGAGCAGGACATCATCATCATGCAGGAAGTGTTCAGGCACAAGCAGATCGGCATCGACCAGAACGGCCGCGCATACGGTCAGTTCGAGGCGACTGGTGTTCGTCCGACGTTCATCAACCGCCTCGAATCGAAGGGCGTGAAGCTGCCGGCGAATATGTTCGCCGAGCGCGTGCTGATGCGAGACTGATTTGCGAGCCACGGGGTTTATCCTCGTGGTGCTGGGGTGAAAAAAGGCCACGGGATAAACCCGGCGGCTCGCTTGGAACGAACGCGATTCAACGCCACGGACGGGATCGGCAACCTCGCATGATGTGAGGTTGGACACCAAGACCAGGGATGGCAGTACCCGAACACGCGGGGCAACTGGCCCCGCAGGTCTTCTCCACGCCAGGTGAGAACGATGGACCCCTCGATCCTCGCAGTCCTGATTGGCGCTCTGGTCGTCGCTATGATCGTCCTCCTCTACCTGGCATTCAGCAAGGGAGCCGACGAAGCGGTATCCGACCGCCTCGACACGCTCGTGAAGGGGAATCTCCGCAAAGAATCCTCCGCCGACATGCTCCTGAAGCAAGCCATTCAGGAATCCGACAAGCAATCGCTGCTCGACCGCATTACGCCGGAGATGCTGAACCTCACCAAATGGTTCGAGCAAGCCGACGCGAATATCAAACCGAGCGCACTGTTCGGGATCTCGCTGGGCCTGGCAGTCTTCGGGGCAGCCCTCAGTATCTGGCTCGTGAACCTATACATCCTCCCAGTCGGAGCGATCGTTTTCTTCGCGTTGCCCTGGATGTGGCTGTACATGAAGCGGGCCAATCGCTTGAAGAAGTTCGCGGCACAACTTCCCGACGCGATGGAACTCGTCGCTCGCGCTCTGCGCGCTGGTCACTCGCTCGCCTCCGGGATTCACTGCGTGGCAGAAGAAATGCCCGCACCAATCAGCCGCGAGTTTTCGCGAGTCTACGACGAACAGAACCTCGGTATCGCTCTCGAAGACGCCCTCAAGGGGATGTGCGATCGCGTGCCGAACCTCGACCTCCGATTCTTCGTCACCAGTGTCGCGATTCAACGCCAAACGGGTGGTGACCTCGCGGAAATCCTCGAACGAATCGGCCACATTATCCGCGAGCGGTTCAAGATTCTCGGTCAGGTGCAGGCGCTCACGGCCGAAGGTCGATTGTCGGGTATCGTTCTGATCGCCATGCCAATCGGGTTGTTTCTCATGATGTTGTGGATGAAGCCCGACTACATCTCGCTTCTCTGGACGGATGACATGGGGAAGAAGATGTCGATTGGGGCGATCATCCTGGTTTTGATCGGAGCCTACGCAATCAAGAAGATCATCGACATCAAGGTTTGAGCAGTGGTCAGTGGTCAGTCGTCGGTTGTCAGTCGGAAACCCCGACTCCCGGCGACAGGGAACTCGTAGCAACTGACAACTGAAAACCGACAACTGAAAACTTCACCGGGAGTAGTGCCGTGAACCTGTTCGCATTTCTGTCGTCCGAAGAACTGATGCCCCTCGGGGTGTTCGTTGCCATCATGGTTGGCGTTTTCGGATTGTTGACGGCGATCTCCGGCCGTAACAGCCAGGCCGAAGAACGGCTCGACCGGATCGGGCGGCCGAAGTCGCTGGTCGAAATTGAGATGTCGCAGGGGGAGTCTCGCGGACGGTTCGCGGGATTGAAAGCGGCGGTCAGTAACCTCGCCGGGGTGATGGACGGCGGTAACGAACTCGAACGTAGTTCCGTTCGACTCAAGCTCGCGAACGCCGGATTCCGAAGTGAAAACGCCACGACGGTTTACCAGGGTATCCGCGTCGTGTCGCTGGTCGTTTTCCTGCTTCCTGCCTTTTTGTTCTTCATCATCAAAGATGGCTTCACCCGAGAGTCGATTCAGTACACGATCATCCTCGGTGGAGTCGGTTTTTATGTGCCGCCGATTTTCCTCTGGCACCTGCGAACAACACGCCAGAAGGAAATCTTCCTGACGCTGCCAGACGCCCTCGACCTTCTGGTGGTGTGCGTCGAGTCCGGCCTCGGGTTGGACGCGGCCATGCGAAAAGTGACCGACGAAATGAAGGGTCACGCGAAGGTGATTTGCGAAGAACTCGCACTCGCGAACTTGCAACTCCAGATGGGTCGCCCTCGCCGCGAAGTGCTTCACGACCTCGGCGTGCGAACGGGTGTTGACGACGTCCGAAGTTTGGCTGCGATTCTGATTCAGGCGGATCGTTTCGGTTCGAGCATCGCGCAGGCGTTGCGGGTTCAGTCCGACTCGATGCGTGTTCGACGTCGGCAGTTGGCCGAAGAAAAAGCGGCGAAGACGGCAGTGCAGCTGATCTTCCCGCTGGTGTTGTTCATCTTCCCAGCCATCTTCGTGGTTCTGGTCGGCCCCGCGGCCATCCAGATTCAAAAGGGGCTGTTAAGCGCGAAGTAAGCCGGATAGGTGGATTTGGCGGGCATGTTTCGCCGACGAATATAGGGAAGGACAGGATGTCCTGACCAGTTCTCAAGGAGGAGAGCGATGAACCGATATACTCGCGCGGCTACGGCTGCGCTGCTGATGGTTGGCGGGTTTGGGTCCGTTGGCTGTGTCCACACGGGTGGCGTCGGGGGAGGCGACCGGTATCGGAATGTTGTCGATACCTCGTGGCCCGAACGATACGACTACGCTGCCCGAGAAGCTGTGCTGGCTCCGTTCGCACAACAAGTGACGAACGGCCACTTCCAGGAGCAGACCCTCTGGAACTGGTATTTCGAGCCCGGAAGCGATCGAATTCACCCAGCCGGGATGGATAAGCTCGACGCACTCTCTCGCAATAACACCGACACGAAGATTTATCTGCAACACGCTGGCGATCTGCCTCTGACCCCGGATAATGCCGAGAAGATCAATCAGTTGCGTGCGGAGTTGACGGCGAAGCGTGCGGCTGCTGTTCGGCAGTACCTCGCTTCGAAGCCGGGAACCCCGCAGTACGAGATCGCTGTCCACAACGGACCGACTCCAGGCATCTACGCGATCTTCACCCTGTCCTCGTTCCGCGGTCAACGGATCGGTTACGTCGGCAGCATCGGTGGGGCGTCCGGTCTGCTCGTCGGCGGGTCCACTGGTCCAGCCCCGGGCGGCGGTGGTGGGTTCGGTCCCGCAGCCGGAGCTGGCGGTGGCACGGCACCCACCCCAGGCGGCTCGCCAGGCGGTCCTGCTGGAGTTGGCGGTGGCGGTTCCCCGACCGGTCCTTGAGACTGATCGGTTGATGTAAACGGCCGACGCGGACCGGGATTGAGTTGGGTGTGCGAGAGCGCTCCCCTCTCAATTCCGGTCTGATCCTGTTTTGCAAACTCCAAAGATAATCACCCGCGGAGACTTCAATGAAAGCCAACTTCCCCCTCTTCGCACTTGCTGCGGGTCTCCTCTTACTTCTCGCGAGCCCTGCCCTTGCCGGAAGTTCCTCCGCTAGCGCGGTCTTCGGCAGCTACATGGACGAGTTCATCAACTACTGGCGAGAAAAACTTCGGCAGCAGAACTCCATCGTGATGGGTGTGTTCTTGCTTGGCGGGGTAGCGCTGCTCATCATCCGCAGCGCCGGCCGGAAGATTAAGTGATGCATTCCGGGGCTGCGAGCAAGACTCGCCGATTCGCAGCCAGGTTCGTCGCCTCGACTGATTCCACATCGTTCGCCTATTCACATCCGGTGCAAGAATGACTCTCGCTCACCAAGCGATGCCCGACTGGGACGGCAACCCCACTCCCGAGGCACCCGTCACCCCAGAGTCGCTGAAAGAATCCGGGTTGCCAAGCGGCTTCATCTGCGACATGCTCCTGCGGACGATTTACACCCGCGGCACGATGCTCGGTCGCGATCTGGCTCAGTTGTTGTGCCTGCCGTTCAAGGTCATCCGCGAACCGCTCAAGTACCTCAAAGATGACAAGTCGATCCAGGTGGATGGCGGCGATCTGGTTGGCGAGGTGAGTTACAAGTTCAGCTTGACCGATCTTGGGCGCAAGCGAGCCCAGGACGCGATGGATCAGTGCGCGTATGTTGGGCCGGCTCCGGTGCCGTTGGAAGATTACGTCGAACAGTGCTACCGTCAGACCGTCAGCGGTCTCCAGTGCTACCCCGAATTACTGAAGGCTCCGTTCTCGCACCTGGTGATGCAGGAGTCGATGTTCAACAACATCGGGCCGGCGATCATCAGCGGTCGTTCGGTGTTCGTGTTCGGTCCCCCAGGAAACGGGAAGACCGCGATGGCTCGTGCCATCGGCGACTTCATGAACACGGCCGGCGGCGCGATCTACATTCCGTATGCGTTCGTGGCGGATGGGAACGTGGTGACGGTGTACGATCCGTCGTTGCACGTCATCGACGATGTGGCCAGCGAGTATCCGGACGGCGTGGATGCGACGGTTGGCGGGCTCATGAATTCTGGGACGATGGACCCGCGATGGGTTCGGATTCGGCGGCCCGTGATCGTGACTGGCGGTGAGTTGAATCTGTCGATGCTCGACCTTCGGTACAACGCCGACGCCAACTTTTATCAGGCACCGATTCACTTCAAGGCAAACGGCGGCGTGTTCCTGATCGACGACTTCGGCCGTCAGCAGTGCAGCCCGAAGGAGCTTCTCAACCGATGGATTCTTCCGCTTGAGGATCGCCACGACTTCCTCACGGTGGCGAGCGGCAAGAAGTTTCAGGTGCCGTTCGAGCAACTCATCATCTTCAGCACGAATCTGGACCCGAAAGACCTCGTGGACGATGCGTTCTTGCGTCGAATTCGGCACAAGGTGGGGGTTCTGGCACCGACGCGGGAAGTGTACGACAAGATCTTCGCGGGGAACTGTAAGCGGCTCGGAATGAACTTCGATCTCGCGTCGGTGGACTATCTGTACGAGCGGTACTACAACCGGGGGCGATCGCCTCGGGCGAGCGATTGTCGCGATTTGCTGGAAATTGTTCAGTCGATCTGTCGATACAGACGGCAGCCTGTGCATCTTACGCGCGATCTGATGATCGAGGCGTCGGCCAGCTTTATCGCCGAGTTCGCTTAAAGTTTAACGTTTGACGTTGAAGACGGCCGTTTTCAACCTCAAACATTCAACGTCAAACGCGAGACGACTAACCCCGAGGTGGCCATGGACGGCCGATGGATTCGGAAATGGCTCCTGGCTTCCTGTGTCATTCCGGGGGCGCTGGGATGTAAGACGACCCGTACTCCGTGGGATGCCCCGGCGGGCACAGCGAGCGGGATGCCTTCGGTCTCGGATAAGAAATCCATCTGGGACAGCACGAAAACGAGCGTTCCCGTTGAAGTCGCAATCGAGCCGAAGAAGGGGCCGCCGGCTCCGGCGACGCTCGTCGCAATCGCTGATCTGCAACTCGAACGCGCTCTCGACGACAAGGCAGCTGTTGCCAACCGTCAGGAGTTGCTCGATACGGCTCGCCAGGGCTATCAGAAGGCACTTCAGCAAGATCCGAAGAATAGCACGGCGATGATCGGGCTGGCCCGATTTTATACTCGGCTCGGTGAGCGCGAGAAGGCGGTTGACGAGTTCAAGAAATACCTGACGATTTATCCGACCGACAAGGTCGTGGCGCACGAGGTCGCGGTGGCGCACGCTCAGTGGAAAGACTGGGCCGGGGCGATTTCCTGGTGCGAATTCGCTCTGAAGATCGACCCGGAGAATCTGTCCACTCGCAAGACGATGGCGTTTTGCTATGCCCGTGCCGGCAAGTGGGAAGACGGCTTACGGGTGATGATGCAGGTGATGCCGGAAGCTCCGGCTCGATTCCAGATCGCTCGGGCGATGGACCATCAGAACGACGTTGCGGGGTGCAAGGCGCAGTTGGAACTCGCCTTGAAGGCCGACCCGAACTTCGCCGACGCTCGCGATTACCTGATCGAGTTGGAGCACCCTTCGCAGGGGACGGCTCCTGATTCGGGCATCTTGCAGACCGGGTTCACCGAGCCGATCGGGCAGCAGCAATACCAGCAGCCGCAACAGGTTCAACCGCCGCAGCCGCGGTAACGATTCGAACCGCAATTTTCTTCGCCGCTTGCGGTGTAGCGACACAGGAATCGCTACGCCGCAAGCGGCGAACTCATTTCCGCAGCCGATTCGGTCCCCATTTCTGCATAAACTACTTGCCAGACATGCGATCGCGCAGCCCGCTCTGCAACGAGGTCCGCCATGTTCCGATTTCTCACATCGCTTGCGATCATCGTGGCGGTTTCTCCCGCAATTCACGCTGCGGACCCGCTCGACGAAGCGTTCGTCGAACGCGCCAAGACCATCCTCGATACCCTCAAGCAGAAGAAATTCACGAACGTCGGCGTCCTCAAATTCCTGGTTCGTCACGGTGATGGCGAAGCACGCGACGACGTCGGCGATCTGAACCTGACGCTTGCGAACAAGATGGAAGTCGCGCTGATCCTGTCGAACACCGACGACAGTTTTGGGATCATCGACAAGGCGAGCGAGGCGGTCGTGCGTGCGAAGCTGCTGACCGCGAACCACCGAAGCGAGGAAGGCCGCAAAGCGTTCTTTGGTCGCAAATACGAACTCGCCTGGAGCCGCGACAAAGTGGACCCCAGTGGCTTCCTCACGGGCGTCGCTACCTTCTCGGCCGATCTCGCCAAGTTCACGGTGCAGTTCCAGTTCTTCGACAAGACCGGGAAGTTGCACGACATTCCCGGCGAGGTGTCAGTCGCGACGACGCCCGAATTGCTCGGCCAATGCGGCTTCAGTTATGTTCTCGCAGCAGCGCGACAGAAAGCCATTCTCGCGGGTGAAGCCGTCACGCCCGATACTCAACGGCGTGAGGTTCTCGAACAGTTAGCCAGTGCCACACGGTCCCCGAAGGACGAACCGCTCGCGGCATTCACGACGTCACCGATCAAGTGGGGCGTGCTGTACAACGGGAAGCCGGTGAAGGTGACCGGGAACACGGTGCCGGAACCAAAAGAGAACGATCGGGTCGAGTTCACGCTGAGCAATCCCGGACCCGGAACGTATGGCGTTGTGCTGCTCGTGAACGGCGAGAATACGCTGTATCAGGAACACACCGCTCCAACTGCGTGCCGCAAGTGGGTGCTGCCTCCGAACACGACGGTCACGGTTCGCGGCTTCCAGACCGGTGCGGATTCGCTGGCACCGTTTCGGGTGTTGCCACCGGATGAAGTGCCAGCAGATGCGGTAAACTACGGGGAACACGCGGGGACGTTCCGCATGGTCGTGTTCCACGGCAAGTTGGCCGCGAACCCCGATCCGGGCATGCTCATCAAGCGAACCCCTGACGAGACGGCAGCGCTTGCGGTCGCGATCACTCGCGGCATTCGCGGGAGCGGAGCGAAGCCGCAAACGTTGAAGGCATTGCAGGCCGACTTGCGTGGTCGAGTTGGCACGGATGGTGCTCGCGGGTATGTCGTGAAGGGCAGTTCGACCGAGAAGTTCGAGACGAGCGCGGTCGAGTTTGTGTCGTCGCCTGAGTCGCCGGTCGCCGACGTAAGTTTGCGATACTTCACCCCGAAGAAGTGAACTTGGGTGGTCTTGGTTTTGAGCCCTGGAAGGGCGACGGATGGTAGCCAGGGGTGGAGCGAAGCGCAACCCATGGAAGCGTGAACCAAAACCCGGAAACTTCGCTTCCGGACCAGGGGTTGCGCTTC
>JAIOPV010000014.1 GCA_021413735.1 Planctomycetota bacterium
CCCGCAAGGGGAGAGGGCAAGAAATCGTGGTGCTGTTCGCGCTGGAACGCGAGGCGGCACCGTTTCGCAAACTCGCCCGCGGCTTGCCGCGGGTTTCCATTTCTGTCAGCGGAGTGGGGCACGCCAACGCCCGAGAAGCCGCTTCGCGGCTTCTCAACGAGTCACCTAATCTCGTGATCGCAGCGGGATTCTGTGGCGCTCTCGTGCCGACGCTGCGGGTCGGTGACATCGTCACGTCGCCGCGAATCTTCACAGCAACGCACCTTATCAGCACGCCCGAGGAAAAGCGACGGCTCGCGTCGCTTCACGGTGTTGATGCGGTCGATATGGAATCGTCTGCGATTGCTGCCGTGTGTGCCGAGCGTGGCGTGGCGTTCAGTGCCGTGCGGGCCGTGTCGGACACCGTTGACACCGCGTTGTCACCGGAGTTGGTGCGATTGCTGTCGGGCGGAAATGTGTCGCCGTGGAAGGCGATGCGGGCGCTCGTGCGAAAGCCCACGTTGTTGTGGGAGTTTCGGAGGTTGGCCCGCGACACGAAGCTTGCGTCGCGGACCCTCGCGGCTGAATTGATGCGAATCGTCACACCACCAAATTGACCATCTTCTTCGACTTCACGATGGCCTTCTTCACGGGCTTCCCCCCAAGCGCTTCTTTCACCTTCTCGTCGGCCATCGCCGCGGCTTCGAGGGCGTCGTCGCTGATCTCGGCGTCCACCTTCAGCACCGACTTCAGCTTGCCGTTCACCTGCACCGGAATCTCGATGGAGTCGGCCTTCGCGAGCGCCGGATCGAACTGCGGCCACGGCTCGTAAGCCAGCGTGTTCGTGTGCCCCAACGCTGCCCACAACTCCTCGGCGATGTGCGGCGCGAACGGTGCCAGCAACAGCACGAACGGGTCCAGCACCGAGCGCGGCTTCACTTCCAGCTTCGTCATGTGGTTGACGAACTCCATCATGGTCGAGATCGCCGTGTTGAACCGCAGCAGCTCGGTGTCTTCGCCGACCTTCTGGATGGTGTGGTGCAGCACCCGCAGCGTCTCGCGATCCGGCGGCACATCGCGAATCGACGGATGCAGCATGACGGGTTCGGCAATGTCATCGACGATCAGCCGCCACGCCCGCCCCAGGAACTTATACACACCCGCGATGGATGCCGTGTTCCACGGTTTCACAGCTTCCAGTGGCCCCATGAACATCTCGTAGAGTCGCAGACTATCAGCTCCGTATTCCTTCACAACATCGTCGGGGTTCACGACGTTGCCGCGAGCCTTCGACATCTTCTCGTTGTTCTCGCCCAAGATCATGCCCTGGTTTACCAGTCGCTGGAATGGTTCCGTACACGGCAGATAGCCGCGGTCGAAGAGCACCTTGTGCCAGAAACGCGAGTACAGCAGGTGCAGCACAGCGTGTTCCGCGCCGCCGATGTACATATCCACTGGCAACCAGTGCTTCAGCTTCGCGGGATCGGCGAACGCCTTGTCGTTGTGCGGGTCGATGTACCGCAGGAAGTACCAGCACGAACCCGCCCACTGCGGCATCGTGTTCGTTTCGCGTTTGTACTTCTTGCCGTCGATGGTCACGTTCACCCAGTCGGTCGCCTTCGACAGCGGACCCTCAGGCGTGCCGGTCGGCTTGAAGTCGGCCAGCTCAGGCGGGATCAATGGCAGATCCTTCAGCGTCAGCGGCACGATCTCGCCGTCAGGCCCGTGCAGCACCGGGAACGGCTCGCCCCAGTAGCGTTGCCGACTGAATAGCCAGTCACGCAGTTTGTAGTTCACTCGCCGCGTGCCGATCTTGCGCTCTTCCAGATGCGCGATGATCTTCGCCTTCGCCTCGGCTGTGGGCAGCCCGTCCAGAATGCCGGAATTGATCGCGACGCCTTCCTCGCAATACGGCTCCTTCAGCTCGGTCACCGTGCTGCCGGTTTTCTGCAACCAGTCGTTGGTGGGTTGCACGACCGGCACGATCGGCAGCTTGAATTGCGTGGCGAACTCGAAGTCGCGTTCGTCGTGGGCGGGCACGGCCATGATCGCACCGGTGCCGTAAGTCGCCAGCACATAGTCCGCGATCCAGATGGGAACCTTCTCGCCGTTCACCGGGTTCACCGCGAACGCACCCGTGAACACGCCCGTCTTCGTCTTCGACAGTTCCGTGCGCTCGAAGTCGCTCTTTCGCGATGCTCCCTCCTGATACGCCTTCACCGCAGCCTTCTGCTCGGGCGTCGTGATCTTCTCGACCAGTGCGTGCTCCGGCGACAGCACCATGTAAGTCGCGCCGAACAGCGTGTCGGGCCGCGTGGTGAAAACGCGAATGCGTGTAAGCAAGTGGCCGGGGATTCCATCTCCTGATCGACCGGTCAGCGCCGGGTCGTTGTAGATGAAGTCGACCTCCGCGCCTTCGCTCTTGCCGATCCAGTTGCGTTGCATCAACTTGATCGACTCCGACCAATCCAGCGGAGCCAGATCGTCCAACAGTCGCTCGGCATACGCCGTGATCCGCATCAGCCACTGACGCAGTGGGCGACGTTCGACGGGGTGCCCACCGCGTTCGCTCTTCCCATCGATCACTTCTTCGTTCGCCAACACCGTACCCAAGTAGGGGCACCAGTTCACAGGCACTTCCGCCTGATACGCCAGCCGATGATTGTCCTGATACTTGCGAACCGCTGCGAAGCCGCAAGCGGCTACATCGGGTGGGATCGGCAGCTCGTTGATTGGGCGACCCTTCTTCTGAACGGGGTCGTACCATGTGTCGAAGATCGTCAGGAAGATCCACTGCGTCCACTTGAAGTAGTTCGGATCGGTGGTGTCAACTTCGCGGTCCCAGTCGTAAGAGAAACCCAACGATTTGATCTGACGGCGGAACGTCTTGATGTTCTCTTGCGTCGTAATCCGTGGGTGAACGTTCTTCTCGACGGCGTACTGCTCGGCCGGCAGCCCGTAAGCGTCCCAGCCCATCGGGTGCAGGACGTGGAAGCCTCGCATTCGCTTGTAGCGAGACAGGATATCGGTTGCGGTGTAGCCTTCGGGGTGGCCGACGTGCAAGCCTGCTCCGCTCGGATACGGGAACATGTCGAGGATGTACGCCTTCGGCTTGCCGGAATCGGTGTCTGGCGTGCGGAACGTCTTGTTCGTTTCCCAGAACTGTTGCCAGCGCCGTTCGACATCGGCGGGGTTGTAACTCGGCATGGCAGTGAGCCTTCTGTGTCTTGTGGTGCGCGTGGTGCGCTCGGGAGCCTCGCCCGATTCCTCGAAGACTCGGAATAGGCTCGTCGCTTTGGCTTATGTTAGTGGCGAATGGCCGTCCACAAACGGACACGCGGACAAGCCTGCGGTTCGTGGCTGAAGCACGCTTCACCGGAAACGATTGATATGTCTCAGCACGCCCTCCTGTTCACGCTCGGATTCTCGCTGCTCGCGGTTGGTGCCGTGCTGCTGGGCTCTGGCGTCGGCCAACTCGCTCGCCGTTTCGGTGTGAGCCCGTGGGTGGTTGGGCTGGTGGTCGTTCCCCTCGCGGCAGCGGCTCCCACTTTCGCGGTCACTGTGAACACAGCGATTCAGCAGCGAGACAACTTCACTCTCGGAATGATCCTCGGCAGCACCGTCGTGAACATCGGATTCGCCCTCGGATCTGCAGCACTGCTGCGTCCGTTCGTCGGGTCATCGAAACTCGTCACGGCTTCGATCTCGACCCTGCTGGTGGCCGTGTTGCTGTTCTGGTTCGTGTGCCGAGATGAGGTCGTGTCGCGAATCGACGCTGTGATCCTGCTCGTGGGGTTCGTGGGTGCCGTGGCGTATCTGGTGTGGGTTGCACGCGAAGAATCCTCAGAAGCGAAGGCACCGTTCGCGGAATGGAACTTCCGACGAAGGCCCGCGTGGATCACCGCACCCGTGGCGATTCTCGGCATCGCGGCGTTGGTTGGCGGGGCGATCTATGTGGTGCCGGAAGCGGTGGAACTAACGCGAATGCAACCCAAAAACACGACGCATCTGTTCGGATCGCTCGCGGTGGTGCTGGCGTCATCGCTCGCGTTGCTGTGGGTGACCGAGTCCGCGGCACGCAACGGTCATGGCGACCTCGCAATCGGAACGGTTGTCGGCGCGAGCCTGTGCAATCTGCTGTTGTTGCCCGCTGTTGCTGCGTTGATCGCACCATTTGCCGTCCCGAACGTCACGCTCATGAACGATATTCCGGCAACAGCGGTCATCACGTTCTTGCTGCTGGTTCCGTTCCTGAACGGATTGCAAGTCTCGCGTTCCGAAGGGTTGGTGTTGCTCACCGCTGCCGTGGGCTACGTAGTTTGGCAGATTCGGCGAACAACCCCCGGTTAATCCAGAGGCCGACGCGAAACGAGATTTGTTCAGCGCTTGCGAGTGAACCCTCTGCCGAGTAAACTGTAATCACGTCGCAGGCTGTAAGCGACGCTCCCGCCTGGTTTCTCCTTCCTGCCGAAGTTCGCACCACATGCATAACCTCCGCTTCAACCCATGTTGGGTCGCTGCGTTTGCCGCCGTCCTTGGCGCGAACAGTGCATCGGCTGCGATCACGTGTTCCGTCGCGAAAGTCGAACTGCCAGACGCCTTCGCTGGTCAGCAACTCCTCGTTTCCGACACTGGCAAGGACGTTACCCGCGTCGCGACCTACGCCAGCAGTAACCCCGCCGTCGCGAAAGTCGATGCGAAGGGCTACGTCAACGCAGCAGGCGACGGCACCGCAAACGTCCGCATCACGCACAATGGCAGCACGCTCGAAATTCCCGTGACCGTGAAAGGATTCGGGCAGGGTCGGCGTGTGGACTTCCGCACGGAAGTGATGCCGTTGTTGAGCAAGCACGGCTGCAACGCCGGCGGTTGCCACGGCAAAGCATCCGGGCAGAACGGCTTCAAGCTGTCGTTGTTCGGGTTCGACACCGACTTCGACTACGCTGCGATCACTCGCGAAGCTCGTGGTCGGCGACTGTTCCCAGCGAACCCCGATCAGTCGCTGTTCCTTCAGAAAGCGGCTGGCACCGCACCCCACGGCGGCGGCAAGCGACTATCGCCCGAGCACACCGACTACCTCATCATCAAGCAGTGGATGGTGGCCGGCACGCCCGCTTCGGCTCCCGAAGTTCCAAAGGTTGTGAAGCTCCGCGTGACGCCAACCGATGCCGTGTTGCAGCCGAAGCAACTTCAACAACTGGCCGTGATCGCCGAATACTCGGACGGCTCCATCCGCGACGTGACCCGCCAATCAGAGTTCTTCAGCAATCTGGAACCCGTTGCGACCGTCGATGCGGATGCGCTCGTGAAGGCTGGTGTCGAGAGCGGCGAAGCCGCGGTGATGGCTCGGCACATGGGCTACGTCGCCGTGTTCAAGGGCATCGTGCCGCACGGCCCGCAACTCACCGCCATTCCCGAATTCCAGCCGATCAACAAGATCGACGAGTTGGCACTGGCGAAGTGGAAGAAACTCGGCCTGCGACCCAGCGGCGTCTGCGACGACGCGACGTTCATTCGTCGGCTCACGGTCGATCTGTGCGGGAGACTGCCGACCGCCGCGGAAGCAAAGGCGTTCCTCGAAGACAAGGCTGCCGACAAGCGAGCGAAGCTGATCGACAAGCTGCTCGACTCGGCGGACTACCCGGCGTACTTCGCGATGAAGTGGGGTGCGATTCTTCGCAATTCGCAGCTCGCCGGGGCGGATCAGGCAGCGGTCGCGTTCCACCACTGGCTCAAGGATCAAATCGCCCGCAATCGCCCGTATGACGAGTTCGTGCGTGGCATCGTGGCGGCGGCGGGCGAATGGCAAGACGCTCCAGCCGTGAACTGGCTGTGGCAGAATCGCGACGACCAACTTCACCAGGTGACGGCGGATGTCGCCCAGATTTTCCTCGGCACGCGGCTTCAGTGTGCGAAGTGCCACCATCACCCGTATGAACGCTGGGGCCAGGCCGACTACTACGGCTTCGCCGGGTTCTTCACGCGGCTCGGTCGCAAGAACTTCGGCCAGCCGCCACCGTATTACGCGAGTGCAACACCTACCACCGGCGAGAAGGACCCCACGACCGGCAAGACGCCGGAACCGAAGTTCCTCGACGGTCCGCTTGGCAAGTTCACGGCAGACGAAGACCCGCGTCACGGCCTCGTCGATTGGATGGTGAAGCCCGAGAACCCGTTCTTCTCGCAATCGCTGGCGAACCGCCTGTGGGGTCACTTCATGGGCCGCGGACTGGTGGATCAGGTTGACGACCTGCGTGAAACGAACCCGCCGTCGAACCCGGAACTGCTCGACTTCATGGCGAAGGACTTCGTGCAGCACAAGTTCGACGTGAAGCACACGATTCGCTTGATTCTGAACAGCCGTGTGTATCAACTGAGTGCGGAACCGACCGACCACAACCGCCACGATCGCCAGAACTTCGCCCGCTACTACGCTCGCCGGATGCCCGCGGAAGTGTTCCTCGACGCCGTGAACTCGACCTGCGGCACCAAGGGTGGCTTTAGCGGTGTGAGCGCGAACGCACGGGCCATCGACTTGCCGCACGAGGGCTTCGGCTCGTACTTCCTCGATACGTTCGACCGCCCAAAGCGAGTGAGCGTCTGCGAGTGCGAACGCTCGACCAGTGCAACGCTGGGGCAAGTGCTGTTGCTGGCGAACTCGGAGGAGATCGAGAACAAGATCGCCGACGGCAACGGTCGCATCGCGAAGATGTTCAAGGACAAGAAGCCAAGTGCCGCGATGATCGAGGAACTGTATCTGACGGCACTCTCGCGACAGCCGACCGCCACGGAGCAGAAGCGCCTGACGGAGTACATCGACAACGCGACCGACAAGCAACGTGCTGCCGAGGATGCGTTGTGGGCCCTGCTGAACACCCGCGAGTTTATGTTCAATCACTAATGGATTTGCCGCTTGCGGAGGGCCAGTGTACACGATCAAGACCTCGTTCAAGCGGCTGGAAAGTGTCGCGTTCGCGACCGACGGACGACTGGCTGTGTTGGGGGGTGGTGGGAGTTCAATGCCATCCCCGCTCGTAGACACCGATTGGCAGAGTCGAATCGCCGCGTTGGCTCCGTTGTCTGGCGCGGGTTGGAATTGTGAGGTGTGGTCGCTCCCGCCTAACCCTGCGAAAGTCTGGCGTGATTGGGATGGCGAACCTTACGCATTTGGGTTGGCGTTCGATCCGCGAACGGGCCACCTGATGCACGGCGACGCAAAAGAGGGGTTACTGGCGACCAACCCCACAGACCGACTTGGGCTGGAAGTACCGGGCGGTCCACTCAGGGTTTTCGCGATTTCGCCGAGCGGAGACCGGCTGGTTTGTGGGTGTGAGTTGTGGAATGGACGGACACCGAAACAGAGCGTCGCTGCCCAACTGGTGAGTTTCACACGGGGAGGAAAGCAGAAACACTGGACGCGGTGTGCGGCTTTGGAAGGGGACGGGTTCGTGTTTTCGGAGGTTGCGTTCTTCGCAAACGGAAAGCGGTTCGCGTCCATTGAGTGGTCGAAGCGAAA
Organism: Planctomycetota bacterium; assembly: GCA_021413735.1. Taxonomy (GTDB): domain Bacteria; phylum Planctomycetota; class Planctomycetia; order Gemmatales; family Gemmataceae; genus Gemmata. The sequence goes on from JAIOPV010000014.1 coordinate 7,496, forward strand.
ACAAGGCCGCGAGTACCACGTAGGTGATGTGCCGACGCTCCGAGTTCACGACTCGAAAAGCCTCGACGAACTGGACGAAACGACGTGCCAGGAGCCGGCGAAAGATCTCGTGGTGTGCGACGCGAGTCTTGTGGTTCGCGGCGAGAAATCGTTCCGGGTGTGGGATGCCGACGAACTGGCCGCCGACCCAGTGGAAGTGAAGACGGGGCGGGCCGCACTCAGTGCAATCGCCGCCGACACGCGTGGGCGGTTCGTGCTAACGGCCACAGGCGATTCAGTCAGCGTGCGGGATTCTAACTCGTGGTCGGCGACGAAGACCTACGAGTGGGCGAGTGGGAAAATCACCTGCCTTGCGGTCAGCCCCGATGGGTTGCTCGCGGCAGCAGGAACCGCCACCGGCAAAGTCATCGTTTGGGACGCCGAGTAATTTCGAGGAGTTCTCCATGTTCGATCTCAACCTGAACCGCCGGGCCATGCTCAAGGTCGGTGCCCTCAGCCTTGGCGGGCTTACACTGCCGGGGTTGCTCGCGGCACGAGCCAAGGCTGGGCAGTCGTCGCTCAGCAACAAGAAGTCGGTCATTCTGATCTGGCAGGCAGGCGGGCCGTCGCACATCGACATGTACGACCTCAAGCCGAACGCCCCGGCCGAGGTTCGCGGCGAATTCAAGCCGATCAACACGAACGTGACCGGCATCCAGATCGGCGAACTGCTGCCGCAACAGGCGAAGATTTTCGACAAGCTCTCGGTCGTGCGGTCGGCGTTTCACACGAACGCCGGGCACGGCATGGGTTCGCAGTGGATGCAGACCGGCTACCACGCCACCATCGAAGTGAACGACAACATTTACCCCTCGACCGGCTCCGTCGTCGCGAAGCTGAAAGGCCCGAACGACCCCGGCTTGCCTGCGTATGTGAACCTGCCGCGAAAGGCTCCGTTCGGCAACGCCGCGTACCTCGGGGCATCGTTCAACCCGTTCACGCCGGACGCCAACCCGAACGAGGCAACGTTCCAGGTTCGCAATCTGAAGATGCCCGGTCGCGTGAGTGCCGACCGTCTGGAGAACCGCAAGAAGCTCGTGAGCGACATCGACAACATGCGTCGCGACCTCGATACGAAGGGCGACATCAGCGGGCTCGACACCTTCTACCGCGACGCGATGGAAATGGTGACGAACACGAAGGCTCAGCAGGCGTTCGACGTGAACAAGGAAGCGGCGAAGCTCCGCGACCGTTACGGCCGCAACGACCTGGGGCAGTGCTGCTTGCTGGCACGTCGGCTGGTGGAATCGGGCGTGACCTTCGTGACGATTCAGGCGGGCGGCGGTTGGGACACACACAGCAACAACTTCACGGAACTGAAGAAGAAGCTGCTACCGCAGTTCGACACGGGTGTGTCGGCGCTGGTGCAAGACCTGTGCGACCGCGGCTTGCAGGATGACGTGCTGGTGATGGCGATGGGTGAGTTCGGTCGCACGCCGAAGATCAACAAGGATGCGGGCCGCGATCACTGGCCCGGCGCGATGAGCATTCTATACGCGGGCGGCGGCTTGAAGATGGGGCAGGCGATCGGCACGACGAACGCGTTGGCGGAGTATCCGAACTCGAAGCCGTACACGCCGGGTTGCGTGCTGAGCACGATGTATCACGTGCTGGGCATCGACCACAAGCACACGTTCTACGATGACGGCAAACGCCCGATGCCAGTGCTGGCCGAGGGCGAACCGATCCGCGAACTCGTGGGGTGAGGCCGTCCGAAAATGTTTGGTTTGTAGCCGCGGATGCGGCGACCGAGTGTAGCCAGGGGTGCAGCGAGCGAAGCGAGCAAACCCCTGGAACCGTGCCCCACCAACCACCCAGCCCCGGAGGGGCGACAGAACAAACCGGTGTCCTATGCCGCAGACGTACACCTGCCTGCATTACCACCTCGTGTTCAGTACCAAGCACCGGCTCCCGAGGATCACGCCTGAGATTCAACCGCGTCTGTGGGAATACCTCGGAGGCGTCATCCGTGGCCTGGGTGGAAAGCCGATTCAGGTTGGCGGCGTGGAAGATCACGTTCACCTGCTCGTAACGTTGCGGCAAGAAGCGGCCCTGAAGGACGTGTTGCGCGATCTTAAGTCTGGTTCATCTGGGTGGGTTCACGACATATTCCCGAACGTCACCGATTTCTGGTGGCAATCGGGTTACGGGGCGTTCACGGTGAGCCATTCCAACATTGAGGCTGTGAAGACGTACATTCAGAACCAAGCCAGGCACCACAATAAGCAATCGTTTCAGGACGAGTTGCGGGAGTTGTTCCGCAAACACGGCATCGAGTTCGACGAGAAGTATCTGTGGGATTGAGCGTGTTGGTTCTGTCGCCCCTCCGGGGCTGCGATTTTTATTGGCACACGGTCCAGGGGTTTGCTCGCTTCGCTCGCTGCACCCCTGGCTACACTCGGTCGCCGCATCCGCGGCTACAAAAGACACGGTCACCTCATGCGTCTTCTCTCCCTCGTTGCGGTTCTGGTCCTCGCTTCCAGCGCTCGGGCGGATTTGCCGTCGCCACGGTTTGATCGCATCACCCCGCTTGGCGCGGCGGCGGGGTCGTCGGTCGAAGTTGAAGTCGCGGCTGGTGATGCCGAAGATGCCACCAAGTTACTGTTCGATCATCCCGGCATCACCGCAACACACATCAAGGATCGGAAGTTCAAGGTCACCGTCGCGGCGGATGTACCTCCGGGTACCTACGATGCCCGCCTCGTCGCGAAGCTCGGCATCACCAACCCGCGACTGTTCGCCGTGTCGAAGGGACTCACCGAAGTCGCCGAGACGCCGCCGAAAGATCCCGCCATCGGACAAGTCGTGAGCGTGAACAGCGTCATAAACGGCAGCTCGCGGCAGGGTATCGAGTCGGTGTTTCGCTTCACGGCGAAGAAAGGGCAGCGCATCGTCGCGGAGTGCTTCGCACAACGGCTCGACTCGCAGCTCGACGCCACGATGACGCTCACCGACTCCGACGGCAAGCAACTCGCCTCCAACGGCGACTACGCAGGCAAAGACCCGCTCGTCGATTTCGTCGCGCCGAAGGATGGTGATTACCTCGTCATCATGAACGATCTCTCGTTCCGTGGCGGCTTCCCATACAGACTCGTCATCACGGATCAGCCGCACGTCGAGAATGTGTTCCCACGAGTTGTACAAGCTGGCAAGAAAGCCGATCTCACGGTCTACGGGCGAAACCTCGGCAGCAGCGCGAAGCCGTCGCCGTGGGTGGTCACCGATGTGCCATTGGATGCGATCACGGAAGCGGTCACGCCTCCCGACGACATCCTGAAGCACGGCAGTTATCGCTTCACCGATCACCCCACGGGGCACAGCGTTCTGCCCACCGCAGCCACCTGCACACTCAACGGTTTCCAGTATCGCGGTGTTCCGCTGCTCGTCAGTGACAGCCCGGTGACACTCGAACAGGAACCGAACGACGACCCGCTGAAACCACAGAGGATCGACCTACCCGCGGTGGTGTCCGGTCGCTTCGACAAGGAACGCGACGCCGACTGGTACGAGTTCGAGGTCCCCGAGAACGGAGCGTACAGCTTCGACGTGTACTGCGAACGCATCGCGGGCCGGGCCGACCCGTATCTCGTGGTCTTGGATGAGAAGGATGGTCGCGTCGGCGAACTCGACGACTTCGGCATTCGCATGAACGCCTTCGATGGCCACGTGCGTGATGTCAGCGGCAGCATCAACCTCGCCGCGAAGAAGAAGTACCGCGTGCTGGTACAGGATCGCTACCGTCGCGGCGGGGCACGCTATCAGTATGTGCTCGTCATTCGTAAGCCGGTGCCGGACTTCTTCCCAGCAGTAATTCATCACCAGAACCCAGGTCCCGGCGGCACCACGCTGCGAAAGGGCGGGGCGGTGTACATGGATGTGATGATCCACAACACGGGCGGCTTCGGAGGCATGGTCACGATCACAGCGGAAGGACTGCCGAAGGGCGTGCAGATGTCGCCAGCCATCATCAACAACGACACCCGCGGCGTGATCGTGCTGACAGCCGACAAGGACGCTGCGGAGTTCGTCGGGCCAATCAAACTCACCGCGACCGCCAAACGTGGCGACGAAACCATCACACGAGAAGTGCGGCCATATACCCGCGTCTGGAACAGCAACGACCTGAATTCCAGCCGACCGACACGCGAGTTGGTCATTGCCGTGAGCGGAGAGAACACGCCGTTCGCGCTGATGCCTGCCGTCGAGAAGATCGAGATCGAAGCCGGCAAGAAAGCGGATGTCGTCATCGAGTGCGAACGGCTGTGGCCAGAGTTCAAAGGGGCGGTCACGCTAATTCCGCTGTCGTTCCCCAACCCGATCAAGATGAACACCGCGAGCATCGGCGAAGGCAAGAACGAAGCAACCGTGACGCTGGAAGTGCAGGCGAACGCGCGTCCGGGCGAGTATACCCTCTCCATCACGGGACAGGGACAAGTGCCATACGCGAAAGATGCGAAGGCCGCCAAGGCGAACACGCTCGTACCGCTGCCGTCGCGACCGATCACAATCGTTGTGCTGCCCGCACCCAAGAAGTAAGATAGTGCGTTCGAGTTGGAACGCTCCCTCCGGTCGCGGCTACGCGAGAGCCCCATCATGTTCACACGAATTGGGTTGGTTGTCGTGGCGTTTGCGATCTCGCCGCCGTTGCAGGCCGCACCACCCGAACCGGCACGCAAGATCGACTTCAACCGCGATGTGCGGCCGATCCTTTCCGATAACTGCTTCCACTGCCACGGGCCCGACGAAAAGACCCGCAAGGCGAAGCTGCGCCTCGACACCAAGGAAGGCATTCAGGACGCGAAGGCCGACGTGCTCGCTCGCGTCTCATCAAAGGATCCGCACGAACTGATGCCACCCGCCAAGAGCGGCAAGCAGCTCACGGCCGCACAAATCGACACGCTGAAAGCCTGGGTTTCGCAGGGGGCGACGTGGTCATCGCACTGGGCGTTCACCGCACCCGTTCGGCCCAAGCCCACGATCTGGCGTGACTCGGGCCACAACAACTGGCTGCGGAACCCCATCGACAACTTCATCATGGACGGCTTCGACCGCGAGGGATTGGAGCCGTCGCCGGAAGCCGACAAGATCACGCTGTTGCGGCGTGTGACGCTCGACCTCACGGGGGTGCCGCCAACGCCAGAGGAAGTCGATGCGTTCCTGAAGGACACGTCGCCGAAGGCTTACGAAACAGTGGTTGATCGGTTGCTGGCATCGCCGCGATTTGGCGAACGCATGGCGTGGCGTTGGCTCGAAGCGGCCCGCTACTCCGACACCAACGGCTACCAGACCGACGCTGGCCGCGATATGTGGCGCTGGCGAGATTGGGTGATCGAAGCGTACAACCGGAACCTGCCGTTCGATCAGTTCACGATCGAGCAGATCGCGGGCGACTTGCTGCCGAAGCCGACGCTCGATCAACGCATCGCGACCGGCTTCAACCGCAACCACCGTGGGAATTCCGAAGGCGGCATCGTGCCTGAAGAGTATGCCGTCGAGTATGTCGCCGATCGCGTCGAGACGACCGCAACGGTGTGGCTCGGTCTCACGTTCACTTGCTGCCGCTGCCACGATCACAAGTTCGACCCCATCTCGCAGCGCGAGTTCTATCAGCTATTCGCGTACTTCAACAACGTGCCGGAGAAGGGCCGCGCCGTGAAGTTCGGCAACTCGCCGCCGTTCATCAAGGCCCCGACGCGGGAGGAGGAAAAGGCACTCGCTGAGTTCGACGCGAGGGTGCGGGAAGCTGAGAAGCGGGTCGCGGAGGTACAGGACTTGGTGCCGAAAGCACAAGCAGAGTGGGAGAAGGCAGCCGACCCAACGAAGCTGGAAGAGTGGTGGCCGAGACAACGCGGCAGTCACGCCGTTGTCGCGCTCGGCAAGGCCACGGAGTTTGACGGGAAGCATCTCGTGGATGCGGGCGACCTCGGCAATGGCGGGTTCGATGACCCCTTCACGCTGGCGTGCCGCATCAAGCCGCGCACAGCGAACGGAGCGATTCTTTCCCGCACGCCCGAGAAACCACAGGCCGACGGCTACAGCGTCCATCTCGTGAACGGAAAGGTGCAGGTTCACCTCACGAAACGCTGGCTCGACGACGCATTGCGGGTCGAGACGCTAGAGGCTCTGCCGTTGAACCAATGGTCGCACATCGCCGTGACCTATGATGCCTCACGGTCCGCTGCCGGCACCATAGTCTACATCGACGGCGTCGAGGCCAAGACCCGCGTTCTGCTGGACGAACTCAATCAGTCGTTCGACACCAAAGAACCCTTCCGCATCGGCTCGGGCGGCGGCCCGGACAGTCGCTTCAACGGCACAATCGACGACGTGTGGATTTACAATGTCGCGCTCGAACCTGCTGAAGTCCGGCTCGTCGCGGTGGCGGAATCGGTTGCCGCCATCCTGCGGAAGCCCGCAGCGAAGCGCACGGCACCCGAGGCAGATAAACTGCGAGCGTACTTCATTGACATCGCCGCTCCAGGTGACATCCGCAAGGCGTATGATGCACTCCGGCTGTATCACAACGAGCGACGAAATTACTGGTCAGGAATTCAGACTGTGATGGTCATGGAGGAGATGCCGACGACGCGAGATGCCCACATCCTGATTCGCGGCGAGTACGACAAGAAAGGTCCGAAGGTGCAGCCTGGCGTGCCAGCGGCGCTGTCGCCGTTGCCGAAGGACGTGCCGAACAATCGACTCGGCTTCGCGAAATGGCTCGCATCCAAAGAGAACCCGCTGACGGCTCGCGTCGCGGTGAATCGCGCCTGGCAGATGCACTTCGGCGTCGGGCTTGTGAAGACCGCCGAAGACTTCGGCACGCAGGGAGCCTTCCCGACGCATCCCAAACTGCTCGACTGGCTCGCGGTCGAGTTCGCCACCGATTGGGACGTGAAGCGGTTGCACAAGCTCATCGTGATGTCCGCGACGTATCGGCAAGCTTCACGCATCACAAAGGAATCGCTGGTCCGAGACCCCGAGAACAAACTGCTGTCACGCTTCCCGCGGCTGCGGCTGTCGGCCGAGATGCTGCGAGATCAGGCGCTGTTCGCGAGTGGATTGCTGGTCGAGAAGCAAGGCGGTCCGAGCGTGAAGCCGTACCAACCGGCGGGCTTGTGGAAGGAGCTTTCCGGGGCCGACGACTACAAGCCCGAGCACGGCGAGAAGCTGTATCGACGCAGCCTTTACACGTACTGGAAGCGAACGTCGCCGCCGCCGGCGCTCGCAGCGTTCGATGCGTCGGGCCGCGAGACATGCTGGGTTCGCGAGAACCGCACCAACACGCCACTGCAAGCGCTCACGCTGCTGAACGAAACCGCGTTCGTGGAAGCGGCCCGAATGCTCGCTCAACGTGTGATGCTCGAAGCAAAGGAACCCGATGATCGGCTCACGCTGGCGTTCCGTCGAGTAACCGGGCGACGACCGACTTCGCGAGAGCTGGGAGTGCTTCGCAAGAGCCTCGACTTCCAGATTGCAGAGTTCCGGGCGAATCCGAAGGCTGCCGCGAAGTTGCTGGCGATTGGCGAATCGAAGCCCGATCGGAAGCTGGATTCGGTCGAACTCGCCGCATACTCGGCGGTGTGTAATCTGCTGCTGAACCTCGACGAAGTCGTCACGAAGGAGTGACCCCGGCTGATGCGGTTTTCACCCCGAAGGGGTGGGACAACATAGCCCAGGGCAAGACGAAGGCGCCGCCCTGGGTTGCGGACCAACAACCAACTGCACCCTGAAGGGGTGCGACACAGACCGACTCGCTGTGTTTGTCGCACCCCTTCAGGGTGCAAATCATTGACCACGCGGACCCGGGGCGTTGCCCCGGGCTAAGTTGTCCCACCCCTTCGGGGTGAAAACAAATGGAACCGGTGGACACAACTCAACCGAGCATTTCCGATGAACACGCACCCACGTCGAGAATTCCTCACACGCTCAGCTGTCGGGCTTGGTGCCCTCGCGTCGTTGTTCGGCGAAGGGCAAGCCCTCGAATCGGCACCGATGCCGCGCCCGCGACCCACCGCCAAGCGCGTCATCTACCTATTCCAGTCGGGTGCCCCGTCGCAGCTCGATCTGTTCGACTACAAGCCAGGGTTGAAGGATCGCTTCGCCGCAGACTTGCCCGATTCCATTCGCAAAGGTCAACGACTCACCGGCATGACCGCGACGCAGGAATCGTTCCCGATCGCGCCGAGCAAGTACGCGTTCAAGCAGCACGGCAAGAGCGGGGCGTGGGTCAGCTCGCTGATGCCACACACGGCGGGCGTCGTCGATGATCTCTGTTTCGTGAAGTCGGTTCACACGGAAGCGATCAACCACGACCCCGCGATCACGTTCTGCCAGACGGGAGCGCAACTCGCGGGGCGGCCGAGCATCGGGGCGTGGGTCACTTATGGCCTCGGCAGCATGAGCAAAGACCTGCCGGCATTCGTGGTGCTCGTGTCGCAAGGGTCGGGCAACCCCGCCGACCAACCACTGTACGACCGCCTCTGGGGAAGCGGCTTCTTGCCGTCGAGTTATCAGGGCGTGAAGTTCCGTTCGCAGGGCGACCCCGTGCTATTCCTCAAGAACCCGGATGGCGTCAGCGATGATGGCCGGTGTCGCGTACTCGATGACCTCGCCAAGCTCAACAAGATGCGACAAGACGACACCGGTGACCCCGAAACGGAGACGCGAATTCAGCAGTACGAGATGGCGTTCCGGATGCAGTCGTCTGTGCCCGAACTCACCGATCTCTCGAAGGAAGACGCGAAGACGTTCGAGCTGTACGGCGAAGATGCTCGCAAACCTGGCACCTTCGCGGCGAACTGTCTGCTCGCTCGTCGGCTGGCGGAACGCGGCACTCGGTTCATTCAACTGTTCCATCGCGGCTGGGATCAGCACACGAACTTGCCGAAGCAGATCGAGGGGCAGTGTCGCGACACCGACAGGGCGAGCGCGGCACTCATCACCGATCTGAAACGACGCGGCTTGCTCGAAGACACGCTCGTCGTGTGGGGCGGTGAGTTCGGTCGCACGGTGTACTGTCAGGGGAAGCTCACCGCCGAGGATTACGGCCGCGATCACCACCCGCGTTGTTTCACGGTGTGGATGGCGGGCGGCGGCGTGAAGCCCGGCATCACCTACGGCGAAACTGACGACTTCAGTTACAACATCGCCAAGGATCCCGTCGAAGTTCACGACCTGAACGCGACGCTGCTGCATTGTCTGGGCATCGACCACACCCGCCTGACGTATCGCTATCAGGGTCGCGATTTCCGCCTCACCGATGTTCATGGCAACATCGTGAAGGGCATTCTGACGTGATTTCGCCCTCTCTCCTTGCGGGAGAGGGCAGCGAGGCTTTGCGAGCGGGTGAGGGGTGAACTTTCCGAGATGTTGAGGCTTAACCCCTCACCCGGCCGCGAAGCGCGGCTACCCTCTCCCGCAAGGGGAGAGGGCAAGACAAAACACGAAACGCACGTCCCGAGGTTCCCGTGCTGCCGCTCCTCACCATCGCACTGCTGACGCCTGCCGCTGATCCAACTCCGCTCGCGGAACAGCCCCTCAATATCTGGGTGAAACGCTCGCCATTGGCGGGTGGTCCACCGTCGCCGGGTTCAGGCTACGAAGGCTCACTCGCCTGGGATTCCAAGCACTTGCGAGTCATTCGCTGGGCTGGTCACAACCAGGGCGGTGGCGGCGAACAGAACGCCGAGACGTGGACATTCGATCCCGTTACCGCGAAGTGGGAACTCAAGGAACCGAACACGTCGCCGCCGGGAGCGTGCTGCAATCAGCAGAATCTGTTCGACACCGATCAGGGCCGGTTCCTCCGCTTCCCGGCGTTCAGCGGCAGTCACGGCTGGCACTGGTTTCGCGAGAACTACCTCAGCAACAGCACCGTGTGGAACTACGATCTCGCAACGAACACCTGGCGCGACCGCAGACCCGTGCCGACGCCGCGAGTGTCGCCGTTGCGGTGCGCGAGCTGGGACAGCGATCATCAGGTTGCGGTGATCTTCGGCGGCGAAGGCAGTCGCGAGGGTACGCAGGTTTACGATCCGTACACGAACACCTGGCACCGAATGAAGCCAAAGGACGAGCCTGACCCACGCAGCGGCGGCAACATGACCTACGACCCCGTGAACAAGCTGCACGTCATGTTCGGTACGCAGTTCGACATTGACCTCGCAACGTGGACCTATGACCTTCGCAAGAACACCTGGACCGCTCACAAACCGATGCTGGGTCCGCCAACCGACCGCAACGACCCCGTGCTCGCCTACGACGCGGCCAGCAAGCGAGTGATCGCTATGGTTCGGATACTCGACCGATTCGAGGGCAAGGAGGTTGTCGCGGGGCACGTCGAAACGTGGGCGTTCGACGCGGCGAAAATCACCTGGACGAAGCTGGACCCGAAGCGCGAGCCCGACGGCTGGAGTAACCGATCGCGTGTCATGATCGCGATGCCGGAGTTGAACGCGCTGCTGCTGGAGTCGGTGATCAACCCGTCACAGAAGGTGAAGGGCGTGGACCGCGAGCAACAAATGTGGACGTATCGCAGCGGTCAAGTGAAGCTCCCTCTGGTGCCAACACCAGTAAACGTGCGGGTACGGACCGAGAAGGACGAGGCAATCGTGGAATGGGACCCAACGCCAGGATTGGATTACGTCGTCCACAACGGCACCGGCAGCACGCCGTGGACGGTTCAGTACAGGGCGGCCTCGTTGATGAGCCCAGGGACGAGCACATTCCGTCAGAAGTTCGACCCAAAGACTGGCATTCCTTACTTCCGAGTACAGGCGCACCGCAAAGCAGACGCGAGTGAGAACTCGCTCATCGTGCGGGCTCAGCCGCGAGTTGCTGACGATCTCGTTGCGTCGGTGATCTCGGCGAAGGAAGTGCGGCTCGCGTGGAAGCCGGTGCCCGACGCCGTGGGGTATCACGTCGAACGTGCTCCGGTCGAGGTGTTCACCGAAGATCAGATCACGCGGTTGAAGAAGGACACGGAACCGCTCGCGGAACCGAGCGTCGGCGGCATCAAAGCCATCGGCACATTCGAGCGCATCACGAAGGAGGCCGTGAAGGCCGTGACGTTCACCGACACCGGCATCGACCTGACGAAGCTCACGAAAGTCGACGGCGAGGGCACGTTCACGCATCGCTTCGGCAAGGAACAACTCGATGACGCGGGGAAGGCGTACCGCTTCGGTGTATACGCGTATCGGGTGCGTGCGGTGAACTCGCTCGGTATTGAGGGCGGCCCGTCTGCGTGGGCGCCGACGATTCCGTCTGGCGTGCAGCATGTCTTCGCCAAGGAAGACGACACGAAGTGCCAAGTGAAATGGACCGCGAACCCGGAGGCAGGCATCAAGGGCTATCGCGTTTACCGGATGGATGGGCCGAAGATCAACGGTGCCGGGCAGAAAGTCGTGCGAGTCACCGCTGACCCGACGAACGAGCTGAAGTGGACGGACGAGACGAAGGGGACCGACACGAAACGCTACTGGATCGTGGCCGTGGATGCGTTGGGGCAAGAAGGGATTCCGTCGGCTCCGGCGTGGGGTTGGCGGCAGTATCGCAAAGTGTACGAGACGTTCAGCGGCGAATGGCACCAGTAAACGCCGAGAGCGTGAACCACAGGGTTCACGCTCTCGTCATTTCAAGCCGTCATCATTTTTCCCAGAACATGGCCGTTTCGATTGCCACGTCGAACCACGTCGGCTCCGGCGCGATCACGACCCCAGCCTGTACCACTTCTTTCCACGTTGCCGGATCGGCGGGCAGCTTCTTCCCAGTCAGGTGAACAAGCCCTTGGTGGCTGCGGCCAATCATCGCCGTGTCTTTCTTGGTGGACTCGGCTTGCAGCACTTCGGCGAGAGCCACAACCGCCTCGGGCTGTCGGCACTTGCCCAAACCCCGCACGGCCGCCAACCTCACATCGCGATCCTCGTTGCCGTCAATCGCGACATCCGCACCAGCAACACCCGCAATCGTCGCCAGGAACTTCGCGGCCTCGGGGCGGTTCGTTTTGCCAAGACTGTCGGCAACCCGACAGCGAATCGCCGACACCCATTCCGGCGGATAACCCGTCGGCCCCTGCTTCATGTCGAACGTTTCGACCGGCCCACCACGACGAGTCGCGGGGTTGCCTCCGCCATGCAACCCCGCCTGAATCACGCCCAAATCGTTGGGTTTCGGCGGAATGGGGTCGCCCGGCTTGCGACCGTGCGCGTTCTGGTAAGCCGACATCAGAACGCTCATCGCACGCATATCCTCGAACCGAGAAAGCGCCCCGATCGCTTCCATCCGCATCACCGGGCTGGCGTCCGTCACCGCCGCCTTCTCCAGAACCGCGAGAACGGCATCTTGATCTTCTTGCGTGCCGCCGTTGCGAATCGGTTCCTTGATTCGGCGCATGGCCGCCGCCCGCTCGTCACCATCGCGTAGCGGATCTTCTAACAACACCGCGATGGGATCTTCGGGCGTTATCATCCGCTTGATCTGCGGACCGGGATGTTGACGGAAGCGTCGGCTCGAGATCGTGTCCCACGTTCCGGCGCATCCCACGTGAATGAGTGATGCACTGGCCAACCACGCAAGCAGCATCGGTCGGAACACACGCCGCCCTCCGATTCACCACGCAGCGCAGCAAAGCGTGCAACGCGGGAACATCCAAAAGCCATTCGGGGACGCGGGAATAGCGAAGTCGCCAGAAATGATCAACGCGAGATTTCGCGATTTGGCGAGCGGGGCGGCAGAAGCCGGCGAAAGTCCTCGCTCGCCAAGAATCCAACTCAATTCCGACCAGAAGCCAGCATTCGCGTCACCATGTCGGTGAAGAATCCATTGCTCTGGTTCGGCTCCGTCACTTCCTGACCGCTCTCACGCCAGAAGCACTTCAACGCCACCTGAGCGCAACGTTCCTGGAATTGTGCCGGCGTCTCTTGCAAGTCCGGGAACTTCTCGACGAACTCGACCATCTCCATGTGCTCCTTCTCGTACACACCCAAGATGCGAGTCGCCATCCGCTTCTTGTCGGCCACTTCCATGTAGGTCAGTTCAACGGCTTTGTCGATGCGTCCAGGCCGCGTGCTGATGAACTCCGTTGCACCGTCTGGCAACTTCCGTGGCAACCCGAGAGCGGGGTCGATCTTCGTGAGGTCGTTCGTGGTGATGATGGTGAAGATGCCATCCGCACGCTCGACGCCATCAAGACAGTTCAGCAAGCAATCGAACGTCAGCGGTGCCAGCGGGCCACGACCACTCTTGTCGCGGTCGTTGTCGCCGTCGCGCTTCTCGGGCACCATCATCGAGAACATATTGTGACGGCGAACGATGTTCTCGCGGCCGTGGAACACGTTGTCGATGTCTTCGATGAGCGCGATGCAGGGCGTGTTCGTCTGCATCTCGGTCCACGCCTTCATGAACTCGTGATTGCCCATCTCCGCGAGGTTGTAGACGTAAATCGGCATGTTCAGGTCTTCGGCGAAAGCGCGAGCCAGTGCGGTCTTGCCCGTTCCAGGAGGGCCGTACAACAGCCAGCCACGTTTCCAGGCGATGCCCTTGTCGAGATACCATTCCTTGCTCTTCCGCCAGAGTTCGATCTCTTTGATGAGATCCTTCACTCGCTGCGGGAAGATCAGGTTGTCGAGCGCTTTGCCGTTGTTGGTGCGAGCCTTACCGAGTTGCTCCGGCGTGTGCGCGAGCAGCCGATAATTGCCCTGCTGATACCACGCCATGCCGTCGTTGCCACCGCCGTATTCGTTGTTCTCACCGCGAGCCGGAACGTGGTGAATGCAGAATCGGTTCTTCGTCGCCGTCTGCTGGTCTTCGACCGCCCACGAGATGTTGTTTCGCGCTGTACACGCCTCGCGAAGAATCTCCTCGACATCGAGCGTTCCGCGAACGAACGTGATCGTCGAAAAGATCTTCATGCCGCTGCCGGAACTATCGTTGTTGCCCTTTCCGCTCGCCGCCTTGTTCTCGACCTGATTCGCGAACAGAAACGGGAACCAGCCGTTCCACAGGATCAGGAGGCGATTGCCGAACACTTCATACGGCACAAGCCCGTAGCGGCCGTCACGCTGGTATTCCCAGCTCGCGCCGTACATCTTGTCGTAGTTGCGGGAGCGCCGATACTTCGCGATGAGATGCGCGACCATCGCATCGTGCCCCGCTTCGGTGGGGATTTCGACTCGCTGAATGAACATGCCGACGCATCGCCAGGCAACGCCTTTGATCTTCGTCCACATCGTGGCGAGGACGCCAAGGGCCGCACCGCCAGCGAGCATTCCAAGAACGGTATCTTGCATTTGCGGGTTTCTCCCGGTGGGTTTGGGGAACTTGATAAACACGTTCCGCCTCCCGATTCCGACACGCAGGATGTCGGTTGGGTTCGGTGGATGGATGGTAGCGGCAGAATGGTCCTCGCCGCGATGACGGTAGAGCCTGCAAAAGTCACGAGCCGCGAGAATGGGAAATATTCCCTGGAAATGCGAACGCGAGATGGAACGTTTAGCGGTGTCGCCAACGGCGGCACCGTAGTCCCGTTGGGACCACCGCTAACCGTGTGAATCCGCACACCGCTTCAACCTCAATACTTCTCGAATAAATCGACATCCGGCCACTTTTTCACAGCGTCCGCAGCTTCGTGCATCGGGCCGTCGATCAGGCTTGCCGGCTGCTCGCCCTTCGGGTTGCAATCCGTGTTGAAGAGAACCGCCCAACTTAGCCCATCGGAGCGGCGAACAAGCAGTGTGGATGTGCCCGAGATGAGGCCATTGTGCCAGGTCGTGAACTTGTCCTTGCCCACGGGGCGAACCGACCAACCGCAACCGTAGTAGACTTCCAACGGCTTGCCCTTCGCGTCGTGCCCCGCGAGGCCGTCGGGCCGTGCCACCGTTACCTTGATCGCCTGCTCCGAGATGGGCGACTTCTTTCCGCCGTCGAGAACTGTCGCGAACCGCAGCAGATCGATCGGCGATGAAACCCACCCGCCGTGAGCCTCGAAGCCCTCGACGTTCTCGGCACCGTCCGGGAATGGCACTTTCTGATGCATTCGCGGCGGATACAGACAGTCGCCCTTGAGCTTCTTGCCGTCGTAGTAGTGAACCTCTCCGGGTGCGCGATCTTCCGGCAATCCTCGCCCGAGGTGCATCGCCGCAGCCCCCAACGGCTTGAGGATGGTCGCGCGAATCCACGGAGCATACTTCTGCCCGGTGACCGCCTCGATGACACGACCCAAGACGAGATACCCCACATTGGAGTAGACCATCTTGGCGCCGGGGTCGAAGTCGAGCGGGTGGCCCATCATGTACCGCACGACATCGTCGGCCATCGGAGCGTGCTTGATCTTCAGGGTGGCCATGACATCGAGCGGAATGCCGATGGCGTCGAAGCCGCCTTTCTTGTCGCGATCCCATCCGGCGGTGTGGTGCAGGCAATGGCGAACGGTGATCTTGTTCCAGCGTTGATCGAACTTCGCGCCGGGAAACGGAGTCGCGTCTTGCTTCACGTATTTCAGTACATGGTCGTCGAGTTTCAGTTTGCCGTTGTCCATGAGATGCAGGATGCCGGCAGACGTGATCGGCTTCGAGATGCTGGCGAGCCTGAACGAAGACGTCGGCTCGACGGGCGTGTTCTTCTCGACGTTGGCGTGACCGAAGCCGCGAGCGTAGACGAGTTTCCCGTTGCGGGTGACAGCAACGCCAGCACCGGGAACGCTGTTCGCCGTGAGGAATTTCGTGAACAGATCGTCGAACGGCGACAACGCGGGGTTGTGCGGTCCGGTGACAGGAACATCGGCCGCACTGGCGTGCGGGGGGTGTAAACCCCCTGTTACAGTGGCAACAGCAGACGCCATGAACGTGCGACGTGTGTGCATGGGATATCCTCCTTGGTTTTCGCCGCTTGCGGCGTAGCGCTCTCAAAGTGCCAGCGCTACGCCGCAAGCGGCAAAACAGAACCTTCACTTCGAGGGTTGGGCCGCTTCGAGCAGGTACTTCGAGAACTCGCGAGCGCTCCACATCGACCGACCCACGCCCCATCCTTTGTCGTTCACCACAGGGTCGATGTCCACGAAAATGAAGTCTTCCCGCAGCCGACGACTCCGCACCAACATCTCGCCGAAAGGGTCCATCACATAACTGTCGCCGTAGCCGACGCCGTCGTAACTCAGACCCGATTCCTTGCCGATCACGACGTTGTTGCCACGAACGAACCACACGTCATTCTCGACCGCTCGTGCGGTGTGATCGGCACGCACATGCTGGAAGTGCCCGATCAACCCCTTCGCGCCGATGTAGTTGAAGTGCGGTGCGAAAATGATGCGTGCCCCCTTCAGGGCGAGAATACGTGTCGGCTCGATGTACCCGCCATCCGAACAGATGATGACGCCGAACTTCACGCCGTCCCGCTCGAACACAGGGAACTCACGCCCCTGCTTGTGAAATGGCATGTACGCGGAACACTTGCTGTACGTCCCGAGAATGTGCCCCTTTTGCACCACGACCGCCGTGTTGTACAGGTCTTTGCCGCGTGTCTCGTTGAAGCCGACGATGTACGTTGCCTCGAACTTGCTGGTCTTGTCGAGCAACTTCATCATCTGTGGCGAGTCCATCGCGAACGCCGACTTCCGCACGACTTCTTCCTTGTCCGGATAGCCGGTCAGAAAGCACTCCGGGAACGACACGATCTCGACACGATCCTTGTCGGCACGTTCGAGCCCAGCGACGACTTTCGCCAGATTCGCGTCGAAGTCGCCGGTTTTCGATTCGAGTTGGCAGTGTCCGATTCGCATGATGTGCTTCCGTTGGGTGTGGCGTTGGAATTGCTGTGTGATATCCTCAGGTTCACGCGGAACGCGGTCAACAACCTTCCGACGGACACGTTTCATATGAACAAGTGGTTCGGTGCGTTTCTCCTCCTCGCGATCGTGTCGCCACTCAACGCTCAACCCGCGAAGGACGGCAAGACGGACTTCGCGCACGACGTGGTGCCCATCCTGAAAGCGAAGTGCGCGAAGTGTCACACCAACGGCACCTACAAGGGGGCTGTTTCGTTCGACACGCGGGAAACGTTGCTGAAGTCAAAGGCTGCGGTTCCTGGCAAGTCGGCGGAAAGCGAACTCCTCAAGCGAGTGACGACCACCGACAAGGAGCTGCGGATGCCGCCGCAAGGTGATGCCCTCAGCGAGAAAGAAATCAGCGTGCTGCGGAAGTGGATCGACGACGGGTTGCCGTGGGAGCAGGGGTTCACGTTCAAGCCCGCAACGTATGTCGCTCCGCTGAAGCCTCGAAAAGTCACGCTGCCTGCCGCGAAGCCCGGCCGCGAACATCCCATCGACCGCATCATCGACGCATATTTCGCCACCAACAAGGTGACGGCACCGCAACCACTTGATGATGCCGCATTCGCACGCCGAGTGTACTTCGACTTGATCGGGTTGCCGCCGGCCGCGTCGGAACTGGAAGCATTCCTCGCTGACAAGGATGCCGGGAAACGCACCAAGTTGATCCGCAAATTGCTGGCGGAAGACCGCAGCTACACCGATCACTGGCTGGCGTTCTGGAACGACATGCTCCGCAACGAATACAAGGGCACCGGCTACATCGACGGCGGCCGCAAGCAGATCACCGCATGGCTGTATCAGGCGTTGCTCACGAACATGCCCTACGACAAGTTCACCCGCGAACTCATCAGCCCGACGCCGGACTCGGAAGGCTTCGCACGCGGCATCAAGTGGCGTGGTGCGGTGAATGCCAGCCAGATTGTCGAGTTGCAGTTCTCGCAGAACATCGGGCAGGTGTTCTTCGGGGCGAACCTGAAATGTGCCTCGTGCCACGACAGCTTCATCGACTCGTGGAAACTCGACGACGCATACGGCCTCGCGGCTGTGATCGCGGACAAACCGCTGGAGATCCACCGCTGCGACAAACCCATCGGCAAGACGGCCACCACGAAGTTCCTGTTCCCCGAGTTGGGCAGCATCGACGCGGCTCTGCCCAAGCCGAAACGATTGGAACAACTCGCGGCGTTGGTGACGCACCCGGAGAACGGCCGCTTTACTCGCACGATCGCGAATCGCATCTGGGATCGACTGATGGGTCGCGGCATCGTGTTCCCCGTTGATGTGATGGGCAACAAGCCGTGGAACGCGGACTTGCTCGATTACCTCGCGGTGTACTTCGCGGAGACTGGCTACGACCTGAAGAAGCTCATGGAGCACATCACGACATCACAGGCTTATCAGTCGAAGGCGGTGCCGCTGGAGAAGGAACTGGCGGGCGATGCGTATGTTTTCCGCGGGCCGGAGTTGAAGCGACTCAGCGCCGAGCAGTTCGTGGATGCGATCTGGATGCTGACGAACACCGCACCAACAAAGCCTGCCGCTGTCGCCGCGATTCCCGCTTTCCCCGATTCGACGCCAGAAGAACGCCGCTTCGTCCGAGCAACTTTGGTCCATTGCGATGACCTGATGCGTTCGCTGGGTCGGCCGAACCGCGAACAGGTGGTGACGACACGCCCCGATCAGTTGACGACGCTGCAAGCGCTCGACTTGGCGAACGGTCAGACGCTCACGACGACGCTGTCTCGCGGCGCCGCGAACATTCTGAAGGCGAGCCCGAAAGCGACCGCCGACGAACTAGCTGAGAGACTGTTCGTGCGTGCGTTGTCCCGCAAACCGACGGCCCCTGAGTTGGCTGCGGCGAAGGGGTTGCTGGGCGACAAACCCACGCCCGATAGCGTCGCAGACTTGTTGTGGGCGGTCGTGATGTTGCCCGAATTCCAGTTGGTAAGGTGATTTTGGTATTTCGCCGCTTGCGGCGTAGCGACAACCAGAGCGCTACGCCGCAAGCGGCGAAACCCAAGCGAAATGCGAGAACCACCATGATTCATCGTGAAATGTCGCGGCGTGAGTTCGTCCAGGGCATGACTGCCGCCGGGCTTGCCACCGTCGCCATGGGCGAACCGCGAGCACACGCCAACGATCCCGTCGTGCATCCGAAGCCGACCGCCGACACGTGCATCCTGCTGTGGATGGCCGGCGGCATGGGTGCCCCCGATACCTTCGACCCGAAACGCTACACGCCGTTCGAGGTGGGGGTGCCCGTCGACAAGATCCTCTCGACGTTCCCAGCGATCGATACAGTCGTCGATAACATCAAGCTCACCGAGGGGCTGGAGAACGTCGCGAAGGTCATGGATCGCGGAACGCTCATCCGGTCGCACGTCGTCGCGGACCTCGGCAACATCCTGCACTCGCGGCATCAGTACCACTGGCACACGGGCTATGTGCCGCCGCAAACGGTCGCGTGTCCGCACATCGGGTCGTGGCTCGCAAGGGTTCTCGGGCCACGCAACCCGGCGATCCCGCCGTTCATCAACATCGGACAGCGACTCGAAGGGCACGGCGAATCGGAGGAACTGAAAGCGTTCACCACGGGCGGCTTCTTCGGCACCGAGTTCGGGCCGTTCAACTTGCCGTTCCCCGATGACGCCGTGAACAGCGTGCGACCGCCGAAGGGCATGACGCCGGAACGCTTCGCCTCGCGACACGACAAGTTCAAGGAACTGTTGAAGAGCAGCCCTGTCGGCGAGATGGCGTCGGACCACCACCATGAGTCGATGCTGCGATCCATTGAGAACGCCCACCGACTGCTGACGAGCAAGGAACGCGATGCGTTCGACCTCACGAAAGAGCCGCGTGCGAGTTACGACAAGTACAACACCGGCCGCTTCGGGCTCGGATGCCTGCTGGCACGACGCCTGGCGGAATCGGGGGCACGGTTCATCGAAGTGACGACCGAGTATGTGCCGTTCCTTCACTGGGACACGCACGAGAACGGCCACGCGACCTACGCCCGCATGAAGAAGGAGATCGACCGACCGATCGCCCAACTCATTCTCGACCTCGAAGCGAAGGGCATGCTCGATCGCACGCTGGTTGTGCTGGCGAGCGAGTTCAGCCGCGACATGATGATCGAGGGCATCCCCGGCAGCACAGCCCGTGACCAATCGCGAGCCAAAACCGACGTGCTGAAGCTGCCGATTCACTACGGGCTGCACAGGCACTTCACCGGGTCGGGCTCGGTGCTGATGTTCGGCGGTGGCATCAAGAAGGGGTTCCTCTACGGCGAAACGGCTGCCGAGCGACCGCTCATCACGACGAAGAATCCGGTGAGCATTCGCGACCTGCACGCGACGATTT
This sequence comes from Planctomycetota bacterium, assembly GCA_021413735.1. Classification (GTDB taxonomy): domain Bacteria; phylum Planctomycetota; class Planctomycetia; order Gemmatales; family Gemmataceae; genus Gemmata. The sequence goes on from JAIOPV010000014.1 coordinate 27,720, forward strand.
TCAGTGCGATGGGCGTGTCGCCGAAGACGGCATTCGACGTCGAGAAGCGACCGTTCTACGCCACCGACGACGGCAAGGGCGTGCCAGTCGCCGAGCTGTTCGCGAAGAAGTAGACTCGCACAATTCCCCGAGGTTGGACATGCGCCGACTCCGCAGAAGACCCCTCCCCAACCCCTCCCCTAAGGGGAGAGGGGCTAAAACCAAAGCCAGTTCTTGCTCCCCCTTCCTTCTGAGGGAAGGGGGTTGGGGGGTTAGGTTGCTTCTCGCCTTTCTTGCGTTGATCGCGGCACAGCCGGCATTCGCGGCTGATCCCGTGTTCAAGCCCGCCGACATCTTCGACCTCGAATTCGCCAGTGACCCGCAAATCTCGCCTGACGGAACGCGTGTCTCATTCGTTCGCAACTCGTTCGACGTGATGCGCGACCGTGCCCGCTCTCGGCTGTGGGTCGTGAACGCCGACGGCGGTGACCTTCGGCCGCTATGCGACGGTGCAGGCAACGAGTCGTCGCCGCGTTGGTCGCCGGACGGGAAACGTGTCGCGTACATCTCGGATGCCAGCGGCAAGCCGCAGCTTCATTGCCTCTGGCTGGGCACTCGCGAGACGGCGAAACTCACGAGCCTTACGACAGCACCCACGGTGCCGGTGTGGTCGCCCGACGGCAAACAGATCGCGTTCGCGGCTTTCGTGGAACGTGTCGAGAAGCCGTACATCGAGATGCCCGCGAAGCCTGCCGGTGCAGAGTGGGCACCAGCTGCGAAGATGACCCGCGACACCACCTTCCGCCACGATGGGCTCGGTTACCTGAAGGCCGGCAATCGGCACGTGTTCGTGGTGTCGGCAGATGGCGGCGCAGCACGGCAAGTTACCACGGGGCCGCACGACTATTGTGGGGCACGGTTCACGAAGCCCGAGCCGCCGGTGTGGTGTCCCGAAGGCAAGTCGCTAATCGTGTCGGCGTTTCGCAGGAAGGATGCAGGCGACGATCCTTACGGTTCCGAACTGTTCGAGGTCGCGCTTGCCGACGGATCGCTGAGCCAATTCACCACTCGCACCGGTCCCGATCACAGCCCGACAATTTCCCCTGACGGCAAGCAGATCGCGTTCCTCGGTTTCGACGATAAGCGTGTCGCACATCAGCAAACGAAGCTGTACGTCATGAACCGCGACGGCAGCAACCAGCGACTCCTGAGCGAAAAGCTCGACCGCGAAGTCACGCACCCGCAGTGGGCCGCAGACAATCGCGGCGTGGTCGTGCAGTACCCGGAACACGGCGACATCAAGGTCGCGTTCGTCGATCTCGATGGGAAGGTGTCGGTGGTCGCGGAGAAGGTCGGCGGCGGCGATCTCGGTCGGCCGTACTCCTCCGGCAGTTACTCTGTGAGCAACGACGGTGCGGTCGCCTTCACGCTCGGAAGCTCGGATCGTCCTGCGGAAGTGGGACTCCGCACGCGAGCGAGCACGGCTGCGAAACGCCTCACGACGTTGAACGAAAACCTGCTCGGGCATCGCACGCTTGGCGTCACGGAAGAGGTGTGGTTCCCCGCAGCCGACGGCAAGAAAATCCAGGCGTGGATGGTGAAGCCGCCGAACTTCGACCCGAAGAAGAAGTACCCGCTGATCCTCGAAATTCACGGCGGCCCGTATGCCGACTACGGACCCACGTTCGCCAGCGAAATCCAGCTCTACGCGGCAGCGGGCTACGTCGTCGTGTTCGTGAATCCACGCGGCAGCACCGGCTACGGCGAAACGTTCGCACAGCTTATCAACGGCACATACCCTGGCCCCGATTACGACGATCTGATGGGTGCCGTGGATGTCGTCGTGAAGAAGGGGTTCATCGACCCGCAAAGTCTCTTCGTCACGGGGGGCAGCGGCGGCGGCATCCTCACGGCGTGGATCGTCGGTAAGACGGATCGCTTCCGCGCTGCGGTGTCGTGCAAGCCGGCGATCAACTGGCAAAGCTTCGTGCTGACGGCCGACATTCCGGGCTTCTTCGCGAATTACTGGCTCTCGGCGATGCCGTGGGACAAGCCCGACGAGGCCATGAAGCGGTCGCCGTTGTCGCTGGTCGGCAAGGTGAAGACGCCGACGATGCTGCTGACCGGCGAGCAAGACCACCGCACGCCGATCTCGGAATCGGAGCAGTTCTACGCGGCCCTCAAGCTGCGTGGCATCGACACGGCCCTCGTGCGATTCCCCGAAGCGTCGCACGCCATCGTGGACCGCCCGAGCCGCATGATCGCGAAGACGCTCTACATTCTCAAGTGGTTTGAGACATACGCCAAGCCGAAGGGGATGCCGCGTGTCAGCGTGTCGCCCGACAAGAAGGGGTTCGTGCTGGAAGCGTCCGAGAAGAAGTTCGTGCCGTGGGGCTTCAACTACGACCATGACGAAAAGGGCCGTCTGCTTGAGGACTACTGGGAAACGGAGTGGCCGAAGGTTGAGCGTGCGTTCCGCGACATGAAGAAGCTGGGCGCGAACGTGGTTCGCGTTCACCTGCAACTCGGCAAGTTCATGGACACCGCCGAGAAGCGCAACGCGAAGGCTCTCGATCATCTGAAGAAGCTGCTCGCGCTCGCCGAGATTGAAGGGCTGTACCTCGATCTCACGGGGCTCGGGTGTTACCACAAGGCCGACGTGCCCGCGTGGTACGACAAGCTCTCGGAGCAAGATCGCTGGAACACGCAGGCTCGTTTCTGGGAAGCGGTCGCGTCCGTGTGCGCGAGCAGTCCGGCCGTATTCTGCTACGACCTGATGAACGAGCCTGTGGTGCCCGCCGGGAAACGCAAGGATGCCGACTGGCTCGGGCCAGCGTTCGGCGGCAAGCACTTCGTGCAGGTTATCTCGCTCGACCAGAAAGACCGCCCGCGGCCCGAGATCGCGGCGCAGTGGATTCGCCATCTGAGCACGGCGATTCGCAAAGTCGACAAGCGACATCTCATCACGGTGGGGCTTGTCGATTGGAGCCTGGACCGCAAGGGGCTGACGTCTGGGTTCGTGCCGGACAAGATCATCGACGATCTCGATTTCGTGTGCGTTCACCTCTACCCGGAGAAGGGCAAACTCGAAGAAGCGATGAAGACGCTCGAAGGGTTCTCGCTCGGCAAGCCCGTCGTAATCGAGGAGACGTTCCCGTTGAAGTGTTCGATGGCGGAGTTCGGCGAGTTCGTCAAGAGTTCGCGGAAGCACGCTTGCGGTTGGGTCGGCTTCTACTGGGGCACGCCGCCCGAAGAATTGCGACAATCGAAGACGATCGGGGACGCCATTCAGTTGGGGTGGTTGGAGTTCTTCGAGAAGAACGCCAAGGCCGAGGAATAGATTTGATTCGCCGCTTGCGGCGTAGCACGAGCGCAATGTGCAACGCCGCAAGCGGCGAAACCAACCGGTACATTGACTTCGTGGTAAAATGGGTGGAACTACGGATCACCCAGATGCCCACATTCCAAGACTGGCTCAAACGCCTTCTGACTCATGGCGAATCCGTACAGGACACTCCACCTTCCCCCATTACCGGAAGTGCTGCCGAGGAATCATTGCTGCGTGCCGCGTTCATTACGCACTCGCTCGATATTGCAGGGCCAGCGTTGACGTTCGATGCTGCTGCCGCCTGTGGCGCGGCAAAGGTGCTGGCTCAGGCGTGCTGGTTCCTCGTCGGAGGAACCGATGAACGTGTCACGCTTTCGCTGACGAGCGAGCAATCGCCGGCCGCTCACTTGTCTGCCGATGTCACCCTCCGGTTCCTTCGGGCAGTCTATCGCCGGGCTCGCTTCCGTGAACCCGACGGCGAGTTGACACGTCAACTCGATGCGCTGCTGCGGGCGTGGCCACTCTCGGGCGTGCTGGCTGATCTCGATGGCTCGCCAACCACAACACCCGAGTTCGGCAACCACCCCGGATTGCAACTGCTCTACGCGGAACGACTGGCTGGCACGGGGCGTGCGGGTTGGGTGCCTGTATCGGGATCGGCGAGAGAGTACGCCGAGCGAGTCCATCAAGAATTGGGGAAGCCGTTGCCGGCGCTGCCGACCGAGGAAGCACATGCCTGATTCGCCTGCCGATCGCCTGCGCCGCCACGCCACGGAACAACTCAAGACCCGATTCGTCGGTCGCGATGAAGTGATCGACCTGATCGCTCTCGCCGTGGTTGCCGGCGAGCATCTGTTTCTTTACGGCCCACCGGGAACCGCAAAGTCGCTGCTCGTGCGAGACTTCGCTGGTGCGGTGCGGTGTCGATACTTCGAGTACCTGCTGACGCGATTCTCGGAGCCGAACGAACTCTTCGGGCCGGTCGATCTCGCCAAACTGCGTGAAGGCGTCGTTGCCACAGTGACCACGGGAATGCTGCCCGAAGCCGAGTTCGCGTTCCTCGATGAACTCTTCAACGCGAACAGCGCCATCCTCAACAACCTCCTCACGGTGCTGAACGAACGGGTCTATCGACGTGGTTCGGAAACGCATCGGCTTCCGCTCCTCAGCGTGTTCGCGGCGTCGAACCATCTTCCCGAAGACGACGCCCTTCAAGCTCTCTTCGACCGCTTCCTGCTACGATGCAAAGTGGATTCGCTATCGCCGACGCAGTTGCCTGGGTTACTCGCGGCTGGTTGGGCCATCGAACGCAACGGCAAACCACACACAGAAATAACCGACGCACCCACTGCCGACGATCTGCGAGAACTGACACGCCTGGCGAAGGATGTCAATCTTGCCGGCGTGCTGGAACCTTACGCAGATGCGGTGACGAAGGTGCGTGATCTGGGCGTCGGCTTGTCGGATCGTCGGGCGGTGAAGGTGCTGAAGCTGATCGCAGCGTCGGCAGTGATGTGCGGGCGAACTGCTGCGAATCCCTCGGATCTGTGGGTTCTCCGCTATGTGTGGGACCGTGCGGAACAGATCGGACCGCTGGGTACGCTCGTGTCGGGTATTCTGGAACGCACACCCGATGCAGCCGTGCCGCACCCGCGAGCACGACGCCCCGAAGCTGTCGACCCCGAAACGCTCGCGGCGGAACTGGAAGTTGCAGAGCGTGAACTGAAGTCGGGGCTGAAGTTGGTCGAACTCGCTCGGCTTCGCGAGCGAGTTCAGGCGGTTGCCGACCGTGCCGCGTGGGTGACGGATGTTGCGGGTCGCGGTCATCTCCTGAAGAAGACCGCCGGGTTGCTGGAGAAGCTCGGATGACCAAAGGCAACCCCACCCCCAACCCCAATCAGACTCCCCCTTCCTTTTTAGGGAAGGGGGTTGGGGGGTTAGGTTCTGGAAACGCTAACCCCTCCCCAACCCCTCCCCTAAGAGGAGAGGGGCTTCAAACCAAGACCGGGTTAGGTTCTTGCACTGATCGTTGGCGTGAAGTTGTCGCCGCTCGCATTCCCGCAACGTGCCTCGACGCGCTCGGACCTGTGCGAAACGTCGATGGCGTGCGGATTCATCCGGTCGGCGAAACCGCGTGGGTGTGCTGGCCTGTCGGCCGTGCGGATGTCGTGCGGTGCTTGTTGCCGGTGCCGGGCGTGGTGCTGTTCCAACGCCGACGCGGTGCCTGGTTTAAGTTCGGGAGTCGGCTTCCTTCGTCCGATGTGCCGCCAGATGGCGAGGGGCATCCGCTGACAGCGATGTTGGTTCCCGCGAAGTTCGGAGCAGCCGCGCCGCCGACCGCTCTTCTCGTGCCCAAGGTGGTGAGTGTTCAGCGTGGGGGCGAACCAAAGCCCGCGAGCGCGTTGGTTTGCACCGTGAGGGAATTGCAGAAATGGGCCGACGTCGCGACGACAGCCGAACTCGCGGCCGTGCGTGCGGTTCGTTCGGGCGAGCGTGTTGTGCTGATGGGTTCGCGTTTGCCTGCGGTTCCCGGTGCGGTTCGCTTCTGGGGCAAGGATGTGCTGGTGCCGGTGGGCTTTCGACCCGATCCCGAACTGTCGGCGGTGGCGTTGCGGCTTGCGTGCGGTGTCGCCGAGAATGAACTGCTATTGCTCGACGAATCCGGTGCGGAGGTGATCCCTTGTCGCGTATTCGAGGCGTTATCCCGAGCAAGCATCCGACTGACAGTGCGGGACGCCTGAACGCACTCGAATGTCGCGATTGCGGTGAACATTTCAGCTGATATGACGGGTTCGAGCGAACAAATGATCCGGAACTGCGAGGCTGAACCGGCAACGACACGATTCTCGGCGGCAAGCCCGACCTCGCACTGGCATCCCGCCTCAACCCTCATGCCGTGTCGGTGGCCGAACTCTTACCCTGTGAACACTCCAAGGATGTTCGAGAACTCCAAGGGCGATTGCAGGATGCTGCTCGAATTGAGATCCACGTATCCAATAGCCCCGGCGGAGTTCTGCTGATCGCGATTGAGTGACCACATCGACAATCGCCCGATCCCCTTGGACTGTGCCCATGCGAGCAGTTCGCGGGCCTCCTGTTGGTCGAACACTTCCGTCTGCACGTCGTTGACTCCAATCATCGGGGTAACGCCGATCATCTGCCAGCGTTGGGCCTCCGTGGTGGTGCTGCCGAACACCTGCGTCAACTGCGTGAACAGGCTGTTGCCGGCCTGGATCGCATAGTCTCCCATGTGACCCGATGGGTTTGGAGCTGCGGAGTCGCCATAGTCCATCGCCATCACATTCACCACTCCAACATGCACTCCAAATTGTTTCGCGGACTGCAACACGTAGAGTCCATCAGCCGTCAAACCGGTCGGCAACACCGGCAATGTGAAGCTGACATTCAGTTCCTTTGAGGCTGCTGCCATCTCGGTTTGGAGATTGGCAATCGCCTGCGAACGGCGGTCAATGGACGCTTTGTCCGCGACCGCTGCACCCTCAATGTCGAAGTCAATGTGTGTCAACCCATACGCCTGGACAACAGAGCGGTAGGCAGCAGTCAATGCGTTCACGTCCGTGATTTTCTGGGCCAACTCCAATCCAGACGCTCCACCGAACGACACCACCACATCGCCCCCCAACGCTCGAAGCGACGCAATCTGCGACTGCATCTTGAGGTCAAACTCGGTGCCGCTGACTGCGTATTCCGAGTACCCGCCCCAGGCTGGGAGGTTTTGCGAGTCCGATGTGATGAACGCGAGCGTGAAGTATTTCACACCCGTGGTGCGAGCCGTGGCGACGAAATCGTATGTGGGCCACAGAGTCGCATCGACGTATGGGGCGAACACATGGGCTGGCCAGGACGACGGCGTGGTGGTGGTTGCGGAGATGGTGACTGTCACGCTTCCGGAGGCTGTGCCTCCACGACCATCGGAGATGCTGTACGTAAAGGTGTCCAACCCGGTGTACCCAGTGGTGGGCGTATAGGTGATGGTGCCGTCGGTGTTTCGCACGACAGTTCCGTGTGCTGCCGTTCCGACAGCGGTCACGCTGATTGGATCGCCGTCCGGGTCGGTGTCGTTGGCCAGAACAGAAACGCGTGCCGCGGTGCTCGGATCGGTGTGGACCGCGTCGTTCACGGCGACCGGAGGCCGATTCGCTGGCGGTGGCGGTGGCGAGAGAGGACCGCCATTAGTGGCGAGTACCAAGTTCGTCGCTGTGATCCCACCTGGACTCGTCGTGAACCCGATTGACGCTGTGCCGCCCGCTGGGATCGTGCTGTTCCAGTCTGCTGGAGCGACAACATAGCTCGTTCCGGTGTGGCTCAGAACCTTGCCATTCCACAACGATCCAATGAGGCCGGGCAGGTCGAACGACAGCGTCCAATTTGAAATGGGACTCGTGCCAGAATTGTGAATCGTAATCTGTCCGGTAAGCCCACTACCCCAATCATTGAGGACCTGGAACGAGAGGTCGCCGTTGCTTGAGATGTCATCGTTTTGGATGGTGCCGGTTGCGGTCGAACGGCCAAGGGTCGCGCCACTGGGCGTCGATAAGCCGAGCGTGAATGACTCGTCTGGTTCCACATCGGTGTCGCCGATCACGGCCACGCTTACGGTCTTCGTCGTTTCGCCTGGAGCGAATGTCACCGTACCGAGGATAGAGGAGTAATCGGAGCTGGCCTTCGCGGTGCCGTCCGCCGTGGCGTACTTCACGGTGATCGGTGTGGTCGAGGCTGTGGAGAGCGTGATTGCGAACACAGCGCCGGTCGTGCCGGTGTTTCCTTCGCGGACCGACACGTCCGCCACGGAGACGGTCGGAAGCGCTGGCGGAGGCGGCGACGTGCCATCCAATGGAATGCCGTTGAGTGCGAACCCCGACGCGGTTGACGGACCGGATGCCACGAACCCGAACGTCACCATGCCGCCAGCAGGGATGACCGTGTTCCATCCCGCGTTGGAAACCTGATACTGCGTGCCGGTGTGACTCACCACCTTCGCATCCCACAACGACGAGATCGAAGCGGGGAGCGTGAATGAGAGGGCGTTGAACGGCACCGCGGCCGAACCTTTGTTCGTCAGTCTCACCTCGGCTTGAAATCCACTCGTCCAATCCTGGGTGACAGCATAAGCGGCCTGCACCCCAGCGGGCACAACTCGCTCTTCGAGTGAATCGACGGACAGGCGGGCACGGACCCCAGTGTTGGAGCCGCTGCGAGAATTGGACATCGAACAAGCCTCCACGATAGCTGCACGCGGAACATCGCCGGCCACGACAACTCGGGCAGCGGTTCGCCACGGCATGTTCAGACGAAAGACATGAACACCGACGAAACCCACGGGCCCAGGTTAGCGGGCATCTTGGCAGGAATGTTACGCACGAGAACGACAAACCGTGTGGCCGACGAGCAAAATTCCGCACCTTCGGGATGGGACTGAATTGGCAGGCCGTATGCTGAATCTCAAACCCGCGCAATGGGTGCTCGCTATCTCGGCCCGATGCCCTGTGGTAGCATCGGAACACTTTTCGTGGTCAGTCACCCAGCAAAGGGCACTCATACATGATTCGTCACACGTTCCGCTTCGCATCGCGGCTACGCCTCGTCGGTTTATTCGCGTTGCTCGTGCCGGTCGTCGCGTCGGCACAGACGCCGGCGATCGACCCGCTCGGGCTTCCGGGGCCGCTCCTCATCGCCTGCGAAGGCGACATCCCCAACGATGCACGCGATGCGTTCTTCGCCCTCGCCGGCAAAGACAAAGCCAAGATCGTCGTCATTCCCACGGCCGCGAAAAACGCCGACGACAAATCCATCACCAAAATGGTGCAGTCGTGGAAAGACATGAAACCGAAATCGGTCACGGTGCTGCACACACGCATGAAGAAAGAAGCCGACGACCCCGATTTCGTGAAAGCACTAACTGAAGCTACCGGAGTCTGGCTCGCCAATGGCAACCCGGATACCTTGCTCGAAGCGTATCGCGGCACACTGGTCGAGAAGGAACTGAAGAAGCTGCACGAACGCGGCACGATCATCGGCGGGTCGCTCGGCGGCATGATGGCCCTCACCGATCTGCACATCGACGCTGACGCTCCCAAAACTGCAGCAGGCTTGGGATTCCTTAACGGCTTCATCCTCGATGGCGGAACGCGAATCAAAAGCACCATCGCGGCGAACCCCGCATACGTCGGCTTCGCATTCCCCGAAAACTCGGCGCTCATCATTCAGGGTCGGCTTGCACGCGCGTTTGGCGAAGGCAGCATGACCATCAGCGTGTCGAAGGGTGCCGGCAAGCCAGCCGCGAACGACACATACAAGGCTGGTGCGCTGATCGACCTCGTGCAGTTGCGTCGTGCTGCTGCGAACCGTGCCGCGAAGGTGCCGTTCCCGCCAGCGAAGCCGCCGGAAGCGGTCGTTCCCAAGGGAACGCTCATGATTATCGGCGGTGGAGGCTCCACGCCCGAGATGTGGGAACGGTTCATCAAGGCGAGCGGCGGGCCAGACGCACTCATCGTCGTGATTCCCACGGCACTCGAAGACCCGCTGCCGGCGACCGTTGGCGAGGAATCCATCCTCAAAAAGTTCGGGGCGAAGAACATCAAGTCGCTACACACGCGTGACCCGAAAGAGGCAAACGATCCGAAGTTCTCGGAGATCCTCACGAAGGCGGGCGGCGTGTGGTTTGGTGGCGGGCGGCAGTGGCGATTCGTGGACGCCTACGGCGGCACGAAGACCGAGGAGCGGATTCACGAAGTGTTGGCACGCGGCGGCGCGATCGGCGGCAGTTCAGCCGGCGCGAGCATTCAGAGCGAGTACATGCCGCGAGGGCATCCGCTCGGGAACACGGTGATGGCAGCCGAGGGGTATGAGAAGGGCTTCGGGTTCTTGCCAGGTTGTGCGGTCGATCAGCACTTCTTCGCACGCAAGCGAACAGGCGACATGACCGGGCTGATGAAGAAGTACCCGCAGTATCTGGGCATCGGTCTGGACGAAGCGACGGCCATCGTGGTGACCGGCAGCACCGCCGAGGTGATTGGTAAGAGCAAGGTCGCGTTCTACGACACGACGAAGAAGCGGGAAGCCGATGAGGCGGATTACGATGAGTTGAAGCCCGGCGACAAGTACGATTTGAAGAAGCGCGTGAAGATCGAGAAGTGAAGATTTCGCAGATGAAAGGCTGCATGAAGAGGATCAGACAGAATCCGTACTTGGAAATCAATTTGTCTGTTCCTCTTCATGCAGCGGCATCACGCCTTGAGCAACCCGTAGTTCACCAGCGTCTGGCGGACCTTCGCTTCACCGGTCGCATCCAGCGGGTACATCGGCAGACGCATCTCGCCATTGCCGCGGCCAAGCAGTTTCATCGCGGCCTTCAACGGAATCGGATTCGTCGAGACGCTCAGCATATCGCGGCACAGCGGGAACAGCTTGCGATGCCACGTCAACGCTTCCTCGAACTTCCCTGCGGCGAACGCCTTCACCAGCGCCATCATGTCGCGAGGCACAATGTTTCCCACGACCGACACGACACCCTTGCCGCCGATGCTCATGAGCGGAAGCGTCAGGCTGTCGTCGCCGCTGAGGATGGTCAGGTCGCTGAGCGCTGCTGTTTGGCTGGCCTGATCGAGCGAGCCGGTTGCCTCTTTCACGGCCACGACGGTCGGGTACTTCTCGGCGATGCGAGCGAGCGTTTCTGGAAGGATGTTCGACCCCGTGCGGCCTGGGATGTTGTAGACGACGATGGGCAGATCGGTGGCTTCCGCGACAGCGCCGAAGTGGCGGAAGTAGCCTTCTTGCGATGGCTTGTTGTAGTACGGTCCGACTTGCAGGGTGCCGTTGGCGCCGGCCTTCTTGGCGGCCTTCGTCATGCGAATCGCTTCGGATGTGCTGTTCGATCCGGTGCCGGCCATGATCTTGGTGCGGCCGCGTGCCTTCTCGCAGACGAACGCGACGACACGCTCGTTTTCTTCGTGCGTGAGCGTGGGCGATTCGCCGGTGGTGCCGCACGGCGCAAGGGCGTCGGTGCCTTCCTGGCAGTGCCACTCGACGAGTTTCCCGAGGTCATCCCAATCGACTTCGCCGTTCTTGAATGGGGTGACGATAGCGACGGTGACGCCGGCGAACATTTCGCCTCGGGTAGCTGGCATGACAGGACTCGCGTTCGGGAAACTGGACAGAAGGGAAGGTTACAGACGACCGAAGGGAATACAAGTAGGATGGAACGCTCTTACGGTGTGAACGCCTCAGTTCCGTGGAGAACACGGGGCGAAGCCGCAAGCGGCTCAAATGTTGTAAGCCGCTTGCGGCTTCGCACTGTGCGCTGGATCACGGTTCCAGGTCGTCATCGCCGCGGGTGCGGCTTGTCGGCGTCGCGACGGGTTCACGCTTCGTTCGCACAACCGGCGTTGAAGGCAACTCCAGAGGAAGCACAGCCGGGGCTTCGTGAGGCTCGGGAATTGGGTCAGGTTTCGCGTCGGCCACAAGTGCAACGGACATCTTTTCGACAGGCTTCGCGATTGCGGACTTCTGCACCGAGCTGGGTACGTTCGCGGCTGTCTGGGGATGCGGATGCCGATTCGCCGACAACACCGCCACGGCAATCACGCCGACTACTCCAACGAATAATCCGAGTTTCGCGTCGTTTGGCATTGGCCTTCCCCCGCTCGCAATGATTCACTCTACTATTCCCGAGAAATCACTCCCAGATGGTTGACATCAATCGGGTTCGCGAAAAACTCTCAGCCGATTGGCCGGCTGTGTCGGAGAATACGCCTTCCTGATTCAAGCGAAGCGTTCCCCCCAACCGCCACACTCGGTGCTGCGGGCCAACTCGACAAACGAGGCGCACATGGAGTTTGCAGGGTTTGCGGCACTGACGGTCATCGTCCTCGCGGTCTGGATGGTCGTGAAGGGTTGGGATGTACGGCTCGTGCTGCTCGTGTCGTCGCTGCTCATTGCTGCGGGCGCGAGCGTGTCAGCCCAACCCGGACACCAACACGACGCGGTTGCGGGAGTGCTGCGAACCTTCCTCGCGACGTTCTCGAACGAGAAGTTCGTGGTGCCGATCTGCTCGGCGATGGGCTTCGCTTACGTGTTGCGACACACCGGTTGCGAACGGCATCTCGTGCTGCTGCTCGTGAAGCCGTTGCGATATGTCCGATGGTTGCTCGTGCCCGGCGTGCTGCTCGTCGGCTTCCTCGTGAACATCCCCGTCATCAGTCAGACGAGTACGGCTGTGTGCATCGGGCCGGTGATTGTGCCATTGATGCGGGCCGCACGCTACTCGATGGCGACGATCGGGGCGTGTCTGTTGCTCGGTGCGTCGGTGGGTGGGGAGCTGCTGAACCCCGGTGCGCCCGAGTTGCTCACGGTCGCTGCGGCAACGGGTGTTTCGACGATCGAGCAGACGCACAGGTACATTCCAAAGTTGGTGTTTACGCAACTCGCGGTGTCGATGCTGGTGTTCTGGGTCATGAGCATCTGGTGGGAACGCAAGGCCAACTCAGAAGACCCCTCCCCCAACCCCCTCCCCCAAGGGGAGAGGGGGCAAAATCCGGCTCCCCCTTCCTTCTTAGGGAAGGGGGATGGGGGGTTAGGTTCTTCCGAACCACCCGAACGCATCAATCTGCTGAAGGCGTTCGTGCCGTTGGTGCCGCTCATGTTGCTGTTCGCGTCCGGGATGCCCGAAGGCTACAAGCTGTTCGACATCCCCGACGAGTGGGTGATTCTTCCCAAAGACGGCAAACGCGACACAGCCTACAGTTCGCGGCTCATCGGGCTGGCCATGCTCGTTGGCGTGCTCGCAGCCGCAGCGGTCACGCCGTCGAAGTCGCGAGACTGCGTGAAGCAATTCTTCGACGGTGCCGGCTATGGCTTCGCGAATGTGGTGAGCCTCATCGTCATCGCGACGTGCTTTGGGAACGCCATCGAAGCGGCGGGGTTGGCGAAAGCGCTCGGCCTGCTCATTACGGGAACGCCGGAGTTGATGCAACCGTTGGCAGGCTTCGTGCCACTGAGTTTCGCGACGATCAGCGGTTCGGGAATGGCCAGCACGCAAAGTCTGTACGGCTTCTTCTATCAACCGGCGCTTGACCTCAAGCTCGATCCCGTGGACGTGGGAGCGTTGGTTTCGCTGGGAAGTGCGGCGGGTCGAACGATGTCGCCAGTCGCGGCTGTGACGTTGATGTGCGGCACGCTGACCGGCACGAATCCGTTCACGCTGGCGAAGCGGGTCGCGGTGCCGCTGCTCGTGGGAATGATCGTCGTCGTGGTCTTGCGAATCGCTGGAGTGTTGTAGTGACTACAACACTCACGCACGACCAGGAATTTTTTGCTGTGCCGCGAGCCTCGCGGCATCTACCATCGCTGCATTATGAAAATCACCCGCATCGAAACGATCTTCCTACCCGAGTATCCGTCGTTCCTGTTCGTCGCGGTTCACACCGACACAGGACTCGTCGGCTACTCGGATACCTGCTACATGCCCGACGCGGTCGCGGGCTTCATCCATGGCTTCGCCGCGCCGATGCTCATCGGGCACGATCCGCTCGCCATCGAACTCCACTGGCGACGCCTGTACGAAGTCATCGCTCACATCGTCGGTAAGGGTGCCGAGCTGCGAGGGCTTTCGGCCATCGACGTGTGCCTGTGGGATATCTTCGGCCAGGCGACCGGGATGCCGATCTGGCAGCTTCTTGGCGGTGCGTGTCGCGATCGCATTCGCACTTACAACACCTGTGGCGGACCAGGCTACGGCAAGGCAACCAAGGGCGGGCTGGGCTACGGCACCGAGAGCGCCAGCGGCAAATACGAAGACCTCGCGGCGTTCATGGAACGACCCGGCGAACTCGCCCTCGATTTGCTTTCCGAAGGCTACACGGCCATGAAGCTGTGGCCGTTCGACTATGTCGCTCATTACCCCGGCGGCTGGGACAACTGGCGAAACTTCCGCGGTATGTTCGACCCCAACATCCGCTCGCTCGGCGGTCACGACATCAACGCCGCGGACATGAACCGCGCACTGGAGCCGTTCCGTCAGATTCGCAAAGCGGTCGGCGACAAGATGGAGATCATGCTCGAAGGCCACGGGCTGTGGTCGCTGCCAGCGGCTCTGAAGATTGCTCGCGCAATGGAAGAGTTCCGCCCAGCGTGGCTCGAAGACCTCATGCGAGCCGATGATGTGCAGGCACTCGCGGAACTGCGTCGTGGGACAACGTGCCCGATTCTGGCGAGCGAATACCTCGCGACTCGCTACGAGTATCGACCGTTGTTGGAGGCACAGGCGGCGGACATCGTGATGATCGACCCGACGTGGGCTGGCGGCATCACGGAGAGCAAGAAGGTATGCGCGATGGCAGAGGCGTACAAGCGACCCGTGGCGATGCACGATTGCACGGGCCCGTTCACTCTGTACGCGGGCATTCATCTGGCGATCAACGCCCCGAACGCGATCTATCAGGAATCGGTGCGTGCATATCTTCGCGTGAACTACCCGGAACTGGTGACGGACTTACCGGTGATCGAGAAGGGGCACATCCTGGCGCCGACGAAACCCGGCATCGGCACGACGATGTTGCCAGATGTGCGCAAACGAGACGGAGCTGTCGTGCGTGAATCTCGGTGAACACACTCCGGAGGAGTGCCCCTTGTCTTTTGTCTTCGCCCTGAAGGGGCGGGACAACAGAGCCCGGGGCAAGCCGAAGGCGACGCCCCGGGAACAGCACAAACCCAATGATCCACCCTGAAAGGGTGGGATAAGTGCCGTCGCCCATCTGCAAACATGTGTCGCACCCTTTCAGGGTGCCTGCGTTTTGGTGGTTGGTCCCGGGGTTGCGACAGCTTCGCAGTCTTGCCCGGGCTCTGTTGTCCCGGCCCTTCGGGGCAAAGACATGACCCCTCTCTCTTCACCACCAACCCACACACTTCAACACCGGCATCAGTCACCTTTTGCCTTGAGTCTCAGAAGCGAATCTTGAACCAGTCCCTTCGCGTCGATCAGCACCGCGAGCAGTGGTGCAAGATCGGGCGGTGGCGTTCGTCGCTCCCCTGGACCGAGGCGGTAATACACCATGTGCTGATTCAACGCGACCATCGTGTCGGTGAGTTGATCGAGGACCAGCGCCAGATTGCCAGCGTCGTGCCCCATCTGGAAGCGATAATCGTCGAGGCGCTCGCTGTCGGAGTCGGTCATGTTCTCTCCGGGCGAGTTGGTCGGTCAAATGTCATACGTCAGCGAGTCGTGAACCGGTTTCGCGCCACGTAGACGCAACCGCGGCTTCTCCAGAATCACCGTCGTATCGGGTGGCACGCTCTCGGTCAACCAGACGTTCGAGCCGATCACAGCCCGTTCGCCCAGCACCGTTTGCCCACCGAGGATCGTCGCGTTAGCGTACACAACCACGCCATCCTTCAAGGTTGGGTGCCGCTTGTAACTGCCCTTCAGCAACTCGCCGTCGTCGTCCTTCGTGAAGCTCAACGCGCCGAGCGTCACGCCCTGATAGAGCTTCACGCCGACACCGATGTCGCACGTCTCACCAATGACGACGCCAGTCCCGTGGTCGATGAAGAAGCCCGGCCCGATTCTTGCGCCGGGGTGAATATCAATGCCCGTCTTCGAGTGTGCGAACTCGGTCATCATGCGGGGAATGAACGGTACGCCGAGGGTGTAAAGTTCGTGGGCGACGCGGTAGGTCGTGATCGCTTCCAACCCCGGATAGCTGAAGATGATCTCGTGGTGCGTGCGGGCCGCCGGATCGCCACGAAACGCGGCTTCGACGTCCTGTTCGAGCACTTTCCGCACGTCGGGCAGCCGACGGAGTAGTTCCACGGCTTTCGGCTGAGCGATTTTTTCGCAGTCGATATGAGGCGATTCCTGGCACAACTCGTGCCGCAGTGCTCGGGCGATTTGGTTGGTGAGCTTGTCGTGCAGCGCGTCGATCAGGCTTCCGACGTAGTAGCCAATGTTGCCGATGTGGAGGTTCTGACGGCGACCGTAGCCAGGATACAGCACTTCGTAGAGATCGGAAACGATCTCCGCGACCGCATCTCGGCTCGGGAGGGCTTCGTGCGCGAGGTGATTCAGCCGACTGCATTCGGTGTACGTCTCCACCAGCAGGTCGGTGATCGTCGGCAACTCCTCCTTGAGGCGAATATCCGTGGCCATGAAGACTCCAGGAAAGAACCTGCGCTGTCTGTAGAAGATGGTACGGCTGCGGGAGTCCGAACGTCAACGAGCCTGGGAATATCTCGAAGTGTCGCAACGCGCGGCACTGGGGCTGGTGATTTGCCCGCGAGGGCAGCATCCCTGGTGGCGACTCCAGCGGGTCGCGCGATCAACTGCTCGCTGTTACATCGCGTGAATTGCTGGAATTACAAGTGTTTTCGTCACATGGCGTGGCCGAGATGAGATTTTCTGGGAGCTTTGGCACCGAGGCTGCTATTACCTCAGTCGGCGAGCCTGAAACGAGTCGGTTGGTTGAGTGGAGGGGAGAGGCCACTCAAACAACATCTCAAATCTTGCTCTGCTAACTTCGACTATCCGAGTGCGTTGGCAGAGGGGAGAGGCTGCCAACCACTCGGGTAGTTGTATTTTGCGCTGTCACATCAACAGATCGCACTGCCTACTTTGTCAGATCGCGGTCACGAAAAGCCCCGCCAACGCACATTAGTCGTTCCCGCCGTCGTGGTGGTACAATCCCACGAGGAGGATCAACCATGCCGTCGCCATTTCCCGGAATGAACCCGTATCTGGAACGCGCGACCGCGTGGGATTCGTTCCACCCCGAATTTATCGTGCATGCAAAATTGCACATTGCAGCCCAACTCAGACCTGAGTACGTGGTGCGGATCGAGAACCGCGTCTACATCCATGAACCGCATGCGGAGAGCCGATTCCTCGGTCGCACAGACGCCGGGATTGTTCGTCCACCGAGTACAAACGCCGGAGAAACTGCCACACTCGCCGCCCCGGCGCGAGTGCGGATCCTCGATTCTGTCGATGTCCAGCGAGTGGGCTATCTCACAATTCGCGACCGGGATGGGAACGACCTCATCACGGTCATCGAACTGCTCAGCCCCGCAAACAAGTACGCAGGTCCGGACCGAGAACAGTATCTCGGGAAGCGAAATGAGCTGCTGCGATTTCGCGCGCACTTCGTCGAAATCGACCTTCTCCGAGGTGGTCCGAGAATGCCCCCGGCTGAACTCCCGACGTGCGATTATTGTGCGATTGTGAGCCGGATGGAGGAACGGCCTGAAGCTGGAGTCTGGCCTTGGCGGCTCCGCGACACGATGCCCGTACTCCCGATCCCCCTTCGGGCTCCGGACCGTGATGTTACCCTCGATTTCAAAGCCGTCATTGATCGCCTTTACGACGAGGGACGGTACGCCAACTACATCTACTCAGGACCGCCCGAACCGCGTTTAGCTCCCGATGACATGACATGGGCGGCGCAGTTCCTCCCGCCCGCGAACTCGTAAACTGTCGCCAACGTTCCCATCTCCGGAGCACTCCTATGCCCGCGACGGCCACCCGCACACTCGCTGAACGCTACACCGCCGAGTTCCCTGGCTCGAAGACGCGATTCGAGCTGGCGAAGCAAATCTTCCCCACGGGCGTCACGCACGACACCCGCATGATGGACCCGTTCCCTGTCTACATCACGCACGCCAAAGGGGCGTACAAGTGGGATGTCGACGGTCACCGGCTCATCGACTACTTCGTCGGCCACGGATCGCACATCCTCGGCCACTGCCCCGATGACGTCGTGAAGGCCGTACAGGATCAGATGGCCAAAGGCACGCACCCCGGCGCTTGCCACGATCTCGAAATCGAATGGGGGCAGCTCGTTCAGAAGTTGGTGCCCAGCGCCGAGCGTGTGCGGTTCACCGGCAGCGGCACCGAAGCGACGCTCATGGCACTGCGGCTGTGTCGGCTGTTCACGGGCAAGCCGAAGTTCCTTCGCTTCCAGGGTCACTTCCACGGCTGGCACGATTACGTCACCGTGTCGGCCGATCCGCCGTATGAAGCGACCACCGTGCCTGGCGTGCCGGATGCCGTCGCGGGTCAGTGCGTCGCGGTGCCGCCGAACGATCTGAATGCCGTGGAAGCTGCCCTCAAGAGCGACGCCCAAATCGGAGCGGTGATCCTCGAACCCACTGGTGGTCACTGGGGAGCGGTGCCGATTCGCGGAGCGTTCCTGAAGGGACTTCGTGAACTCTGCACCAAGTACGACAAGCTGCTGATCTTCGACGAGGTCATTACGGGATTCCGCGTGTCGCCGGGCGGAGCGCAGAGTTATTACGGCGTGAAGCCTGACCTCACGACGATGGCGAAGATTCTGGCTGGTGGCTTGCCTGGCGGTTGCGTCGCGGGTCGTGCCGACGTGCTGGCGTACATCGAACCGCGTGCTGGCAAGCCGAAGATGAAGCACCCCGGTACGTACAACGCGAACCCGCTCTCAGCGGCAGCCGGCGTCGCGGTGTTGAAGCACATCGCGACCGGTGAACCGTGCAACTTGGCGAACGCGGCCGGTCGATTGCTGCGGAACGAGCTGAACGACTTGTTCGAGGCGCGGAACTGGCCGTGGATCGCTTACGGCGACTTCTCGATGGTGCGAGTGGTGCCGAACTACACCGGTGAGCGCCCGACGGCGTGCGAAGACATCAACCACAGTTTCGTGCCGTTCGGCGGCGACGTGAACTTGTTGGATGGCCCGAAGAACATGAAGTTAGTGTTCGCGTTGCGTCAGGCGATGTTCCTGAATGGCGTCGATTGGTGGGGCCTGGCTGGTATGACGAGTTGCGAGCACAACAACGGCGTGATCCTCGCAACGGTGAAGGCGTTCGAGGTGGCGGTTGAAGCTGCGATGGCTGAGGGCTTGGTGTGAGTTCTCGCCCGTATACTTCCTACATGGATGCGGGTGAGCCACTTCAGTTCGACGCGATTCCGGTGCCGACACCGCCAGGGGGGCCGCTCGCCGTCGAGCTGGTGCCGGCTCCGGAGCCGTGGGAAGTCGCGCGTCGGCTCGCACATCTGCCGCACTTGCTGTTCCTCGACTCCTCCGAAAAGCACACCGACCGTGGCCGCTACTCTTATGTCGGGGCGGATGTTTCAATCGCATTTCGCCGTGCTACGAGGGGGCACCGACACAAACGACATTTCCTTGAACTACTCGCGGAAGACATCGCACCCTTCCGACACGATTCGCTCCCAGGGCTGCCTCCCTTCCAGGGTGGATTGGGTTGCACGTTCTGGTACGAACTCGGTCGAGCCATTGAAGTGCTCCCTGAACCCAGGTGCGATGAATTCGGGAGTTGTGAGTGGGCTGCGAGCATCTACGATTGGGTCATTTCGTTCGACCACCACACGCACAGAGCCTGGATAATTTCGACCGGTTGTGGAAGGGGACGTGAGCCACAAGAGCGGCCTGAGTTTGCTAAGGTTCGATTGGCCAGAGTCATCGATACACTGCGGACGGGTGTGAAACCCTTGCTTCCACTCCCTGAACCTCAATTCCCCAGACAACGACATCTGCGTAGTTCAGAACTTTCGCCGCAGTTTCCGTTGCCGAACTTTCCGTGTGTCACGAGCAACTTCGACCGCGCCGGCTACGAAGCGGCGGTGCGGCGAGTCGTCGAGTACATCCACGCTGGCGACGCCTTCCAGGTGAATCTGTCGCAGCGACTCCTCGCGCCGCTTCGCGAACACCCCCTCGAACTCTACGGACGACTTCGCACGCTCAACCCAGCTCCGTTCTCTGCGTACTTCGACCTCGGCGACTTCCAGATTCTCAGTGCGTCGCCGGAACGATTCTTGCGAGTGCATCCCGATGGCGAAGTCGAAACGCGACCCATCAAGGGAACCCGTCCACGTGGACGCACGCTTGAAGAAGACGCCGAGTTGATTCGCGATCTCGCGAACAGTCCGAAGGATCGTGCCGAGAATGTGATGATCGTCGATCTGCTCCGCAACGACATCGGCAAGGTCTGCGAATACGGCTCCGTGCGGGTGCCGCGAGTGTGCGAAGTCGAAACGTTCCGCTTCGTGCATCATCTGGTGTCCGAAGTGCGTGGCAAACTGCGGCAGGGCGTCGGGCCGCTCGATTTGCTCGCGGCGGCGTTCCCGGGTGGCTCGGTGACGGGAGCGCCGAAAGTGCGTGCAATGGAGATCATCGCGGAACTGGAACCGACCGCACGCGGACCATATTGCGGATGTCTTGGCTGGATCGGGTTCGACGGAGCAATGGATACGAATATCCTGATCCGAACGTTCACTGCGGGTCGCGGCTGGGTGCAGTTTCCCGTGGGCGGCGGTATCGTGGCCGACAGCGATCCCGCCCGCGAGTACGAGGAAACGCTACACAAGGCTGCAGGGTTGCTGCGAGCGTTGAACTACACACGCCCATGAACGCTCTCCTGGGCCGGGATCACACATGATTCTCGAAGGTCTCGTTACCACCGTGAACGCCGACGGCTCGCCGCACCTCACACCGATGGGGCCGCGAATCGCCGATGGCTTCACGCGGTTCACACTGCGGCCGTTTCCGTCGTCGACGACCTACCGCAATCTCGTGCGTCATCCGCAGGGGGTGCTGCACGTCACCGACGATGCGCTGCTGCTCGCGAAAGCCGCCATCGGAGCCATCGACGTGTTTCCGAAGGTGCGACCGCCGGAGCGTATCAGCGGGTTCGTGCTGGCCGATTCGTGCCGACATTTCGAGTTCGTGGTGCAGTCGATGGACACGACGGGCGAACGCATGAGCATCGAGGCCACGGTGGTTCACACGGCGACAACGCGGGACTTCTTCGGGTTCAACCGAGCGAAGCACGCCGTTGTGGAAGCGTCCATTCTTGCGACGCGATTGCACATTCTGCCGTTGGCGGAGGTTGTTGCCGATTTCAAGAAACTCCGCGTGATCGTGGGCAAGACCGGCGGACCAGCCGAACACGCCGCGATGGATTTGCTCGAAGCGAAGCTCCGCGAAGCGGAGGCGAAACGATGACCGGTGCTGTGTTTTTGCCCTCTCCCCTTGCGGGAGAGGGTGGCCGCGCTTCGCGGCCGGGTGAGGGGGCAAGCCTCAACGGTTGCAGCGCTTTTACCCCTCACCCGCTCGCAAAGCCTCGCTGCCCTCTCCCGCAAGGGGAGAGGGCAAACCCGTCCGTCATCGGGGAGGCGAAACGATGACTCGCGTCATCGCCCCGAGTCGGCTGCACTTCGGGTTATTCCGTGTCCCGCCGCACGGCGAACACCAACCGGGCGAACGCCTCTTCGGTGGCGTCGGCCTCATGATCGACTCGCCGGGCGTCGTGGTCACTGCGGAACGAGGCGAGTCATGGCGATTCGAGGGAATGCTCGCGAGCCGGGCGCAAGAATTCGCGATGCGATTCACGCAATCGCTTCGATGGGCGAATCGCACACCGATTCACGCACGCTGGCGAGTCGCGTGCGGCGTGGGGAACGCTCTGCCATTGGGGTTCACGGTTTCGACCGCGGCGGCTTGATCGTCGATGCCGGGAAGGAACCCGGTGAAGAAGTGTCGCCGTTGCTGGCACACGTCCGACTGCCGCACGAATGGCGAGTGGTCGTGTTCTCGCCGCCCGCAAGCGCTGAGTGGCACGGACACCGCGAACGGGCAGCGTTCGCTACAGCAAGCGGTGGCGATCCTGATGCGCTGCGTCGGCTCGCGGAAACAGCTATCGTTCCCACGGCTCGGGCGGGCGACTTGAACGCATTCGGCGATGCGATCTATGAGTTCAACCGACGGGCCGGCGAGCCGTTCGCGGTAACTCAGGGCGGGGCATACGCATCTGGGGCCATCACGGAGTTGATCGCGGAACTGCGGCAATCCGGCATCCGTGGCGTCGGGCAAAGTTCGTGGGGGCCGACGGTGTTCGCCATTGTGTCGGACAGTGACACCGCGTTGTCACTGGTTCTGCGATTTGGTCAGCGATTTCCGGTCGGTGTGGCGAAAATTAGCGAGGGGAATCGCGTCGAGAATCGGTAACGCCACCCCGCTGCGGCGGGCGCTAAACGTATTGGTTGTGTTCCGCGAGCCACGTTGCCATGTCTTGTGTGATCTTCCCACTGTTATCCATTCGCGGCACCTTTGCCTGAATATCCAGGGCCGTTCGACGAGCCTTCATCCACTCCGTAAACCCGCCGGGCTTCACCGCTCGCACTTCAGGTATCAACATCGCCAAATCGCCGACGCGGTGGGGGCCGTAGTCCTCGTTGATCCGCGATAGCTCCTCGTCGATTGCCTTCGCGAATTGCTTCAAGTCGGGAACCCGATCAGCGAATTCCACCAGGTACAGATGGTGCCCCGGCATCGACGAATCCGACGGGAACACCGGGCCGACGTGGAAATCGAGCGAAAACACGCCGCATTCCTGGCTCGCAAACGCGATCGCTTTCTCGACTTCCTCGCTGATGAGGTGCTCGCCAAACGCCGAGAGGAAATACTTCGTGCGGCCGGTGAAGCGGATCAGTGGTGGGGTTCGTCGCTCGAACGCGACCGTGTCGCCGACAAGATACGACCACACACCCGCACACGATGTCATGACGACGGCATACTGCACGCCGAGTTCCACGTTCGCCAATGTGTGCCGAGCCGGGCGGTCTTTGCCCAGATCCTCGACCGGCACAAACTCGAAGAACACATCGTGATCCGGCACCACACGCAGCATTCCATACCGCGGATCTTCGGTCGCGACGAAGCCTTCCGACGCCGGGTAAACTTCGCAGAACTTTACCTGATCGCTGCCCATCTCCCTCGTGAACATATCGCGGTAGGCGTCGAACTTCGTGCCGCCGTGAACCACGAGCCGCAGGTCAGGCCACACTTCCGAGAGCGTCTTCTTCCCCGTCACTTGCTTCACGCAATCGAACAGTCGCTGCATCCACGCCGGGATGCCGCTGATTGCCGTGATCGGTTCGTTCGCGCTCAGTTCCGCGAACTTCGTCATCTTCTCCTTCCAGTCGGAAATCTTCGTGTACTCGAACGGCGGGAACACATACGGACGCAGCAACTCCAACAACTCACGAGCGGCGATGCCGCTCAAGTCGCCAGCGAGACTGCCGTCGGGTTGCTTTCGCAGTTCGGTGCTACCGCCGAGGAAGAAGAACTTGCCGTTGAACAGCTTCGCTTCGGGATATGCGTGCCTGAACAGTGCGATCGTCGTGAAGGCGGTCTTCTTGTTAGACCGCAGCATCTCGTGCGACACGGGAATGTACTTCGTTGCGCCAGACGTGGTGCCACTCGACAACGCGTAATACGGAATCTTCCCCGGCCAGGTAATGTTGTCGAGCCGTGGGTAAGCGTCCTTCCAGTAGTTGTTCCAGAAGAACTCGTACTCGCGGACGGGAACGCGAGCCTGATAGTCAGCGAGCGAATAGATGCGTGAGAAGTCGTGATCGCGACCGAACTTCGTGTGCCTTGCCCGGCGAACGAGCGACATCAGCGTGTCGTGCTGAACCTGCCCGGCGTTCATGTGATCGAGCGCGACGGTGCGGTTGTGAGCGTACCGCAACAGCACCGAATCGGCGACCTTACGAACCCATTGGCGGCCCGTCAGCGGAGCCAGGAACGCAGTGCTTGGCACGGGGAATCTCCAAGACGACGAAGCCCACCCGATTGGACGGGTGGGCTTGCAGTTATCGCATAGCATTCAGCGAAGGAGAATCCTTTGCGATCCACGGGGTTGACCCCCGTGGTGTGGCATGGGAAGACAAAACACCACGGGGGTCAACCCCGTGGATCGCAAAGCCCCAAATCTCACTTCACGGGAGCCACGGAGTTGCGGAAGCCACGACACAGATACACGCCGCCCGGTGGCAGGTTCCACGGCACGAACCGAAACTTCACGTCGTCGAAGTAGCGGGCGTACATCTTGTAATAGACCAACGGCATCACGGTCAGTTGCCGAAAGGTGCCGGTTGGTGACAGGGCACGCGCCGACGTTTCGAGAACCGAGTTCCGCAGTTCCTTCGGGAACGACGGCAACGGCAACCCCGACAGAACGTGATCCACTTCCGGCAACCCACGCTCAGCGAGATACTTGTCGAACTGTGTCGCGTCGCCTTGAATCACGTCCAGATTCGGTACGTCTCGGAAACGATCCT
>JAIOPV010000212.1 GCA_021413735.1 Planctomycetota bacterium
CTTTCCCTTTAAAAAACACGAAAGAATTGATCGCGAATGCCGAGCAATTCGATTTCTGAAATCGGTCGCCCCCGTATCCTCGCCCTGTACCGCACGATGTTGCTCATCCGGCAGTCGGAAGAGCAGCTCGCGAAATCGCACCAGCGCGGGCTGATTCATGGAGCCTGTCACACCTATGTCGGACAGGAAGCGGTCGCCACGGGGGTCTGTGCGCATCTGAGTCCCCAAGACGCCGTCTTCAGTACGCATCGTGGACACGGACATGCCCTCGCGAAGGGGTTAGCTCCTGCCGCGCTCATGGCCGAACTCTACGGCCGCGAGACCGGCTGCTCGCAAGGACGCGGCGGGAGCATGCACTTGTTCTCACCCGAGATCGGGATGATGGGGACCAGCGGCATCGTCGGGCCGTGCATCCTGCAAGCCGCCGGGGCCGGCTACAGCTTCATGCTGATGAAACGCGACAACGTGGCGGTGGCGTTCTTCGGCGACGGTGCCTCGAACAACGCGGCGTTCCACGAAGGGTTGAACCTCGCGTCGATCTGGAAGCTGCCGGTGCTGTTCGTGTGCGAGAACAACCAGTTTGCGACCGAGGTTCCGTTCAAGGAGGCGACCGCGAATCCGAACGTGGCTTCGCGTGGTGCCTCATACGGAATGCCAGGAATCGAACTCGACGGCAACGATGTTCTCGCGATTCAACAAGCAGCGGGTGAGGCTGTGAAGCGAGCCCGCAGCGGGGGCGGCCCGACGCTGTTCGAGTGCAAGACGTACCGCACGCGACCGCACGCCGAGGGCATGGGCGACTTCACGTATCGCACGCGGGCCGACGTCGACGCGTGGAGGGCGAAGTGCCCCATCGAACGCTTGCGTGGCCGTATCATCGCGGAAGGCCACGCGACCGCTGCGGAGTTGGAGGCGGTTGAGAATGGGATCCAGCAACTGATCGAGGAAGCGGAACGTGCGGCGCAAGCGAGTCCGTGGCCCGATCCGAAATCGGCCGCGACGCACATCTACGCGGAGCCGCGACCGGTTCCCCCCGAGCCGCCGCCCGGCGACCGTCTCATCAGCTATTCGCAGGCAACGCTCGAAGCGCTCTCGCACGAGATGGCGGCGAATCCGAACATCTTCGTGATGGGGGAGGGCATCGGCATCCGCGGTGGTAACTTCAAGACGACCGCCGGCCTGTACGAGAAGTACGGCCCCGAACGGCTGCGTGACACGCCGATTGCCGAACGCGGCTTCGTGGGACTTGGCGGCGGCGCGGCGATGACCGGCACCCGCCCCGTGATCGACTTCATGTTCGCGGACTTCGTGCTCGATGGCATCGGCGAGATCGTGAATCAGATCGCGAAGATGCAGTACATGAGCAGCGGTCGGTTGAAGATGCCGATCCTGCTGCGGGGCTGCATCGGCATCGGCCACTCGGCCGCGACGCACCACTCCGGCAACTACTACCCGATGTTCGCGCACTTCCCGGGGCTGCGGGTCGTGGTGCCGTCCAACGCTTACGACGCGAAGGGGCTGCTTCACCACGCCCTGCGGTGCAACGACCCCGTGCTGTTCCTCGAACACCGCGAAATCCTCACGATCAAGACGGCGGTGCCCGACGCCGCTTACGAGATTCCATTCGGGCAAGCGTCGGTCGTGCGTGAAGGCAGGGATCTCACGGTGGTGGCGCTG
Source organism: Planctomycetota bacterium (assembly GCA_021413735.1). GTDB lineage: Bacteria > Planctomycetota > Planctomycetia > Gemmatales > Gemmataceae > Gemmata. The sequence continues at coordinate 1,678 of JAIOPV010000212.1, forward strand.
ACGCGAATGGTGTCGCGAGCGCTTGAGGCCGCGGAAACGCTGGCAAAGGAAGGGCATCACATTGAGGTGATCGACCCGCGAACGGTGGCCCCGCTGGATGTCGAAACGATCGGGAAGTCGGTGGCGAAGACCGGCCGGTTGCTGATCGTGGACGAGGCGTTCGGTATGTACGGCATCGGTGCGGAGATCGCGGCACAGGTCGCGGACCGCTACTTCGACGAACTCGACGCCCCGATTCGCCGACTGAACGGGCTGCACACGCCGACGCCGTACAGTCCGCCTTTGGAAGCGGCCGTGGTGCTCGACACCGACTCCGTGGTGAAGGCGATTCGTGACTTGTTGAGCGAGTGAGGACACATGCCGATTCCCGTGACGATTCCCCGCCTCGGCTGGAACATGGAACACGGCACCTTCGTCGAGTGGATCAAGTCCGACGGCGACCCCGTGAAATCGGGCGACGTCGTGTTCCGCCTCGAAGGCGAGAAGGCCACGGAAGAAATCGAAAGCCTCGACGTCGGCACGCTTCACATTCCAGCAACCGGCCCGAAACCCGGCGATCGCGTCGCGGTGGGTGCCGTCATCGGCTACCTGCTGCAACCGGGAGAAGCGCCCCCTCAAGGTGAAAAACTCAGCGAACCAGTGCGCCCCCAAGCCAAGGTCGAACCCCCTGCGAGTCCGTCCGTGCGGCGACTGGCACGCGAACGCGGCGTTGATCTGCGAGCAGTGGCGGGCAGCGGTCCGGGTGGGCGCGTGACATCCGAAGATATCGCGAAGCCGGTCGCTGCGGTGCGATCGGGGGCGGTCACGCCGCGTGCTCGTCGGCTTGCCGAGGCCAAGGGCATCGACGCCACGAAGCTGCCGGGCACGGGTCGCAATGGTCGGGTTCGTGAACGCGATGTCGCTGCGAACTTCGGCGTTCCGACGTCACCGGCGGAAGGCGTTGTGCCGCTGACGCCAATGCGAAAAGCCATCGCGGCACGCATGGTCGAGAGCCGACAGACCACGGCCCCCGTCACGCTGACAACGAGCGTCGATGCGACGAATCTCGTGAACCTTCGCAATCAGTTTAAGGCCGCAGCGAATGGCGAACCGGTGCCCGCGTACAACGATTTCCTGGTGAAACTGGTCGCGGTGTCGCTCCAGAAACACCCGCAACTCATGGCACGCTGGACCGACAAGGGCATCGCTCCCACAACCAGCATCAACATCGGCTTCGCGGTAGACACGGACGCGGGTTTGCTCGTGCCTGTGGTTCGCTATGTGCCGTCGCTGGGGTTGCGGCAAGTGACAGCACAGTCGCTTGCGTTGGTTGACCGCATTCGGCGTGGCAGCATTTCGATGGCCGACATGCAGGGCGGTTGCTTCACGATCACGAATCTCGGCTCGTTCGGCATCGACGTCTTCACGCCGATCATCAACCCGCCGGAGTGTGCGATTCTTGGCGTCGGCCGCATCGAGCGGAAGCCAGTCATGGTCGGCGAACGCATCCGTGCCCGCGATATGGTCACGCTGAGCCTGACGTTCGATCACCGCATCGTTGATGGTGCGCCTGCCGCGAGATTCCTTCAAACGCTGTCGAAGTGCATCGAGAACCCCGCCCCGTGGCTCAGTTCATGAGGATGGCTGCCGCAAGCGGCGAATACCGTGGGGTCTGGATTGACCGGCTGGATAAGCTACATCAACTCAATCCTCTACCCTTCCGAGACGCATCATGGCATCCGAAGACGAAGATGATCCGCTTGGACCGGCTCGGTTGCTCCTCGTGACCGCGCTGCGACTCGGCACCAAGGCCGCTGGTACCGAAGATCACAACGGCTGCTACGAACTGCTCGCGTGTGCGGCTCGTCTTGCCCGCAAGGTGAAGGGGCTTGGCGAAGTCGCCGACTTCCGGCTTGAACGCGCCCTCGACGATGCCGAGAACGCCGGCGAACCAGAGCAACAAGCCGAGGAGATGCAGGCCGCCATCGAAGGCTTACTCGGCGACGAGGACGAACCCGAAGCGGAAGACGAGCCAGCGGTTCTCGCTGATCCGCTCGCCGCGATGCAGACGTACATCGGAATGGCCATCTCCATCGGTGCCCCCGCGTACAACACCGGCGACCATCAGGGTTGCTTCGACGTGTATTCGTGCACCGCTCGCATGATCCTCGCGACGATCGCCGCCGGTCCGGAAGAAGCACGGACGAAACTGCGAGAAGCGCTCGATAGGGTCGAGAAACTCGACGACCCCAACGAGCAGGCGTGGGTGATGCGAAACGCCTTCGACGCGATCGGCGAGATGGGCGGCCCAGCGCTGAGTAGCCGAGAGGTGCAGCTCTACTTGTCGCTGGCAATTCGCCTCGGTGCCCCTGCTTACAACGCGGGCGATCACCGTGGCTGTTACGAAACGTATGCGTGTGCCGCCCGCTTCCTCGTGAATGCTCAGTCGGTGCCAGACGCTACGAAGGAAGCTCTGCGAACTGCGTTGGAGCAAGCCAGTGTCCTGCAGAATGTGACCAGACAGGCGTGGGTCATGCGCGAGGCCTTTGACGCACTGTTGCCGAAATCGGCCGACCCTGGTGCCCCCGACCAATCTTCAACCTGATGCGCAGTGCTGTCTGTTTTGGTGACTCAAGCCAGAGCCCTTTGCCATCAAAACAGACAGTTTCATCGGGTTCGTGTATCAGTCCTGTACGCAGCAGTATCGACACCATGAAGCGGAGTTCTGATATGTCACGTTTGCGTTCGCACAGTTGGCTGCTGAACCGCCGTCACGTTCTCCGCGGCGTCGGCGTTTCGCTCGCCTTGCCGCTGCTCGACTGCATGCGACCGCTGCTTGCCGCAGACAAAGCTGTGCGACCGAAACGCAGCGTGTTCATCTACCTGCCCAATGGCGTCAACACAGTTGCCTACGAGATGCCGACGGCGGGAGCAGATTACAAGATGTCGAAGCCACTCGCGGCTCTCGAAAAGCACCGCAATGTCATTACGCCGATCAGCGGCTTGCACCACCCGCACGGGCTCGGCCACCACCATAATTGCAGCACCATCTGGCTGACCGGCGGCAAGATCGGGCCATCGGAACGCAACACGATTTCGGTCGATCAACTCATGGCACAGGTCACGGCACCGCAAACGCGGTACTCGTCAATCGAGATGAGCAATCAGGGGCACTCGCTGGCGTACAGTGCTGACGGCATCCAGTTGCCCGCGACCGGCAGCCCTGGGGTCGTGTTCCGCGATATGTTCACGGAACCGCAGGGTGGCATCGCGAAACAACGCCGGGGATTGCAGCGTCGCGAGAGCATCCTCGACGCTGTTCTTGAGGAATCGAATTCGCTCGGCAACCAACTTGGCAAGGACGACCGTGGCCGGCTGGAACAATACCTGACGTCGGTTCGCGAAGTCGAGATTCGCACACAGCGAGCCGACAAGTGGCTCGACACGCCACGACCGAAAGTGGACCCCGGCGTGCAATCGCAACTGAATCGCGACATCTCACTGGAACGCCTCGGTGAGTACCTTCGTACGATGTACGACATCATGGTGCTGGCCTTCCAGACCGACATGACCCGCGTGGCAACGTTCAGCACCGGCAACGAGGGGCAAGGTCCAGCCGTGCCCGAAATCGGCGTGAAGCAAGACCGCCATTCGCTTTCGCACCACAACGGCAACCCGAAGCTCATGCAGGATCTGCTGGATAGCGACGCCTTCAACATCAAGCAGTTCAGCTACTTCCTCGATCGGCTCAGCGAAGTGAAGGACGCCGACGGCCCGCTGCTCGACACGACGATGGCACTCTTCGGCAGCGGCATGGCCTATGGTCACAGTCACGGCAACGCGAGCTTGCCGATCATCCTCGCGGGCGGCACGCAACTCGGGCTGAAGCACGGCAAGCACGTCGACTTCAATCTCGTGAAGGATTTCAAGGGCTATGACAAGCTCGTCGGCATCTACTTCAACCCGGTGAACAGCAAGGCAGTGCTGAGCAATGTGCTGCTGACGATGGCTCAGAAGATGGACGTGAAGACGGAGAAGTTCGCCGACAGCAACGGGGTGATCTCGGAGGTGTTGGCGTGAAGCACACTATCCGAACCCAACCCGAACGGTTGGCCTTGGTTTTGACCTCCCCCCTTGTGGGGGAGGTCGACGCGAAGCGGCGGGTGGGGGGTGAAGCCTGCCGAGATGTTGCAGCTTTACCCCCCACCGTCTCGCAAAGCCTCGCCACCTCCCCCACAAGGGGGGAGGCCAAAACCAGAACGCACCTGCCTCGGTTGGTTGCCTTCGCCGCACTGGGTTTCAGTGCGATGGCGTTCTTTGCGTTCGCACAGGAGAAAAAGGAGACGCTAGCTCCAGCGACCGTACCCACCAAGGAAGCCGTCGCGAGGGCACCGAAGTTCGTGTCGGCCGATGCGGGGAAGTACATCTCCGGCGAACTCGTGTTCGTTGATGGCGTGAATCGTCGCGGGGCGTTGCGGCTCGACGGCGACGGCCCCATGCACTACTTCGCGATGCTGCCTTACGGCATGGTCGGCTACAACGGAGCACCCGCCGAGCTACGTGACGTGCCGCTGGGCACGCACCTTCACGGGTACTTCCACCTACCGCCTCTGGGCGAGGAAGACACCATCCCGCCGCATCAGCGAGCAAATCCGAACAACCACGCACTGACGCTCGAAGACGACTTCAGCTATTACCAGCGTCGCGGGCAGGCGTGGAAGATCGTGGCGGTCGACTTGAAGAAGAACAAGCTCGATGTCGCCGCGACCGGCAAGCCCGTGAAGGACGGCATCAACGGCAAGTACACGTTTGACATCGACACGAACACTCGCGTCTGGAAGGGTCGGTCGATCGTCGGTCTGGATAGCCTTACTCCTGAGCAAACGGTGCAACTGAACCTGAGCTGGGCACAGGGAGCGGTCAACAAGGAGTTCGTCGTCACCGATGTGTGGCTCGACGACGACGCCCGCAAGTTCGCGACGGAGATGCAACGGCGACGGAACGTGCGATATCAGCAACAACGCTGGCTGCCAGGCTGGATCGACAGCATCGAACACTTCGACTACGGCGGCGCGATCATCACGATCACGCTGTTCGGCGGCATGGATCAATCGCTTTATGACGACATGAAGGCGAGCCGTGAAACGGGCTACTGGGTCGCCACCGCAGAGAAGACGTTGCGGACGTGGTTTCACCGTGCGGATCGCAAAGTGGGTCGCGTGCAGGAGTGGAAGGAGATCGAGAACCCGCCGCTGGGCAGCAGTGGGATTCAGGTGAAGTTGAAGTTCGCGGAGGTGCTGGAAGGCTACCGGCCTGGTCGCAACGTTCGCCTCAAGTGCGACCGCTGGGCGTTCGTGACGATGCCGTTCGAGGAGCGTGTGAAGTCGATCGAAGAGCAGAAGCGTTCGGCCGTCATGAGCTTGCCGTGAGTACGTGTCTTGGTTTTCACCCCGAAGGGGTGGGACAACCTAGCCCAGGGCAAGCCGAAGGCGCCGCCCTGGGAAATGGATCCGTGAATCTTTGCACCCTGAAGGGGTGCGACAAGGGGCATGCGGTCGTTGTCGCACCCCTTCAGGGTGCATTCTCTTTTGTGATGCCAACCCAGGGCGGCGACGGCTTCGCCGTCTTGCCCTGGGCTGGGTTGTCCTACCCCTTCGGGGTGAAGAAAATGCGATTTCGGGGAGCAGTTCGATGATGCGTTCTCTCGTCAGCGTGGCGTTGGCGTTTGCGGCATCGACGGCAACTGCTGCCGAGCCCACGGACTTCGACGCCACCGTGCAGCCGTTCTTCAAGACGTACTGCGTGCGCTGTCACAATGACAAGCTCCAGAAGGGCGACTTCCGCCTCGATAACCTCCCACGCGACTTCACCAACCTGCCGATCGCTCAGAAGTGGGGCGAACTGCTGTTTCGGCTGAACTCGGGCGAGATGCCGCCGAAGAAGGAACCGCAGCCGAAGGCCGAGGAGTTGGGTAAGGTCGCTGACTGGATTTCGACTCGCCTCAAAGAAGGCGAAGCAGCTCGCATGGCCAAACGCGGACCGATCACGCACTACCGCCTCAGCCGCGAAGAGTACGGTCACACCGTCTACGATCTGCTTGGCGTCTACTTCGACGTGAACTTGCCAGGCGCTTTCAACGACGACCCACGCTGGCACGGCTTCGACCGCATCGGCTCGCTGCTGTCGTTGTCGCCGTCGCATGTGGAACGCTATTTCCGAGCGGCGGAAACGGTTCTTGAGCGTGCCTATCCCGCGGCGCCGCCGAAAGCCCAGAAGACGCGGCGAGATGCCGACGACGGCAAGTGGAAAGCCCAAGGAGAATCTGGGCCGATTCGCTGGCTGCTGTGGCCGGATCACGGTCAGCACTTGCTGAACGTCAGTTCGCCTGGGCTGTATCGCATCCGCATTCAACTGAGTGGTTTGCCGTCGTTCAAGGGACGGGTGCCGCACCTCGCGTTGTGGCATCATGGGCAGAAGAAATCCATTCTGGGGCGGGATGTGCTGGCACCCGAAGGCGAGCCGACAGTGCTGGAAATCGAGGCGTTTCTGCCCGAGGGAGCGTACACGATCAAGAACGAATCGCCGGGCATGTTCTCGGACGGGCACACGCTCAGCAACACCAACTTCACGTTCCGCACGACCAAGAGCACGCCGCAGAGCAAACCCACGGGCTACAAGTTCTTCAACGAAGAAGGACAACCGATCTACCCGCTGTTGATGGTCGATTGGGTCGAGATGGACGGCCCGATTCTGACAGACGCGGACAAGAAGAAACGCGAAGGGTTGATCCCTGTCAAGGATGGCGACATCACGGAAGCTCGCGAGTGCCTGAAGCGATTCGCGACGACAGCATGGCGTCGGCCCGCAACCGATGCCGAGGTCGAACGCTACACGAAGTTGCTGCAAAGTGAACTCAAGGCCGGCGAGAACTTCCGCTCCGCATACCGTGCCGCGATGGTCGCCATCCTGACATCGAAGAACTTCTACTACCTTGAAGAAGGTTCCCCGACTGAGGCACGAGCCAAGCTCACCGACTGGGAACTCGCGTCGCGGTTGTCGTACTTCCTGTGGAGTTCGATGCCTGACGAGGAGTTGTTCGCAGCCGGGAAAAACGGCACGCTTACCAAGCCCGAAGTGCTGCGAACGCAGCTCACGCGAATGCTCGGCGACGCGAAGATCAACCGATTCACGAACGCCTTCCCGAAGCAATGGCTGCAACTTCATCGCGTCGGTCAGTTCCCGGCAGACGCAGAACTCTATCCCGATTACGACAAGTGGCTCGAAGAGAGCATGGTGCTCGAAACAACGCTGTACTTCGACACCGTGTTCAAGGAAAACCTGTCGCTCCGCGAGTTCATCACTTCAGATTGGACGATGCTCAATCCGCGGCTCGCGATGCACTACGGAATGCCGCCGCTGAAATCGACGCAGTTCCAAAAGGTGAAACTGCGTCCCGAGGATCATCGCGGTGGCGTCCTCACGCACGCATCGGTACTGTCGCTCACCTCCGACGGAACGCGGCATCGCCCGGTGCATCGCGGCGTGTGGGTGTCGGAAGCCGTGTTCGGCCGAACGCCACCGCCCCCGCCGCCGAACGTGGAACCGCTGGCCCCGACGCCCAGCAACAAGCCGAAGGCCACGATTCGCAATCAACTCGAAGCCCACGCAACGCACGCAACGTGTGCCTCGTGTCACGCCAAGATCGACCCTCTCGGGTTCGCCTTCGACAGCTTCGACGCAATTGGTCGTTGGCGAACGCACGAACAGGTGCAGGGCGGGCAGGGCGATAATCCGCTCGTCGATGCCACGGGCACGCTTCCTAATGGCAAAGCATTCAAGGGGCCGGACGATTTCAAGCAACTGCTTGTGCAGGATCTCGACCGCGTCGGCGAGGCATTCGTCGAACAGTTGGCCACGTTCGCTCTGCGTCGCGTGCTGACCATTGACGATGCTCCCTACATCAAAGCGATTGCTGCCGCGAGCAAGAAGGACGGCTACAAACTGCGAACGGTGATCGAGAATCTGGTGATGTCGGACTTGTTCCAGAAGCGGTGATTCCGCAGCGATCGAGACGGCAGTGCGTGTGACCAGAAGCATTCAATGGGGACGTGAGCCATGCGACGCATCTTGATCGCTGCGGGACTTCTGTGGTTCTCATTCGGTCATTGGATCACTAACGCCACTGGCCAGGAACCGCCGGCAACTCAGCCGGCAGCGCCAGAACTGATGAAGCGAGAAGTCTCGCGCGAGGGCGTCGAGTATCTGGAAAAGCTTCGCAAGAACAGGACGCCCTTCGGCACGAACGAGTTCAATCTGGAAGCGCTGCGGAAAGGCATGGGATCACGCCGCGAGCCCACCATCAAGGACGTCAAGCTCATCAAGGTCAAGGTCGGTGAAGTGCCCTGTGAGTGGGTTCTCGCCCCCGGGGCCGACCCCGATGTCCGGCTTCTTTACATCCACGGTGGCGGCTTCGTTTCGGGATCAGGCGGATTCTATCTCGCACAGGCAGCCCACATCTCGGCAGCCGCAAAGTGTGCGGTCTTGCTCCCCGACTATCGGTTGGCACCTGAACACCGCTTCCCTGCGGGGCTTGATGATTGCGTTCAAGCTCACAAATGGATCGTCGCGAACGGACCCGCCGGTGCAGGAACTGCCCGAGCCACGTTCATTGCTGGCGACTCCGCTGGCGGAAACTTGACCCTGACGACCCTGCTGGCGCTGCGTGACCGCAAACTGACGCTGCCGGCGGCAGGGATCGCCATATCGCCGTGTACCGATTTCACGCTGACGAGCGACTCGCTCAAAACGGTTAGCGATCCCATCATCAGCGCGAAAACCATGCCCGTGTTCCGCGATCACTACCTGGGGAAGACCGATCCGAAGGAGCCGTTGGCCTCGCCCGTCTTTGGCGACTATCGCGGCCTTCCGCCGATCTTGATTCAGTGCGGCGAACACGAGATGCTCCGCGACGACAGCATCCGCGCGGCGAAGAAAGCGCGTGCCGATGGCGCTTCGGTGAAACTGGAAGTATGGCCCGGCATGTTTCATGTGTTCCAGTCCCACGAACCGTTGCTCCCGGACGCACGCGAGGCCATCGATCATATGGCCGAGTTCATGCGAGCCGTGTTGGACAAGCCGGTTATCGTCGCGGCCTCCCCGAAAGCCGGAGGCCATATTCACCCTTCAATTTGCAAGGCGAAGGATGGCACGCTCGTCGTCGTCTACAAGGGGCCTCAAGTTTTGATGCGGACCCGCTCGGCCGACGCTGGCAAAACCTGGGAAGCACCCGAAGAGATTGCCACTTCCGCCAAACGGCCCGACGTGATCCGTGAAGTGAAGACTTTTGAAGTCTACCCTGGCACGGTCGATGCGCTCCCGGATGGTCGGTTGATTACAACCTGGAACTACATCGCCGACGACAAGGCCAAGGACGGTTACTACGAACGAGCTTTGCTGTACTCGCTGAGCAGCGACTCGGGACGCACATGGAGCGAACAGCAATTGATCGGTCCCGTTGAGAAGAAGCACCTGGGGGCGGTTCGTCACAATGTTCTCCCGTGGAGCGAGGGCCGTTGGTTGTTGCCGCTCCGTGTCGGGCCGCCACGGTTGTTCGATCCCAAAAAGAATGAATTGGCCGTGTTCCCGCTCAAGGGGCCGGACGAGAAACAACATGCGTTTCAGCAAATCGTTCGCACTGCGAAAGGAACGTTGCTGGCAATGGGCCCGGTATTCTTGCGTTCGATCGACGAGGGCCGCACCTGGAACACGATCGCGAACTTCCCGGCCATCCCTGAGGGGGACAACGCCGAGGGACGCTACCTGACGACGTTGTCGGACGGTCGCGTCGTGGTGACATGGGGAGTGGGAACCACCAACAAGGGGCTGCGCTACAACTTCTCTGCCGACGACGGGCAGACCTGGAACACGGGCCAGACTGTGACCTTGTTGCCCGAGACGAACATCGCTGCACGCTTTTACTCCGCTCGCACGATTCAAGTCGATGACCAGCACCTCGGCACGGTCTATCTGAGCGGTTCGACCGTGTACTTTCTGAAGGTCTCTGTCGATCGCGTGGCGAAGGCACGCTAACACCGAAACAGTCTCCTTCGCCAAACAAACCGCAAGGCGGATGAGGTGGACTGATCGAATTGGAGTGTTCTCAATGATGAAGCAATGGTGTCGAACTCTGTTGCCAATCGTCGCGGTGCTTGGGCCAACTTGGTGCCTGTGCATTGCCGAAGACCTCTCGAAGACGCCGCTTCCCGAGGGGTTGGTCGCCAAGGACGCCGCCGCAACTCCAGCAGCGGTGGTTTGCTTTCTGGAAGGGCCAGCCGTCGATGCTGCGGGCAACGTGTTCTTCAGTGATATCGCCGGCAATCGCATTCTGAAGATGGACGCGAAGGGTGTGGTCACCACGTTCCGCGCCGACAGTGGACGCACCAACGGCAATTGCTTCGACGCCGAGGGGCGGCTCATCAGTTGTGAAGGTGGTGAGCAAGGGCCCGGTCGCCGGCGCATTGTGCGAACCGACATGAAAACGGGCGACATCACGGTGCTGACCGATAAATACGATGGCAAACGCTACAACAGTCCGAACGATTGCTGCGTTGATGCCAAGGGCCGCATCTGGTTCACTGATCCCCGCTACGGAGCCGACCGCACCGACCTGGAGATGGACGTCGAAGCTGTCTACTGCATCGACAACGCAGGCAAGGTCAAGCGGATGCTGACCCAGACAGAAATCGATCGACCCAACGGCATCGCCATCGCGCCTGACGACAAGACTCTGTATGTAATCGACAGCCATCCCAAGGTCGGCGGCAACCGCAAGATCTGGGCGTTCGATCTGGCTGCGGATGGTTCGCTGTCCAAGCAGCGTCTCGTCTATGATTTCGGGAAGGGTCGCGGTGGCGACGGCATGCGTATCGACATGAACGGGAACCTCTGGGTGGCAGCGGGAATCAACAAGCCACGGGGGAACCCTGCCGAATCGCTCGACGTTTCCGCTGGGGTTTATGTGATTTCGCCCGCAGGCAAGCTGCTCGGTCGCATTCCCATTCCGGAAGACCTCATCACCAATGTGGCCTTCGGCGGACCGGATCGCAAGACGCTATACGTCACGGCGGGCAAGACCCTGTATCGGTTCCCCGTGAATGTGTCGGGCTACGCGGTTTACCCACCCCTGGACCGGAAGAACTGATCGGAAAGAGCTGGGTATCGCCGCAGGTGGCTGAGCGAGGTGTTCCCCCTCATCGGTGAGGGGGAATCCGTTTGTCAAGCACCCGCAACGATTCCATTCACGACACCACCGGTCCCAATGCATTGCCTGATTCGGGATAACATGATCGCATGGAGATCGACGGCCCCGAATCGCTGAATCAACTCGTGACGACCGCCGTGCTCGGTGCGGGCTTCCGCAGAGCCACGTTCGCCGGAGTGACACGCGGAAACACAGCTTCCCCGTGGGTGCGGGTTGTCGTGCGACCGGTCGAACTCCGCGGCGAACGCTGTCTTCAGTTCTCGTATTTCGACGCCAAGAAAGACACCACGCGCAACTTTTTGCCCACCGAGGCAACCACACCGCTGAGTGAAGTGCTGGCAGTCGGCTTCTCGGGCATTCACATCGCAACCGATGCTGAGGAACTCGACCTTCGCACCACGAAGAAGGGCAAGGTGCTCGTCGGTTGGCGTGCGGTGAGCGGTGCCCCGGTGGAACTTGAACCGCACAATCGTGTCAAAGATGTGCCGTTGCCAGAGGGTCGGGCTGACCGATTGCTCGAAGTCATGGGCATCGCTACGGCCGATGGCAAAGTGCGGCCGACAATGCGGGCGAAGTTCACGCAGATCAACGAGTTCCTGAAGCAACTTCGCCATGCTCTCGACGCTGCAGAACTGCGCGATCTCGGTCGCCCGGTCGAGATTCTCGATTGCGGTTGCGGGTCAAGCTACCTCACGCTCGCGGCTCATCACTATCTCAACAACGTGCTGGCGATTCCGGCCCATGTTCTCGGCGTCGATGTGAACGAGGAAGTGATTCGCAAGAGCGCCGAGCGGTCGGAGCGAATCGCGGCAAACGGCTTGTCGTTCGCGTGCGGTCGGATCGGTGGCATCGACGTGAAGCCTGACATCGTGCTGGCCCTCCATGCGTGCGACACCGCAACTGATGATGCCATTGCACAGGCGATTCGCGGCGAAGCGAAGATGTTGTTGAGTGTGCCGTGCTGTCATCATGCGTTGAACCGCGAACTGCGTGCCGACGGCCCGACGGAAGTGCTGCGACCATTGTTGCGTCACGGGATTCTGCGAGAACGCACAGCCGATCTCGTAACCGATGCCTTCCGTGCGCTTGCGTTGCGGATTGTGGGATATCGAACCGATGTGGTCGAGTTCGTGAGCACGGAACACACGGCCCGCAACCTGATGATTCGTGCCATTCGCGGGGCGTCGGTTGGCGAAGCGGTGCATGTGTCCGAGTATCGCGAGATGAAACGTTTCTGGGGCGTGACTCCGTACATCGAGACGGCACTGGGCGAACCGTTCACGAAAATGGTGAATGTGGTGTAGCGGTCGCCCCAACGGGGCGACGGTTTTGGACGCCGCCCCGTTGGGGCGGACGCTAAACGTTCGCGATTGGGACTACACATGAACGCCGACGCTCTCTGGGTGAACGCGAAACTCGCCACGTTCGACCCCACCGTGAACGCTCCGTACGGGCTGCGTGACGGCTGGGCCATCGCTACTCGCGGGGACACCATCGCGGCGATACTTCCCCCGGATGCCCCCGAACTGCATTCGTTCCAAGGCCCGGTCACCGATTGTGGTGGGAAGTGGATCACGCCCGGATTCATCGACTGTCACACGCATCTCGTGTGGGCAGGTTCACGGGCTCCCGAATGGGAATTGCGGCTCGCCGGCGCGACATACGCCGAGATCGCCAAACGCGGTGGCGGCATCCTCTCCACGATGCGAGCATTGCGGGCCGCGAGCGAAGACGAACTCGTCGCAGTGGCACTTCCGCGACTGCGAGCGCTCGCGGCGGAAGGCGTAACTTGCGTCGAGATTAAGTCAGGATACGGCCTTACGACTGCCGACGAACCCAAGACGCTTCGTGCGGCCAAGCGAGTTGCGGCTGAGGTCGGCGTCGAAGTTTCGCCGACACTGCTCGCGGCGCACGTCGTTCCACCGGAGTTCGCGGGCCGAGCCGACGATTACGTTTCGCTGGTCTGCGAAGAGATGATCCCGGCGGCGGCGGAGGAGAAGTTAGCGGAAGCCGTGGATGTGTTTTGCGAATCCATCGCGTTCTCGCCGGCACAGTGCGAGCGAGTGTTTCGGTCGGCGAAAGCTCACGGACTCGCCATCAAGGGGCACGTCGAACAGCTCACGAACCTTCACGGTGCGGAGTTGGTGGCACGGCACGGCGGCTGGTCTGTCGATCACCTCGAATATCTCGACGATGCTGGCGTCGCCGCGCTCGCGAAGGCTGGCACGGTCGCGGTGCTGTTGCCGGGCGCGTTCTACTTCTTACGTGAGAAGCAGCGGCCACCGACGGAATCTCTTCGTGCTGCGGGCGTGCCGATGGCCGTGGCCACGGATCTGAATGATGGTACGTCGCCGTTTGCGTCGCTGCGGTTGGCGATGAACATGGCGTGCGTCTTCTACGGCTTAACGCCAGAGGAAGCGCTCGCCGGGGTCACGCGAAACGCAGCAAAGGCTCTTGGGCGTGGCCATCGCCTAGGCACGCTCGAAGTGGGAAAGCAAGCAGATTTTTTGCTCTGGGACGTAATGCATCCGTCACAGATCGTGTTTCAAGTCGGCATCAATCTGCTGACGGGCCGTGTGATACGCGGTGTGCAGAAATGAGGTTGGGAGGGCGAGGCTCCTGCCGAGCCTTTTGCGTTTGGCTCGGCAGGAGCCTCGCCCTCCCAACCAGTCGCAATCAATGGTTCAGGTAGGTGTCGTACTGGCACCCGCTGTACTTCGTGCCGTAAGGTGTCGCGAGCGGGAGCAGTGGGCAACCGGCGTGCCCGCAACCACCGCGACCATGTTTGCCACCGCAGGTCGCGGTGCCACATGGATCGAAGAACGACTTGCAGCTTCCGAACATGAACGCCGCGTCTGAGCGAACGCCGCCACAGCCGTTTCGATCATACGGACCGTACTGTGCGAAGGGAGCGTTGGGTGCGTTCACAGCGGCGGGGCTGCCGCAACTGCTGCAACCACCGTTGCCTCGCATGTAAACCGCCCCTGACGCCGGCGTGACCTTACCCGCGGCAGCCTGTGCCGGAGCCGGCATCGCAGCCGGAATCGGATTCTGAGCCGAGGCCACACCGCTGAGAACGATAACACCCACTACCGCCGCGAACAACTGACGCCACATCCGTTGCATTTGGTGACCCTTCCGAGGTTGGGAATTCGCCGCCTCTCGCGGCATCATTCGCATCGGAGGTTTGTGCCTGATGTCATCGCCAAAACGACGACGGTTGCTCGAAGTGGGATCGCTGATGGTGGCGTTGGATCGCAAGCGCCGCGTGGTCTGGATTGAGCGGCGCATCTGACGGAGAAGAGTTTAACGATTGCTCCGGTTCTGCGAGCGGTTCAGAACCCGGCTTGCGACAATCGACGGACGATACGGCCGTAATCCGGCGCGAGGTTCGGCCATTCGCCGCGACGGATGGCGTGACGGTTCGGCCAGTTCACCAGGTTCAAGTGATCGCCCGCCCAGACTTCGCTGTGTTCTCCCCAAGTCGCGCTCGCTACCGAGACCACTCCGTCGTTCGCCCCTTCGGCCTTCGCCACGACGCTGTACGGCAGCAACCACTCAGCCCCGAGCCAAGCCTGATCGCACTGCCCGGCGATCGAGTAGTACCGCACGCCGGGCACGTCGCGAACCTCTTCGTTGAACCGCTGACAGCCTTCCGTCGTGAGGTCGAAGAACGCCTGATGCGGAATGCCGAAGAGTCGCAGAAACGGACCCAGCAGACGCGAAAATCGGCTCACGCCCCAATCTGCGAATGAAGTTCCACGGTGCGGTGTGCCGACGCTCGTGACCGACAAGACGCGGCTTTCCATCCCGAGCTTCGCGGTGAGGTAGCGAGCATCGAGACCGCCCATGCTGTGCCCGATCAGGTGGAACGGGCCGCTTGCCAGTTCGCTCTCGATGAAACGCTTCAGATCTGTTGCACGCCGTGCGACTCCTTCAGTCGGACTAACTCGCGCAACCAGGACGCGATTGCCGACCGCTTCGAGCCGTTCGCAGATGCCGGGGAAGTAATCTTGCAGCGTGTGCCCAAACGCGGAAATGCGATCGAAGCCCCACAGCCCAGGTGCCAACACGATCGGGGCGTTCAACTTCGGAATCTCAGTCTCAAGCACGGCGAATCCTTTCCACGACCGCTAGCGATCTGTCCCGTTGCAACGAGCAGGCTTTCGAGTAAACCGTTTCAGTACGGCTCTGGGAGCCGCTGCATTCGGAATGATGAAAGAAGCAACATATTCCCTTCACGAGAACTACGCAATGACTATTCCCGTCGCGCAGGCTGGAAAAACTCGCATCGGCTGGATCGGCACAGGCGTCATGGGACGCTGGATGTGCCAGCACGCGATGTCGAAGGGCTTCACGGCCACAGTGTACAACCGCAGTGCCGACAAGCTTCAACCACTGCTCGATCTCGGTGCGAAGGCTGCCGACAGCCCGAAAGCTGTCGCAGAACAATCGGACATCGTTTTCGCGATTGTCGGCTTCCCCGTGGACGTGCGGCATGTGTTCCTGGGTCACGATGGAGCGCTCGCGGGTGCTAAACCTGGCGCGGTGCTGGTGGACATGACGACGAGCGAGCCGTCGCTGGCGAAGGAGATTTACGGCGCGGCGAAAGACAAGGGAGTGGCGTCGCTGGATGCGCCGGTCTCGGGTGGCGATGTGGGAGCGAAGAACGCGGCTCTCTCGATCATGATTGGCGGCGACAAGGATGTGGTGGCGGCGGTGCAGCCGGTGTTCGAGACGATGGGCAAGACGATCATTCACCAGGGCGGAGCGGGTGCGGGTCAGCACACGAAGATGGTGAATCAGATTCTTATCTCTTCGAATATGATCGCGGTGTGCGAGGGCTTGCTCTACGGCTACAAGGCGGGTCTCGATCTGGAAACGGTCTTCAAGAGCGTGAGCGTTGGTGCTGCTGGCAGCAAGGCGCTGGAAGTGTTGGGGCCGCGGATGATGGCGAGGAACTTCGAGCCAGGGTTCTATGTCGAGCACTTCATCAAAGACATGGGGATCGCGTTGGCGGAAGCCGAGAAGATGAACCTGTGCCTGCCGGGCTTGGGGCTTGCGAAGCAACTCTATGAAGCCGTGCGGGCGCAGGGTTACGGCCGCAAGGGAACGCACGCATTGTTGATGGCACTGGAGCACATCAACAACGTCAAGCGGTGAAAATGCTTGAGTTGACTCGGCGTGTTGATTCGGTGCCCTGGGGGCCGACAAGTCCGTCACGACGGCTGCGGAGGATGAGGAATATGATACGATGAACTTCCCACAGCTGTGCCACGCCGAACACGCCCCCAAGCCCCGTGGACAAGGAAGCAACGATGAATCCTCAGGCACCCTGCCCCAACTGTGGACAGCTTTGGTTCGCTGTTTCAGCGGACCCGTCGAAACCGCCGAAATGCCCCAAATGCCTCGTGAACCTGGTTCTGCCAGGCATGCCAGCGCCAGTTGCCCAACCCCCTGTGTCGGTTGGCGATTGGGGAGAAGATCCATCTGTGCCAGTCCCCGTGGCGGAAGCAGTTCCTCCGTACCAGCCACCACTCCCGCCAAAGCAATATCCCGCACCACAACCACAGCATCACCCCGCATCTCCGCCGCGGGAAGTGGAAGTGGAGCTGGAGCTTGTTCGTGTTCCGACGCCCCAACCCCGAGCCAAACCCCAGCAGAGAGCAAAGGCGACTGCTCGGCCTCTGGTGCAACCCGCGAACAAGAAAGGGTTCGTGTTGCTGGCCGGCGTGTTGATTGTGGGCGGTGGTCTGGGCTTGGCAGCGTTCTTCCTTCTGGGTGATAAGTCCCAACCTGAACGTTCTGGGCATCACCACGCCAAGAAAGATGACACTCCCACTCCTGAGCACAAGCAACCCGATGAGACGGTGCCTGAACCGGTCCGACCGAAACCAACTCCGCCAGCCGAACTGCTGCCGGAAGCGGGTCTCGCCGAACGCAAAGCCGAGGATATCTCCGCCAACTCGGTTCTGGTGCTCAAATCGGGAACCGTCGCGAATCGCATCATTGCGGCGCAAAGGTTGGGGAATCTCAAGGCTGAGGCAAGTTCGGCTTTGCCTGCTCTGATTGCGGCTCTGGACAATCCCGATCCGCAACTCCAGACCGCGATTGGCGAGGCACTCGTTCAGATCGGTGCACCCAAACCCGGCAGCGGTGTCGAGCGGATGTTGCTCGCCGCCCTCCGCTCCAAGTCGCCCCAGGCCCGAACGTATGCCGCTGCGTTGCTTGCGGCTGAGCCGATGCTCACAGTCGAGAGCGTGAAGCCGCTCGTCGCTGCGTTGAAAGATGATCTCCCCGAAATTCGTGCCAACTGTGCTCAGGCCATCGGTAAGGTTGGCCCGAAGGCGCAGGCAGCAGCGTTCGAGCCTCTCCTGGATCTGGTGGTGGATACCGATGAGACAGTGAGCCTGGCCGCTGCCGAGGCGATTCCAACTTTGGGACCGCCGAACGCAACACTCCGACCTGCACTGGTCACGCGGCTGAAGAACAACGATGTCCGGATGCGATTGATCGTCGCACCACTTCTTGCTGCGCTGCCTTCCAAGGGGGATGACACCCTGCGTATCTGGCAGCCACTTCTCAAGGATGGCGAACCCAAACTTCGATTGGTCGCTCTTAACGCCTTGAGTCCGTCGATGGAACTGATCGCCGAGGCGGGCACGGATGTCATGCGATTGTTGTCCGATACGGACCCCGCCGTGAGAAAGGCCGCAGCACACTGCGCAATGCACATCGGAAAGACAATCGGGGCACCGACTGCCATCGCCAAAGCTTTCGAAACGGAAACCGATCCTGCCGTGAAGCTCGAACTGGCCACGTCCCTCGTCACACTGGTCAAGCCGGACCTGACGAACCTGGGAGCATTCCGACACATCCTCAAAGACGGATCGCCAGAACTGCGTGAACAGGCCGCGCAGAAACTCGCCACGATTGGTCGCGATGCTCAGGAGACTCTTCCCGAACTTACCGTGTGCATTGGAGACGAGTCGCCAGGTGTTCGAATCGCTGCACTCAAGGCTCTGGCGGCACTGGGCACCGACTGCAAACCAGCGTTGCCGATGGTCGCGGGACTGTTCGACAAGGAGAAGACACCCGTCCCGGTTCTGGCAGCCGCGGTCGAGGTTCTCGGAGCGGTCGGTGCCGATGGTCTGACTCATCTGGAAAAGCTCATCAAGAAAACCGTTCCGCCTGAAGTGAAGGAGCAAATGTGCCTCGCCTTCAGCAAGAACAAGTTTCTTTCTGAGCCTGTTCAATTGTGGTTGGTAGATCAGGCTGAATCGTTACCCAAATCGCGTGAGGTGATCGCCAAGGCGTTGGCCAAGAAGGGTAGCGATGCCACCGTGGAGTCCATGCTGCGCTACACGCACATTTATAAACCCGTCAAGGGAGCGAATCCGCCGGAGATGTATCCGGTCGAGATTCGACAGTGGATGGTGTCCGTTCTCGGCAAGATGGATTTGAAAGCGGACGTGTCCCAGGAGACGCGAACGAAAGTGATCGACCGCATGAAGTACCTGTCCAAGAATGACAAGACTCCCGAGATCGTCACCGAGGCAAACGCAGTGTTGAAGAAGTTGAATTGATGTCTTGCCTCTCGAATGTGACAACTTTGCGGGCTGTTTACGCGATGCAGGGCTGTGAGATCGCAGGTAAATGTGGGCTGGGGTTATTCCGAATGCCGATCGCATTGACACACCTGGGTGTCAATGCGGGGATGCGAAATGAATTGGAACGCGCGCCAGGCAATCACTTCCGGCTTCGCCGTGCTGGCCGCTCTAATCGGAATGCCGGTCGCATCGGCTGGCGACCCCCCTCGTGAGATGCGCGATCTCGTCCGAATGCCTCAGCACGAACTCGAAGCACTCTACCTCGCGTCGCCTCCCGCTCCTTTCCCAAGCGGGTTTCTACCTGGTCGCGCGATCAAATCTCCTGGCTCACTGCAGACCGTTGCGAACTCGCGAATGACGCGACTCGTGTGGCAAGGGAAGTTCTTCCGCGATAACGGCACGATGATCAACCGCCTGTTCGGTGGTGTGAAGGCGATTCCGGCCGATGTGTATCTGGGTGAGAGCTTGATCGACGGCCAGCCGTCGCTGATCCTCGACTACTCGCGCTCGAAACTCTGGCCGGACGTGCGAGACGAAATTCGTGAGGTGTCGCCGGGGCTTTACCTCGGCGTGATGTACAAGGGCAAACCGGTTGCCTCTCAGAAGATGTTCTTTGCTCTCGACTCCCGGAAGTGAGATCACGGTTGAGTGACCCCGAGGAACTGATAGCCCTCGGGGTCGCGTCACATCCATCACACCCGGCTGAACACGGGCTTCGCATCCTCGGCTAGTTGCTCCGTGGTGGCTTCCTTTGGCTCTTCAGGGAGCGCCGCTTCCACCGTCACAGTCAGCACTTGAATTGCCGGATCACGCACGCGATCAATGAACGCAGCCATGCGAGTCAGCCCTTCGCGCAACCGGCCATCGTCTGCTGCGAAGCCAACGCGGACGTGTCCTGTGCCGCTCGGACCGAAGGCGATTCCGGGACCAACCTGCACACGCTCCTCGCGGAACAATCGCTCCGCGAACGTGCGGCCATCCAGCCCCAATCCCGCGACCGGCACCCACACGAACAGCCCGCCCGCTGGGCGATCCGGTTCCAGACCCATCGCACGCAGCCGGTCGACGGTGTAATCGCACTTCTCCTTCAAGCGATCACGCTGCGCCCGGAACTCGGCATCAGGCTCCGCGAGGGCACGAGCCGCGGCTTGCTGACACACAGCAGGCACGAACGGGGCGTTCAAGTTCTGCATCAGACCGCAGGCTCGCACCAGGTGACGCGGACCTGCGAGCCAGCCGACCCGCAGCGCACCGAGCCCGAATTCCTGCGACATCGACCCAGCCGTGAGGATGCGTTTCTCCGCTCCCGCGAGCGTGCCGAACGCCTTGCCCGACGTGCCGAATTTGAAACGCGAGAACGATTCGTCTGCGAAGATCAACACGTTGTATGCCGCTGCGATCCATGCGAGATGATCGAGGTCTTCGTCGGCGATGCTCGCGCCGGTGGGGTTCATCGGAGCCGACAGGATCAGCATCTTCGCGCCACGCATCGCCTTCTCAAACGCCGCAGCGGGATATCGGCAACGGCCGTCTTCGGTCCACGTTGGCACCCATCGCACGGTGGCTTGCCGCGATTTTGCCCCGAGCGCGAACAGAGGCGAACTCGGGTCGAACATCACGACGCGATCGCCGGGATTCACGAAGGCGTCGAGTGCCGCGGCGAATGCTCCCGTGGTTCCGTGCGTGACGAGCACTTCGGTTTCGGGGTTCACGGTTCGGCAATCGAGTCGCTTGTATCGGTCGGCGATGGCGTCGCGGATAACGGGTAACCCGTGCGGGGGCGGGGTGCCGCGACGGTCTGCTGTGAAGCGCCCGAGACTGATTCCCGACTCTGAACGCAGCGCTGACGGGTTCAGGTCGATCACGTCTGGCCCGCACGAGTCTGGTACGAACGCTGGGTCGAGCAGTTCGTCGAGTGGAGCAGCGAGAACGCGGTCGGAGTAATGGCGAAGGAAGGCGGTTCCGCCGTCGGTGAGGCGTTTGGCACGCGGCGTGAACTTGGCGATGCCGGTGCGAACGAGCAGCTTCGTGAACCAGAATGGGAGCCCCACGGTCGGCCTCCTTGCCGTGATGTCGAGAGTGTGTCGTGGGTATTGTGTCGCAACGGGGTGGGGGTTGTAAAGCCCGGCTGCGTTGTTCGATCAGAGTGATCGCTCGCGTGCTGTCAAGCGAACCGCTCACCGAATTTGATTCCGGGCGACTTCCCCACCCCACTTCCGGAACCGTTCGATTCGTCCGGAAGAAACTATATCAGAATGTCGCTGGTCACCCGTTCTCGGAACGTATCTATACATCTGAACACATGTTGTGAGAACATCAGCAAATCGCGTGGACAAGAATCAGAGAATCGGCACCCCCGGAAACTGCCCAAATTAACGCGAACTCACACGGATCAATCTCGTTCGCTCTGGTTGGGTCGTTTCAAAACTCGAATTAGCCATTTGAATCGCAAGATCGCTCCCATGAGGAAGATGGCAAGCACGAGGTGAAGGCCAGCGACGAGTTCAGTTCCCCAACGGACGACGCTCTCATCCATCAACAACGCGACGCCGAACATTGGCACAGGAAGGAGCAATGTCGGAGCACAACTGACAGTCCGAGTCTCGCCACCTGGATGTGGGTTCCGGATGTCTTCGAGTTCAGACCACAGTACCTCACTGTAGAAGAGCATGACATAAACACAAAAGAGCCACAGCAAAAGAACCCACCACGGCATAATTCACCTGGGTTCGCGGCTACTCATCTCGAAGCAGTCGGTAATGCTGCACGAGTGCATCGTTCACGCCCGTCGGTTGGAACGGCTGGGCGCCTTCCACTTCGTCCCACGCGGCACGCATCTGCTTCGCACAGATTCCCACAGGCATCTCGCCGGTGCCGGTGCCCATCCCCGGACAGCCGACGCTCTTGATCGAACCCGGACGCTGTTCGTTGTGCTTCCGAACCGCTCGCAGAACAGCGCGGAACGACAGGTACGCGTTCAGCGTTTGGGCGACGCTTACCGGGGCACGCAGCGTCGGCGCGACGATCAGAAATGGCACTTCGTCTCGCCCGGTGTCCATCACGATCGCCAGGCCAATCGGCAACTCGCCATCCCAGTCGCGACGGATGATCTCGCGGAGTTGATCCTGAATGTGCCAGCCGAAGCGTTCGCTGTAAACGCGGTCGATGCCGCCGTTCATGAAGCCAAAACAGTTCGCCGGGCTAACAACCGCATTCACCGCAACGCCGAAGATATCGCCAGTCGCAGGCACCACGTCCGGCACGCCCCCAAAGTGACGCTGCCATGCGGCCGTTAGCTCGCCACCACGATCACGCAGATGATACGTTACGCCTGCCATCGAAACGCCTCCAACGGAACTACCGCGAGCGTCGAGGCGTCAGCCCGACGGTAATTGCGAGCGTCAATCGCGCGAACTGGTTCGCGAAACCGAATTCTCACCCCGCGACCGGCTACAAATTCCTGTCCTGCAGCAACAAAACTTAACCATCATTGCGAAGCCGTCAGTCTGTTTTGAAATTACGATTGGAGCTTGTTCACAAAGATCGACCCGCAAACAACAGTAATTTATCCAGGAACAGTGCTCGACCGAGTTACGTCTGGCAAGCCATCAGGGGATTCGCTACATCTGGATTGGAGGAAGTTTTCACGGCTCACGACCGTCTTCCCTGGTTGCACCGATGACCCAATTGCTCGGGGTGGCGGTCGTGTTGTCCGCGACACCGGTGTTGAACACCGGCGTGCGAAACATCCGACTCTACTCCGACGGGTCTGGTCAAGAGTTGATCCAGGTGCCGAGCAAAGTGACGTCGAACTCGCCGCGATCCTCGATGCCGCAGAGGCTCGATCACATCCGGATCAGCGGTCGGGAAGTGTTCAGGTTTGCGGTCACTCGCATGGTGGAACTCATTCGCCAGGCTGAAGCTGACTGCCGTGAGCTTGGCTTGAGTGGAATCGACGTGCTGATTCCGCATCAGGTGAATCAGCGGATCATCGACGCAGCTCTGGCCGACACGGGCTTCCCGCAAGACAGGGTCATGGTGAACCTCGACCGTTATGGGAACACGTCTGCCGCGAGTGTTCCGATTGCGCTCGACGAGGCTTTGCGAACTGGCCTTTGCAAAACGGGCGACACGGTGTTGCTCGTCGCGTTCGGTGGCGGACTGACCTGGAGCAGTGCCATCGTCACGCTGTGATGAACCACCCTCACGATTCGTTCGCGGCGGCTTCGCTCAGCCGTTCCCGTGCGTCGCCCTCGACGAATTGCCGCACCCGCGGATCGTCAGCCGTCGCGAGACCATCGGGCGGGCCATCGTAGATCACCTGCGATTCGCCGTCACTGAGCCGCGTCAGTGGATACAGCATCACAACACGGGTGGCGCACTTCATGACCGTTCGCATTTCGTGCGTCACAATTACGCTCGTCACCGGCCGACGTGTGCGAGTTTGCAGGATCAACTCGTTAATCACGTCCGTCATGATTGGATCGAGTCCCGTTGTCGGCTCGTCGTAAAGCATCACATCCGGATCGAGAGCGAGAGCACGCGCAAGGCCGACTCGCTTTCGCATTCCGCCCGACAATTCCGATGGCATCTTCGATTCGGCCGTCTTCGGAAGCCCGACCTCTGTCAAACGCTCCTGGACTCGGGCGGCAATTTCGGGTTCTCGAAGCTCACCCTTCGCACGCAACCCAAACGCGACGTTATCGAACACGGTCAGGCTGTCGAACAGCGCGGCCTGCTGGAACAGGAACCCGACACGCAATCGCAACTTCGTCAGGTCGCGTTCGGCGAGCGTCTGAAGTGAAGCGCCCTCGAAGAGAACATCGCCCACGGTCGGCCGCAAAAGCGCAACGATGAGCTTGAGTAGCACGGTTTTGCCGCAACCGCTCTCGCCGATGACGCAGACTGTCTGTTGTGGGGCGATCGCGAGATCGATTCCGGCGAGCACCTGCTGGGAACCGAATCGCACGCCCACACCGCGAAGTTCGACGATGCTCGAATCGGACATCCTGACTCTTTCTCACCAGAGGAGAACGGACTCGCCTATCGTCGCATACGACGGGCCAACGGTGCCACCCGGTTTCAGGCCATCCGTTCGTGGCCTCTTGCCTTTGGTCAGCCGTCGGTCCAAAATGCCCACGCTCGGCTCCGCCGAGTTCTCGCTTGATGCCCACCCTGTTCCACATCCCGTTTCTGGAGTCTTCTCATGCTGCGTTTCGCTCTCCGAGCTGTTGCCGTTGCGACCGCTGTCGCTCTCGCCGGTGCCACGACCCTCGCCGACGACAGCACCATCAAGGTAAAAGTCGGAGATAAGTTCCCGGTTGTGGCTCTCGAAGCCGCCCAGATCGAAAAACTGAATCTGAAGGACGCGAAGACCGTTTCCATCGCGGATTTGAAGGGCAAGACTGTTGTGATCTTCTTCTATCCGAAGGCACTGACCCCAGGTTGCACCACCGAGTCGTGCGGTTTCCGTGACGTGCTGAAGACCGACGACTTCCCGAAGGACGTGGTGATCCTCGGCGCCAGCGCCGACGATGTGCCGCTTCAGCAGAAGTTCATCGAGAAGGAAAAGCTCACGTTCCCGCTGCTGGCGGATAAGGAAATGAAGCTCACCAAGGAACTCGGCATTGTGTCGCCGAAGAACGCCAAGGTGACGCAGCGAGTGACGTTCGTGATCGACAAGGAAGGAAAGATCGCCAAGATCTACGACACCGTGACCCCGGCGACGCACCCGAAGGAAGTCCTTGAGTTCGTCAAGACCCTGAAGTGACCAGAACCGTTTAGCCGCGACTCGAAGAGAAGCGTGACCAATGGGCTCGCGTCACGCTTCTCTTCGAGTCGCGGCTAAACATTTTGTAGTTGGCCTTGCACATCGTTTCCGGACCCTCCATAATCGCTCGCTGTCCCTTGAACAAGGAGGTTCCGGGCCATGATCATTTCCGACCCATCCGTTCTGATGCCAGAGTCACCGGCGATCGACATCTCGGAAGCCCGCTGGGCCGCTGAGTACCTGTCTTTGATGATCGCCCAACTCGACCCTTACTCTCCCGTAAGCATGGTGCTAACGCAGGCCCGTCGAGAACTGACGAGCCTCGCACAAAGTGCATCGCACATGCAACCGCTCCGCATCGCAGCGTGAAAACCCGAGCAACCTGGCGTCACGGTGCCTTTCCGCTTTTCACTCGCGCCAGACTCTGCTCAACCACCGCCGTCTCCTTTGGATGGTTGGTGTCCTTCAGGTACGCAAGTGCTTGCTCGTGCAGTTTCACGCAGTATTCGCTCACCGCATCTCCACGGCGAGCGGGAACCTTTGGCAGAATCTCAAGGAAGAACTTCGCCATCAGGCCATCGCCGCCCTTGATGTCCTTGGATACTTCCTGCATGCGGGTAATCATCTTCGGGATGTATCGGCCCTCATCTGGGAACTTCCGCACCGTGTACGCCAGCCCATCGAACGCTGGCTTGAAGTCCTTCGCGTCGATGAGATACTCGACCAGTTTCAATCGACCCTGACACGCAAGATCGGGACGACCGAGGAGTTCGTAAGACGCGACCATCTTCACGAATACTCCGGAGCGAGCACTCTTGTCTTTCTGCGGCGTGAGCAGATCGTCCACGAGTTTCCACGAGAAGTCCGGGAACTTCGCGAACGTGTTGATCGCCTTGGTCACCAGTAATGTCGCGTCTTGTGCGCTGGTCAGCTTGCCCTCTTTGTAGAGCGAGGCCAGTTCCAGCCACGCCGCACCGCACATCGGGTACAGAGCCAACACACGGTTCAGGTACGTCGATTGTTGCTTGGCGGTGAACTCCTTCATGTCGCGAACGATCGGATAGGCTCGCATCAGCAGGTCGGCCTGCCGGCTGTTGTAAGGCGAGTTGCCGATAGCCGTCAGGCGGCGTTCAAGTTCGCGATCCGTGATTTCCTTGCCAGACTTGGGATCGTTGAGTTGCCCGACGTAGTAATGGTCGAGGTTATACCGGCCATACGATTCCAGGCTGAACGTGACGGCGTCCTTGTTCACGGCCTTCACTTCGACCCACATCACCCAGGCGTGAAGCCCGCCGGAGTTCGCTTCGCCGTGGATGTACTCCGCTGGCACACCGATCGACTTCGCGACACGTGCCGCGAAGTCGGCTTGCATCGCACACACACCACCATTCGCCTTGATGCTCGCCAGCGTGTACGGCTTGTCGTTCAGCTTGCATACCTTCGACTGCGTTTGCAGCATCACGTTGTCGTATTCGATGTCCTTGTAGCAAACGCCGATGTTGACTCGCTTCTTGAGGTAGTTCGTGACAGCCCAGTCGCGTTCGTCGAGGGGGGTGCGGTGGTTCACGGTATGAATCAGGAATTCCCACGGGATCTGTTGCTGGGGCCCCTTCAGTTTGGCTTGCCGGTCGAGGGCGTACTTGAAGTTATCGACTGGTCCCAACTTCATGACCTCTTCCGGTAGGCTGCTCTTGGTGCGGACCTGATGCCCGCGGTAATCGTATGGGCCGCGTGGGTTGTCCCACACCACGGAGATCGCAACGGCCAGTTCGTCGTTCGTTTTCACGGCCGACGCATCGGTCTTCCACAGATCGCGAAACACGGCCATGGCAGCAGCCGGATCGTCTTCGCCTGGGTTGATCGCGGTGAACAGCGTTTCGCGGACCTCGTTGTTTGCGGCGAGGAACTCGAACAGCGAGTCGGCGTCTGCTCCGAGTCGAGCCTTGAGAACGGTGGCGTTTTTCGCCTCGAAATACTTGGCGAACTGAGTTCGGACGTGTTTGTATTCACCCCTGATGAACGCTTTGTCGTTGAACCCATCTGCTGTGGTCACGAGGTCAATGAGAATCTGGTCGGCATCCTCTGCCTTTGTGGGCTCGGCTTTCGCTGGCTCAGGTTTTTGAGGGTTTGCAGTTACGAACGAAGCGCAGAAAAGAAGGCCAGCGGCGAGAGCTGCGAGCCGGAACCAGGCGAGCATGAGATCACTCCGTTGGAGAAAACGAGCCATCATTATGATTGCGGTAAGCGTGACGAACTACGTAGAACTGAGAATGTGAGAGAAAATTAATCAGCAGATCAGGCAGGAATCTTGGGCGTGTTGGTCGCCTCTTCCGGCAACCGGCCGGCGAGCGAAAGCGCGAACCCCGCAAGGCACACCGTCACGAGGCTGAGAAGCAGGCTGGCGAAGTGCCACGGTGCGAACGCTGCTGTCGCGGCATCCGCGGTCGCTTTGTCAGTGGAAAATCGCAGCACACGCAGTTCGCTGACATAATTCGAGAGCGGGAAAGCAATCACAACGGTCAGCAGTGCGAGACCGATCACATGCACGCGACGACGGTGAATCGCACACGCACACGGAGCCTTATACCAACTCATCGCGGTGATGAGAGCGATCACGCCGCACACCGCTTGCATCCCGAAATATCGCGGGAAGACTGGCCCGACCGCTGCACCGAACAGTGCGCTGGCGAGTGCCGTCTTCTGTTCATCTGGAGCGTCGGCGGGGATGATCGTCATGCCGGCGGTGCGGTCCGAGGGGCCAGCGTTGACGACCTGCTTGAACGAATCAAAAATAGCGGGTGCCGCCGCGAAGTTGAAGAACGCCGCACCGCCGAACCACAGTCCTAGCGCGAGAAGATGAACCCCTCGTAAGATGGTTTGCCGCCGTGTGCTCGCTGGAAGCGATTGACTTTCCGTACCCATGAGAAGCCGCCGCAAGTTGGAGTGGTGTTTCGCAAAGACAAAGGCCGTGCCAATGATAACGAACAGCGTGATCGGCAACGCCTGTTCCGAGAATGCCGCTGAAGTACCAATTAGCCGAGCCGCAACGAGGACCGCAACCGCCGCGAGTGAGGCCAGCGAGACGATCCGCGACGCGAGAAGCACGACGAACCAGCACAGCACCGCGAGCGCCGCAGGCCCCGGCACCAGCACGAAGATCGTTCCGGCTCCGGTGGCCACGCCCTTCCCGCCACTGAAGCCAAGATAGATCGGGAAGAGATGCCCCAAGAACGCGAGTGCCGCTGCGCTGACTCGCAGCGTATCAGGCTGACCGAACACCGTGTCGGCATCCGGACTGAGTTGCCGTGCAAGCGGCAGGATCGCGGCGACTGGAACCGCGCCCTTGAGGAAGTCGAGCGTGAAGACGAGCACTCCAATTGGAGTGCCAAGAACACGAGCTGCGTTGGTGGCGCCGATGTTCCCGCTGCCGGCCGTGAAGAGGTTCACGCCACGCATGCGGCCGATGAGATAACCAAAGGGAATCGCCCCGACGAGGTACGAGGCGATGAGCAACAGCACGGCAGCAGTGAGCGATGACATGGCGACATTGTAGTGGCCGCCACGGACTCACGCGGCTCGCTTCATGCGGCGAACTTCCGTGAACACGCCGAGAAGTGCCTGGTAATGATGCTCGAACGTCCAACGAGAGCCAGTGGTGCGGGCCGCGACGCTCGCTTCACGGAGATATCCGCGATCGAACATCTGCGCCATCGCGGCAGCCAACGCATCGGAATCGTGCGGGTTGTCGATCACCATCCCGTCGGTCGGTGGGCTGAGCAGTTCGGATGCACCGTTGAACCGCGTCGTGATGACTGGCAAGCCGCACGCGAGAGCTTCGAGCGCGACGAGCGAACAGGGATCGTAGAACGTCGGATGAACGAGGTAGTCGGAGGCGAAGTAGCAACTCTTCGGGTCCGAACGGTGACCCAGAAAGACGACGCGATCCGCGATGCCGAGGCGCTTCGCCTGCCGTTCGTAGCGGCCGAACTTCGGATGCCCGACCACCACGAGCTTGTTCGGCTTGTCACGCGGCGTCAGTGCGTAGGCGTCGAGTAACTGCGACAGTCCCTTGAGCCGATAGTTCATCGCAACGAACAGCCCGACGCTGTCGTTCGGCGAGACGCCCCACCGTTCGCGTTCTTCGTGTCGCTGCCGTAAGCGATCCTCAGCCGCGAATCGCAGCGGGTCGATGGCACTTCGCACGACTCGCACGGACTCCGACGACACGCCGTAGAACTCCTCGAAGTGCCTGCGAACCATGTTGCTGTTCACGACGATCAGCGGTTGCTTTGGCCCGAGGTACTGCTTCCGTTCGAGCCGTGAGAATGACCACGCAGCGGGATCGAGCATCTTCCCCAGAGCCGCGAGCGAGCGCGTGATTGGCCCCGCATGCTTCAGCAGATTGTGAGCAGCGCTCGCTGCGTGCAACCCGCCCTGCGGATACAGCACATCCTGGCCCCACGTCTTGTCGAATCCGATGCTCACGTCGTGCCGCATGGTCATGGCGCGTTCGCATTCGTTGCCGAATCGCCAGGGTCGCAGGAAACGCGGACCTGCCGGCACTTCGAGTCGGTGGAAGTGCGTGGCCGCTGGTAGCGAAGCAGCATCCCACCGACAGGCGTAGAGATGCACGGCGTGGCCATCGCGGGAGAGTCGCCGGGCGAGGTCGCCAATGTATGTCTCCGCGCCGCCGCGAGCAGGCAGCACGCTCTCGTAGCAGAGTGCGATGTCCATGGTGTCACTCCGATTTTGCGAGTCGTTTTGCAAGGGTCCGCTGATTATGTCGCTCATAGAGTTGCCACTTCCAGCGAACGAACGGGAGCAGCCAGCGACCGGGTGCTCTTCCGGGCCAACCGGCTCGATACAGCTTCCAGAATCGCACGCGATCCCTGGCTGTGACTCCGGCCACATCCGACGAGTAGAGGAACTGTGCGAGATCTTTCACTTGCCACCAGCGTGCGGTCAGCGAGTGGCGGCCGAGTCTGTGAAGGTCGATCATCACGACCTGGTTCACCCAGGTTTCGGGCGGCGTCTGCGTGAACGATTCCGGGATGTAGAAGTGGCAGAAGTACAGGTCTTTGTGGAACACCGAACGTCGGTGCAATTCGCGAGTCAAACGGGCGAGTTCCGCTGTGAGGCCCCGTTTCCATTTCGCGAATGTAACCGGATCGAGCCGCTTGGCGGCAAGGGGAACTGCCTCGTGCAGCGCAAGTTGGCCGTGCAACTCTTCGACCGCGAGGAAGCCTTGCAGCCTGAAGTATGGCCCCACTGTTTGTCCAGCCGCAACGGGTCGCGGCACGGGGAAGCCCTGATTTGCAGCCCAGATGAGGTGCTGCCATTCCTGCAAGCCCGGCGACCACGCCCCATTCGGGAACAGCGTCGCGAGCAGGCCGTGTAGCCACGGCAGTTTGTAGTGCCGCTTCAGATACACACTGAGCTTGGCGGAGCCATCCTCGAAGACCCGGCGACCGATGGACCGCCCCTGCTTTTCGTGCAGGCGATCCGTCACCGGTTCCGACATGATCCGATCTTCCCAGCCGTCGCCGGCGAATCGCTTCCAGTCGGAGGCTCGCCGCAGAATGCGTGTCCCGTGAACGAGTCGGTGCCAGAGGCACGACACGGGATCGCCGACCGCAGGCACAAGTCGCCCAGGATTTCGGACATTCGAGGATCGTGAATTTACGTCCATTATCCTCACACACCAGAAATCGGACCATCGGCGACACGCAGGGCGAGATCTCGGCGACTGCGTTCTGATGA
Organism: Planctomycetota bacterium; assembly: GCA_021413735.1. Lineage (GTDB taxonomy): Bacteria > Planctomycetota > Planctomycetia > Gemmatales > Gemmataceae > Gemmata. The sequence continues at coordinate 32,057 of JAIOPV010000212.1, forward strand.
ACTCTGCGTAAGCTGGTAACCCGCCTCAACCGCCGAGTGCCCTTCAACTGAGAGAGCAGCGAGAAGCCTTGCGAGGTCACGCTGGCGATCAGCCGACGAGACTTTTCGCGCGAGCCGCACCTTTGTGACATCGCGAACACTCACGGCACCCTGCGTCGCACCGAATGCTGCGAGAACCGGTCCGATGGGCCGACAGCCCGCATCGTGGAGTTGTCGCAGCGTGCGGCCGAGTTGTTCAGCGGTCGCGGTTTCGATTTCGCCGCCGATCGGCTCGCCAGCAGTTTCGTGCAGTGCAAACCACTCGGCAGACGCGAAGTTGGTGAGTCTCTGGCCGAACGCGAAGAGTCGCGGGGCTGGGACGCCATAGCGTTCGAGGTGGAAGAGCAACCGACCAAGCGTGACGCCCGGTGAACGCCACGAGCGGCCCTGCAACTTCGCCTTCAGCCGAGAGAGCGGCGAGAACGAGCGACCGCGAATCAACACCGCATCACGGCCGCCGGCAAGTTTAACTCGGAGCGTGCCCGGTTCACACCCGTAGAACGGAGCGGCGACAGCGGGTTTCGGCCAGATCGCAGCGACAGCGGGCACCGCACACACAGCTTCTTCAGCGAGCCACACGAGCCGTTGAGCAGACGCAGTGACAACGGGTTGTCGCTGATCGCGAATCGACCGCCGACCACGAATCTTCCTGGCAGCATGTTCGATTTGCTTGGCGAGATGCGTGAGTGTGATTTTGCCCTCTCCCCTTATGGGGGAGGTGGCGAGGCTTTGCGAGCCGGTGGGGGGTGTAGCCACAGGATCACCGGAGGCATACCTCCCACCCGCTCCTCGAAGACTCGGAGCGACCTCCCCCACAAGGGGGGAGGTCAAAGACAGGGAGCGAGAAGGTGTCGAGAAGTTCTGGAGAGCCGCACGCAGAACCCGCAATCGTTCGCGAGGCGAAGCCAACTCTTCGGCGACGGATGCGTGAAGTGCCGCGAGTGCGTGGATGCGTTCGGCTAACGGCACGGGTTGCATCCGACGAGCCGATTGCCAGTCGATCGGCGTGATCTCTCCCCGCTGCCGTGAAACCAGCAGATGCTTTGCGGTGAGGTCCGGCGTCGTCAGCCCTGCATTGTGCAATCTTGCGATGAGATGCCCAAGACGGTTCGCGAGGTCTCGGCGAGCCACGAGTGACAACGCATTGTTACTCAACACTTCTCGCAGATCGCATGACTTGGCGACTTCTTCCACAAGCAGGAACGAGCGTCCGCGTGCGTCTTCGCCGACAGCGACCCAACGCGGAGCGGGCAGCGAATTCGCCATCAATTCCTTGAGGATCGCGGCTTCACGCACGCACCGCGACGACCACCCGAAGCCAAGAAGCCGATTGCGAAGACGTTCCCGCCAAGTAACAGAGTGCTGTCGCTTCAGGTAGAACGCCGTGGGTTGCCCAGGCAGCACGACCCGCATCACATGCCGATCTGGATGCCCACAGACAACCTCGCCGGGCAGTTCAAGAAAGCCCGCAGCCGAGTCGATGCCAAGAGCAACGAACCCCGCGGCGAACAACGGATTCACTCGGACCCATCCGCCAACGCTGGAAGCAACCGGACGGAAAACGACATCGTTACGCGGCACGGATCACCTCGCTTTCCGTCAGCAGAGGGAAGCGAGTCAACAGTCGCTCGGCTGTGGTGAAGACGTCGGTCGGCATCAGTTCGCGCATGCAGCGATGGTGGTCAATTGGGCATACTCGCTGCTGGCAGGGGCCGCACGGCAACTTCTTCTGCAGATGCACGGCCTTCTCGAAATACGTTTCCGTCCATTCGATGTGCGTGGGGCCGAACAGCGTGACTACGGGGCGATTGAAGGCGGCCGCGAAGTGACGCGGCCCGCTGTCCGTGGTGACGAGCAAGTTCGCACGCTTCACGAGAGCCTTAGTCAGACCGAGTGACAACGCGGTGTCACTGAGCGAGTAAGCGTGCGGCGTGCGGCTTTCATCGGCAATGCGTTGTGCCAACGCGCGTTCACTAGGACCGCACAGCACAACGACTCCGCAACCGAGTCTGGCGGTCAACATGCGAGCGAGTTGTGCGAAGTGCGTCGTCGGCCAGTGCTTCGCGGCACCGAATGCCGCGCCGGGATTTAGAGCCACCACACGCGGATATCGCTTCAGATCAAAGCGTTCCCACACGGCGGTCGCGGCGGCCTCGTCCTTTGGTGTGGTGAACAGTTCCATCTTGTTGCCGGGGTCGCCAGTCCCGAGCGCAACCGCGAGCCGGTTGTAGTCGTCGATCATCGGCGTCGGCACGAACTTGCCGCGTTCGTCCGTGGCGTAGTGGAGCCGATCGCTCAGCAGGAAGCTGCGACCATAGCGAGCGAAGCCCACTACGCGACGACAACCACCGAGGCTGGCAAGCGCTGCCGTGCGAAATGAGTTCGAGAACAGCACGGCAGCATCGGGGCGGTTCGCTCGAAGCTTCGTTCCGACTGCGAACAATCGCTGCGTGCGTGGGCCGCGTTTGTCACTGAGAATCACGTCCGCGAACCACGGTGAACCGGCCAGCACATCTGCGACGTAGGGCTTGCACACTGCGACGAGTTCCGCATCGGGGAACGCTGTGCGCACGGCTCGCACCGCGGGCGTGGCCATCACCACGTCGCCAATCCAGTTCGGCAGAAACAGCGCGATCCTTCGCAAGTCGTCTCTCCGAATCAGGCCGCTTTCATGCGTTCGATCAGGCTCGTTGTGGAGAACCCATCGCGAAGGTCCGCGAGGTGAACGCGACCGCCGTAGCTCTCGACGAACTCGGCACCCACCACTTCGGATTTGCGGTAGTCGGCACCCTTCACGAGCACATCGGGCCGCACGGCCTTGAGCAGCGACAGCGGCGTGGCGTCCGCGAAGATGGTGACGAAATCGACGTCCTGCAAGCCTGCCAGAACCAAGGCACGCGCTTCGACCGGGTTCATGGGTCGCGTCGGTCCCTTCAACGCGCGAATGCTTGCGTCGCTGTTGATTCCGAGCACGAGACAATCGGCTTGTCGACGAGCTTCCGCGAGATACTGAACGTGCCCGGCGTGCAGCACATCGAAGCAGCCGTTCGTGAACGCGATCCGCTGGCCACTCGCCCGACGGCGTTCGAGTTCGGTCAGCAAGTTCGGCAGGCCAACGACTTTGGCAACCCCCGGAATTCGCTCGGCAGCTCGGAAAGGCGCATGGAGGAGATCAGCGAGAATTTCATCGCGGGAAACGGTGGCAACGCCGATCTTCTCGACTTCGAGGCCGCCCGCGATGTTTGCGAGTCGAATGGCGGTTTCGTAGTCGGCACCACTGGCGAGCGCAAGCCCGAGCGAAGCCATCACCATGTCGCCCGCACCCGTGATGTCGTACACCTGCCGCACTCGCGTCGGCAGGATTGCGGAACTGCCGTCGCGGTGAGCGATCGCCATGCCATCTTTGTCGAGCGTCACGATTCCCGCTTCGAGGCCAAGACGGTCGCGAAGCTCTGCGGCAGACGCAAGTGCTTGTTCGTTGGTAGTGATTGTGCGATCCGTCGCAAGTCCCGCTTCGAGTCGGTTCGGCGTGATCGCTGAACAACCGCTGTACTTGGCGTAGTCGCCACCGCGGGTGGGGTCGGCGATCACTTTGATGCCGCGTTGTTTTGCTGTGGCGATCACAGCAGCCAGCAACTTCGGTGTGCAGACGCCCTTGTCGTAATCGCTCACCAAGACGATGTCGGTGTTGCGGAGTAACTCGGCTGCGACGCTTGCGAGTTCCGCTTCGACTTCACCCGTGACGGCAGCGCGATTCTCGTAATCGACGCGAATCATTTGCTGCGGATGGCGTGCCTGTGCGCGGCCAATGTAGCGCTCCTTCACCGTCGTCGGGCGGTCGCGATCAGTCACAACGCCTGCGGTGTCGATGCCGAGATCGCCAAGAATTTGCTGGGCACGAAGGCCGTCGGCATCACGACCGACGACACCGACAAGACTTGTCTGCGCTCCGAGAGCTTGCAGCATCGTGGCAACGCTGCTCGCACCACCGAGGCGTTCTTCACGTGTGTCCGCACGCAGCAGAATCACCGGCGCTTCCTGGCTGATCCGCTCCGCGTTTCCCCAGATGTAACGATCGAGCATGATGTCGCCGACCACCAGCACACGCGGGCGGCCGAGACGCTGCACAAGATCGACGAGATCCGCGGACATCCGTGTACTCCTCACAGGGCCGGTGCGATCCTTCGCAACTCGGCATCGAACTCAGCCTGACCATCTCGGAACGCAAGCCCGATTCGCACAGCTCGCAGTGGCCGACTGGCCAGCGTCGGCAACCGCAACTTCACCCAATCCTTCTGCGTTGTCGCGATCAGCACATCCGGCGGCAGTGATTCCGCCCATCGGTTCAGGTCATCGACATCGGCCCGCGAATACGCATGATGATCTGGGAACGAGCGAAAGTTCACCACCCGTGCGCCAAGCCCTTCAAGCGTTTGCCGGAATGCTGCGGGATTGCCGATGCCACAGAACGCCGCGACCGCTCTTCCATTCAGCGAGTCAACTGGTTCGGGTTCGTCTCCACCGAGCAGTTCCGTCGGGCGATGTTCCGTGGTCGCAATCGGCTTACCGGGGAACCGATGTCGCAACCAGTCGCGGATCGCGTCCACTTCGGTCGCCGACACCTGATCGCAGCGTGTCAGAATGATTGCACTTGCTCGCCGCAAACCTCCGACCGATTCTCGTAGCGTGCCGCGTGGGAACAGGTAATCGCGTGTCGGTGGCCGCGTCGCATCAATCAGCACAACATCGAGATCGCGGTGCAGTCTGCGGTGTTGGAAGCCGTCATCCAACACGAGCAGTTCGCTCTCAGATTCTTCGATTGCTCGGTTCGCTGCCGCCAATCGGTCAGGGTCTTGGTAGTGCGGTGCATCGGGCAAGTTCTCTTCCAACACCATCGCTTCATCGTTCCGACCCGCTTCGCTTCCGTATCCTCGGCTGACGATTGCGACCTGCATTTCGAGATCACGGTAGAACCGCGCCACATATTCGACGCACGGTGTCTTTCCGGTGCCGCCGAGAGTCAGGTTGCCGACGCTCACGACCGGCACCGTTGCGCGATGAATTTTCTTCCAACCGTGATCGAACCCGTGATTGCGGAAGCGCGTTCCGAGGCCGTAAGGCCAGCTCGCGAATCGCAGTCCGGCTCGCAACAGCAAGGCAACCGGGCCGCGGCGCTCCCCACGAATCAGGGCCAGCCACGCACGTTCCACAATTGCCTCGGCACAGGTCGGGACTGTTGGGCGGGGGAGTTTAGCCGTGATGGGGTGAACCTGTCAACCGCGGCTCAACGCTCAGACGTGGCGGCGTATTTCGTGATGATGGCGCGTGCCGTTCGTAGGCCGTCCACTGCGGCGGAAACGATGCCGCCCGCGTAGCCAGCTCCTTCACCCACGGGGAACAATCCGGGCACGCCGGGCGACTCGCGGCTCTCGTCGTGTCGATCAATGCGAACGGGCGAACTGCCCCGCGACTCGGGACCAACCAACACCGCGTTCGCCAGAAAGCGGCCATTCCATCGCTTATCCATTTGCGGCAGTCCGTGTGCGACAGCCTCGGCCACCACCGGCGGCAACACTTCCCGCAGATTGCACACAGCGACACCACGCGGATAACTGCAATCGGGCAGCGCCGCCGACAGCCTCGAACGAAGGAAGTCCTGCGCACCCTGCACCGGACAGCGATACTGCTTTCGGTCGCCCAGTGCGAACGCCTTCGCCTCGTACTTCTCTTGCAGCCGAATTCCCGCGAGTACGTCCGTGCCTTCAAACTCCTCCACCGGCACCGTGACCACCAACCCGCTGTTCGCAAACGGCGAATCGCGTCGGCTCAGGCTCATGCCGTTCGTGGCGAAGAAGCCTTCTTGCGACACACTCGGAATGATGTACCCGCCCGCACACATGCAGAACGTAAACAGGTCGTGCTTGCCGCTGGCGACCAGCGAGTAGTCAGCGTTGCCAAGCTGTTCCTCGTACTGTTCGTGCTTCGGGCCGAACTGCACCGCGTTCACCACGTCTTGCCGGTGTTCGATGCGCACGCCGAACTGAAACGGCTTCAGCGTCATCGGCACCTTGCGTTCCGCGAGCATTCGGTACGTGTCGCGGGCACTGTGACCAATCGCAAGCACCACCACGGACGCGGGCGTGAACCCGGATGACGTCTTGATGCCCTTCAGCCCACTGGCGTCGAAATCGAGGTCTTCCATGCGGGTGAGGAACCGCACTTCACCGCCGAAATTCTCGATCTTCTGGCGAATCGCCTTCACCACGGCCGGCAGGCGATTGCTACCGAGGTGGGGCCGGTGGTAGTAAAGTATGTTCGGCCTGCCGGGCTGCTGCCCCTTGCACTCCGCGAGCAGTTCCAGCACTCGAAGCACGTCCGGACCGGTGCCGCGACAGGTGAGTTTGCCGTCACTGAATGTGCCTGCGCCACCTTCGCCGAACAGGTAGTTGCTTTCAGGGTGGAAGGTGCCGCCGTCGTCGAACGTCTTCACGTCGCGAATGCGGTCGTTGACCTTCGTGCCGCGTTCGAGCAAGAGCGGCCGGTATCCGTGCTTCGCGAGGAAGTACGCGCACACGAGGCCGCCCGGCCCTGAACCCACGACAATCGGCCTGTGCGGAAGCGGCATCGAACCGGGTTCCGGCATCGAGAACGGCGGCTCGCTGTGCAGTTCGATCTGTGCTGGCGAGTGCGAACGGTTCGAACTCTTCCGCACGACTTCGGGTTCGTCGGCGGGCAGATCCAACTCGAAGTTGTAGACGAAGCGGAGTTGCCGCTTGTCGCGGAGGTCGAGCGCTTTGCGGACGACGCGCCAGCGGCCGAGGTCGTTCGCCGTGACGCCGAGCGCCTTCGCGAGATGGTTTGGGAGCGTGGCTTCCGGTTCATCGACCGGAAGCCTCAGATTCGAGACGCGGATTGACATGCGGGTATTTTACGTCCGAGCACAGCAACGGCCGAAAGAAGAAATCGCCGCACGATCAAAACCCGATGAAAGCACGATCAAAACAGAAGAGACACAGTGTTGAAACCCTTCAACTCTGTGTCTTTGAACTAATTCTCTTTGCCTTTTGTCTGGATCTAGGTGTTACGCAGTCAGCGGTCGTGGGAAGCGAATATGTGGTCGTGCGAGGTAGTCGCGAACGGCGTCGCGAATGATCGCCGTTTTGGCTTCCACCCAACTAATCCCCCGCCTGAAGCAATGAGCCTCGAAACGCAAGAA
>JAIOPV010000217.1 GCA_021413735.1 Planctomycetota bacterium
TGCCTGGAGGCTCACCAAAGTCGTGGCCCCGGACGTAAGCGTGTCCGCGATGGGGATCAGGGCTTCGCCGGGCGAAATTTTGAACTGCGCCGCGAGATCTGCCGCAGCCTTAGCCGCCAAATCTGGGTCGCCCCCTTTGGCTGACAGTTCACGTGCCTCGCAGAGCAGGACGTACTTGCTCGCCGCATCGTCTTTCGCTTCGCCAGCCTGTTTCAACAACATGGCCGCGAGGGTGAGTTTGACTGGAGCTTTGGTCTTGGCCTTGGCGTACTCATCCTTGAACAACCCCTTGATTACCTCATCGGCCTTTTTGACAGACTCGGCCGAAGGGATCGGCAACCGATCGTCTGCAGATGATCGGGACGCCGCCAAGGTCATCGACAACACGAGGAATAGGAATGGGCGAAAAAATCGCATGTTTATGCCTTTGTTGATGACGGAATCATCCCAAGGATCTCAGACTAACTTGCGAGACAATGGGCTGTCGAGTGAATTTTCGGAGCACATTGCCCATCTTCATGCAGCACTTCGCCAGATTTCCCCATTCGCGTAATTCCGCACAACCCATCCTGCCGATTTTTTCTGCGTATCCTTCGCGGAGGAATCGGCATGGTTCGCCGTTGGGCGATCGTCGCAATGGTTGGTTTCGTGGGCTGCGAGTCACTGAAGACTTCGCCAGCGCCGACGGAACCATTGCCCGTTCCCGTTACGATGACGCCAACGCCAGCCGAACACGCTCCCCTTCGTGTCGCGGCTCCGCATTCTCCGGTGATTCCCGTTGCTGCAATCGCACCGCAAGCCGAACCCGAGCCCGTGCCCGAGTTGCCGCCCGATCCGCTCTTGCTCGCGGCCGACTGCATCGAACGCGGCGATCACGCCAAGGCAGCGGTTCACCTCGAAGCACACGTTCGAGTGCATCCTGAACAGCTCATGTTCCGCATTCAGCTTGCTGAGATGCTGATGCGGGTTGGTCGCGATGAAGCGGCGAAAGTTCACTTCGAGCAGTTCGCCGCTGATGTTCGGCGTTCGAGCGGACCGTTGAAGAAACACCTCGTGCATGTTCACACGCGGCTCATGGAGATCGGCCAACAGAACGGCGACCGCTTCACCGAAGTGCTACACCGGGGCATTGGGCTGATGCTGTTGGTCGAGGAGCAGGATGGGCTCGCTGATCGCGACGCTGACTTTTGCGAAGAGATGCTGTGTCAGGCGATGAAGGCGCTTGTCGAGGCGAAGGAGATGAACCCGAGCGATGTTCAGGTGCGATTGCGACTCGCGGAAGCCTACGATCGCATGGGGAATCGTCGGGCTGCGGATGCGGAGCGAACGGTTGCGCGAACCGCTGTGACGCCAACCGGAGCGAAACCGCTTCTTACTCTGCGTGAGTGACTTGGCGAGCCCGGAGCGTCAGCGACCCAGCCGTTGTCAGTGTGAGACCTCAGCCGCCAACCGGCTGCAATTGCCGCGAAGGAACTTGCGTTGGCTCAACCTCTTCGCTCGTTTGAGGTGGAGGGCTTGGGTTTGAAATTGGTTGGCGAAATTAGCCAAACGCAGCGACATAACTAAGATCGCTGCGTTTGGCACGAATCTTCTCATTGCTATTACGCATTCGGGATAATGAGCCGGGGAGTTGTTGCACGACGAATGACAGGCACAGGGAATAACTGGAACGATGCGCCACGACCGGCAATTGATCCCATCACAGCCGCAGCCATTGAGAGCATGGTTCCAACGAGGGCGGCCCACGACGCTGCCACCGCCGCTTGCATTGCACGCTCTTGATTGGCCGGGTCGTTGGCCTCCGCTCGCACGCGATTCGGATCAATGGCGTTCTTCGCCGAGTCGATTTGACTTTGTGGCACGCCAGCTTGCCGAGCAGTTTCTTCCCACGGTGGAATGCGTTCGTTCTGTTGAGCGACCATTGAGCCGCCAACGACTGCGAAATAGCCACCTCGGACACCCATGCTCACAAGACACAGTGCCACACCGGTGACTGCGGCCCAGGTCAGAAACCCATAAATCGCTGCTTCTTGCCTGTTCTCGCCAACCGTCAGTTGTGACGACACCCAGCCGCCAAGGAACAGCGAAATCGCCATGGTGGCAATCATGGCCACAAGAACCCCAATCCCGATTGTGTTGGCGCGCACGCCAGCTTCCGTCAGCGTGATCCCGATTGCCCCGAGAAGAAGTGTTAAGACGATGTAGCAGGCGAGGGCAATCACGGTTCCGCCAAAGATGGCTGACCAACTCACGCGGCTTTTCACACCGACGAGATCAGGGATAATGTCATGCGTATTGCGGTCGTCCGTCGTTACTGGAGTTGCCATGTGTTTGTTTCCTGTTGGGAATCCGGCATCCCATCAAAGTTGACCAGCGCCGGGTAGCAGCGTCAGGACCGGTTTCAAAATGTGATGCACGCGGAGTGCCAAATCAGAGGAAGAACGAGTTCTTTGGGTTGCGGAATGACAGCCTTCTGTGCCAACGCCTGTACCATGTCGCCTCCGGACGAATCGCCCATGACCGTGAGGTCGGCGACTCCGTGTTCCGCGAACGCGAGCAGTTTCTCGTAGAGCGGGGAGACCATCGCGAAGATGTCGTCTACTATTGCATCAGGTGCAATGCGCAGCGGTCAGTAAGTCGATCAGGTTCGTGATCCCTTTCGTACCAGTGATTCGAAGCCTGGAACGCAAACTCGGATGAAGGAACCGTTCAGGCCTGGCTGAGCTGACCAGGAGTATTGCGAATCGTTGCGTTGACGGATTCGACGCTCAACACGCTGCTCGTGCCCCAACAGGCAAGCAGGCACCCTCCGAACCTTATCGGCGGTTGACACGCCAACGGCACGCGATGTGCTTTCGACCCGAACGCGAGGGTCACTGTGGCGGTCGGTTGGGCGACGCCAAAACAGTTCACCCACCGATCCTTGCAGATCAGGGGATGTGAGAATGTGGAACGGGGTTGTCGCGGTGTTCGTGACTGCATCCATGGTTCTTGTCTCTGAAGCGAGCAGCTTTGGCGGTCTACCGGACGTACCGATGGACGAAGAGATCACAACGCACATTATCGGCAAGTGGGCCATCGATGAAGTCGGTGAACTGGGTCTGAAGGTCAAGGGCACTGCGCACTACCACAAGGACGGCACTTTCGATGGGCAAGCGGTCATCGGCACGGGCGACGACCCGGCGAAGATCAAACTGACCGGGACTTGGAAAGTGGCAAAGGGAGTTATTGTTTCGACCGTCACGAAGAGCAGTTTACCGGCGGTAATCGCGAAGGGAGTAACGTACAGATTTCAGGTAATTTCAATCGACGACGAGATGCTGAGATACAAAAACGAAGCGGATAAGGAGGTCGTGCGGAAGCGGCAGAAGGAGTAGTGGAGTCGCGATTGTTCTGACCGGTACGTCGGTTGCATTGAGACTCCTTGCTCCTTCACCGAGGTACTCTCAAATGCAACGAACACCCAAAGCCACTCCGAATTCACCACAGAAGTTCCGAATCCAAGGTGGCCGATTGACCAATCGGGCCGCTCCTGAACTGCCTGCCACCACTCCCACGATGTCATCAGTCAAGCGTCCCCCGACCGAAGAAGAGATTCGGCAACTGGCCTACAGCAAGTGGGAAGATGCTGGCTCACCGACCGGAGACGGAGTTTCCTTCTGGCTTGAAGCCGAGAACGAACTACTTGCCGGCCATCTGGGCGACGGAGTCGCAACTGCCACTTAAAGCAACCGCCAGTCATCCCTTGTCAGACGAGTGCATGGCATCAACAGGATCGCTTCCCGAAGTACTGGGCCAGAGCGAACCGGAAGTCCATTGATACCGTCAATTAGGTCGCCCAATTCAAGTCCTGCGCCTGCCCAACGTGCCGACTGCGAGGATCGGACCGAGGACGGGAATCACGCCAACCGCAACTCCGAGTCCGACCACACTGCCAACACTCACGCCGACAGCGGCACCGATTGCAGATCCCTGGGCCGCGTGCGTATCTCCAACTCCATTCGTCTGGTTGGATGTGTGATGGAACAATTCGGCGAAGTGGCTGAGCAGCGGGCCGGAGACAAGCACACACTGGGCCGACGTCTGAAAGAGTAGGCGAAGTTCGAGATGTCCGAAAAGGCTGAGAAAATCAGGCAGGCAATCGGTGTTGGTACGCCGTCTGCGATTGGATCACTGGCGGAGTGAGACGCGACGGATTTACCTGGGCGGTTAGCCGAAGCGATTCACTCCGTCATCTTCATTCAGCCAGTTGTTTGTGGGCGTTGCGAACGTAAACGTTCAGTGGCTTGCGATTGGAATCATCGAAAAAGCCCGCGACCGAAGCCGTGGGCTGACGATGTCCATTGGAGATTTTCAGGATTGCTTCGCGTCGCCTGCGTTACCCGACTGGGTTGCTCGGACCGCCCACAAAGCCACCCCGTGCGGAAATCAGAGCAATGGCCAAAATCACCAGTTTTGGTGGGTCACCGGAGTATCTCTTGAGAGTGGGCTAATCGAATCGAGCAAGAGAATCGCAGTTACAGAGCCGCACACTTCCCGAAAATCGAGCGATTGTGGATCGCTTCCACGAATGCTTCAATCGAGTTCTTCACAGCCATACTCGAACAGCCTGAGATAGTTCCAGTTTGCTGCTTGAATTCGCCGACTCAGTGATTCGGGAATCGACTTTTTCTCCTTCAACAACTGACGACGCTCTTCAAACAGAGCCAGGAGTAGACCCGCTGCGTGCTCCATCTCTCGATTGGGTTGATTCGACGACGGTCTGGAAGTTAGAGTCGGTGGCAGCATGTTCACGGTGGTGTCCCTGGCAAGCGTTCCTGCCGCAGTTGCGGTTTCACAGACCTTGCAAGCGGAGTGCCGAAGTCACGACAGTGGCTCCAGAGTCAGGCAGAACAACGACAGCCACGGCATTGGCAACTGTTGAAGGCAGCGATTGAGAAATCGAGTGCTGCCGCTGTCGAGAAAACTGGTTCTTCCGTTTTTAGGTGCGGAACCAGGCGATATGGCCGTTGGAGCCTAAAGTAGTGGCAGTTGGCAGCGAGCCGATTTTTGCCAGGGATGGACTCATGGCCACCACTTCAACGGTTGAAATTCAAGTCGATGTGCC
>JAIOPV010000218.1 GCA_021413735.1 Planctomycetota bacterium
ACTCTCCGAGTGCGGGAGAGTCCGACGAGCCGCTGGCAAGAACGAACACCAGCGATGGCCGCTGGATTGACCGACCATGTCTGGTCGTTAGCCGAGTGGTTGGCTTACCCGGCTGTTCAACGAAAGTAGGACACCAGGGAATGGACTTGGACGAATCAAAAAATGCGTCAATGGTTCGCCAAACATGCCCCTTGAATTCAGTGCAGGTTTTGCTGCCGACGACACTAGTAATCGCCTGGTAGGACTTCCCCTCCTGAAATGCCCGTGCCAGTGGACATCAATGCGTGCAGAACATCAATGTCTGTACTGGCCCGGACGGCGTGGACCGAGCCGTCCCCGAACACGAACAAGCACTGACCGCCGTGGTTCACAGCAGTGAAGCAGTACACATAGTCTGCCTGGCTATACGCCGGGTCGGTAATCAGGCCGTACTGGACAGGATACAGGCCGGTCGTCGGATCCTTCGGCCCGTTGTGCCCGAGGTACCGCTGGTAGTTCGACTGGTAATCCGCGTTCCAGGCGTTCCCCGGGCTCGAGGTCAGCAGGAAAAACTTTTCACCGATGGCGACCGTGTTGCTGAGGCCGTCGGTCACGTTCGCGAATCTCCGAATGGGCGCCCACCCGCCATTCTGGCTCCACACATAGCCGGGTTGGCCGGTGATGTTGGGGTCGTTCCAAGTAACGTCGATGCCACCAGGCGCACTCAGAGCCCCCTGTCCGTCCCGGCGTTGCCCACGACCGAACATGCCATTGTTAGTCTTTGCATCGTAATAGTAATTCGTGTACGTACCGTTGGCGTAACTGTAAGCCGACCCGCCCACGCAGGCGTAGTCCGAACCGCCAGATGGTCCGGTATAGGTGCCGGAGGTGTACGCCCGGCCTTGGCCGCCGGCTGGTTTCGACGCACGGGACGGGCAGTGAAAGACTGGCAACTCGGCCCCGGCTGTGGCCGGCTGCGCGTAGTAGCTCAGGTTGAGGTTCCACTGGTTGTAAATTGCCCCCTGCTCGAGGTAGGGCAGGAGGAGCACGTTGTAGGTCGCCCAGCAGTCAGCGATCTCACCCGGGGGAATGCAGCCAAAGTCGCCGTTGTAACTGTGAAGGGCAATCCCCATCTGTTTGAGGTTGTTGGTGCACTTGGCCCGGTTGGCGGCCTCGCGGACCTTCTGGACGGCGGGCAGGAGCAACCCGATCAGGACAGCGATGATGGCGATCACCACCAATAGTTCGATGAGCGTGAAGGCGCGCCACCGGGGGCGTGCGTCGGTACGGACCATGGGCATCCTCCAGTGTGACGGAAGCCACGCGCAGGAGTGAGGAAGGACCAGGGAGACAATCGCGGGCGAACTGCGGAGACCGGACAGTGTGGACGGTCGTGGAGAAAGGAGAGAGAGAAACGGGCTTGTAAGGCGTGGGCGGATGTGAGTGGTTGAGCTTTGACCACACTCACTTGGAAGAACATTACCCTGATTGTCGGATGGCGGGCAAGCGAAATCGCGAGAAATTCTCGCGGTCTCGGGAGCGGCTCGGCGACTATGGTGTCGGGGAACCAGATGCGTCGGAGGTGGCATTCGGGGCACCCGCCTTAAAAGCGGGCGATGCCGCAAGGTATCCGTGGGTTCGAATCCCACCCCTTCCGCTTGCGGGCTCGGGTTGTCGAAAGACTCCTGGGTCCGCGACGGTTTTTATGGTCCGGGAGTTTCCGACGCCTGTCGCAACTCTCACGGCTGCGGTTTCCGACGTGTCACAAACGGCAGTTGTACCAACGCTGGGGCAGTGGCCATCTATGGTTTCTGGAGTCGCTTCGAGTTCTGCAGGTGATGCGTCCAACTCAATCACCAGCCCGCTGTAGATCACCTCGCGGGAATCACCCCTCTTGTAGCTCCACGCCGCTTTACCTTTGGCGTCTGGCCGCACGAGGAGCAACTTCGCCTTTCGCAAGGTCTTCACGTCTGAGTCGAGCGTGTTGCGGCAGACACCAAGCCACTTCGCGAGTCGTACCGACCCGAACGGTCGCCAACCTGGAAAACTCTGGCAGAGATGCCACGCCAACGCCAGCAGTTTCGCGTGGCGGTCGCTGTTCACGAAGTTCCTAAACTTCTTCCAGCTCCGATCCGCCTGAAGCATCGCGTAGTCGAGAGCGTCCAGGCCGAGTTTGGTGTTCTCGGCGGCATCGCGTACCACGGTTGCGAGTCTCTGTAAGCTCTCCGGCGTCCATCCCGTGAGCCGTCGGGCGAATCGATTCACGACCGGAACTACCCGGCTGACGCACCCACGAATTTGCCGTCCGATCTCGTGACCCAGCCGGCGAGCATTGCGGAAACTGAACCACCCTGGCTGATGGAGTTCCCACCGTTGCCCACGTTCGCGGAATGACCACTCCCCGGCAACCTGCTCAATCCAAACACACTCTTTCTTGCCGTGTATTTGTTTTAAGCTCTGTTGATGCACAATGACGCGGGAAGCCTGGGATTCCTTGGTTGTGGCGAGATACGGCCGCGAAGAATCGGCGGAGCCGTGGTTGACCTGATTCAGAACACGTGTACACTTCATGGTAGATTTCCTTGAAGCGGGTCGGGAGCCTCCCTGGTAAGAGTGCCCGGCCCGCTTCATCTTTTGATGCTCATCTCACGGGGCGGCGACTGTCGCCGCCTTTCCCGCGATCGTCTTCAGCATGTCCTTCGCAGCTTCACAGGCGGCTTCGTAATTGCGACTTCCAAGCCCGTTCACGACGACGCGGGCATACGGGGCGAGATCCGGGTGAGCAGTTGACAGATTTGCCGTGTCAACTGCCTCTTGAACCTCGCCCATCAACCGAAGCAACTGATCTCGGTCGGGGGTCATGCTCCACCCCCGATCTGGTTGCCGAATTCCTCGAACGCTTCCAAGAGATCACTCAGCACAGTCCAACGTTGAACCTTCACGGTCCTGCCAATGTCGATGGGGTTTTGCATCTTCTCTTCGTCAGCGATTTCGACGGGATAGCCCTTGGCTTCCAACGCCGTGTGGAGTTTGCCCGCAGCGGACGAACTCAGGATCGTCTTGACCTCTGGCCCGATTTCTTTGAGCAGTCTCTTGATCGTGGCGTTGGCTTTCCGAACCTTGGCAAATGGGTCAGGTTGCGGAGATGGTATCGAACAACCGCCATATCCTTCGGCAACCTCTGTGTTGGGATCGTCTCGACTTGATCCGCCGGAATTGCTCGAAGCGTCCTGTGCCGGGACCGTGTAACCTTTCCCATCGCGGCCGGTGCGAGTCGTCAGGTGTCCACGGAGGACACCTGACGCTTCAAGTTCACCCCGAACGGAACCTACGAAAGTTGGGCTGACGAGAACATGATCGGCGATGGATCGATCCGAACGCGATTCTCGAGCCATCAGGGCGAGTTCAACGGCACGACGCTTATCGTCATTGGTCCGCTTGAGACCATGCCTCGTATTCGCACCTGCGGCAGCCCAACGGGCATCGTCACGGGTGCCTTGTGCTACAAGAACCTCAATCGAGTTTCGGCCGCTTTGCCGGTGGGCTTCAAGCGTGTGGTGTCCATCCGTGAGCAGAAGGGTTCCATCTTCGACCTGGAACACCTTTGGCGGTGGGAGGTCTTCGCCGGATTCGATGGCTGTGATGAGATCACGGACGTGAGAGTCGGCGGTTGCTGTTTTCGTGTCAGTCGCGCCGACGCGAGCCTGCAACTCGCTGAGTAGTTTCAGATCCGAGATCGCAACCGTGAGACGTTCGGCATTTTCTGGGATTGGCTTGACATCTGTACTTGTGGATACCATATTTCGATTACCAGTTTGTTGAACCCGCGACCCGGAGAACGCCGCCAAGCAACTCCGGGTCGCGTCGTTTTCACTTCTCAACTCCCAACAACTTCACTCGCTCCGGCCGTTGCCGATTCCACCGGTTCAGCGGATCCAGCTACGGCACCCTCAACGCGTTCAAGGGCGGCGGCCAACCCTCGAAGGTGCTTGAGTCCACGCTCGAATGCGTCCAACGCCTCTCGAACCTCAGAGGCTCGCGGGACAGGTTGCACCTGATTCGCCTTGCGCTTTTTGGTCGCGACCATTGGGCTCTTCTCCTCGTGATGAACAGGTGATGTCACCGCGATCAGGGTGACTAAAAAGTCGGCGTTTATGCCCGACTGGGAAGGGCGTAGATCCCGATGGCGACCCGCTGAAGGTCGCCGTTGTTGACAAGACACCGCAGGTAATTCCGCAGCGTCGAATATGTGAAGCCACTGCGTGCCGACAGATCCTTGGCGGTCACGCCGTAGCCTGAGAGCAGGTCATCGGCCAGCATCGCCCGAACCGCACTCAGGATCTGCGTCCGAGCCGTGTCCGACGGTCGCGGAACGTACGTTCGGTTTCGATTTCGCCGCCGGTCCATCTCTGAGCTCTGTGGGTTCTTCTCGGCTCGCCGCTGGACTACTTCCCGAAGTGCTTGCGGAGTTCTTCGCGGAACCGTTTGGCCTGATCGAGGCCGCGGACCTGCCCCGTTGCAATCACCCAATCCGCGAACGCTAGCATCGCGTTGGTGTCGAGCATCAACTCCAACTCGCCGTTGCGTTGTGGATCGGGCCGCCGCCGAACGCCTGGGATGTGTTCAGGGTGTTCATGAAGGAACTCACGGATTGCCAGTTCGTGCGGCTCCAAGACTTCAGAATCCATCGGTCACCGTTCAGTTGGGTTGGATGTAACCGGCTTGCCAGATCTCGCCCGCGCGGGCGAGATCTTGAGGCTGGACATGAACGGCCGATGTCAGACTCCGAGCTTTTGCAACTCGCGATCTGCGGCTTCGCTGTCCTTTTGCCGTTGAGCAGGCGACCGACGTTCCCTGGATGTGGGTTGCTCTGGTGCGTTGGTGGTGTCCTGCTGCTCGGTGATGAACCGCATGACGGCGGCCTTCGACGTGGAGAGCCGGCCCGCGATCTTCACGCATTCCAGTTTCACGACACGGCCGTTCGCGAGCTTCACCCCTTCAGACCACCAGCGGGTAATGGTGGAAGGGTGAACTCGCTTGCCCTCACGAAACGTGCCGAAGATCTTGCAAGCCTGACTCACCCCGATCGGGCCTTCGGCGAGGATACGCTCGACCAACTCAGCGGCAGAACTGGCAACGACGGCAGACATGACAGAACTCGCGATGCGTGTGCGGTGGCCTTCGTGGCCTGTCAGATTTGGCCGATGCAGACGAACGCATCGGGACCGGTTACCCGCAGGATGTCACGAGTGCACCGAATCGGTAAGCCGAACTTGTAATTTTGTTCACTTCTAGACGTGTGGATACAAAACTGGTTCCGCAGTATTCAGCACAACTCCGCCGTAATTCGGAAATGCCTAGGAACTGGCAATGTAGATGTGTTCACTTGCAACGTTTGCGAAGTCGATAGAAAGGGCTTATATTCTAGGGTTTCGTGCGGGTTTCGCGGCCATCCTCCTTTCCCTTACAAGGAGGAAGTCGGGGGTTCGAGTCCCTCCTCGCCCACATGAACTTCGGCCACGAACTCCAGACCGAGGACACGGGTGGAGAACTGATTCGCTCAGAGGCTGTCCCATATGTGGGTGCTGATGCGTAAAATGGCTCATGAGAACTGAATCCTATCCGAGCGATGTCACCGACGTTCAGTGGTCGTTAATCGAACCCAACATCCCCATCTATCCGGGTGGTCGGCCCCGCACGACCGATCTCCGAGACGTTGTCGATGGCATCTTTTACCTCCTTCGCACCGGTTGCCAGTGGCGGTATCTGCCCAAAGACTTTCCGCCCAAGAGTACCACTTGGC
>JAIOPV010000214.1 GCA_021413735.1 Planctomycetota bacterium
CAGACCCCGTGCCGCACGCCGACTTCGTGAGCAGCACGACCCACAAGACGCTGCGTGGTCCGCGGAGTGGCTTCATTCTCTCGAAGGCGGAATGGGGCGATAAGATCAATTCAGCCGTGTTCCCCGGCATCCAGGGCGGTCCGCTGATGCACGTCGTCGCGGCGAAGGCCATCGCATTCCGCGAGGCAGCCCAGCCGGAATTCAAGACGTACATCGCACAGGTGTTGAAGAACGCTCAGGTGCTTGCCGAGGAACTGCTGAAGGCGGGGTTCCCGATCGTTTCTGGCGGCACTGACAACCACCTGATGCTCGTGGACGTCACCGCGAAGGGCGTCACCGGCAAGCAGGCCGAACACGCACTCGACGCTGCCGGGATCACGGTGAACAAGAACATGATTCCGTTCGATCCGCGGAAGCCGCTCGATCCGTCAGGCATTCGCATCGGCACGCCAGCACTGACGACTCGCGGCATGAAGGAAGCCGAGATGCGGCAGATTTCACAGTGGATCACGCAGGTTCTCGGCCGGCACACCGAGCAGGAATTGCTCGACCGCGTGCGGGGCAGTGTCCGCGAGTTGTGTCAGCAGTTCCCGGCACCGGCGGAAGCGTAAGCCAATCGGAACGAGGGTGAATCGCGTGGCGCCGTTTCCGCTGGTTCTTTTAGGGTGCTGTTTCGCCCTCGTCCTGCTTATCCCGGTGGGGCTGTTCGTCCTCACGTCGGTGTTCCGTCAGGCGTGCGTATTGTGTGGCCTGCCTCGCCCGTCGGTGGGAACCGCGACGGGCGTGATGCTTCTGATCTGGGTGAGCAAGACCGCATCGCAAGCAGTCATGGATGTGATCGTTCTTGAAGCGTGTCGGGCTGCTGGTGTGCCGCAGTGGGAAGCTGGCATCATCATCGTGTTTCTGTTCCTGCCCATCGACTTGCTCATCTCTGCGGCCCTTCACGCCGGGCTGATGAACATCAAGTTCGGCAAAGGGGTCGAGGTCTGGTTCGTGCAGATGTTCATTTACCTGTCGGTTTTCGCGGCCGCGGGGATCGTCGCTGCCATCGTTTACTTTGTGATGAATTGATGCACGGATACTTCGCCACCTGTGTTCGCGGTCTGGAACCCGTGCTGGCTCGTGAACTCACGGCACTCGGAGCGAACACCGTCGAACCCGGTCGCGGCGGCGTGAGCTTTCGTGGCGACAGTGCCTTGCTCTACCGTTCTGGTCTCTGGCTTCGCACAGCGGTTCGCGTTCTGCGGCCCATCCTCGAAGCCGACGTGTTCTCCTCCGACGAACTGTACGACGCGGTTCGCACGGTGAAGTGGGAACAATACCTGACGCCGGAGCACACGCTCGCGGTGGATTGCAACGTCCGCGACTCCGCGATCACGCACAGTCAGTACGCTGCGAGACGCGTGAAGGATGCGATCTGCGATCAGTTCCGCGAACGGCTTGGCATCCGTCCGAGCGTCGATCCGGAACAGCCGATGGTCGGCTTCAACCTGCACATCCACAAGAACCACGCGATTCTGAGTCTCGACAGTTCGTGGAGTTCGCTGCACAAACGCGGCTACCGCCCGATCCAAACAATCGCGCCGCTGAACGAAGCACTCGCCGCCGGCCTGCTGCTTCAAGCAGGCTGGAACCCCGAGACGCCGTTGGTTGATCCGATGTGCGGCTCGGCGACGTTCTGCATCGAAGGTGCGTGGATGGCGTTGAACCGTGCCCCTGGCCTGACGCGAAAATGGTTCGGCTTCCAGGGCTGGCCCGAGTTCGATCGCGAGTTGTGGAACGCGATTCGTGACGATGCTCGCGCTGCGGTAAAGAAGGAGTTGCCTTCGCCGATCGTGGGAACCGACGTTCATCCGGGTGCGATTGAGTTAGCGAAGATGAACGCCCGCAATGCTGGCGTCGCGAATCTGCTGCATCTGGAACGCAAGGACTTGGGCCAAGCGCGACCGCCCGCGGGAGTGCAGCCTGGGGTGGTGATTTGCAATCCGCCGTATGGCGAACGGATCGGCGAAGAGAAGGAATGGATCCCGCTTTACACGAAGCTCGGTCAGGTGATCGGTGAACACTGGCCGGGCTGGCGACTCTTCGTGTTCACCAGCAACGACATGCTGGCTCGCAAGGTGAAATTGCCGGTGAAGCAGCGGGTACCGTTCTTCAACGGCAAGATCGAGTGCCAGTTGTGGGAGTACGGAGCCAAGTAGCCTTGCGCCGACGCGGACCCGCAACCATTTCCCGAACTCCGATCACTCCAGCCGCCAGCGAGCGACGTTCTGAAACAGCGTCGTCAGATTCAGAAGTCGCGGGTTCACCGGGTCCGACGTATCATCCACGAAGATCTTCACGCTGTTGTGAATCACCATGTGCCGGTCAAGTTGCCACAACGGAACGAACGGCACACAATCGTTGAACAACTTCCCCGCCTCGATCGCCTTCTTCGACAGCTCGCCAAAGTCGCGATAGCCGCGAAGCTGGTTGAGCATGTCCCCAAGGCGGATGTCTTGTTCGTCGGGGTTGGTATCCGGACCCAGGAAGCGGAACCAGTTGCGACCGCCGCGTGTGCCCCCCGCCGACCGCTCCAGCGCTGCCCCCAACCCATATGGGTGCCAGTCATCAGGATAGTCGAACGGAACATACGCCAGGTCGTACCCGTGTTCGTCCTGTACTTTCACAAGCAACTCCGCCGTCGGCAGCCCTTTCAACTCAATCACCAATTTGCGGCCATTTGGAGCGTCTTTCGTCAGCCCTTCGATCTGTGTCTTGATCTTCCGACAAGCCTCTTCTGCTCGCGGGTCATCCAACGGGAACGATAACTCGATGTTCTGCTTCGGAGCCGTGCCCGACAGATACGTCTTCAATCGAGCGACCGCGAGGTCGCGATTCATAATCGGCGGTGGACCGCCAACGGTCGACTTCGGATTCGCCCACGAGTTCGGCGGATACGGCCCGGTCATTGGTCGGTGGAAGTCGGTTCCCGCACGGAAGACGTGTTGCAGAATATCGTCGCGGTCGATCGCCATCGAGATGCCCTGACGCAGCGGCTTGCTCTGCAAATACGAGCGTTGCAGGTTGATCGCCAGGATGTGAACTCGCCGGTTAATCACCGACTGTTCAACCACTTTCACGCGATCCGCAAGCCCCGAACCCGCTGCCTTGAACTTCGCAATGTCGGCGGTCGGGATGTCCGTGAGGATGTGCAATTTGTCGGTGCGGAACGCTTCGATCGGGTCGAGTTTCGCGACTTCGACGAGTCGGATTTCGCGAAGTGACGGCAGCCCCGTGCGGTCACGCCATCGGCTGTACCCCGGGTTGTCGATGAACACCATTTCTCGCGGTGCCTTTCCGACCGGCGGTGGGTTTGAGTAGAGCTTGAACGGCCCGGTACCGAACGGCTTCTCGGCGAATCCAGAGTCGTCGGGTTGCTTTCCTTCCGTGGTCATCCAGCGAGCGGGAAGCATCTTGAACGTGAGTAGTGCTCGCGGGTCCGGGTGACCAAGTTTGAACGGGATGCGAACCGCGTTGTTGTCCTTCGGCGTGGCAGCATCGAGCCACGCCAGCGAGTATGCCGGCCAGGTGTCGGGGCGAATGCTCAACAACTTCATCGTGCCGACGACATCGTGACTGTCGAATCCTGGACGGTTGGACGTATCGCGGTCGAACGCTCGCAGCAGGAACTCACGGCCTCCCGGCACCGGCGACGGAAACCCCAGCGCCGCCCCGGTTCGGTAGTGCACCGATCCGCTCTCGTCGGGTACTTCTTCGAGCAACCCCTCGAACAGCAGTTCCACCACTTGCTTTTCGCTGTCGACGCGAGCCGTGTCTGGCGACATATTCACAGGGAACTGTCGAACGCCGACGTGCAGAATTGGATAGCCCGTTCGCAGTTCCCGCTGCATATCGCGAACGCCTTCGATGGTGGAGTCCAGCGCCGCGGCTCGGGCCAGTTCATCGCGGGCCGATGTGAGGTCGCCGACGCCCTTCTTGTCCTTCGCACGCTGGAATGCTTTCGACGCCATTTCTCGAAGTTGTTTGCGAACTCCGCGAACTGCTTCGCCACTCGCACCTGGGAACTTGCCCTCAAACTCGTCGAGGAGTTCCTTCGCTCGAATGTGGTCGGCGTGGCTCGTGGACTTGAGTAGTTGTTCCGCTTCGCCGACTCTCGCTGCGGCGACTTCCTGTGCGATGGCCGCGTCTTTCGGGTATGCGTTCATCAGGCGAGTGCCGGCGTCGCGAATGCGGACGGCATCTTTCGTGGCGATGGCAGTGCGGAGCATTTCAAGGCGGATGTCGCGGAGTTTGGCGGCGAGTGGATCGCGAACTTCGTCCCAGGTTTTGCCTTTGCGAATCTGGCGTTCTCTGGCGTAGTCGTGGAAACGCAAGGCGGCACCGAGCAGTTTTTCGCTCGCCGCGAGGTTGTCGGCCACAACCGTGGGATCGCCCTTTTGCTTCAGCAGACCGTCGACCTCAGTGGAAATGGTGTTCTCGAAGTGTTCGACTCCACGGATATTCGCAACTGAAATACCGCGAGGATTGCCGGCTTTGCCGGCTTCGCTGAGTGGCGTGATTGTGATTGATTCCACCCCCTTCGGCCACTCGGCCCGACGGTACGCGATGGGCTTCACTCGTGTTCCGCCACTGGCTTCATTGATCCGATCCGAAGGAATGCTGTACTTCGCGAAGAGTGCCTTCAACTCGGGTTTGCGCGCTTCCTCGCTGGCACGGACGAGTTCGTCGAGCTTCGCGTCTGGAGGATTGCCGAGTGGAGCAACCGGTTCCTTCTTCGCGGTTACGGGATCGTCATCAACGATGATCTTCTTCTTCACCGTGCCCTTGGGGTCTTCCACTTCCGTGGGCGGTTGCTGGGCAGAACCCACGAGCGCAACACAGCCCAGAAACAGGGCAAGAGCCGTGAAACGGGGAAGACTTTGCCGGGTGTGAAGTGCAAACGGCATGGAATAATTCCCGTCGGATCGCGGAACTGGGTTGAATCGCGTGGGTTGATCTTAACATACCGGTGCGCTGCACGCAGCCGTGGAACGAGTTTGGGAGTATGTGAATTTCGTGAGTGCTCCTTGACCCGCCGCGTGCCTCGTGTTGAATAGCGCGTGTTGGTTGCGGTTTTTGATCGCTCATTGCCTGGCGTGTGCCACGGCGGTGAGTGAAACCCTCGCCACAGATGGAGTCTTCTCAATGCGCAAGTTGCTGCTTTCCCTGGTTGCCGTGTTGTTCCTGGCTGGTGTCACGCTGGCCGTCGAAGCGGTCTTCGTGAAGTACGACGGCGAAAAGAAGGAATTGACCGTCAAGGAAGGCGACAAGGAGAACACCTACAAGGTCACCGATAAGACGAAGGTGTCGATCCTCGACAAGGACGGCAACGCGAAGGAAGCCGAGTTGAAGGTGTTGGAGAAGGCCAAGGGCGGCAAGACGAAGCTGGACATCACGACCGACAAGGACGTGGCCACGGAAATCAAAGTGAAACTCAAGAAGTAACGACTTGCGTTCTTTCGCGAAGACCCGGCCGATGATTCGGCCGGGTCTTTGTGTTTTTAGGCGAACCCCGAGTGTCAGTTTTGAAGTTGGGCAGTCTTGGATTTAAGCCCCGGAAGGGGCGTCGGATGGTAGCCAGGGGTGCCGTGCCGGCTTTGCGGCACAAACCCCTGGTCCGGAGGCAAGAGGAGAGAATTCGATGCATCCGTCGCCCCATCCGGGGCTTCATTTTAACATCCCACGCCCCTTCCGGGGCTTAAATCCAAGACTGCCCAACTTCAAAACTGGCACTCGGGGTTCGCCGAACCGCGTGTGGTCGGGTAGCATGGGCGAACTTTCCTCTCGACGTTCGCAAGGTTACCCGATGTCCAATCCGTCAGACGCAGCGACGAACGAACTCACGCTTCCTGTCACCCGCCCGGTTCCAAGGTGGCGTGACCCCGCGACCACAACTGCAGTCGCGACGGTCGCTCACGTTTTAATCGCGTTTGCTGCAGGTTGGTTCCTGCTCCAACAACTCGCTCCGGTTGTCCGTCCGCTGTTGGTCGCGGTGTTCCTGGCTTACACCCTTCTGCCGTATCACAGCCGACTGCAAACGCACATCGGTGCCCCTGCGTCGATCGGAGTGCTGGCCGGTGCGACGGCGGCGATTCTGCTTTCGCTCGCGCTCATCACCTATACGAGCCTTCTCGGACTGAGCGAAGATATTCCGCGATTGCATCAGCGGGCCGGGGAACTGATGCGTGCGGCCGAATCTACCCTCGGAAGCATGCCGCCTTGGGCCACCAAGTTGACACCGGATGCCCCCACCGAGTCGAAGATTGGCGAACAGCTTTCGCGAGCAACGGGATCAATCCTGACCGTGGCGGCCGATGTGCTGGTCGAGACGGTCATCATCGCCATGTATCTGCTGTTCCTGCTGCTGGAAGGTTCGCGATTCCCACATCGCGTGCGACGTGCTTATCCACCAGAACGGGCCGAGGAAATCCTGATGATCGCCGGACAGGTGAGTTCGGCAATCGTGTCTTATCTGCGTGTGAAGGTGCGTTCGAGTCTGGTGCTCGCGATCCCCGTCGGGTTGATCCTGTGGGCGTGCGGCGTGAAGTTCGCGGTGCTGTGGGCGGTGCTCACGTTCCTGTGCAACTTCATCCCGTACATTGGGCCGATTCTGGCGTATAGCCTGCCGGTCAGCTTCAGCTTCTTGTGGTTCGGCCTGAGTTGGGAACCGGTGACAGTTGCGGTGTTGCTGGTTTGTTGTCACGCGGCGTCGGCTGCGATTGTTGAGCCAACGATGATCGGGAACGCCGTTGGTCTGAGTCCGTTGGTGCTGCTGGCAGCGCTGGCGTTCTGGGGTTTGCTGTGGGGCATTCCCGGGATGTTTCTCGCAGTGCCGCTCACCGTGGTCAGCGTGATCGTGATGAATCACTTCGAGAGCACGCGACCCGTCGCCCGGTTGCTGCGCGGGGAGTGATCCGTGGTCCGAGCCCGAGCGCCAGCGAGGGGCCACTGTTTCCTCGCTGGCGCTCGGGCTCGGACAGTATTACTCACCGTGTCATTGTGAATTCGCGTTCGATCGCTTCGACACCGACAAGGGGAGCCTGGCACGCGAAGTTCTCGCAGACATACGCGGTCACTTTCCCATCCACCATCGGCTTGCCTTTCAGCAGCGGGATGAAGTCCTTGGCGAGCGGGGGGCTCACGTCCCCCGAGTCCGAGTGCGGGTCGTCGAACGCAAGCACCTGACGCGGTCGGAACGCTGTGCGAATCGCATCGAGTGCCTGGAGAGTTTCGTCGGCGTTTCCCACTCCAATCACGGCGACTTCTGTTGTCGGCCCGAGGTGGAAATCGAGCGCAATGAGCATTTGCCCGGCGGCCGCGGGATGCTCGGTCATTGTCTCCCGATAACCCCGCAGTGTCTCCTCAGCTTTCGCTGCGAAGTCGCGTCGGTCGAGCAACTTCGCCAGTCGCAACAGCACCGTGACAGCGACCGCGTTCCCGCTTGGCGTCGAACCGTCGTGAACGTCCTTCGTGCGGGTGATTAGCTTTTCGTGGTCGTCGGCGACGAAGAAGAACCCCGGCCCGTTTGGGTCCGCAAAGTGCTTCAGCATCACGTCCGCGAGTTCGCCCGCGGCTTTCAGATACTTCGCCTCGAAAGTCGCCTCGTACACCGACACGAGAGCATCGGCGAGGAAAGCGTAGTCTTCGAGGTAGCCTTTAAGCTTTGCGGTGCCGTCGGCGCTACCGCTACGGAACAGCCTCCCATCGGGGGAACGCATCGTGGCCAGGATGAAGTCAGCAGCGTTGCGACCGCGATTGACGTATTTCGCGAGCCCGAACGCAGCTCCCGCCTTCGCGAACGCTGAGATCATCAACCCATTCCAGGCGGTGAGAATCTTCTCGTCACGGCCCGGACGAACTCGCTTCGACCGCACGAGAATGAGTTTCCGCTTCGCCTCCGTCAGTTTCTCGCGGAATGTATCCACTGACAGCCCAAGGTGTGCCGCATCTTGCTCGTCGTTACGGGCACGGAACAGGATGTTGTGTCCCTCGAAGTTGCCGTGCGGCGTGACGCCCCAGACCTTCACCGCGAAGTCACCGAGTTCATCGCCCAACAGCTCGCGGACTTCCTTCTCGCTCCAAACGTAGAACTTGCCCTCTTCACCTTCGCTGTCAGCGTCTTCGGCGCTGAAGAAGCCGCCGGCTTGCATGTCGCTGTAGACATACTCGAGCGTTTCCTCGGCGATCTGCTTGTAGAACGGGTCGCGGGTCACTTGCCACGCCTCGACGTAAGCCGTCACGAGCAGGGCGTTGTCGTACAGCATTTTCTCGAAGTGCGGCACCAGCCACTTCGCATCGACGCTGTATCGTGAGAAGCCGCCGCCGAGTTGGTCGTACATGCCGCCGCGTGCCATCTGCGTCAGCGTGTGACGAACCATGTGCAGAGCGGTCTTGTCGTTGAAGCGATTCGCGAGCCTGAGCAGCAGTTTCAGTTCGAGAGCATGGGGGAACTTCGGAGCGCTGCCGAAACCACCGTGAGTGGAGTCGAAACTGCGGCGCAGCATGTTCAGAGCGTTCGACAGCAACTCCGGTGACAACGCGGTGTCACTGGCTTTCAGGTCGCTCATTCCCTTCAGGTACTCGGTGACGTTCTTGCCGACTTCCTTGACGTGATCGCGGCGATTCACCCACGCATCATGAACGCCCGCGAGGAGACGCCGGAAGCTCGGTCGCTGTGGTGCGTAGCGGTCGTCGGGTGGGTAGTAGGTGCCCGCGAAGAACGGCGTCAGGTCCGGCGTGAGGAACACGCTGAGCGGCCAACCGCCGCCCTCGCGGGTCAGCACTTGCAGCGCGTTCATGTAGATCGTGTCGATGTCGGGGCGTTCCTCGCGATCGACCTTGATGCATACGAAATGCTCGTTCATGACCGCTGCGGTCGCGGCGTTCTCGAAGCTCTCGTGCTCCATGACGTGACACCAGTGGCACGCGGAGTAGCCGATCGAGAGGAAGATGGGGCGGTCGAGTTCTTTTGCTTTGGCGAGCGCTTCCGGACCCCACGGAAACCAGTCCACGGGGTTGTTCGCGTGCTGCTTCAGGTAAAGACTGGTTTCGCTGGCGAGTCGGTTTGGCATCCTTGCATTGTAGGTCTGTTTAGCCGTGACGCGAAGCGGAGCGCGACACCAATGAGATGTCGCGCTCCGCTTCGCGTCTAAACGAGGGTCACTTGGCGATGGCTTCGGCCTCGACTGGCAGCGTCGTCGTGCCCCCTTCGAGATCGGTGCGAACCAGAAGTTGCGGCGTTACGGTGCCGGCTTGCTTCGGCTCGAACTTCACGGTGAGGAACTGCACCTGAAGCGGCGCACCCGCTGCGGGCAGTTCAACCGTCACGCCATCAGCAGCGCCTTCGACGCCGACGATCTTGAAGGGCTTCGCCGCACGCACCAGCACGCGCTGCGTGACCATCTGCCCCACCGGCACGCCATCGAATCGTACCTTGTTCGGCGCGATTTCGATTGGGGCTGCAACGGTACCCGATACCGCGATCTGCACGATGGGGTGCGTCGGGTCGGTCGTCTTGATGCTGATCTGTTCCGAGATCGGCCCAGGGGTCGCGTTCGGTTTCAGTGTCACTTCGACTGAGTATTCCGCACCGCCACGAAGCGGTCCGCCCCGGCTCGTCTCGACGAAGCGCACATCGAACGGACCCTGCACCGGAACGACTTCGGTGAGCTTCCACTCACGGGTTCGGCCCGAATACTTCACCTGCACCGACTGACTGATTCTGCTCCCTTGCGGCACGGTTCCGAAGGCGACAGCGCCCGGTGTCAGGCTCACGTCGGTTCGGCTTGTGGCCTGCACGCGGATGGTTGCCGTCGAAACGTACTTCGGGCCAAAGGTGACGTAAAACGTCTGGGCGTTCAACCCGACGAACTTGCCGGTGTTCATGGTGACCGTGAATTCCGCCGTCTCGTTCGGCTGAAGAATCTTGGTCATCGGAACGTAGTCGAGACAGGTGCAGCTTTTCCGCACGTCGGTGATCTGCATCGGCACGTCGTAGATATTCGTGATGATGAACTTCTGGACGCACAGAGTGCCGTGTGGAACCTCGCCGAAGTTGTGAACAATGGCCGGCGGCGCGGGTTGTTCACGATTCGTCGCGATGTCTGGAAGGAAGAACTTATTGGCCCACGGGGGCGCTTGTGCGGGTTGTGCCGCAGGCGCGCCGACTGCGCCTGGTGCCGTCGGAACCGTTTCTGCCGGAGGTGCTGCAATCACCCCAACCGTCAGACTCAGCCCGCCTGCCGCTGATAACCAGAACGACCGTCGCATCCGTTGCCTCCTGCTTTGGTCCGGTGACGGGGCATCCGCCCCTCGCATCTGTGCGACACATCATAGATCGGTCGGCAAGCCCGCGCTGGTTGGCAAAGAGACACGCCCCGAAGCATCTGCCTCGGGGCGTTCGCTGTGCGACTCGCAATCTCCTCTTCACTGCCATTGCCGTCAGAACCCGTTTCGAGTGTCGCAGACACATTCCGTGTGCAGCCCGCAGCAACGGCACACGGAGAGTGCCTACTACACTCATCACAACCGTTACTTCCCCCACCGCGACTTGATGAACGCGATTCCCTTCTGATACACGTCTTCGGGGCTGGGGAACAAATCTCGCCACACCTTCGTCGCGGCTGCGAGGTCAGGTAACGCACGACCGAACGCCTCGATCGTCACCCAGCCGTCGTAGCCGATCTCCTTGAACGCCTTGAACGCACTGTCCCAGTGAACCTGACCGGTGCCCGGCGTGCCTCGGTCGTTCTCGCTGATGTGGACGTGTCCGATCACGGGAGCCACGGTCTTGATCGCGCTGGCCTGATCCTTCTCCTCAATGTGTGCGTGGAACGTGTCGTACATCGTCTTGAAGCTCGGATGGTTCACCATCTTCACCAACTCGACCGCGCCGACCGCCGTCGTGAGCAGGTAGCACTCGAAGCGGTTCAGGTACTCGATCGCGAGCGTGAGGTTGGCTTGCTTCGCGAACTCAGCCGCCTGCCGCAACACATCAGCCGAACGCTTCTTTTCGTCGTTGGTGGGGCCTGCTCCGGTGAACTCGCCGATAGCCGAGTGATACGGCCCGCACAGCGTCTCGGAGCCGAGAACGTGATTGATCTCGATGACGTTCTTAAGCCATTCGACGGCCTTTTGACGAACCGCCGCGTCGGGGCTAACCGCGTTGGTTTCCTTCGTCAGAATCGTGACAGCGGTACACTTCAGCCCTTGCTTGTCGAGTTCGGCACGAATCGGTTTGTAGTCAGCGGGGGTGCCACCGAAGATGGGCAGTTCGACGCCATCGAAGCCAGCGGCCTTGAGTTTGCCGAGCAGTGGGAAGTGTTCCGCAGTGACGCCGCCGGTCCACAGCAGCAGATTCATTCCGATCTTCATGGAGAGTCCTCTTGGTGAGCGACGGGTGTTCCGCCTGGGAGTTTGAACCGTGGCGGCATTCTCCGGCAGTCGCGGGGTGACGGCAACGGGCAGAAGGAAAATACGCGATGAGTGTGCAGATCGGTAAGGATGTTTGCGACACAAGCCCGCAGCGCAAGTTTTGAAGTTTCGCTTTTGTAGCCGCGGATGCGGCGACCGAGTGTAGCCAGGGGTGCGGCTCGCTTGCGAGCAAAC
>JAIOPV010000219.1 GCA_021413735.1 Planctomycetota bacterium
TGGAGCGGTACATTGTGCGTCGAGAACCGCGAAAGCATCAGGGGGCGGCGTCAAAAATGTGTGGGTTCACGCGGGATTCATGCCAGAGCATACACGAATGAATAGCCTCAAATCGTAGGCAATCTCGTGCAATTGCCCTGAGCCAAGCCGACTCTTCAATCGAGGGTTTTTTCCGCCAGGAGATTGGCAAGCAACTTGTTCATCCTGCCGGCGTGAATTCCACCTCTACCGACGGCCAACACAAGTTCGTCGCTGTCGCTGCGAAATGCAAACCCGACTCCAGTTTTCCCGCATCTCATTTTGACGATCATCACCATCCAAGAGGATCAAACATGAATCACATCGGTCGAATTCTGCGGGCAGTTCGTGAAGCTCGCGGCCTGACGCGAGAGGTTGTCGCTTATCGACTCGGCTATGGCTCTGTTCGGAAGGGAACGCACAAGTTGGCCGTTATCGAGGCGACCGGAAAGGTGAAGTCGGACCTGCTTGTGAACCTACTGGAAGTGTTGGCCCTTGATCTCGCCACGTTCGAGGACTTGGCTGAGTGTCTATACCTCACAGGGCGGTTCCCGCCGATACCATCCGCTGTGGTGATCGTTTGAAGTCAACCCTCAGTCGGCCGGCGTCGACGACGCCGGCCTTTCTATTTCGCAGAACAAGTGGTTCACGAAGTACGGGACCAGTTTTCACCGATCAGGGAGACACACGATGGTCGAAAAGAAGGCGAATTTCGGATCGCAGAATGTGAAAGCGAAATCGGAAGTGATCTCGCAGATTGCTCGCCTGATTCGCAAGGCCGGGCTGAACTACGAAGAGTGGCGATACGTCGCAAAGCATGTTCGCAAGCAATGCGAACTGTCGCCCGCGAAGAAAGGAAGGAAGTTGCCCTCGGTGATGAACGCCGCCGATTTTCGCAAGTTCTACGAAGTCGTAGACAAGGCCGACGACGTGCAGCACGCTCTCATGCTACGGCTTCTCTTCTATACCGGTGTTCGAGTCAGCGAGATGTGTAACGTGATGGTGGCCGACGTTGACCTCGAAGCCTGCAAGGTCCGGGTGAACCAAGGCAAGGGGAGCAAAGATCGGTATGTCCTGTTCGGTAAATCGTTCGCCACGGCGTTGCGAACGCACGTCGCGGCACACGAGAAGAATCGCTACCTGTTCCAAACCCGTCGTAACAGCAAGTACACTTCGCGTCGAGTTCAGCAAATCGTTCGACAATACGCCGAGGCCGCAGGCGTGAAGGCGACTCCGCACACCTTTCGACATCAGGCAATCACTTGGCTCACACGACATTCAGGATTGGCCGACGCGGAACTTCAGCTAATAACCGGGCACGCTCGACGGGAAACGCTAGCCGTCTATCAGCACATCGCTCTTGATGGTGAGTTGGAGAGTAAATACCAGGAAGCCATGAAGAAGGTTGATCTGTGAGCAACGGTTCATCAGCCGCCATCAAACCTGCGTGCGTCGCTCGACGCACGACGGCGGCGAATTCATTTTGTGCGACAGTTTCAGTCACTCAAGTCACGCCCAAAAAGATTACAGCACTCATTTCAGTTACTAAAGACTGACACTTAACAATTATTTTGATTATTTTTCCCTTCGCGCCTCACGAGTGGGGGGGGTCCGGACTTACTATTACAGTGAGGCAGCGTGAGGCAGCCTCAGAGGAGGCGAGGATGGAAGACGCAAACGAAGCCCTGATGACACCGCGAGAGGTGGCAGTTTACCTGGGCATGCACGAATAAACCATTCGCGAAGCACTTCGAGAGGGAAGGCTTCCTGGGGTTCGGCTGGGTCGTAGTTGGCGAGTGCCAACGCGACTCTTGAATGAGTGGATTGGGCGTCGCGCTCAATCTGGTGAGCAATCTGTTACGAACACAAACCTGGGCGTGGCCCAGAAAGGCTAAGAATGATGGACACGAAAGTGAACCCGTTTCAGGCAGTTGGCAGCGGCAATGGCGGGGTGCTACCCGCCGGGTCGTACTACTGCCGGTTCATGAACTACGAAGCCGCACCCCCCAAAGATTGGGGTGACGGGCGTGGGCCTGTGGCGGGAATCAAGTGGAGGCACGAGGTCACTCGTGGGCCGCACCAAGGGCGGTCGGTGACCAAGACAACGGGTTGTAGGCCGACACCAAAAGCAGCCTGCGGTGAGATGATTGCGGCGGTGCTAGGCAATCTCCCTCCAGAGGGTACTCAACCAGACGTACTCCTTGAAGCCATTGAGAAGGCCAAAGGAAGAGAGGTGTTGGTCGCAGTGACGACCGACACCCAAGGCAAAACCACGATGCGATTCTCACCTGTCCCACAGGTCTGAATTTGAACTCCAAGTCCCGGCCCCATCAAGGCCGGGACTCTTCTCTCAACCGGGGCCAAGCCCCGAAGGATGACATTGTACAATAGTTTGACTGATATCATTTTTCTCGCGACACACCACAGTTTTCGTTTTGTGCCGGCAGCAGGAGTTGATTGGTCGGGAAATTGGGATCACGGCAAGCAACCGTTGATTTCGATTCACGATGCGAGCAATGACGTGACTCTACTCAACTCTTGGGCAGCGAAGTACAACCACTGCAATTGGCTCTACGTTCCAGGTGACGGGCAAGCGGTTCTCGACGTTGACCCTCGACACGGCGGTGACGAACTGTTGTCGCGGTTGCAGACCGAGCATGGGGCATTGCCGCGAACAGTGCGAAGCAAAACTGGTGGTGGCGGCTGGCACTACTATTTGACCGCACCACAAGGGCTGCGGCTGAAACATGATCTTGCCGGATGCAAAGGGCTGACCCTGGCAACGGGTTCAATGATGGGGGTTGTTGTGCCTCCGTGCAAGCACAAGAGCGGTGGTGTGTATGCCTGGGAATTGGCCCCTTGGGATGGTCCGATGGACCCAATTTCGGATTGGTTGCTGGCGATGGTTTCTGGCCCAGCCGACCGCAAGAAGTCTTCAATGGTCGGGGAAGCGAAGAGTCTTGCAAATCTGTTGAAACCCGTTGGCTCAGGTTTGCGACTTGCGGAACATCCTGGTGCAGATGATGGAACGCGGAACAAGACGCTGGCATCACTGGTCGGAGCAGAACTCGCACGCGGTCGCGATCCGGATGAAGTCTGGGAAGAAGCTACTGAGTTTGGCGAACGTTGCGTGCCGCCGCTGACGCAGAGCGAGATCGACAATCCTTTCAAATCCCTCCGCAAGAAGGAGGAGGCAAAGGCTGAAGGTCAACAACACCAAACCCACAACACCCCCCCAAACTCCCAAGCTCAAGGTGAGGTGATCTCCTTGGTGAAGGAAGGGAGTGAAGGAAGTAGCTTTGGCAACGCCGAAAGCCAGCTTTCAACGCCACTGAAAGAAGGCAATTTCTTTGGCCTGCCGAATGGCCCGATCCCAAGTGAAGATGTTGGAAAAGATACTTCACTCACTCACCTTGGCGGCGGTGAATCAGCCGCCGAACTTTCTTCACTCACTCACATCTCGGCAGAGGTGTTCGAGCCGAGTGAGAGCGGTGACAAACTTACTTCCCTCACTCACGACGAATTTCTTCGCCACGGCATCATTCGGGAATTGGCCGTCGCTCTGGAGCCAGAGCTTGAAGGTCGCATTGAGCCTGTGGTGTTTTGCTTGTTGTCCGCCGTTGGCAACGCCATTGGCCCTGCCGCTGGCCTGATGACTCAGGGAGATGCTCAACCTGGGCGAATCTGGGCTGTGTGCGTTGCACCGAGCGGAGCCGGTAAATCTGAGCCATTCGGAGCCACGAACATGTTGATGAAAATGGCTGCCCCAGAATGGTCTGATCGCTGCGTTTGTCACGGTCTCGGCTCCGGACCCGGATTGGTCGAGAGAGTGCGTGACGTGTGCTTTCCCGCAGTCTGATCGTATTTCGTGGCGAATTTTGCCGAATTGCCGTCGAAGTGAGCGATGAGTTTTACACGGCTAATTTGGGAATCCACGGTTCCGATTGTGACGGCAATTCTCGATGTGCGACCTCACTTCTTCACCACGATGATCCTGATCGGACCCCGCCTGTACCTCGCCCTTCTCTACTCCGTTAGAGTCAGCACCTTCTCCGCTGCATCCGAGAAGGCTACCGATCGTGGGCGACGAACGATGGTTCTACCGCTCCGACGAAGAGTGGATCACGATCGTCGAACGCCTCAAGCAGACGTCGTGTCCACACTGCAAGACCGTCGGCACGCTCATTCGGCATGGTTCACTCTCCGGATTCGACGACAGCAACCCACATCAGCAGACACTCCGAGCACGACGCATCTTTTGCAGTAACCGGAAGCACCGTCCCGGCTGCGGGCGAACCTTCAGCATCTGGCTTGCCGACAAGATCCGACGCCTGAGCATCACCACCTCCACACTCTGGACATTCCTCCAACTTGCGGTCGTTGTCGCCATCGCCACCGCCATCAAGACCATCAACTACCCCCGAAGCGAACGAACCTTCCAACGCATCTGGAAGCGATTTGACCGGGCACAATCCGGCATCCGCACCGCGCTCCTGGGTCGCGGTCTGCCGCCTGAGTTACCGGCCGCGTCTGCTCGTCGGCCCGCCGCAGCACAAGTCCTCGCTCATCTCCAAGTCATCTTCCCCAACACCGACTGTCCCATCGCCGCCTTCCAGCAGGCGACACGATCCTTCTTCGTCTGAGCCGCGAATCCTGACCCAGCGTGGCCGAATTCCCAACGGAACTGTAGGACGTCGGCCGAATTGAACCAACCGTTTCTCAACGACAACGCAAGCTGTCGTCGCGAGTCCACACTCGCTCGTGCTTCAATCTCCTGCGTCCCACAACCAGGAGAACCCCATGAAGCAACCTTCGGTTTACTTGAAGATGCGTGTGCTGGGTGCCATCGACAACGCAGCGGGAAAGACCCGCCACGAACGGGTCCACAACGTCGCCGCTATGACCTTCCTCGACGAGGAGGGCAACAGCCGTCAGTTCACCTGGCGAACCATCCAGACCTGGTTCTACCGCTACAAGAACCAGGGCATCACCGGCATGACGCCACAACCCCGCAAGGACAAGGGACACGTCCGCAAGGTCACGCCCGAGGACCTGCTCGAAGCCATCAACGCCGCCAAGCCCCACTTCCACAACCAACGCACCAACAAGCGGGCCATCTATCGCTTCTGCGTCGAGAAGGGGTTGCTCCAACCCGACCACATCGCTCAGACCACCTTCTATCGCTTCATCCGCGAGTACGGCCTGCTCGCCCTCGACGACACCGACCAGAACAAGAAACGGCTCGCCTTCAGCATGAAGTACGCGAACCAACTCTGGCAGGCCGATACCATGGTCGGGCCTTACTGTGACACAGGACTGTCACTCGGCTCACGCAAACAGGCCCGGCTCATCGCGTTCATCGACGACGCCAGCCGCGTCCTGTGCCACGGCGAGTTCTTCTTCGAGGAAAACGTTGACACTCTCGTGAAGGCTCTCCGTGCTGCCTTCTACAAACGCGGCGTTCCCGAACAACTGCTCGTCGATAACGGCTCGATCTACTGCTCCCAGGAAATCACTCTCATCTGCGCTCGCGTCGGTTGCATCCTTCGCCACACACCTGTCCGCGATGCCGCTGCCAAGGGGAAAATCGAACGCTTTTTCCGCCGAGTGCGTGACCAGTTCCTCGTCCAGAAGCTCGATCTCTCCTCGCTCGAAGCACTCAACCGCCAGTTCACGCAGTGGGTCGAACACGATTACAACGCGACCGAGCACGACGGCATCGGCACGAAGCCCATCGACCG
>JAIOPV010000220.1 GCA_021413735.1 Planctomycetota bacterium
CAACGATCCGGAAGTGAGTTGTCGTCGCAGCACGCGGTGGCTGGAACGGAACGAGAAAGCACGACTCTATTTTCATCGCTCGCGTAAACTGTTGCCTGCATTGAAGAACGAACTACGAATCTAGGGATACAGTAGAACTAAACTCTCTTTGTCTTTCTCTCCGATCTCTGCGTTCTCTGCGGTGAGTCTTTTGATGCCCGAGCCGCGTACATTCCTGATGGGCAAGCACCCGGCAGAGCTGCCGGGCGATTTGCTTTATTGCAAGAACCATATGTGGTGTCGGCCAGGCACCGACAGCGTGCATCAGTTCGGGTTCAGCGGATACGCCGTGCGGCTCATGCAGGATGTGTACTTCCTCGAATGGCGCATCGAGCCGGGCCTCATCACCGCGAAGCAAGAGATCGGCTACATCGAGACGCAGAAGGCCACGTCGGGGCTGTACGCGCCGATCGCCGGCCGCATCGTGCGGTTCAACGCGGCTCTGCTCGACGACCCCAGCACCATCAACGTCGATGGTTACGGCAAAGGCTGGCTGTTCGAGTTTCGTGGCGAACTGACCGAAACGCTCGATGTTGACGGCTACTACACGCATCTCGAAGTCGGTTGGGAAGCCACGCAGCGGATATTGAAGGGCCAAGTGAATAAGAT
The DNA here is from genome assembly GCA_021413735.1 of Planctomycetota bacterium. Taxonomy (GTDB): domain Bacteria; phylum Planctomycetota; class Planctomycetia; order Gemmatales; family Gemmataceae; genus Gemmata. Next base: position 649 of record JAIOPV010000220.1, read on the forward strand.
AGAAGACGACGAATGACCCGCCGCCCGGAGTTGCCATGCCGCGTTCGCGTATTACCGTCGTTCTTTCGCAAGCACCCGGTAAGCATCCCGTCAAGCGTTCGCTCGAAGAGAGCATCGTCGCGGCACTCATCATGGAGCCGGACCTCGAAGTGTCGGTCGTGCCGAATCTCTACGACCTCGGACCCGACCACACCGGCCGCCTCTTCCTGGGGTCGGTAAAGGGCGACATGGTGGTGCTGTCGTGGCTTTATCCGCGAGCCGCGTTCTGGTTGCTCGACCGCAACGACATTAAGGGCCACTTCGGCGAAACCAAACTGAAGCCGCCGAGCGACGACGACGATTCAGAAGCCGAGAACGATACGCCCGTTGATAAGCCTGAAGCGATCGGCCCGACGGGCGAGATTCCGGATCGACACATCTACACGCTCGACCTGCGAGACTCGAACAAATACGAGGCATTCGTCACGGAGATTCGGCGAATCGCTGTCGAGTGTGGAGAACGTCGCGAAGCCGCTGCCCGTGCGAAGGCCGTGAACAGCCCCGCGATCCTGCAACTTGGGCTCTCGCTGAACAAGCCAGAACCCGAACCCCTCGCAGCATTCAGCCCGGAAGCCCTGCTCGCCCCAGCAGGTCGGCGATGGTATCCGGTGATCGACTACAGCCGTTGCACGAACTGTCTGGAATGCCTCGATTTCTGCTTATTCGGCGTCTATGGCGTCGACTCTTTGGAACGGATCATCACGGAGAATCAGGATCAGTGCAAGAAGGGCTGCCCGGCGTGTTCGCGGGTGTGTCCGCAGCAGGCGATCATCTTCCCCGAGTACAAGTCGCCAGCAATTGCGGGCGCCGAGACGGGAGTGGTGGGCGGATTGAAGATCGACCTGAGCAGGCTGTTTGGCGGCGATGTCGGCGACGCACTTTCGGCCGCGGTGCAGGAACGTGACCGCGAGTTGGTGAACGACGGCCGCTCGGCGGTGGGCGCGACGATTGGCATTCCGAAGCGACAGGAGAGCAAGCCGCAGCAACCGAAAGACGACCTCGACAAGCTCGTGGACGATCTGGACAATCTCGGGTTGTAAGCATGAGGCTGAGGATGGGCAAAGCCAAAGCCGACGCACTGAAGCTGATTGAATCCCTCCCGGAAGACTGCACCTGGGAAGAGATCAAGTATCGCGTGTATGTTCACGATGCCATCGAGAAGGGTTTGGAGGATGTAGAAGCCGGGCGGGTTGTGCCCCACGAGCAAGTGATGTCCGAGATGGAAGAATGGCTTGCGGATTTGAACCCTGGAAGGGCGGCGGATGGTAGCCAGGGGTGAAGCGAAGCGCAACCCCTGGAAACGTGAACCCAAACCCGAAAACGCACGACGATCGGTCCCCTCGATTCGCCTCCGGACCAGGGGTTCCACTCGGTCCCTTCGGGCCCATCGTTCCACCCCTGGCTACCATCCGCCGCCCTTCCAGGGCTCAAATCCGCGACCCCGGAAACCTGCCGTGATCTCTCCCGAACGCCTCAATTCTGCTTACATCACTGCACGCGATGCCCTCCTCGCGGAACGTGTGCCCGCCGGTCACTGGGTCGGCGAGCTGAGTACGTCGGCTCTCTCGACCGCCACGGCGGTCATAGCACTTCACCTCGTCAACCCGTTCACGCATCGCGAACTCATCGACGCCGGCATGAAGTGGCTCGTCGATCACCAGAACGAAGACGGCGGCTGGGGCGACACCACGAAGAGTTTCTCGAACATCTCCACGACGATGCTCGTGCGGGCGGCCCTCAAGCTGATTTCGGTCGATAAGGATTTCCCCGCGGCGGTCGAGAAGGTGGAAGCGTTCTTGAACGTGCGGGCCGGTCGCCGACCAGAACAGCGAGCCGAGGCGATTCGCCAGCGTTACGGCAAGGATCGCACGTTCTCGGTGCCGATCCTGATGACGTGTGCGTTGGCTCGGCTCGTGACGTGGAAGGAAGTGCCACGATTGCCGTTCGAGGCCGCGGCGTTGCCGCAGAGCTGGTATCGCTTCGCGAAGATGCCGGTGGTGAGCTATGCGTTGCCGGCCCTCATCGCGATTGGGCAGTGCATTCACCATCATCGCGGAACGTGGAACCCGGTCACAGGGCCGCTGCGGTGGCTCGCGAAGAAGAGAACCCTTCGGGTTCTCAAACGCATTCAGCCGACGTCTGGCGGCTACCTCGAAGCGACGCCGTTGACGAGCTTCGTGGTGATGGCGTTGTCGTCGATCCGGGGAAGCAAGTCGCCCGATTCGCCGAAGCAACAGGTGATTGATCTGGGCGTGGATTTCCTGGTGAAATCGGTGCGTCCCGATGGCAGTTGGCCGATCGACACGAATCTCGCGACGTGGGTGACGACGCTTTCGGTAAACGCACTCGCTGCCGCGGGTGATCTGGAATCGCTCGACACGAAGGAACCGATTCTCGCGTGGCTGTTGGGTCAGCAATACAAGGAACGTCACCCGTACACCGGAGCCGACCCCGGCGGTTGGGCTTGGACCGACCTACCCGGCGGCGTTCCTGACTGTGACGACACCCCTGGGGCGTTGATGGCAGTCAACGCACTCACCTCTGAACCCTCTCCGGTTCCTCGTGGGCTTGACATTCTCGGGGTGAATCTGGTGGCAGGCACCTGGCTCTGGGGCCTCCAAAACCGGGACGGTGGCTGGCCGACTTTCTGTCGAGGATGGGGGACGTTGCCATTCGATCGCAGCGGTTCCGATCTAACGGCGCACACGCTTCGGGCTACGTGGCAACTTGAGCTCTTTTCGCAAAAGTGGGGAGGAGCTGTTGCCGAAGGTGGGAGGCGATATTTGGCACGTCAACAGCGGCAGGATGGATCGTGGCTGCCGTTGTGGTTCGGGAATCAGCACGCCAAGGACGACATCAACCCTGTCTACGGAACAGCTCGCGTTCTCGCTGCGTACCGCGATCTCGGCATGAAGGATTCGCCCGAGTGTCAACGCGGTGTCACTTACCTGCTGTCGGTGCAGAATGCCGATGGCGGTTGGGGCGGCGACAAGGGTTGCCCGTCAAGCGTCGAAGAAACGGCGCTGGCCGTGGAAGTGCTCATTGATTTGACGAGCAGGCCGTTGCCTTCGCCCTCTCCCCTTGCGGGAGAGGGCAGCGAGGCTTTGCGAGCGGGTGAGGGGTCACAGCCTACCGAGATTTCAAAGCTTCACCCCTCACCCGGCGGCGAAGCGCCGCCACCCTCTCCCGCAAGGGGAGAGGGCAAAAACACGGCAGTAGAACGCGGCGTAGCGTGGCTGGTCGAAGCTGTGGAGTCGGGCCGCTTCCGCGACCCGACTCCCATCGGATTCTACTTCGCGAAGCTGTGGTACTTCGAGAAGCTATACCCGCTCATCTTTACGGTCGCGGCACTCGGACGTGCTCGCCAAACTGTCACTTCTTCTTCTCAGGCGGCAGGATCGGCTTGAACTCGGCCTTGCCCTTCTTGTCGAGGTTCTTGTTCAGGTCCGCGTCGTTGAACTTCACCGGAGCGCCGCCATCCGGCACAGGCACCTTCGCGGCCCACAGAATCGCGTTCACGACGAGCTTACGGTAGTCCTCGTCGGCCCAGTTGCGGTGGAAGTGACCGCCCGTGAAGCCGAAGCTGCGGCCCTTGTTGCCGTCACGCTCGAAGGCCCACGCCATCGTTTCGATCTCGCCCTTGCGACTCTCTGTGTACTTCGTTCGGCGGGTGTTGTCCGGCGGCAACGCTTGCAGAATCGGCGTCACGCCCTTCGCATCCTCGGCCCACCGCATCCCGTAGTACCACTCATCGACAAGTGTGAACGGCTTCACGCCCTTCGTGATCTCGTGCTTCGGCAACGCCCGAACTTCGGCATTCCAGTGCGGGTTGATCGAGTAGCCGGTTTCGTAGTAGCCGCCAAGCCAGCCCTTCACCGGCCCCGCAACGTCGATTTCCTTGTCGCCAACCTTCCGCTTCACCGGGTATTCCACGGCGTAGTGAATGTTCACCCAGCCGCAGCCGCGATCGAGTTGCTTCTGGATGATCGCCATTCGCTCGGGGCTTTGAATCGCAGGGTGACCGCCGCCGCCGTCCATGTACATCACGATGCAGTCGGCCGTGTCGAACAGCTTCTCGTTCTTCGGCCAGCCATCGCGAGCCATAATCGGCCACACGCCTTCGGTCTGTTTCAGCAAGTTGACAAGGATGGCACTTCCAGCAAAGAATTCGTGATCCCCGGGGCCGTGGCTCACGCGGCCAGCGACGATCAGAATGCGCTTCCCCTTGAAGTCGGCAGGCGGCTCGACTTCCAGTGCAACCTTCGATTGGTCATACGGATCGACCTTTTCTTCAGCTTTCGCGAAACCGAGCGGGCTCAGGATGAGCAACGCGGAGAGGAAACGGATCATGGTGTGAAAGACTCCTGTGGTGTGAGGGTATCGCAAGGATGGCTCAACAGAACCTAACCCCCAACCCCTTCCCTACGAGGGAAGGGGAGTCTGAAAAGCCCCTCTCCTTTTAGGGGAGGGGTTGGGGAGGGGTTCTTTTATCCGGCTGCAATGAGGAAACCACGTCGATAACCTCACTGCAAGCGCCCTTTTCATTTGAATCTATGGCAACATCTGGCAAACTGTACAGACTCGCCACCCTGCCGGGGTCCGCACCGGCTCGTATTCTTGCTCTGCCCACCCGATTGTGTGGCTGAGAACTCGGCAGGCCGTGTTCTCAGCCGACGATTGACCTGCCAAGGAATTACCGCGTGACGACCGTCGCAGACGCCGAACTCGAAGCCGCGACAGAGATCGCCCCGACGAAGCCACCGAAACTCAACACCGCTGCGTTCAAAGCGGTGCCAGAGACTCGTGCGCTCCGCGATCAGGTTCGGGGGGCCGTCGAGAAGTTTTGCAAAACACTCGACAAGTCAAAGCCACTCACCCGCGAATCCTCGAAAGAGATGTCCGAGACGATTCTCGCGTCGCTCGGCCTTGGCGGGCAGTATCTCGGCTTCACGATGGTCATGCTCACGAACGAATTCTGGCGGGAGCAGGTCGCGGCGATTCCGTTCCATCGGCGATTGATGCTGTTGCCGCACTGCCTGAAGAACGCCGAAGGTTGCCCGGCCGAGTACGACGAATTCGGCCTCGATTGCAAGAAATGCGGAGCGTGCGAGGTTGGCGACTTCCGCACGAAGGCCGAGCAACTTGGGTACAAGGTGCTGGTTAGCGAAGGCACGCCGATCGTGCTGAAGATCATCGTGTCCGGGCACATCGATGCTATCGTTGGGGTCGCGTGTCTGAACGTGCTGGAGAAAGCGTTCGACAAGGTTCTGCTGGCAGGCATCCCGTGCATTGCGACGCCGTTACTGTCGAGCAACTGCAAGAACACGTCGGTCGATAACGATTGGGTGTTCGAGTCGATTGACCTGCACACACCGCCAGCCGGTCAGAAGACGAAGACATACATGCACCTGATGCGGGCCGCGAACGCCATGTTCGACGAGCCCGAACTCACCCGTCTCGTGCCACGTCCACGCGCCGCATCTGCCGAAGCCGATCCGCTTCGCAAGCACGAAACCATCGCTTACGATTTCCTCGCTCGTGGCGGAAAGCGTTCGCGGCCATTCATCACGCTCGCTGCTTACGACGCCCTCAAGGGTGCCCCCGCGACGCTTTCCGATTCGGGATGGGAACTCAGCGATCCCGTGAAGCGAGCAGCCCTCGCCATCGAGACGTTCCACAAGGCGAGCCTCGTTCACGACGACATCGAAGATGACGACTCGTTCCGCTACGGCGTCGAAACGCTTCATCGCGTTCACGGCATCGGCACGGCGATCAACGTTGGCGACTACCTCATCGGTCTGGGGTATCGGCTCGTGTCGCGGGATCGCAAGGAACTCGGGGCGGAAGTCGCGGCGGACATCCTCGATAAGCTCGCCGATTCGCACATGAAGTTGTCAGAAGGCCAGGGAGCTGAACTGCTGTGGCGTGATGCTCCGAACAAAGCACTGACCACGCTCGACGCCCTGAAGATTTACGCTCTGAAGACCAGCCCGGCGTTCGAGGCAGCGTTGTACAGCGGCGTGAGGCTCGCGGGATCGACCGAAAAGTACGAGAAGATGATTAGCGACTTCAGCCGCAACATCGGCGTCGCGTTTCAAATTCTCAACGACATCAAAGACTGGACCGGCGACCACGATAACAAGCTCGTCGCTGGACAAGACGTGTGCGCCGCCCGCCCTACCCTTCTGCTCGCGTTGGCGCTCGAAGGATCGTCACCGGCACAACGCGAAGAGTTGCTTCACCTGATCGCCACGGCTCGCGCAGACGGTACCGACCCCGAGGAACTTGTGGGACGTGTGCGGGCGCTGTACTTCGCGGCGAAGGTCTTCGAGAAGGCCGACAAGCTCGTGGACAAGTTCCGCGCGAAGGCCGAATCGTTGGCCGACGAAGTGGAACCAACCGAGTTCCGCGAACTGCTGTACTATTTGGTGGATACGGTGCTGGAAAAGGGCGAACTGCCCCGGCAGGCGATCACACAATTCGTACAACTGGGACGATAATGATCGCCGCTTGCGGCGTAGCGCTCTTGCAAGAGCGCTACGCCGCAAGCGGCGGACCGAGGATCTGTCTGTAAACCTCCCCCATCCCCGCGGTATACCTCTCGAACCTCTCACCTGCCATGCCGCCGATTCGCGGGGTCGCGAGATGCTGACGACTGCTCCCACATTCGATCACCTGTACACACTGTTCCCCGACTCCACCGACCGGCCCGACGCGGTCGAAGTACAGGCGCACTATCTGCCTGAGCCGTATCACCGACTCCTCGTTCACACGCACCACATGACCGTCACCGTGGAAGAGTTCTATCGCTCACCGGTCGATGTGCAGGTACTGGACTGTCGCCGAAATGGAAACGAATACGCCCGCAAAATCCTGCTGAAGACTCGCGATAACGGCAACGTTGTGCAGTTCGGTCTCGTGCGAATCAACCTCGGCGTGTGCCCACCTGCGGTGCGTGAGGAAATCGTCGAAGGCAAGACGCCGTTAGGCCGCGTGCTCATCAACCACGACATGCTCAGACGAATCGAGCCGGTCGCATTTCTGCGAGTGAACCTCAGCGCGGAGATGGCGGGTTGGTTCGGCGTCGATGCTGGAACCACGAGTTACGGTCGCCTTGGCGTAATCTACACCGGCGACCGACCTGCCGTGGAAGTGCTGGAAATCCTGGCGCCGGTGGTGTCGTGATTCAAATTCGCACGAACACTCGCCGCTGATACAGCCACAGCAATAGCAACCAGTAAACCGTCAGCACCACAACACCCGCCACGAATGGTTCATACGCCGACCCGAACACCTTGAAGACGTTCGGGCCAAGGTGCGTCCTGAATGAGCCAATCACGAACGGCGCGAGCAGGTCGTGGATGCAGTAAATGAGAATCGAGTTCGCCCCAATCACCCGCAGCGGGAACGTCCACATCGCCCACTCAGACCAATCCGTCGTCGCGTAGAACGCACTCAGAATCAAGAAGCACCAACCGCCCGAGAATAGCACCCACGATGGCGTCCAAATTCGCTTCACGACCGGGCACACCCCACCCATTCCGATGAGATAGCCAGCCAGCAGCAGCGTCACGCCCGTCCCGAACAGGTTCCAGAACTTCAATCGCGTGTTTGCAAACCGCATCAACTGCCCTCCCGCGAGCAGACCGAGAATCATCGTCGCCAGCGTGGGGATGAAACTCAGCGTCGCGTAGCCGCCGGAGTTGCACTCGAACGGCTGCGCTCGCGGGAACAGGTTCAGGAACCACCGGTCGAAGGCCGCCGCCACGTTCGTGTTCTTGTTCCAGTGCGCCGCGAACCCGGTGTAATCGTGGGTCCAATCCGCTTTCACGCCGGTCTGGGCGAACGTGAGTTGCGTGTCAGGCGGATAACTCGCGAAGTAGGCCCAGTAACCGATTACGAGCACCGCGAACGCTGCCCAGCGCCATTTCTCACTCACGTGACCCAACAGGAACAGGAAGAAATAACCGAGGCCGATCTGCGAGAGCGTGTCCGTGAAGATCCAGTTCGTCTGCGACTGGTTCACCGAGCGCAGAAACACGCCGAGCCAGACGAGCAACACCGACCGCCACAGAGCGTGAAACGCCTTCCAGATGAACTTCTGACCGCGAGCCGCCCGCGACGCCATTGAGAACGGCAACGCCGCTCCGACCAGGAAGGAGAACGACGGCTGAATCAGATCGTGCAGGGTGCAGCCTTCCCATTCAACGTGTGACTGCTGATGTGCCAGGAAGGACCACACCTCTTTGCTTGGCTCCGTCGCGGGAATGTTTTTCGCGACCGCCCCGAAGTGCAGAATCTCGGCGAGCATCAGAAACATCACGAAGCCGCGATAAGCGTCGATGGCTGCGATACGCGGGGTAGCTGGCGAGGTCGGCGGTGGCGCGGGGGTGCTCATCGGTGGGTTCCTCGGCGACTGTCGGTTGTTGCATGTCTTGTACTGGCATCCATTTCAGACGAAAGTCAAACTCGTTACACTCCTAATACGTCTTAATTGGAACGGATGACGTCTTAACTCAAGGGTCACCCCGACCACATCGGTCATTGTCTGGGGTCGCAACCTCTTCTGAGGGCTTCAAATGCGTCGGATTAGTGCCTGGGCACCGGGAGGATTCCTGGCGACATTAGGAATCGCGCTCATGTTCACCCCAACCACTACGCGGGCGGGGGACATCAACTTCAACGAAGATTTCGCACTCGCGAAGGATCGAAACACTGCTCTCAAGCAGCTCATTCCAGGCACCGAAGACTATTACTACTACCACTGTTTGCACTACCTGAACACCGGGCAGTTCGAGAAGATCGACGCTCTCATCGGCCCGTGGCACCACCGGCACAATCAAACCCCTCGGTTGACCGAGATTCAAACTCGGCAAGCCCTTCTCACTTACGAGAAGAACCCCGAGAAGACGCTCGCGTACCTCACCAGTCGCCTCGGGCTTCAGTTCAATCATCAAAAGGAAACGGTCAACGACACCGTTCACCTTCCGATCGCGCTCGACCAGAAGAGCATCTCACGCGAGACGCTTCGTGCCCACTCGATGACCTGGGGTAACCTCGATAACTTCGAGGACGCCGCTCTCGACTGGCTCGCCGCGAAAGACGACCTCGGCTGGCAGAAACGCCGCAACCTTCTCCAGCGGCTCACGCGGCCCGACGTGGCCGACCTGCCGAAAATGGTAGTTGCCGACCTCGGTTCGATGCACGCGGGCGAGTTCGGTTACCTCCCGATTCACCGCCAGATGACACTCGCTCAACTCGACGAACTGCTGAAGTTGCAACCGGGTGTGCTGAACCAAAACGGCTTCGTCACGACCTACCTCACGAAGCTTCAACCGAACGCCGACGAGGACTGGAAACGTGATCGCAAGGTGACGCAGGCATACCTCGAACGACTCGAAAAGTTCGTGAATCGCCTCGATCCGGTTCACAACCCGTTGAAGGCGCACGTCCTCTTCCATCGCCTCGCGTTCGACCGTGCCAATGATGTCTACGACAAGGCACGATTTCTGGCTTACCTCGCCCTGCCGCGGCAGCAAGGTTACATGTGCCATGCCATCAACAGCAACCAAACGCTGAACCGCCACCCCGCTTACCTGAACGCCGACTACCTCGCGTTCACGCTGCTGCCACAGGTCGGCAACGATGAACCGCTCGTTCGCAGTTTCCTCAAGACGTTCTTCGCCGACGACAAGGCTTCGACCAAGGAATACACGCCGTTCATCGACGATGTGTACCTCACGCACCTGTTCGCGGAAACGCAGATCGAACTTGGCCGCGGCGATCCCGAAACGTGGGCATCAAGGCTGTCTCCGGAACAATTCCGCGCTCTGAAAGACCGCATCGACATCGATTTCGCCTTCACCAACAAGACGGAGTTCGGAGCCGAGGAAGCCGTGTCGCTGAATCTGCACGTCAAGAACGTGCCAACGATGCTTGTGAAGGTCTTTGAAGTCAACACGGGCACCGTGTACAAGACGCGGCTCGTCGAGATCGACACCGACATCAACCTCGATGGTCTGGTTGCGAACACCGAACGCTCCATCAAGTACGACGATTCGCCCTTCCGCCGCATCCCCCGGAAGTACGACTTCCCCGAGTTGAACAAGCCGGGCCTTTACGTGGTCGATTTCATCGGTGCCGGTAAGAGTAGTCGCGCTCTGATCCGCAAGGGTCGGCTGCGTCCGCTGATGGCCGTTGGCCCCGCGGGTCAGACGATTCGCATCGTCGATGAGATCAACCGCCCCGTGATGGATGCCAGTTTGTGGCTGAGCAACGTCGAGTACAAGGCCGACAAGAACGGCGCGATCACGATTCCGTTCACGGCAGAGCCTGGACGCCGACCGATCATCCTGAGTCGCGGCGACTTCTCGTGCCTCGACTTCATCGAACACAAGCCCGAAGGCTATCGCCTCGCCGCTGGCATCCACGTCGATCGCGAAAGCCTGCTGTCGCAGCGAGTCGCGTCGATTCTCGTGCGGGCTGGTCTCTTCATGAATGACACCCCGGTGTCACTGAAGCTGCTTGAAGACGTGAAACTCCGCGTGGTGTCGATCGACCACACCGATATTCCTTCGTCGGCGGAAGTGCCCGCGTTCCAGTTGTTCGAAGACCGCGAAGCTACCCACGAGATTCGGGTTCCCGTTCGGCTGAAGTCACTGAGCGTCGTCCTCACCGCAAAGGTGAAGAACGTCGGCACTGGCAAGACGACCGACCTCATCACCACGAAAACCTTCAATCTGAACGAGATCGAACGAACCGACAAGATCGAGGGTCTGCACCTCGCCAAGTTCGGTGCGAACTACGTGATCGAACTGCTTGGCCGCACGGGGGAACCGAAGGCAGATCGTGCTGTGCAAGTGTCAATCAAACACCACGATTTCAAGCAACAAGTGCCGGCCACGCTCAAGAGCGATCCGCTCGGCCGCGTTCACCTTGGGCCACTCGCGGACATCGTCAGCGTCACGGCAAGCGGCCCTGAAGGCACGAACCACACCTGGACGCTTTCGACCGACGCCCACACGTTCCGTCAGGTCATCCATGCCAAGGTCGGCGAGCCAATCGCATTGCCGTACATCGGCGTCGCTGGTGCTGCAAGCCGCGATGAGTTCGCGCTGTTCGAGGTTCTCGGCAGCAACATCCGAGCCGACAAGTTCTCAGCCATCGCGGTTGCGAATGGTCAGGTCGAGATTCGCGGTCTCGCGGCCGGCGACTACGATCTCTACCAGAAGCGCAGCGGCGAGCGAATTCGCATCCGCGTCGTCGATGGCGTTGTGGAGTCCGGCTTCGTGCTCGGCACCGCTCGCCATATGCAACTGCCCGGCCTGAAACCGGTCGCCATCGAATCGGTGAAGTCCGACAACGACGCGGTCACGATCAAGCTCCGCGACGAGTCGAAGTTCACGCGGGTTCACGTCTTTGCGACACGATATCAGCCTGCGTTCGATGCATTCACGAATCTGAGCCGCGTTCGCGATGCCGAACTGGGCGGCGTCATCCCTGGTCACGCGGAGTCGGTGTATCTCACCGGCCGTAACATCGGCGACGAGTACCGCTATGTGCTCGATCGTCGCGGGCAGAAGAAGTATCCGGGCAACATGCTGGAACGCCCTGCCCTGCTCCTGAACCCATGGGCGATTCGCACTACCGAAACGGGTGAGCAACTCGCGCAAGGTGGCGATGCGTTCGGGGCAGGTGGTCGCTTCGAGCAACCGAAGGGCATTCCTCCGGCGAAGGGTTCGGGCGAAGCTGGCGGTTGGGCCGCACCATCGAGCGGCGACTTCGCGAACCTCGACTTCTTGGCTGAAGCCGCGACGGTTGCGGTGAATATGGTTCCGGACAAGGACGGCCTCATCAAGCTAACCCGCAAGGAAGTCGGCCCGCACGCGATGATTCACGTTGTCGCGGTCGATCCGCTCGGCACCACATCACGCACGACGACGCTCAACGAAGTGCAGGCTCACTTCGCGGACCTGCGACTTCGCAATGGTCTCGACCCGACGAAGCACTTCACGCAGCAGAAGCAGGTGAGCGTGGTGGCTCCGAACGAGGCGTTCACCATCGCGGATGTCGGCGGCAGCCGCTTCCAGGCTTATGACAGCCTCGCGAAAGTTTACAGCTTCTACTCGACGCTCTCGAAGAACCCGACGCTCACCGAGTTCGGCTTCATCCTCGGCTGGCCGAAGCTCAAGCCCGAAGAAAAGCGAGCGCTGTACTCGCAGTTCGCCTGCCACGAACTGAGCTACTTCCTGTGCAAGAAAGACCCGCAGTTCTTTGCAGAAACGATTAAGCCGTACCTGAAGAACAAGAAGGACAAGACGTTCCTCGATCACTATCTGCTCGGCAATGACGTCAGCAATTACATGAAGCCGTGGGAGTACGGTCGCCTCAACACGGTGGAGCGAGTGCTGCTCGCGACCCGAATCACGGGCGAATCGGAAAAGACCGCCAAGCACTTCAACGACATGCTGCGGTTGATTCCACGGAACATCGACCGGGAACTGTTCCAGTTCAACGTCGGCGTCGATTCGGGTGGCCTTAACAGTGACGACGCCGTGGCCGATCGCGTGAAGCAGGAAGTCGCGAAGCGCGAGGAAGCGATGGGCCGTCTGGAGTCGCTCAGGCGCGATGCTGATGTCGCTCGCGATCCCTCGGCACCTCCTGTGGTTAATGGTCCGGCAGCGGGCTTCGCCCCGGGTGTGGGTGCGACCGGCGGACCTACCGGGAGGGCCATGCCCAAACCGTCGGCTCCGCAACGCGATGGCGACAGCAAGAAGATGAAGGAGATGTCGGATGAAGCGAAGTCGATGAACAAAGACAAGGCCGGCGAAGCGTTTTTCGTCGAGGAACTGCAGAAGCGGCAGGCCGTGCGTCAGTTGTATCGGAAGCTCGACCCAACGCAGGAATGGGCTGAGAACAACTACTACAAGATCCGCATTCAGCAGCAACTCGCGGACCTCGTGCCAGTTGCCGAGTTCTGGCAGGACTACGCACGCCACGATGGCAAGTCGCCGTTCCTGTCGCGGCATCTCGCCGACGCCAGCCGAAACTTCACCGAAATGATGTTCGCGTTGTCGGTGATTGATCTGCCATTCGAGGCGGGCAAGCACGACCTCAAGTTCGACGCCGGCAAGATGACGCTCACGCCCGCGAACAACCTCATCGCGTTCCACGAAGAGGTGCGACCGGCCGACGGCAACGGTGGCCAACTCCCGATCCTCGTGAGCGAGAACTTCTATCGTCATGGCGACCGTTACCGTGAAGAGGGCGGCGAGAAGTACGACAAGTTCGTGACCGGCGAGTTCGTGGTTCACACGGTCTACGGTTGCCAGGTGGTTGTCACGAACCCGACGTCATCGCGGCAGAAGCTGAGCGTGCTGCTGCAACTGCCGGTCGGGGCCATCCCGGTGCTGACAGGTCAGTTCACGAAGAGCATCCCGCTCGATCTCGAACCGTATCGCACGCAGACGATCGACTACTTCTTCTACTTCCCAGGGGCCGGCAAGTTCCCGCACTTCCCGGTTCACATCGCGAAGAACGAGCAGTACGTCGCGTCCGCTCCTGCAACCACCTTCAATGTGGTTGCGAAGGCCACACAGATCGACACGAGCTCGTGGGATTACGTCTCGCAGCACGGCACGAACGACGAAGTGTTGGCGTTCCTGAACCGCGAAAACGTGCGAGCCTTGAACCTCGACAAGATCGCGTTCCGCGTCAAGGAGCGGCCGTTCTTCGAAGCGGTCACTCGCCTTCTGCAAGAACGCCACCTGTATCACCCGACTATCTGGAGCTATGGCCTGAAGCACGCCGACGTGTCGACGGCTCGCCAGTTCTTGCTGCACGCGGATAACCTCGTCGCAGAGTGCGGCGGACCGATCGACACGCCATTGCTGACGGTCGATCCAGTTGCTCGCACGCAGTACGAACACCTGGAATACAAGCCGCTCGTGAACGCTCGCGCTCACTCGCTCGGCAACCGCCGCCAGATTGTCAACGACGCGGTTCTGCACCAGTACCACAGCTTCCTCAAGACTCTGACATACTCGAAGGACCTCGACGACACCGCGTTGCTCGCGACGGTTTACTATCTGCTGTTGCAGGATCGCATCGACGAAGCGTTCGACACGTTTAGCCGTGTGAACGCGGACAAGGTCGCGACCCGGATGCAGTACGATTACTGTGCCGCGTATCTGGAGATGTTCAAGGATGAGCCGAAGAAGGCCCGGGCCATCGCAACCGCTTACCAGTTCCATCCGGTGGATCGCTGGCGGAATGCGTTCGCAACGATCATTGCTCAGATCGACGAGATCGAGGGCAAGGGCGGCAAGGTGATCGACAAGGACGATCGCAACCAGAACCAGGGCGGTCTCGCAGCGACCGAGCCAAATGTCGAACTGGTCGTGAATGCTGAGGGCGTCAACCTGACGTATCAGAACATCGACACCGTTCGCGTGAACTACTACCTGATGGACGTCGAACTGCTGTTCAGCACGAGTCCGTTCGTGCAGCGAGCAGGCGGTCAGTTCTCGACCATCAAGCCGAACGCGACGAACCTTGTGAAGCTGCCTGCGGCGCGAACCAAGCATGTGTTCCCGTTGCCGGCTGAGTTCCAGGGTCGCAACGTGTTGGTCGAAGTGACGGCTGGCGGCAAGACCCGTTCGGTGTCGCACTTCGCGAGCACGATGACCGTGAATATGTCCGAGAACTACGGGCAACTTCAGGTCACGGAAACGGCTGGCGCGAAGTCGGTCGCGAAGGTCTACGTGAAGGTCTACGTCAAGCTGCACGACGGCTCGGTGAAGTTCCACAAGGACGGGTACACGGACCTTCGCGGTCGGTTCGACTACTCCTCGGTGAACACGCCGGAGCGTCAGGCGATTGACCGCTTTGCGATCCTCGTGTTGAGCGAAGATCGCGGTGCTGTGATTCGCGACGTTGCCCCGCCGCAACGGTAATGTGAAGTGTTCTTGGTTTTCGCCGCTTGCGGCGTATCGCTCAAGCAAGAGCGCTACGCCGCAAGCGGCGATGTCATTCCACCGTGATCTTCGTGGCTTCGATGTCGCAGCGGCCCGACTTCTTGAACGGGCGTGGCATCGGTTGCGCCACTCCCCGATCGTCGATCGTTCTGCACCGCAGGGTGTAATCACCGACCGGCAACCCAGGCAACAGCGCCGCCCAGTGAGCCTTCCCCAGTTTTAGCGGCCACGTTGTTGGTTTTCCCTTCGCATCGAAACCCATGGAATCCTTGAGTAGCGCGTCGGTCACGGTGCCGCCCCACTTCGCCGGTGGTGGCAAGATGGTGGCGTCGGTCCACGGTGCGGTCGTGAAGTACGGATCGTCCGTGAGCCACGCCTTCCCGGCAGGTGACACCCACACTTGCACCTTGCTCACCCCAGAAATGCCAACCTGCGCGTAACCCGTCACAGGGATCGGCGTGTTCGCCTTCGTGCGACCCGGAACACTGAGCGTTGCCGCGAACGACTTCAACGGGCTGTCGATGTCGTTGTTGCCGTTGCTATAGGTGTCGTTCGCACTCGCGAGATTCGAGAGCGTGATGTTCGTGATCCACTTCACCGACTTGAAGCCATAATGTTCAGGCACGACAATTCGCACTGGTGCGCCGCGCTCGGGGGTGAGCCATTCGCCGTTGAGCTTGTAGCAAAGAATCACCGGTGGCACATTGTCGGGGTCTTCGAGAACGCGACCAACAGGCAACGAAGCACGAAAGATTTGTTTCGGGTCGTCGTTGTGGTAGCCGTGGAAGAACACGCGACGAAGATTCTCTTTGGGCTGCGTCAGCCACAGCACGGTTCGCAGCGGCACGCCTTCCCACAGACCCATGCCGAGCGGGCAGCCGATGTTCAAGCACGTCATGACTCGCGAGAAGCGAACAGCGTGTTTCTCGGCGAGCTTCATGAGAGCAGGGAAGTCGAAAGCGGTGTCGTTCTTCTTGCTGAACTGCTTGCCGAGCGTCGCGGGGTTCTCAGGATCGGAGATGATATCGAGCTTCCACGTTTCGCGAGTAAGGCCAACTTCACGCCGCTTCGCCTCGGGTAACGAGTGCGGAACCGGACTGCCGCGTGAGACGTCACGAAAATCGTCGAACGGCGTGAAAAACGGTTCGAGTTTCTCGATGACCGGTGTGAGTGCTGCCGGGAGAGGCTCTGTCGCCGTAGTGGTTGCGGGAAGTCCGTAACCTGCGACCGTGCCGGCGACGCCATACTGTAGGAACGACCGGCGTGAAGTGTTTGGATTGGGCATGAGAGGTTCTCAGAAGGTGGGATGCCCCGAGATTACCGCTGACGCATGCGGATCGCCACACAGTTTCACGAAGGTTCCACCGAGTCCCGTTGGAGGTCATTCATGCCACCGCCTTCCCGAGTCGAGATCATTGGTCATCGGGGTGCGTCATTCGATGCGCCAGAGAATACGCTTGCGAGCATCAGACTTGCCTGGGAACAACACGCAGACGCGATTGATTTCGATGTATGGCAAAGCCGCGACGGGCACGTCGTTGTGTTCCACGACGCGACCACGAAGCGAATCGGTGGGGTGGAAAAGCTCGTCTCGGAACAGTCGCTCGAAGAGTTGCGTCAGCTCGATGTCGGCGCGTGGAAGCACGCCCAATTCGCTGGCGAACGGATTGCGACTCTCGCCGAGGCGCTGGCCACGGTGCCTCTGGGCAAGCGGGCGTTGATCGAGGTGAAATGCGGTCCAGAAGCCGTGCCCGAACTGAATCGCGTGCTGACGGCGAGTAAGCTCGCACCCGAACAGACGGTGGTCATCAGCTTTCACTCAACGGTGATTGCCGCGATGAAAGCGGTGCGGCCCGACGTGCCCGCGTTTCTGGTAGTGAACATCGCGGACGGCAAACAGACAGCCGAGGAGTTGATCGCGACCGCGAAGCAGATCAATGCCAACGGCCTAGATTTCTCCGCGACGCCGACGGTTCTCGATGCCGCGTTCGGCGGGAAGGTGCTTGCGGCGGGGTTGAAGCTGTGCGTGTGGACCGTGGACACCGTCGAGTTGGCGCACGCGATGATCGCGGCGAGTGTGCAGAGCCTCACGACAAACCGCCCGGGCTGGCTCCGCGAACAGTTAAAGATGTGACAACGCATTGTCACTCGTCGGTGATTTCCCACACGCTCGAATACGCTCCAATGCTCTCGAAGTACGTCAGCATTCGCTGATAGAACGCTTGGTTTGCGAGCGTCGCACTGTCGCCGATCACGATGAGCTTGCGACGAGCACGAGTCATCGCGACATTCGTGCGGCGCACGTCACTGAGAAACCCGATCTCGCCCTCGGGGTTCGACCGCACCAGCGACACGACAATCGCCTCCTTCTCGCGGCCCTGGAAGCCATCCACGCTGTCGATCTCCAGTCCTGGAACATCCGCGAGCAGTTCGCGAAGCTGTCGCACCTGTGCCCGGTATGGCGTAATCATCCCGATTTGCGAAGGCTGCAAACCCGCGGCGAGCAGTTTCCGGACGTGTCGCGCCGCGAGTCCCGCCTCCTGCACATTCCGCCGACTGCCCGTGTCTTCTTCGAGTTCCTCGTCGTAACTCGCGCCGGCCGTGTCGATGAACTGCACTGGCGTTTCCGTCAGGGGTTCCGCACGCACGCCTTCCACATCGCACAGCCGATGTTCAGCGACACTCGGATGTGCGATCAACTCGCCCTCATAAAACTCGGCGTTCGAGAAGCCCATGATTGCCGCGTGCATTCGGTGCTGAATGGTGAGCAGGCGTGCGACATCGGAACCGAGCAGCCCAACGAGCCGTTCCATGAGGCTGACCGCTAGCCCTTCCTCGGCCGCTTCCGGTGAAAGCACTGTCGGCGGCAACTGGCAGTGATCGCCAGCGAGAACGAGCCGATCCGCACGCAGCAACGGAAGCCATGTCGCAGGCTCGGTCGATTGACACGCTTCGTCGATGACCGCGACCGCGAACCGCCGCTTCCCAAGCAACTGGCTATCGAGACCGGTGAGAGTTGCGCACACGATGCGGGCTTCGTCCAGCACTCGCTCAATGGCGAGCGCTTCGAGGCGTCTCGATTCCGTCAGCAGTGTGCGAGCCTCGCGTCGAAGGGCTGCTTTCTCTCCGGGTTGCGGCCTGTCGCGGCTCCACTTGTCGGCTTCGCGGAAGAGTGCGAACGCTTCCTTCGCGACCTTGCGAGCTTGCCGGGCATCGGGGTGTTTCTCGGCGAGAATGTCGATGGCACGCGAACGCAGTTCGGGCGCGACCCGTGCTGGGTGGCCGAGTCGCACGGGGAGTTCGCCGGCAGCGAGGAGCTTTTCGAGGAGGTTATCGACAGCGTGATTGCTCGGAGCACACGCCAGCACTGTGTCGCCGTTCGCGACGGTCTGCCGAATGAGTTCGACGAGGGTGGTAGTCTTTCCGGTTCCGGGCGGCCCATGAATGATTGCGACATCCTTCGCCGAAAGTGCGTGCTCGATCGCAGCGAGTTGCGGAGGGTTGAGCGAAGAACCTAACCCCCCAACCCCCTTCCCTAAAAAGGAAGGGGGCGTTTCCTGAAGCCCCTCTCCCCTTGGGGGAGGGGTTGGGGAGGGGTCTCGGAACTCCGGCGGCTTCTCCCCCAATAGCACCGCACGCAGCTCGGCCAGGCGATCACCAGTCGCAGCAGCGGCTCGCTGAAGGGCATCCTGCTGTCGCAATCGCGAAACTTCGTCGGGCGAAAGATCGAGTCGCCAGACGGCATCATCGGGCATCTCATCGTCGGGTGGGTCGATGGCAACGCCGATGCTCGTGGCGTCGCGATCGTAGACCACACCACGGAACGACGGCACACGTCGGTTTACGTTCGTCTGATTGAGCACGACCGGCGACCCAGGCTGAAGTCGCGTTGGCGGCAGCTGATCTGTGCGGGTCTTGCGACTGAACGTAAGGAGCAATCGTCCGCCCAGCCCGAACTCTGCGTCACGCAACACGAGGGCAGTCAGCGTCGTGCCATCGCCAATGGGCGAACCTTCCTCAGCCTGCGCACGGCGGCGAGCCTCTTCTTGTTCGGCCTTCGCTTCGAGGTCAAGGAGTTTGGAGAGATGTCCGAAATGATCTGAGTCGGTGAAATCGCCTTTGCCTGCGAAGCGTACCCGCACCGGACGT
Organism: Planctomycetota bacterium; assembly: GCA_021413735.1. Lineage (GTDB taxonomy): Bacteria > Planctomycetota > Planctomycetia > Gemmatales > Gemmataceae > Gemmata. The sequence continues at coordinate 19,812 of JAIOPV010000220.1, forward strand.
TCCGCGACCTGCGAGCCATCGAGCGCCGCGACCACGGCAGCGGCTTTCGCGTCAGCGACTTCGACGGTCGCGCCACGTCCGACGAATGCAATCTTGCCGATGTGCTTGCGGTCGATGTTCGCGCCGTTGCAAACGAACGCGAGAACCACGCCAGGGGCGCAACGCCGCGGGAGTGGTTCGATGTGAATGAGTGCCATGTGCGAAACCGGGTGCGTGGCTTGGTGGGGCGGGTCTTCCTGACTGCCCCATCATAAGCCCACAGACAATCTTGTCTGCCCCACCCGTCTCCCGATCAGCGGCTCAACACAACCTGTTTCCAGTGTCGGCTGCCATTGCAGCGATAGCGAGCGAGTGCTTCGTCTTTGTTGCCGCCCGCAGATGATTCCATTTCTTCCGCCGAGACGACTTCGCCGGCACCTTGTGCATGAGCTTCCGTCGCGCAAGGGCGAGTCCATGCCCACGCGGACAGAGCGCACACCACGGCCACTCCGAGAACCAAGATCCGCATACTCATTATCCCCTCCGGCTTCCATGCCTGGTTCGCGGCGAATACCCGATCATTCCCGAAAAATCAACGCGAGCATCCGAGCTCGAAACTCAGGTGAGCGGATCTCGTTCCACGCGGCTCGGCCACGCCGTCAAGCCTGACCACTCGGAGGCCAACTTCGTGGCCAACTCTTCAACTGCAGGCCGTTCCGTGGCGTAGTGTCCCGGCAGGATCACGCCGATGTCGGCAGCGCGAGCCGTGAGCGCATCGTGGAAACGCAACTCGCCCGTGATAAAGACATCGGCATTCGACCGTATCGAATCTGAGAGATATTCACCCGCTGCCCCGCACGCAATCGCCACTTTCCGCACAGTTCGACTCAAGTCGCCAACCACTTGAACCGAAGTCGCAGTCAGTTCCCGCTTCGCACGATTCGTCAATTCGCCCAGTGTCGTAGATGTCTCCAACATCCCGATGCGTCCTTCGCCGCCGGATGTGCCGGGCTTTAGCGAGTACACGTCGAAGGCTGGCTCCTCGTAGCTGTGCGCCTTCCGCATGGCCGCGACCACCGACGCCACACTTCGTTCTGGAACCACCACTTCGAGCCGCCATTCGTCGACGTCTTCACGCCGACCCTTCTGGCCTACCACCGGATTGGTCGCGTCGGTGCCGTAGAAGGTGCCCTTCCCCGCGAGTCGAAAGCTGCACTCGTTGTACTGCCCGATCACACCCGCCCCGGACGCGAATAGAGCATCGGAGACTTTGCCGAGGTCGGTGTCGGGAACGAACACAACGAGCTTGCATTGCCCAGCCGCAGTGCGTGGTCTGAGCGGAGTCGGGTTGCTGACACCGAGGCGACGGCACAGAATGTCGTTGATTCCGCCTGGGCAATTGTCGAACGCCGTGTGCGGCGAGTAGACCGCGATGCCCGCTCGCAGCAGCGGAAGTACGATCTTCCCGTCGGCGGTGCTCGCGGTCAGTTTCTTCACGGCCCGAAACAATATCGGGTGATGCGACACGATCAAACTCACCCGCTCGCGAACAGCTTCCTCCACGACATCCAGCGTGATGGTCAGGCACGTCATCACACGCTCGACGCTGTCGGTGGGGTTGCCGAGTAGCAAGCCGACGTTATCCCAGTCGGCTGCGGTGGCACACGGCGCGAACCGCTCCAAATACGCGGCGATCTCGGAAACTGTCGGCATGGCTCTCTCCTGATTTGTGGGTCACGATGGGGATACTGTTGGGCGTTCTTCTCCGCGAATCAGTGCCCAGCCGCACCATAACCAAAGCAGGAAGACCATCGCTGTCTCCCACGGATAGTTCACTCCCGTGTCGAGTTGAACTTTCGGCATCACGACGCCCGTCGCTCCACCGGCCCCCGTCGTCACACGCGCGAAGTAGCCGTAGGCGAACGTCGCCTCAAGATGCATTCCGCTGACGGTGTTCTCATAGAGAAGCAGCAACACCAACATCGTGAGCGGAAACGAACAGACGTATCCCATCAATCGCGGTCCGAGCACATCAGACGAACTCGCGAGCGAAGGTAACCCACGACCCGTTGCGAACGGCGTACTTTGCGGGACAAGCCGCAGATCGAAAACTCGCGTGCGTAGGAACCGTGATGGGTCCGCGAACAGCACGGCACACCCCATCGCGCCAAGAAGTGTGTCGTAGTACATGAAGCGATAGCACGTGAGGTATGCCCCAAAGAATAGGAACGCGATACCCACACCGGTGAGGCGTTTGCGATCTCCGAACCGCAGATACACGGTGGCTGTGGTTCCAAGTAAAAGCCCCCACAGTGTCCACGCGAGGGCCATCGTAAGTGGCTTATCGCGTTCCGATTCGGGGAGTGAAAAATCGTGCAGGATGCGTCGCGGAATGCTCTGCACATCGCGGCTCAGGTTGATCCAGTTGAGGTTCACGTTGTAGAGAGCGGCTGCTTCCCGGCCGACTGCCAGCCATTCGAGCCAGGTCCGAAGGCCAACAAACGGCAGTGTCGCCGCGGCGAGCCCGCAACCGGTGAACACCATCGCGGCACAGAATCGCCATCTTCGCGTGAGAACCGGCACGAGGAAGAACGCCAGCCCCCACACGGGTTTGAACGCGAATAAACCCCACACCATTCCCCCAGCGACGAAGTAACCACGCGATGCGAGCGTCCACCCCCAGACAACGATCGCCAGCGAAACCGTGGGATTCTGGGCGAGATCGAGACCGCCTCGCGTTCCCGGAAACAGAAACAGCACGAGCGTCGCGACCGACCACGGCACCCGCCCCTTGCTGAGAACCTTCACTCCAAGACCGGTCACCACCACCATCAGAACCCCGATGACCTGAAAGACGTGATACGCGAGCTGGGAGCTTTCGATGAGGGCGAGCGGAGCGTAGAGGAACGCATGAACCGGCGGATACAGCGGCCCCCCGATGGCCGGTTCCTTTACCTTCGCTTCAATCTCAGGAGTGACTTGGTCTGCCGAGGCTTGAACGAGCGCTGCGGTGACGAATGGGTTGCCGAACGGGTCCACACCCAGAGGAGCGACGCTGGCACCGCCAATGATTTTCCACTCGTCGGGATCGCGACCCATGAACCAGGACATGAGGTTGTCGGAATCGTGGTGCAGATCGGCGTCTGGTTTGGCGATGATGCGAGCTGTCTTGGGGATGCCCGATTCGAGCCGCACTGCGGGCGACTCCGCTTCGACCGGGAAGGAAGCTCGCACGACTTCCCATTGACGCTGTCGGTGATAGAGTTCGTCGGCGTGTCCGAGCACGACCATTCGCCCCATCACCCACTGCCCGCCGAAGTCGATTTGCACGTGCCCGCCGTTGCCGTCGGCACGTCGATGTTCCTCAGGGGTTCGGCGTGGGTCGTTGTACCAGACGAAGGCGTGCCAGAGAAAGAACACACCGACGCCGATGGCCGTGAGCCAAAGCAAAACCGCAACGGCTCGACGTGTTCCAATCCACGCCCAGAACCGCTGCGGAATCACGTAACCGATGTTTTCACCCGCCTGCAACACGCTCCACCCCCGCGATTTCAACAATTCGCGTGGGATGTTCTACGACTGGAACGCGTGCCTGGAGAATCGTCGATGGGAGAACAAGGCGGCCGGTATCGGCCCAATCCTGAGCCGCGGCAGTAACGCTGTCGAGTTCGGACTGCACTTGCTGCGTGTACGGGGTGAGGCCAGCGGAGTGCAGGTGTGGCGGAATCGTGATTGGCTGACCGAACAGACAGCGAACGCGGGAGAAGGGACGGGGCACTGCAAACGAATCCCAGCTCTTCATACGCCACGGTCGGCGATGCCCGACGCCGATCGGCACAATGCGAAGACCGGTTCGAGAGGCAAGATAAACCACGCCAGGTTGTACCACCCGCCGCGGACCGCGCGGCCCGTCGGGAGTGACCGCGAGATGCCCTGTGCCGGGGCGAAGCAGTTCGCGAACCGCAGCAACACCGCCGCGACTCGTGGAACCGTGAACGACTCGCATGCCTGTGGTTCCGATCAATTCGCCAAGCAATTTACCGTCTGCGTGGCGACTCACGAGAGCGGAAACGCCTGGGTTTCCGAAGCGAGCGATCGGAATGAGGAAGTTTTCGTGCCAGAGCGCGTAGATGAACGGTTCGCGCTCGGGTGGTTGCAGCGGATCGACGGGAACAGTGCTGATTGAACGGTGATCGAATCGCAAGGATGCCGACAAAAGTCGAACGATACTGGTGCCAATCCAACCGGCGGCAGCGATAACCCGGCGATCACGAATCTTCATCATCGCCCTCGCGGGTTAAGCTCAGCCGCGCCATTCCCCGGTGAACACCTCCGTCGCCGGGCCGGTCTTATACACGCAATTGTCGGTTTCTGACCAGTGCAATTCGAGATCGCCGCCAGGCAGGTGTGCGATCAGCTTCCGATCAGTGCGACCGGTCAAGACTCCCGCGACGCAAACCGCACACGCTCCGGTGCCGCACGCCAGGGTGATGCCGCTGCCGCGTTCCCAGGTGCGCATCGTGACTTCGCCACGCGAATGCACCTTCACGAAGTGTGCGTTCACTCGTCGGGGAAACACCGCGTGATTTTCGATTTGCGGGCCAAACTCCGCGACAAGATCGCGCTTGCCGACGAAATAATCCTCGCCAACGAAGAACACGGCGTGCGGATTGCCCATTGAAACGCAGGTCGCGTCGAACCGAACGCCGCCGAGGTTGATGCGTGCGTTCACCGGTGGGTCGCCTGGTAGCGTCGTCGGGATGTCGGCTGATTTCAGGATGGGTTCGCCCATGTTCACCCGCACGCGGCAAACGACCCCGTTCTTGATTTCGAGATCGACGGGAAGCAGTCCGCGACCGGTTTCGATTGTGAGTTGTGGCTTGCGGGCAATGCCCTTGTCGTAGACGAATTTCGCGACGCAGCGGAGACCGTTGCCACACATCTCGGATTCGGACCCGTCGGCGTTGAACATCCGCATCTTGGCGTCGGCTTTTTCGCTGGGGCAAACCAGGATCAGCCCATCGGAGCCGACGCCGAAGTGACGGTCGCTGATGACTCGGCTCAGTGCTGCGGGATCGGCGGGCAACGGGTTCCGCACGCAATCGACGTAAACGTAATCGTTGCCAATCCCGTGCATTTTCACGAACTGCATGAGCGATTCCTGTGTGGTGTGCGGTTTGATTTTATTTGACGGCGGGGTGTCGAAAAGCCCAAGGCACAACCCCGAGCGGCCTTGTGTAGAATCGGATCATGGCAAAAGCCGAAGCGTCAACCCGAACGATCAGTCTTGTTCGCGTGCCGGACGAACGCGGCATTGGCGTGTTCTGCATCGCTGACGGGAACAAGTCGCAGTTCTACACCTTCCGCGAAATTCCGTGCGAGATCGGCGGGCGTGGCTTCGCGGTTCACCGTCTGGGTCAAGGCAACCTGTATCACGTTCGCGTTGGGAAGCCCGAGGATCGTTCATGCGAGTGCATGGGTTTCCTCCGTTGGGACCACTGCAAGCACGTCACGGGATTGCTCGCGCTCATCAAGCAGGGGTATCTTCCGAAGACCCCTCCCCAACCCCTCCCCCAAGGGGAGAGGGGCTAAGACCTGAGGGCTTTCCGGCTCCCCCTTCCTTCTTAGGGAAGGGGGTTGGGGGGTTAGGTTCTTTGCTGAGCCACTCTCCAATCGCACCCTCCAGCTCTTTCGCGAACTGACTCCGAGGCATGACGCGATCGCATCCTGCTTGCCGGGCCGCCTTCAGCACATCGGCCTCGACATGCGACCCGAAAGCCACGATTCGCGGCATCACGGGACACGCGGCCTTCAACTCCGCGAGAAACGCCAGCAAGTCGAGTCCGGGGTTCTGCAAGTCGACGATCACGCCGCTGGGTGCGTGTTGTTTCGCAAGCGAGATCGCATCGGCCGACGACTTCACTTGCCGCACCGACAACCCCGCGGCGCGGGCAGTCCCGGCCACGCGGCTGAAGAAGATCAAGTCGTCGCAGAGCATCAACCCTTGCGGTGTCACTTCTTGTCCTCTTTCTTGTCTTCCTTCTTCTCGCCTAGTCCTTGCGAATCGAGGATGATCTTCAGCGAATCGGCGAGGCCAGCGTCGAACTTCTGCGCCTTGAACGCGGTCAACAGCGCCTCCTTGACCTTCGTCACCACTTCTTCGGGAATCTTCGCTTTCGCGGCTTCTGCAAGATCCACATAGAGCGAGCCTGGGCTCTTGTTAATGACGATATAGAGGCCGACGATCTTCTCAGCTTTCACTCGATCCTGTGCGTACTCTTTGAAGAACTTCGTGCGCTCGGCGGCGCTCATCGCTTTCACCTTGTCTGCATCGAGCTTCGGCGGCGTGGCATATGTCTCGATCATCAGGTCGAGGCCCTTTTCCTTCAGCAGCTTCTCGGCGGTAGTGGCGACCTTGGCCCACGCTTCCTCGGAGAAGAACTTGCCTTCATCCTTGCTCTTGAGCGGCGCATCGCGGTGCGGCTTCGGCGGCTCTTTCGCCTGCGTTGTGCTGGTCGTGGTCGTGTCGGTTGAACGCAGCGCCTGCACTGACCGTCGGTGCAGCAATCGTTTCACTTCGGAGAGATCGACGAAGATACTGAGTGCCTGAGCGTCCAGCGCGCCGCCCTGCGTCACGCCCACCAACTCGCCCTTGTCGTTGACCAGCGGGCCACCGCTGTCGCCGGGGTTTGTCGGCGAGTCGGTTTCAATCACTTTCGCCTGGAAGTTCAGCGTCGTGCGTTCGTCGAGTTTCGCCTGCCATTTCTTGCTATAAACCTGCCGAACCTTGCCTGGCGTGTAGACCCACAGCGCACCGCTCTTGCCCGGGTTGCCAAGGGAGTGAACTGCCTGCCCCGGATCTGGACTCGTCGCTGCGAGCGGCAGTTCGAGCGCTCCCTCTGGCACCCGATCAATGCGAATCAGAGCGAGGTCGCCTTCCTTGTCGATCTCCACGACATCGCCGGGAATGCCGAGCTTGTTTGAGCGATCGAGATAGTGCTTGCGTTCGGAAATCGCCTTCTTGTCGGTGCCGTAATCCGGGAAGAACACGGTCGCCCGCTTCACATCACCGACGACGTGGTAATTGGTCAGCACGAGTCGTCGGCCCTTGTCAACGAGCGATCCGCTGCCAGTGGCCAGGCGACCATTTCCACGGTCAGAATGAACCCACACAGTGGACTGCAACACTTGCCGATACACATTCGCGCCGACATCGCCGGGCGTCGGTGCGGGATCGGTTTTGGCCTGTGCGAGCACAACCGGACTGGTCGCGAGCAGAAGCAGCAGCGGGAACAACGGCCGGATCATGGGAATCTCCGGGTAACAGGGGTCGCAGTGAATTGTATCGCAAGACCCGCCATCACGAATTGAACAACGGCAGCGATTTCTCGATCGTCTTCCAGATGCCCCATGTCAGCGGCACGCCCACCCACAGCCAGCGGAACCCCAGCACAAACCCGTTTGCCCTGACGTCCTGCTGTGTCAACTCTGCAACATCGCCCGAAGTCGCCGGGCTTGCGGATGCGGTCAACGGCTTCCCAGGTCGCACGAGCAAATTGCACACGAACCCGACGACGAGCAACCCAGCCATCAGATACATCGTCACGGTGTACGCATCCGCCTTCGGCACGCCGCTCCTGATCTGCGACTCGCGAATCTCGTTCACGAGCAACGGTCCCGCGACTCCAGCCAATGCCCATGCGGTCAGCAATCGCCCGTGGATTGCGCCAACTTGCACCGTGCCGAACTGATCGCGTAAATATGCCGGGATCGTCGCAAAACCGCCGCCATACATGCTCATGATGATCGCGTAGCACAGCACGAACAGCGTCACGTTGCCGAGGCGTCCCGTTTCCGGAGTGGCCGCATACAGCACCGCACCGAGCGCGAAGAACACCGTGTAGGTCGCCTTCCGGCCGATCACATCCGACAGCGACGACCAGCAGATTCGCCCGACCATGTTGAACAGGCTGAGCAATCCAACGAACCCCGCTCCCGCAGCAGGCGACACCACGCCAGGGAACATTTCCTGAATCATCGGCGACGCCTGCCCCAACACGCCGATGCCAGCCGTCACGTTCATGCACAGCACAACCCACAGGAACCAGAACTGAGGCGTCCGGATCGCTTCGTCAGCGGTCATGTCGTTGGGTCTTGCAACTCGCGAAGTTGGCACGAACCCTTCTGGTTTCCATCCCATTGGCGGCAATCGCACCGTCAGCACTCCGAACATCATGAACGCGCCGTAGACCACGCCAAGGGTCGCGAACGTCTCCATGACCCCGGTGCTTTCGACGGTCTTGAAATGTTCCAGCAGCAGGAACGACAACGGCGACCCGATCATGGCTCCGCCGCCAAAACCCATGATCGCGAGGCCGGTTGCCATTCCGGGGCGGTCGGGAAACCACTTGATGAGCGTCGATACCGGCGAGATGTAACCCAGCCCCAAACCGATACCGCCGAGGACGCCGTACCCGAGGCACACTAGCCAGAGCTGCTGCACCCACACGCCGAGAGCCGCAACCAGGAAGCCACCAGCGAAACACGCTGCCGACGCGAACATCGCCTTCCGAGGACCAACCCGTTCGAGCCACGCACCGAACACCGCCGCCGACAAGCCGAGAAACACGATCGCGATGCTGAACACCCACCCGATGTGCTTGAGGCTCCAGCCTTCTCCGGATTGTTCCAGTGGGAAGTTGAACACGCTGAAGGCGTACACTTCGCCGATGCACAGATGGATGGACAGCGCCGCCGGCGGAACGAGCCAGCGGTTGAACCCCGGTTTCGCGACAATGCGACGTCGATCAAGGAAGCCGATCACGTTGTCACTCACACGACACCACTTCTGGAGGAAGAAAGCAGAAGAATTAGCCACACGATACCGCGTCGTGAGCGTCGAGGCGTCAGCCCGACGGTGCTATCGAAACGCCGCCGAGGCGTTAGCCCGACGGTGCTATCGAAACGCCGCCGACTCGCAGAATCCACCGTCGGGCTGACGCCTCGACGCTCGCCGTCTTATGATTTGATCGTGTCTTTATCGGGTTTCAATCGTGCGGCTAGTTCTTCTGCTTTTGGCTGATCGGTATGCTAACGGGAACTCCCCATCAAATGAGTCTCAATCACGATCAAATGGAGAAGTGCTGATGGCGATTTCGCCGCTCGCGGGAAAGCCCGCCCCAAAGGAACTGCTCATCGACGTGTCGAAGCTGGAGCGTGAATACCACGACCGCAAGCCCGACATGACCGACCCCAACCAGCGTGTCGCGTTCGGCACCAGCGGTCATCGTGGCACACCCAGCAACGGCACGTTCACCGAAGCGCACATCCTCGCGATCACGCAAGCACTCTGCGATTACCGCGTCGCCAACGGCATCAATGGCCCGCTCTACATGGGCAAGGACACGCACGCCACATCAGCGGCAGCACAGCGAACTGCCCTCGAAGTTCTCTCTGCAAACGGTGCCACGACAATCATTCAGAGCAACGACGGCGTCACGCCAACACCGGTGATTTCGCGAGCGATCATCGTTCACAATCGCGGTCGGACAACCGGCCTCGCAGACGGAATTGTTATCACCCCGTCGCACAATCCGCCCGAAGACGGCGGCTTCAAGTACAACCCAACGAACGGCGGCCCAGCCGATACCGACATCACGAAGTGGGTTCAGGATCGTGCCAACGAGTTGCTCCGCGGGAACAACGCTGGCGTGAAGCGAATTGCGATCGGTGCCGCGATGAAGGCAAGCACGACACAACAGGAAGACTTCGTTCAGCCGTATGTCGATGACCTTCGCAACGTGATCGACATGGACGCCATTCGCGGGGCGAAGCTCAAGCTCGGCGTGGACCCGCTCGGCGGCGCAGCCGTCGGCTATTGGGCTCCGATCAACGCGACCTACGGATTGAACATCGAGGTGGTGAACACGAAAGTCGATCCGACGTTCTCGTTCATGTGCGTTGACCACGACGGCAAGATTCGCATGGACTGTTCGAGTCCGTATGCAATGGCGGGATTGGTCAAGCTGAAGGATCGCTTTCAGGTCGCGTTCGCCAACGACCCGGATTCAGACCGCCACGGAATCGTGACGCCATCGGCGGGCTTGATGAACCCGAACCACTACCTCGCGGTGGCGATTCGCTACCTGCTCACACATCGACAAGGATGGTCGGCGAACGCTGCCGTCGGCAAGACGCTCGTGAGCAGCAGCATGATTGATCGCGTTGTGAATTCGCTCGGTCGGAAGCTGTGCGAGGTGCCGGTCGGGTTCAAGTGGTTCGCTCCGGGGCTGTTCGATGGCTCGGTCTGCTTTGGTGGCGAAGAGAGCGCCGGAGCCAGTTTCCTTCGTCGTGATGGCACCGTGTGGACCACTGACAAAGATGGCCCATTGCTGTGTCTGCTTGCGGCAGAGATCATGGCGGTAACTGGCCGCGACCCCGGCGAACACTACCGCGAACTGACCGGTCAATTTGGCGAGGCGTTCTACACACGCATCGACGCACCCGCCACGCCTGAGCAGAAATCCAAGCTGTCGAAGTTGTCGCCTGAGAACGTGTCGGCGTCGGAGTTGGCTGGCGAACCGATCACCGCGAAGCTCACGAAGGCTCCCGGAAACGGTGCCGCGATTGGTGGACTGAAGGTGGTGACGGCGAACGGTTGGTTCGCCGCTCGCCCCTCCGGAACCGAGAATGTCTACAAGATTTACGCCGAGAGCTTGAAAGGGACAGCGCATCTCGAAGCGATCGTGCGCGAGGCACAGCAGATCGTCACGGTCGCGTTGGGATGATGTATGCCAATGTGGCTGCTAAAGATCCGGCGAGATACGCCGGACCTTTAGCAACCCTTATTTCGATTGCAAGTCGATATTATGAGTAATGGATTTCGCATCCGGTTCAACAGTGAGTGTTAATCCACTCTTGGAAGGTTCTTGATACTTCTGTGGCAAGAAACTGACAACGGGTTTGCTTTCCATATTTGGCGCTTGCTTCCAACAATCAACGCGAATTACATACTTCCCCGGTAGTAAACCGTCGCCTGGCGTGAAACTCTTCGCAGTGTAGTTCCCATCGGCGTCAAATTCTGCTGTTGCGGGTCGGAGTGCTCCACTGGGCGACGCCGACTCCGGATTGAAGTAAACGGTCCCCGGTCCTGGCATCGCCCCTCCATCAAGGGTCACTTTGCCACTCACTGGCACAAGTTTCAGTTCATTCGACCCACAACCACTGAGCAGCAACATTGCGGGAAGCAACGCGAAAGAGACCCACAGTCTCATTCCGTAGTGAGAGGTCAATTGGTTGAGCATCATGGGATCCGTGATAATAATAACCCAAATAGATAATGTGGATTCGCCACCAACTCAGTCGAGGGATGTAACCTCACCCCCGGCACGAGTTCCCACGCCGTTGTATATTTGGTAGTTAATCGTTGTCGATACGAACCGTACGCTGCCGTCGCCCATTGCAAAGTTCGCCCCGCCCGTGTGCTTGCTCTTGAATCCACATGTGCGATACCAGTTCGAATCTACTGCCGTTTCAAACGTATTCAGCGGTATCGACGTCCCCGATAGCGGGAAGTTCTGGCTGAACACTCCCATAAAGGTGCAATCGGCCGGCAGGGTTTCGCCGACGAGGAATGTCCCCGAGAGGCCATCCGTCACGCTGCTGATGCGAATTGTCGTGACCGAGGTTCGACCGAAGATGCCCGCGAAAGAGCCCGCGGGATACCCGGCACCCGCATTTGTACCGAAGTTGTAGCCCTGGCAGCAGTAATTTGTCGCCGCCGGCGTGTTGCCCAGCGGGCAGAACGGGCAATCGTCCATGTGCGTCGGTCCCATGCTCGCGGGATACCACAACGCGAGCGCTGGCGAGGCATTGTGAGCGGCGAAGCGGGTCATGATTGGCGATGCGGAAGCTGGGTCGGTCGGGCAGATGAACATGGGCACGACCTGCATGGTCGCAGCGGCATTTGCTGAGTTATTGAGTCCGAGCGTCAGGTTCAGAGCGGCCACAACGTTCGTCTGTTCCGCGAAGGGCATGATATCCACGGTCCAGTTTGGGCCGACCGGCGTGCAACACACGCCACTTCCGAATGGGAATCGGTCGTAAATCGAGTGGAAACTGTGGATCGAGAGGCCGATCTGCTTGAGGTTGTTCTGGCACTTCATCCGCGAGGCCGCTTCTCTCACCTTCTGAACGGCCGGCAGCAGCAGACCGATGAGAATGGCGATGATTGCGATGACAACGAGGAGTTCGATTAGTGTAAAACCAAACCGTTTCATGACAGCACACGAGATGGGGAGCGCGGGCGGATAACGACCAGTTTCACCATAATTTTTCGGAAATCAAGTGCTCCTCTTGCCCGCCGACCGATTGGGTTCCCGAGTTGATTGCGGAGTTGGATCGAACAGTTTCAGAGAAGCGAAGAACATTCAGGAAGTTCATCAGGTTGGTTGGTCAATCCCGCAATCTGTTCGTCCCGAATGGGATGTGCTTCGGGGTGCCGGGCCAACGCACATTCTGATAATATTTCTTCCAGACAGGTAAATGGTTCCAGGGCTGAAAAGACGGTTCCAGGCGTGTTTGGATCGGTTCCAGACGTGGGGTGTGCAGGTCGCCCGGAACCGATGACAAATGCGGAAATCGTCTCCATGTCCTTGACATGCTCGCAAGGGTCACTTCTTCGGTGACGGATTCTTCTTCGCTGGTCCTGGTGACTCCGTCAGCGTGCCGCCGACGCTGCCTTCGACCGTGTAGTGGTTCGTGGCCCGGTCGAATTTGATCTTCTTGCCGGTCTGGTCGTTGCCAGTGAATCGGCTCTTGATCCGTGCGGGAACCGACTCCATTCCCTCGAAGGTCACCAACTTCCCGATCACTTCAATCGTCTCGCCCCAGCCGTCGTACTCGTCATTGCGCATGTACGCGTTTCCGGTCGCCTTCATGTGCTGCTCAGTCGGTTCTTTCGGCTTGGTGTGGCTCCACACAACGAGTTGCTTCGCACAACTGAGGAACGTCGAACGCGGCGGCATCTTGTGCCGTTCGAGCTGCAATTCCGGGTTATCGGTGGGAATGTCGAAAACTTCCACAGGGTCGAGGAACGTCGCTTCCTTGTAGACCGCGCCCTTGTCCTTCCCGATCATTCGCCCGGCAAACCTGATGATCGTGAGCTTCATTTCGGGCGGCGCTGCGGGTTGAGCCTCCATCGGATTCACAGCGGGTTGAGACGCGACTGGCCCAGCGGGTCCGTCGTCTTTCGAGCCAGGTTGCCAGGTCCGCACCTCACCCGGACCGGCCGCGAGGAGCAACTTGTACGGTTCCGCGTTCCCGGATTCGCGAGCCTGCGCACGCAGCGTCAGTTCCCGAGCGATAATCTGCTGACGGCGAATCGGACGATTGCTGATCGGGTCGGTGTCCACCTGGTTGAAGTAGACCTGCTTTTCTTGCGGGCTATCGGCTGCGTCTCCCGGAGCCGGGTAGCAATACACGACGTCGAGTTTCGGCCCTTCTTCGGGCTTGGCACCCGGAACCGGCTTCGGTCGGTTAGCTTGCGACAGATACACGGGCCGATCGAAGTTCACTTGCAACGTGTGACATGTAACCCACGAAACGCCCTGAGCAGCCGTCACCTTACCGAAGAAGTCGGCAACTTTCTTCGCACCCTGGAACTTCATGCCGTCGCGGAAGTGGATGACGATCACTTCCGGTTGTTTGAGCGAGTTCCCAGACAGATCGCTCGACGTCGGCATGACCAGTGAACCGCGGCCTTCAATGACTGCGAGGTTGTGCAGTTGGTCGATGAGCACCTTTGGCCCGATGAGCGAGGTGCCTTCGTTGTGAACTTCGCCTGGTCGGTCGTCCCATCCGAACACGGTGAGGATGCTGCCATCGGGTGTGCTGTCAATCAGCATCCGACTGCCAAGAATGTCAGTGCCGCGTGGCTTAGTGGCATCAGCGGGGTCTTGGTGAACGCTGACCATTCCTTCGCAGCGGGCCTTGTCCAACTGATATTTCATGCCGCCGCTGGTCTGCTCGGTTCCGCGAGCGCCAGGTTGTGCGGGTGCAGGTTTCGGCGCGACCGCAGGCTGACCGGGTGGCTTCGGTTGCGGATAGCGAACGACCCACGTCTCGATGGTGCGTGCCCGCAGTTTCAACGGTGGCTTCGGCTTCTCGGGTTCTTTCGGTGCGGGCGTCGGCGTTGGCGTGGGGGCTACCATCGGATTCACTGGTCCCTTGGCGACAGGTGCGACCGGTGGCGGCTCAACTGCGGGTGGCGGCACATCGCGGAACAGTGTGTTCAGGTGATCGGATTGTTCGATGTCCATGTCGGCGGAGTGACCAGTCACATCTCCGAGTGCCTGCAATCGGTGCGGCTGGTTGCGTGCCGGCGCTGCGCTACTTGCTGCTGCTGGCGTAGCCGAAGCAGACGGCGTTGTCGCGGAGGGAGTCGGCGCGAGCCACAGTTTCAGCACCTTGCCCTTGAGCCAGAAGTCGGATTTCACGTCCTCGAACTTCGCACCATCGGTGAATGTGTACAGGTCGAGTTCGAGGTCGTTGGCCTTCTCCTTCGACTGCACCATTGACGTCAGCCACGATGCCGTGATCGAAGTGGTGTTCGATGCCGCGTCGAAGATTTCGACGCGCCCTGGCCCGATGACGGTCGCCTGGTTTCGGCGTGGCTGTGCGGCCAGTTCCGGCGGATTCGGTGGCTGGTCAATAATCAGAACCGCTGGCTGTTTCGCTGCTCCTGCCGTCAGCACGTTACGCTGCTGAATTGCGTAGAGTGGCGAACCGGTGAGCCTGGTTCGGGACAGCACGGTATCGTGCGTGAGATCCTGACCGTAAGCCTCCAGTTGGTCGCCGTCGGACGACACAGTGAGGAACCGGCCCTGCGTGTACGTCCAGGCATGAAGCCGCTTGAACTTGCTGCTGCCTGGCCCCTGCCCTGGTGCTGCTGTCGCGGGATTGCCGGCGGGTTTGAGTGCAACCGTGGTTGGTGTCGAACCGGCTGGCGTCGCTTCCGGCGAGCCCTCAAACTCGATTTCCAGCACTTGGCTGAAGAGCGTTTGCCGCCCCGGTCGCGAAGCAACTTTCGTGACCTGGACGTCGTTGCGAAGGTTCGGGTCTGCCAGCGGGAGCACATCGAAGCGTGCGAGATTCTTCTGCGAATCGTAGACGAACGGCCCGCGTGTCTCGACCTGTAGCAGATCGCGACCAAAGGCTCGTGCGACGTTCGCCCCGTTGATGAAGCCGCCACCGACAGCCGACATCGCACTCGTCGTTTCCGCAGCCACAGCGGACTTGCCATCGCCGGAACCAACCAACCCCTGACCGCCATCGACCCACAGATTCATGACTACGTTTTCGGTGAACTCGACACGCTGGACACCGCCGACGCCTGCGGGACCACTGCCGGCGGGTTTCTTCGGAGCAGGCGGCTTCCCAGGCTGATTCTGCTGTTCCAGATAGACCCGCATCCCGACCGCCGTGATGGTCGGCGGTGGCAGGCGCTTCCCGCCAAGGATCGCAGCGACGGCCGTGTCATTGCGGACTTCTTCGGCAGTGGCCGGAGCTGCGGCTGCAGGCTCACCCGGTTGACGTGGCAGGTTGCTCCGGTCAACGATCTCGACGGGCGAGTCTGTCCAGATGTCTGGGCCAGTGAGCGGTGGCGCACCTGCTGGTACCTTTGGATCGCGGTAGAACAACGGCCCAACAGTTCGCAACACGAGCCGACGGTTTGGGTCGGCGGATCGCTGGTTGTTCGTGACGTGAACCTTTCCTTCTCGCTTGAACGCATCCTGAACTGCTTGCTCGGCGTCGCTGATGAGTTCCAGCCGAACGAGCTTTGCGTTGTTCATTTCGGTCGCGGACTGAATCACGCGGTCGAACTCCAGCACCGCCCGGTCGGAGTGGATCGTACTGACTTCGGTGACTTCGCCGGGTTGTTGCAGGTGTTTCGGGCGCGGCTTGCTGAACATCGCCACGCTGAACGGCGACAGCATAATGCGATTGGAGTTCGGGTTGCTCGGCAGGCTACCCGCGGCGATGACCATTGTGGTATCGCCCTGCTGAAAGCGGAGTTGGTTTGGGTAGTGCGTCGGTTCCGTTTCGGGACATTTATCGCCGAACGCCTGCTTGATGAGTTCGATTGTCGGCGAGGTCAGTCGTTCTGGTGGCTGGAATGTTCCATCCGATGCAATGAGCATCTTCGGCGGAAGGATGGGCAGGCCATCGAGCCAGCCGAACATCTGCGCGTAAATGAGGTACGCCGCCGCGAACGCAGCAAATCCGCCGACCAATAAAAGGATTCGCCGCGGATTCATGCCACCTCGGCCTCCGTCAGCCAGCGAACCGGCCGACTACTTCGTCCCAAACACCTTGCAGCTTCAACAGCCATTCGATCGCGTCGCGAACCGCCCCATGACCACCCGGAACAGCCGTGACATAGTGTGCAATCGCCCGCAGTTCCGGGCACGCATCTGCGACAGCAATCGCCAGCCCGACTCGCTTCAGCACGGGCACGTCTGGCAGATCGTCGCCGATGGCACACACTTGCTCGGGCCGCAGTCCCGTTTCGGCAAGCACAGCCTCGAACGCTGGCAACTTCTCGTGCCGACCCTGCAAAACAGGAGCGATGCCGAGTTCTGCTGCTCGTCGTTCGACCGCCTTTGAACTTCGCCCAGATACGATGGCCGCCCGCTTACCCGAGTTCTGCCACAACTTCAACCCCGAGCCGTCGCGAACGTGGAACCGCTTGATCTCGGCACCCGCATCGGTGTACACGATGCTGCCGTCAGTCAACACGCCGTCCACGTCGAGCAGCAAGAGTTCGATCTTCGCAGCACGTTCAGCTAAGTCAGGCATGGTAGTTTACGCTGTCTTCCGTTCCGCCAGACGCAGCACCGGACGGCTTTCGGCACCGCCAGCAGCGGCTTCCAGGCCAATCAGATCGGTTATGTCGAGCATGCCGACTGGGCGAGATTCCGAATCCACCACTGGCAGTTCGCTGATCTTTCGGCTCTTGAGCAAGTCGAGCGCTTCCCCAAGGCGAGCATCGGGCCCAATCACAGCGGGGTGCCGCGTCATGACCCGCTCGATTGGCGAATCCAGCGCATCATCCTGACGAGACTCGAACAGCCTTGCGAGATCGCTGTCAGTGAACAACCCCGTGAGTTGACCAGTCGCGTTGGTCAGCATGATTGCACCGGTTCGCCGACCTGTGTGGCGCACCCTCGCGAAGACCGTGCGAACGGTGTCGGTGTCGGGAGCGATGCGAAGTTCGTGGCCGTGTCGCATGCACTCCGAAACCGTCGCGAGCCTGCGGCCAAGGCTGCCGCCAGGGTGGAAGCGTGCGAACTGCTCTGGCGTGAATTGACGTTGTTCCAGCATCGAGAATGCAAGTGCGTCGCCGAGCGCGATCATGATTGTCGTGCTGGTGCTCGGTGCGAGTGCCATCGGGCACACTTCCGTGATTTGCCCATACACGATGGCCGCGTCGACGCTGCGGGCAACGGTGCTTCGCACGTTACCGGTGATGGCCGCCAGCCCAGAGGAGAGCTTGCGAAGCGGGTTCAGCAATCGGATGAGTTCGTCGGATTCGCCGCTGTGCGAGAGGATGAGTGCGACATCGTCTGGGTGAACCATGCCGAGGTCGCCGTGAATGGCACGGGTCGCGTCGAGGATGTAGGCCCGAGTGCCGGTTGAGTTCAGGGTGCCGGCGATTTTCTGGCCGACGTCAGCAGATTTGCCAACGCCAATGACAGCAATGCGGCCACGACAGCCGTAGAGCAACTCGACCACGGCATCGAAGCCATCGTCGAGGCGATCAGCGACAACCGCGAGCGACGAAGCCTCAGCACGGAGGATGCGGCTCGCGAATGCACGGCAATTGAACTGGCTTGTGGGCGGGGTCATGGGCACGTCCTTGTGCCGGGTGGTGCGCGTCAGATCAGGAGAGATAGCCACAGTTCGCCGGAAATGCAACCGCAACGCGAAGCGTTAAACTGGGCGAATTCCTGACGAACGATCACCACTGTGTCAAGGAAACCCAAGCGGTTTCCGCGATTCTCTTGATTCCGGACGACATGCATACCCCATACCCGGAACCAACGAAAACGCGCCCGGAACCATCATTTCAGCCCCGGAACCAGCCACTCTCGACCGGAAGAAATACCATCAGAGCATCGCGTTACGAACATATCTTGTTTAGGGCAATCTGCTTGCGATCTTTCTGCGGTCGCAGACCATTACCAAGCCCGCCCGTATTGCACGGGAGCCATTCCGTCTGTCTTCATGCCCAACTCTCGGGCGGCACGCACTGGCCAGTACGGTTCCCGCAACATCTCGCGAGCCATGAACACCATGTCGGCCTGACCACTTCGCAGGATCGTCTCGGCCTGATGCGGTTCCGTAATCATTCCGACGGCAGCGGTCGCGATCTTGCTCTGCCTTCGAATCGCTTCCGCGAAGCTCGTCTGATAGCCGGGTCCGACGGGAATCTTCGCGGTCGGCGAAATGCCACCCGAACTGCAGTCGATCAGATCCACTCCGAGCACCCGCAGACTCACCGCGAGCCGGACCGAATCTTCGATGGACCAACCGCCGGGCACCCAGTCACTGCACGACAACCGCACGAGCAGCGGGAAGTCAGCGGGGAGTATGCCGCGAAGTTCCTTCACGACCCGCAGAAGGAAGCGGGCACGATTCTCGAACGAGCCGCCGTAGTCGTCGGTGCGACGATTCGAGATCGGCGACAGGAAGCTGTGGAAGAGGTAGCCGTGTGCCGCGTGTACTTCGATGAGCCGGAAACCTGCGTCGATCGCTCGCCGAGCCGCACTTCTCCAATCCTCGCAGATGCGGTCGATCTCAGCGATCGTGAGTTGCCTTGGTGTTGGGTAGCCTTCGGCAAATGCCTGATTGCCAACGCCCACGGATTGCCAACCGCCCTTCTCCGTCGAAACGGCTTTGCCGCCCTTCCACGGGGCATCGGTCGAGGCTTTCCATCCTGCGTGAGCAAGCTGAACTCCGGGCACGGCTCCTTGTGCCGCCACAAAACTTGCGATCTTTCGCCATGCTTCGGTGTGAGCGTCTTTCCAGATGCCGGTGTCGCCTGGGGAAATGCGGCCATCCGCCGAGACTGCTGTGGCCTCGGCCATCACCAACCCGGCACCGCCAACCGCTCGCGAACCGAGATGAACGAAGTGCCAATCGCCGACCGTTCCATCGTCGCAACTGTACTGGCACATCGGCGAGACACCGATGCGATTGCGAAACGTGACGGAACGGAGTGTGAACGGCTCGAATAGTAACGGCGTGTGCATGTGAACCTCGGGCGGCTGACCGGAATGGGAACCGCATCCGAGACGAGATACCGACCGAACTGCGAGGTGCTTTCACATCAACGTCGGGCGCTTGCGGCTTCGCACTGCGAAGCCGCAAGCGGCGAAACCCGAACCCTTACCACCAGCAACGATCCGCATCAAACTCCACCATGCCATAGTCCTGCGGGGGCGACGGCGGTGCCTTCTCCTTCTCCCCTTGCTCGAACTCCCGACGGGCCTTCAACCGCACCCACGCTCGCTCTGCAATTGACCTGGGTTCCGCCTCCTCGCAATCGACGAGCAGGAAGTGCTTCTGCTCGGCAGTGGTTGGTCGAACCGTTCCCGCCGCGAGCGCTTCCATCACGTTGCCTTGCTCCAGCAAAGCCTCAATTTCGTCAGGATGGAAAACGGACGTCGAGCAGCGGAATACGAAAGGCTGAACCTGTTCAGTATTCATGTTGCGAGAGGTTTTGGACTTCATGTCTGCTCCGAGTGGCGGTCAAGAGGATTGGGGGATCGAAGCACTCAAGGAATTCAAGAATTCTCCGTGGGCTCGGTTCAGTTCTCGGTACAGGTAAGCTACTTTACCTCTGACTCACGCGACTCCATAGCGAGAATCCTGAATCTGCGAACCACCTCCCTCGGAGACCGCTCCTCCCAACTTGAACAATTCCTCACGGAACCTCTCGCTCCGACCGCTCCGACGGTCCAATTCAAGCGGTTTGCGCCGTCATCGTGATTGCACTCTGCGTAGCGTGCGACTCGCTTCGGGAACCGTGTCTTTGTGCTTCGGATTATTTGCCAGTCCGTGTTCTCGGGGGCATCATACACCGTCTCCGAAGTTGGCGCACATTCCTACATACAAGGAGGTCTGTCGTGAAAGTGCGTGCCCTGTTCCCACTCGCCGCCGCTGCTGGTTTCTGGCTCGCCGGCCCGACTCAGGCTCAGCAACCTGCTGCCCTTCCGGTCGCAGTTGCGAATCCGAATCAATCCCTCGCTGATAGCGTCGCTTCCCGTCTGCGTGCGACATCCGCCGCGGACGGTGCAGATGTCAATATCTCGTGTCAAGACGGTAGCGTTACCCTCATGGGTTCCGCTAAAGATGCCGCACAACGAAGTGCGATCATTCGCGAAGTCCAGGGTGTGTCGGGCGTGGTTCTGGTCCGCAACGGTATCCGTGTCAGCACGGACGTCGTTCAGGTTCAGGACACCGCACCGCCGATTACCGCCCCGGTCGCGCCGTACCCGCTTGCACCGCAGGGTGGCCCTCCTGGTGGTAACCCAATCGTTGAGCCGGTCCCGCTGGGCACTCCTGGGCAATACTCGCCGGACATGCAGGCTCCGAACCTGCCGCCGTACGCCTGGCCGACCTACGCTCCTTACAACAACGTAAGCCGCGTCGGTTACCCGACCGCGTACCCTTACAACGCCTTCCCGTTCATCGGCCCGTACTACCCATTCCCGAAGGTTCCGCTCGGCTGGCGGAAAGTGACCCTCGAATGGGACGACGGCCACTGGTACATCGGCCGCAACTCCGCTCCCCAGGATTACTGGCGTGTGAAGTTCTGGTGATCCTTGGTGTTTCGTGTTTCGTGTTTAGTTTGAAGAATCAACGCCCCCGACCTTCGCAATCGCGGATGTCGGGGGCTTGCATTTTCATCTGCGTTCAAATTCCGACCAACCACCGCACACACAAAACACGAAACACCTAACACAAAACACGAACAGGCAACCGGCCTTGCCTCCGACCCACCTTCGCGCCAACAATTCACGCATGGACATCCGCAAAGTTCTCGGCCCGGATGGGCTGGTCTCCAAAAAGTGGCCGGGGTTCGAGTCGCGACCCCAACAACTCGACATGGCCGATGCCGTGGCGGAAGCGCTTGGAGAGAAGCAGAAATTGCTCGTCGAAGCCGGCACAGGTGTCGGCAAGTCGTTCGCGTATCTCGTGCCCGCGATTCAAGCCGTCACGAGCAAGAAGGATTTCAAGGTCGTCATCTCGACACACACGATCAGTCTGCAAGAGCAACTCATTCGGAAGGATTTGCCGTTCCTGCAATCGATCATGCCCGGCGACTTCCGGCCCGTGCTCGTGAAGGGTCGCGGAAACTACCTCAGCATTCGCCGACTGCGAGCCGCCCAGAGTAAGGCTACTTCGCTCCTCGAAACTGCCGCCGGGGTCGATCAACTCATTCAGATTGGGCGTTGGTCGCGTCAAACCACCGACGGCAGCAAATCCGACCTGCCGATTCAGCCGTATGAGCCCGTGTGGGATCTCGTGCAAAGCGACAGCTCCAACTGCCTCGGGCGAAAGTGTCCGACGCACGCGGAGTGCTTCTACTTCCAGGCTCGCAAGCGAGTCTTCGGCGCGAACATCCTCGTCGTGAACCACGCCCTGTTCTTCGCGGACCTCGCACTCAGGCGAACCGGCGGCGGCTTGCTTCCCGACTACAACGCCGTGATCTTCGACGAAGCCCACACGCTCGAAGATGTCGCGGCCGACTACCTCGGCATCGCGGTTTCGCAGGGCGGCGTCGAGTATGTACTGAATCAGTTGCTCGCGCCGCGAACGCAGAAGGGGATTCTCGCGATCCTCGGCGACGGCGATGCTGTTGCACAACTCGAAGCAACCCGCCAAGCGTCGGAGAAGTTTTTCCTGGCCGTGTATCAGTGGCACATTGGACAGCCGAAGGGCACCGGCCGCGTGCGGGAAGCCGGCATCGTGCCGGATCATCTTTCCGAGGAGTTGAAGAAGCTCGCGACACAACTGCACGAACTCGCGAAGGGTCGTGACGCGGAAGAAGAGCGCCTCGAACTCACAAGTCGTGGCGACCGCCTGCTGAACATGGCGAAGTCGATCAAGGAATGGCTGCGTCAGGATCTCAGTGGGCAGGTGTACTGGGTCGAAGTGAAGCCGGGCCGAGTGCCGCGTGTGTCGTTGGCGAGCGCTCCGGTCGAGGTCGGCGAAGCATTGAAGCAGCAACTCTACGACCGCGTGCCGACGGTGGTTCTCACTTCCGCGACGCTCTCGGCTGCTGGCGACGAATCCGGGTTCAAGCTGTTTCAGAAGCGCCTTGGCCTCGAAGAAGCGGAGACGAAGCAACTCGGCAGTCCGTTCGACTATCAGAAGCAGGCCGAGCTTTATCTGTTCAAGACGATGCCGGACCCGTCGGCGATGGCGGCGAAGTACGAGGAAGAAGTCCTGGCGCGGCTTCCCGAATATGTGGCGAAGACGCAGGGCCGGGCTTTCGTGCTGTTCACGAGTTACGCGTTCCTGAACCGTGCTGCAGAAAAGCTTGGCGGCTTTTTCGCACGCAACGGATACACGCTGTTCACCCAGGGGACGGGGCTTCCCGCACCGAAGTTGTTGGAACAGTTCCGCGAGGCGAAGAAGGGTATTCTCTTCGGCGTCGATAGTTTCTGGCAGGGCGTCGATGTGCGTGGCGAAGCGCTCTCGAATGTGATTATCACGAAGTTGCCGTTCGCAGTGCCCGACCGACCGTTGACCGAGGCACGCCTCGAAGCGATTCAGTCAGCGGGCGGCAATCCGTTCATGGACTATCAGGTGCCGCAAGCGGTCATCAAGTTGAAGCAGGGTTTTGGTCGGCTGATTCGCACGGCGACCGACACGGGCATCGTGGTGCTGTTCGACCCACGAGTGCTGACGAAGCCCTACGGCAAGGTGTTCCTGGATGCGTTGCCAGACGCGAAGCGATTCATCGACGGCGTGGAAGTGTCGGTGAGCGAAGCGAAGCCGCCGAAGGGGCGAAAAGCCAGGGCAGGGTAAACCCAAGAAAACCAGTTAGCCGCACGATTGAAACCCGATCAAAACACGATTCAAACAAAATTCAGATCTTTGTTTTGATCATGTCTTGATCGGGTTTCAATCGTGCGGCCAACTGGTTTTCGAGATTTCTGCTTCACGAATCGAGCGGTGGCCACTGGGCATCAAGCCCCTCTTTCTCGATCACCTGTACCTGTGCTGGCGTGATGCCATATTCAGCCGCGACGTGCTTGTGCGACGCCGCAACCTTCAAGCCGCCATCCTGTGCTGCAACGATTGCCGCGAAGACGTCACGACGACGTTCTTCGGGAAGTGCTTCTGCCATAGGTATTCTCCGAATGAGTAGTTGTTTTCCTATTTCGCCCAATTCGCCTTGTTGAGTTCAGCGAATCACGAGATTTCTTCGAGTTCCGCCTGCAACTCAACCCATCGTTCCTCGGCTGGGTCGAGTTGCTCCGTCAGAGCTTGAACCTCGTTGTGCAATCGAAGGGCTTCCTTCGCGTCGCTCGACTTCATCAATTGCGCGTTCGCCGCTCGTTTCTGCTCGTCGAGCAAGGCGATATTCTTCTCAAGCGTCTTGAGTTCCTTGCGGATCTCCTTCTCCGTTCGACGCGGCCCCCGCACCACGGCCTTCGTCGCGTACTTCACCTCATCAGGCAGTTTCACGCGGGTCGAAGCCAACTCACGCTCGCCAGCCTCGATCTCTTTGTTGACGCGGTAGACGTAGTCTTCGTACTTGCCGTTATAGTTGTTCACGCCACCGTCGCGTACCTCGATAATGCAGGTTGCGACTCGGGCCGTGAAGTGCCGATCGTGGCTCGTGAAGATCACCGACCCCTGATACGCCAACAGAGCATCGACCAATGCATCCACGGTATCGACGTCCAGGTGGTTACCTGGTTCGTCGAGAATCAGGATGTTGTAATCGCTGAGCAGCAACCCCGCGAGGCAGAGCCGAGCACGCTCGCCCCCGGACAGCACCGAAACCGGCTTCTTCACGTCCGAGCCGCGAAACAACAGCGACCCCGCGACCTCAAGAATTTCCTGCTCTTTCTTGCCGAACGCAGCCTGCTCGCGAAGGTGATCGATGACCGTTTTCTTTTCGTTCAGGCTCGTGTAGACGTGCTGAGCATACACGCCGATCTTGCAGCCGTGCCCCCATTTGATTTCGCCCGCCAACGGCTTCAGCGAATCAACCAATGTCCGCAGAAACGTCGTCTTGCCCTGGCCGTTATCGCCGACGACCGCTGCCCGCGAGCCATGTTCGATCTCAAGCTGCACGTTCGACGCGATCTGCCGCTCGGGGTAACCGATGGCGAGATCCTTGCATCGCAACGCGGTTCCCTTGCGAGGCTCGACGCGCGGAGCGCGAATCGTGGGGACTGGTTCGTCGCCGGTGATCTCCACCATTTCGAGCTTTTCGAGAGCCTTGGCCTTCGACTGAGCGAGTCCCGCAGTCGCGGCCCGTGCCTTATTCCGTGCGATGAAGTCCTCAAGGTGTTTCCGCTTGGCGAGAATCGCTGCGTTCGACCGCTCTTCCCGCTCGCGGTTTTCCTTCTGGAACACCAGAAACGCATCAACCTTACCGGGGAAAGACGTGAGTTTCCCACGCGACAGGTTGAGCGTGTGGGTACAGGTCGCGTTGAGGAATGTGCGGTCGTGCGACACGATCAGACACGCGGCGCGGAAGTTCCGGAGGAAGTGTTCCAGCAGAATCTGCGTTCGCAGGTCGAGGAAGTTTGTTGGTTCGTCGAGAACGAGCAAGTTCGGGTCGTGGAGCAGCAACGCGGCGAGTTTGAGTCGCGTCTGCCAGCCACCGGAGAGCTTCGCGATGGGACCATCGAGGTACGCCCCCTTGATTTCGAACTGCCCGGCGACTTCGCCGCATTTCCAGTCGGGCTGTTCGCTGTCACGCATCAAGAATTCGAGCGACGTTTCGCCCGGAAGAAACGGATCGTGTTGCCGCAGGTAGCCAAGCCGCAAACTCGGATGACGTGAGACTTCTCCGCTATCGAGTTCTTCTTCGCCGAGGAGAATGCGAAGCAGCGTGCTCTTCCCGGCACCGTTTCGACCGATGAATCCGACCTTCACGTTATCGCTGATGGTGACTTCTGCACCGTCGAGGAGAACCTGGTCGCCATAATGTTTGTGGGCTTTCGTGAGTTGTAGCAGGCTGGCCATCGCGAACAAAATCCTCTGGGAAGCGTGTGTGAGTGGTCATTGTAGTGGTGGCGTTGTGTCTTTCTCACTAAGTTTTGCCGAAGATGCGACCGTCGGTTGTGGTTTGCCTTGTGGGAAGGCAATTGTGGGAAAACGTGAGGAAGAAATTCGTGGTCGTTCTTGCCCGTTGGGTGGGGTGGGGTGTATAGTCAATAGAAGCTTGCAAGCCCTCACTTTTCGGTTGGGGTTACCTTCAACCTCCTCCGCCTGTGTTTCGGACCATCCCGTACCATTTGACGAGGAGGATTAGCAATGTTTGGACTTGGCGGGCAAGAACTGCTGTTATTGGTCGTGCTGGGTGTGCTTCTCTTCGGCCGAAAGCTCCCCGAAGTTGGTCGCTCGCTTGGGAAGACCGCGGTTGAATTCCGCAAGGGTTTGAAGGGTTTGGAAGACGAGGTGAGCGAATCGTCGAGCCCTCGGGCGGCTCTTGATCCGGAACCTGTGAAGGCTCCGCAGCGAGTAACCCCTTCCACCCCGAAACCGACTTTCGACGACGCGCCGGCTGCACCGAGCGTTCCCCCGAAGGTGTGATTGCTTCTGCGTGAACTCCAAGAGGACGTTGGCTCTCCGATTAACGAAGATCTGGCCCGTACCTTCGCGGGCCAAAACATTCGGTTTTGGGCGATTAACTCAGTGGTAGAGTGCGTTCTTCACACGGACGAAGTCACAGGTTCAAATCCTGTATCGCCCACTCTAAGTAAGTCCTTCGACCATAGCAACTTACGCTAACCTCCGGGCGGTCCGGAGTGCGGTCTGAGAAACAGGCGATTTCCGTAATTTACGGAAATACACCTACTTTCAGTCGCACTCATGCCCAAAAACACCACTCCCCAACTCTGTCGCCACCGGACCCTTGAACGGGGGCACGTCACCCTCAACGGGCGGGAACATTACCTCGGTGACTGGCCAAAACGGAATGGCCGAACGCCGCCGCTTGACGTTCGGCAGCGATATGACGACCTCATCTCCACTTGGCTCGCCAACGGCCGTCAGCTTCCTGACGACCGACCCCCTCTGACGATCAACGAGGTCATCCTCGCCTACCTGGAGTGGGCGAAACTGCACTACGTCCCAAAGCGGAAGAAGGACGATCAAAACAGATTCATCCGCTCTGCCGTCCGCGTTGTCCGAGAGCTCTTCGGCAGAACACCTGCTGCCGAGTTCGGGCCGAAGAAACTGCGTGCTGTTCAGCAAGCCATGATCGAACGGGGTTGGTGTCGGAGTACCCTCAACGCCCAGGTCGATCGCGTCCGCCGGATGTTCAAGTGGGCTGTGACGGAGGAAATGATCTCGGGGAACGTCTACCACGCTCTCCGGGCTGTCGAGGGCGTTCGACGAGGGACCCCCGGAGTTCGCGAACCCGAGCCTGTTCATCCCATCGCCGCCGATGTTGTCGAAGCCACGATCCTCCATCTCAACCCGACTCTTCGGGCGATGGTGCGGGTACAGTTGCTCACAGGTATGAGGCCCGGAGAAGTGTGCCAACTTCGAGCAAGCGATATCGAGACTGACGGGGCAAGTGGGATGTGGATGTTCCGCCCCAAACAACACAAGACTCAGCACCACGGCCGAGACCGAGTGGTCCTCATCGGGCCACAA